>NZ_CP017267.1:786666-1460833 GCF_001870205.1 Vagococcus teuberi | reverse complement strand
TCCACGTTTCTTTGATACAACAGAAGGTGAGATATTAGTTGATGAATGCAATGTAAAAGATGTCTTGCAACATGAACTAAGAGAAAAAGTCAGTTTTGTACCACAAAAAGCAGTGTTATTTACCGGAACAATCCGATCAAATATGCAATACGGGAAAGAAAATGCAACAGACGACGAGATTTGGCAAGCTTTAGAAACAGCACAAGCAAAATCATTTGTTTCTGAATTACCAGATGGTTTGGATAGTAAAGTTGAACAAGGTGGAACAAACTTCTCAGGTGGACAGCGTCAACGTCTATGTATAGCTAGAGCACTCATAAAAAACGCATCAGTCTACGTGTTTGATGACTCCTTCTCAGCACTTGATTTTAAAACAGATGCTGCTCTTAGAAAAGCATTGAAAGAGTCGATTACTGAAGCAGTAGTCGTCATAGTAGCGCAAAGAATTAGTACCGTGGTGGATGCTGATACGATTCTTGTATTAGATGATGGTGTCATGGTAGGTCGTGGCGATCACCAAACGCTAAAAGCAACAAATGATACCTATCAAGAAATTATTTCATCACAGTTGAGTAAGGAGGAAATAGCATGAGACAGCACGGACCTGGTGGAGTAAAAGGAAAAAAAGCAAAGCCAAAGAATTTTTGGAAAACAACTAAACGTTTAATGTCATATATGATGAAGCGTTGGTACTTAATTTTTTTAGTGTTTGTTTTAGCAACAGCCTCTACTATATTTCAAATTCGAACTCCTAAAATATTAGGAGAGGCAACAACTGAAATTTTTACTGGACTAATGAAAGCAAAAGAAACCATGATGAGTGGTGCTAAAGTAAGCAAAATAGATATTAACTTTGATAAAATTGGTAGCATATTAATGATTGTATTAGCGATGTACATTGCATCAGCTATTTTCAGTTTTATGCAACAATTTATTATGACACGTATTTCTCAACGAACAGTGTATCAATTAAGAAAAGAATTTAAAGAAAAAATGGGACGTGTCCCTGTTTCTTACTATGACACGCATTCAAATGGTGATATTATGTCTCGTGCGATTAACGACATGGATAATATTGCTACAACCCTTCAACAAACGTTAACTCAGTTTGTTACAAGTATTTTAATGTTTTTCGGGGTACTGTGGATGATGTTAACAATCAGCTGGAAGTTAACAATTGTTGCAGCGTTGACAGTGCCACTAAGTTTAATCATCACAATGATTATTGCACCAAAATCTCAACGATATTTTGGCAAACAACAAGCGAGTTTAGGTTTATTAAACAATCAGATTGAAGAAAGCTATAGTGGACATGCAGTTGTTAAAAGTTTTAATCATGAAAAAGACAATATAGATGTATTTGAAATTCAAAATCAACATTTATATGAATCTGGTTGGAAATCGCAGTTTATTTCAGCGATTATTATGCCATTGATGAACTTTGTAAAAAATATTAGTTATGTCTTTATAGCTATATTAGGTGGGATTCAAGTAGCAAATGGATATATGCCTTTAGGGGACGTACAAGCTTTTATGCAATACACTAACCAATTTGCTCAACCTCTAAGTCAAATGGCGAATCTGTTAAATACAATTCAATCAACAATTGCTTCGGCTGAACGTATTTTTGATGTATTAGATGAAATGGAAATGAGTGATACAACAGTTGATAATTCACTTGCTACACCAACAGACGCGGTTGTGTCATTCCAACATATGGCATTTGGTTATGATGATAGTGAATTATTGATGAAAGACTTTAATTTAGATGTATTTAAGGGACAAAAAGTTGCCATTGTAGGACCAACTGGTGCTGGTAAAACAACAATTATCAATTTACTGGAACGCTTTTATGATGTCTCAGGTGGTGCGATTTTGTATCAAGGAAAAGATACTCGTAATATTAAACGTGAAACATTACGCTCACATTTTTCAATGGTACTACAAGATACATGGTTATTTGCTGGCTCAATTTATGACAATATTCGTTATGGGAATATGGATGCTAGTGAAGAAGATGTTATCCGTGCAGCCAAAGCAGCACGTGTTGACGAATTTGTTCGTCGTTTGCCAGAAGGATATGATACTGTGTTAAACGAGGACGCATCAAATATTTCTCAAGGACAAAGACAATTAATCACAATTGCACGTGCCTTTTTAGTTAATCCAGATGTTTTAATCTTGGATGAAGCAACTTCTAGTGTTGATACAAGAACTGAAATATTGATACAAGAAGCAATGGATAGATTATTAGAAGGTCGTACAAGTTTTGTTGTGGCTCATAGATTATCAACGATTCGTGATGCAGATAACATTATTGTGATGGATCAAGGGGACATCGTTGAAACAGGAAATCATGATCAATTACTTGAAAAAGCCGGTTTCTATGCTGAATTGTATAATAGTCAATTTTCAACAGGGGTAAGTATTTAATAATTAAAATGATATTCATCTAATTTTTCGAATATAATAATGGAATTTCTTGGATAAAAGGTGTTACAATGTAAAGTGACGTTAAGGGAAAAGACATTGATTTTTAAAATTTAGGGGGAAATGAATATTATGGTTAACTTTTCATTAAATCCAAACACCAAATTGACTTCTGTTGCCATCAAAGTAAAAGATTTTGACAGAATGTTAAGTTTCTACCAACAAGTTGTTGGGTTTGATTTGATTAATGAAGAAAATGATATGGCTATTTTAGGTATTGGTAGTCAGAAAAGAAAATTGCTGGGATTGATTTCGACACCAGATGGCGTTGAAGGTTCAAATACTCAGACTGGATTAAACCATACATCGTTTGTTTTTCCAACTAGAGACGACCTCGCTCGTTTTATCAAACATCTCATGTTAATTAATTATCCAATTGAAGGCGAAAGTGACCATGGATTTTGTGAATCTGTTTATATCAGTGATCCTGAGAATAATCGTTTAGAGTTCAGTTGGGATAAGCCAAGAGATGAATGGCCAATGGTAGATGGTAAAATAGATGGTGTAACCAAAGAATTGAACATTCAGAAACGTTTAAATCGAGTAGAAGGAGAATATACATCTGTTCCAGAAG
Source organism: Vagococcus teuberi (assembly GCF_001870205.1). NCBI lineage: Bacteria > Bacillati > Bacillota > Bacilli > Lactobacillales > Enterococcaceae > Vagococcus > Vagococcus teuberi. Next base: position 1,457,769 of record NZ_CP017267.1, on the reverse strand, counting down.
AAACCAAAGTGGGACATGTCCACTTGTCTGTTTCTGATTTAGAAGAAGTATACAAGTTCTATGCTGAAAAATTAGGCTTTAAAATTAAAGATGATGATTTTAGCTCAACTCATTTGCTTTCTGTGAATGACTATCATCACCAATTAGCAATTAATGAAGCTCAATCAAATGGAGTGTCTCCAGTTATCCATGAGACGGATTTGGGAGTAGACCATGTGACATTTGATATACCAACAATGGATGATTTACTTTTATTAAAAGAAAATCTAGAATCACTCGGGTGTGATTTTTATTATAATAAAGGAAAACGAATCATTGGATTGTACGATCCTAGTGGTATTCATTTATGGTTCATCGTTTTTAAAAAAGAAAATAAAAAATAAATAAAAGCTGATAATAGTTGCTAGTATTTGACTAGCTATTATCAGCTTTTTTCTTAAATAAGGAGACATTATGTTTGAAAAAACTATCGCTACTATTGAGTTGATGCATCAAGATAAGATCATACCAGGAGCCAATTATCTTTTTTTAAAACAAGGTGATATACAAAAAGGAGTCATTGGTTTTAAAGAAGTGATGCCAGAAGAGATAAGTGCAACTCATGACACACTTTACGATATGGCTTCTCTTACGAAAGTCATGATGACTAATACACTTGTTTTGCAATTAATCGAAAAAAATGTTTTAGACATTGATGCCCCATTTAAAACCTATTTACCATCATGGCATGAAGAACGTGTGACATTACGACATTTATTGACACACACGTCAGCCGTTTATGGATACATTGAAAATAGAGATGAGTTATCAGGAGAAGAACTTAAACAAGCAATTTTACGCTTACCGGTTAATAAATCAATTATAGGAAAGAAAAAAGTGTATACTGATACAGGCACATTATTGATAGGATTTATGTTGGAAGACTATTATAAGCAAAACTTACATGATTTGTTTACTGAAAAGGTCTTGCATCCATTAGGAATGACTTCAAGTGGCTTTACAAACATTGATAAAACGAAATGTGCACCTACTCAGGTTACTAAAACAAGAGGAGTCATAAAGGGTGAGGTTCATGATCCAAAAGCCTACCAACTAAAAGAACACTGTGGTAGTGCGGGTTTATTTAGTACAATTGATGATAGCTTTAAGTTTGTTCAAATGATGTTGAATAAAGGGGCATTACCATCTGGCGATAAGATGCTTTTACCCGAAACAATAGAAAGTTTATTACAAGACTACACGCCAACAGCTACTCTGTCTCGTTCCTTAGGGTGGGATTTAAGGTATCATTTAGAAAAAAAACATCCAATATTATATCATACAGGTTATACGGGTACTTTTATGTTGATAGATATTATAGAACAAGAGGCTTTTATTTTTTTATCAAATAGAGTTCATCCTTATGATAATAGACAAGATTACATAAGAAAACGTGATGAATTAATCGAGGTTTTTCAAAAAGAACAGACGAATTAGATAAGAAATGATATACTATTTTTATCAATAAAGATGAGGTGAAGGGAAAAGATGACAAAGCCATTATTTTTAAAACCAGTATTCCAAGAAAAAATTTGGGGTGGAGAAAAATTATCGACAGAATTTGGTTATGAATTAACTAGTAAAACGATTGGTGAATGTTGGGCAATTAGTGCGCATCCTCATGGTGTTTGTACGATTGAAAATGGGGAATTCAGTGGAGAAAAGTTAGATGATTTATGGAAAAAACATCCAGAATTATTCGGTCATCCAAAGGAAAAAGTTTTCCCATTATTGACTAAAATTTTAGATGCAGAAGATGATTTATCTGTACAAGTTCATCCAGATGATTTTTACGGATTAAGTCACGAAGGAGAGCTTGGAAAAACTGAGTGTTGGTATATTATAAGTGCTGAACCAGGATCTGAGATTATTTATGGTCATCATGCTAAAACAAAGGATGAATTAAAACGAATGATTGATTCTGGTGAATGGGATGATTTGTTGAGACGTATTCCTGTCAAAAAGGGAGATTTCTTCTATGTGCCAAGTGGAACAATTCATGCGATAGGTAGTGGGATTATGATTTTGGAAACTCAACAAAGTAGTGATACCACATATCGCGTGTATGATTACGATAGAGAAGATGATAATGGCATTACTCGTGAATTACATATCCAACAATCACTTGAAGTAACAACAGTTCCTCATGTTGATCCTAAAATAGCTGTTACACAACTGAATGAAAATAAATCAAGTATTACTACCTTTATAGAATCTGATTACTTTAATGTATATGAGTGGAATGTTAATGGTATTTTGGATATTCAGTCTCATGCGCCTTATACACTAGTTAGTGTGATAGATGGATTCGGTTATTTAAAATTTGATGAGCAATCATATGAGATTTCTAAGGGTATGCACTTTATTTTACCAAATGGAGTAGATACATGGTCATTAGAAGGAGATTTAGATATCATTGCTTCAGAACCTGGAAAGAAAAATAGATAGTATCAAAAAAGAGCTTGGCCTAAAAGTAACTTTTTAAATGAGAATCACTCAAAAACAGAAGTACCATGAAATCAGTGTTTTAAGAAAGTGATTTCATGGTATTTTTTTTAAGACTTTTGTGTCAGGCCCTGTTGCTTATTATAATAGGTTTGTTATCGGTTTGTACTCTGATAAACGATTTTGATCTTCGGCCACTTCTTTAGAAGTTAATACACCGTTATATGTATTGAAACCATTTAATAAGGCTATATCTGTTTTTATAATATCTGTCAAGGGCTTGTTTGCTAATTTAACAATATAAGGTAAAGTGTTGTTAGTTAAAGCAAGTGTTGATGTACGAGCTACTGCACCAGGCATATTGGCAACAGCGTAGTGAACAACACCATGTTTAATATATGTTGGATCATCATGGTTTGTTACATGGTCAGTTGTTTCAAATATACCACCTTGGTCAATGGCAATATCAATAATCACTGAACCAGGCTTCATTTGTCTAACCATATCCTCAGTTACTAAACGTGGAGCTTTTCGTCCAGGAATTAAAACAGCACCAATTACTAAATCAGCTATTTTAACTGATTTTTCAATGTTATGTGAATTTGAAATAACCGTTTCAATAGTATTACCAAAAATATCCTCTAATTCTGCTAATCGTTTTGGATTAATATCTAAAACACGGACTTTTGCACCTAATCCAACTGCAATTTTTGCAGCATTTGTACCAGCGACCCCACCACCTATAATAACGATTTGACCTTTTTCAACCCCGGGAACAGATGATAGTAAGACACCAGATCCTTGGTTGATTGATTCTAGGAAGTAAGCACCCGTTTGAGGAGCCATACGTCCTGCAATTTCCGACATTGGTGTTAGTAATGGTAAAGATCCATCAGGTAAACGAACTGATTCATACGCTATCGCTGTTACTTTATTTGCCAATAAAGCATCAGTTAACTCTTTATTAGGTGCTAAATGTAGATAAGTGAATAAGATTTGATTAGGTTTGAATAAATGATATTCAGATGCCAACGGTTCTTTAACTTTTAAAACCATGTCTACATCCCATACATCTTCTTGATTTTGAACGATGGTTGCACCCATTTCCTCATAAGCACTGTCTTCAAATCCAGCACCTGCACCTGCTTGAGTTTGTATGAAGACTTCATGCGAGTTCTCCACTAAAATTTTTACAAATGGAGGAGTCAATGCAACACGATTTTCATTGTTCTTAATTTCTTTTGGTACGCCAATTTTCAATTTTTTTCACTCCTATTCTTTCATAACTTATTAAAGTTATAACAATACTCATTATATATATAATGTCAAAAAAATGCTAATAAAATGGTATTTATATCAAAGAGAATACAAAAAGTGTTGGCTCTATAATTTAAAGGACTGATGAATCAAAATTCGATTCATCAGCCCTTTTTAGTTTATTTTATTTAAAAATATGTCGTCTATCTAGTAAAATTTAAGTACCAAACAAAAACATTAGGTAGAAAGGGCGACATGTCATGAATAATCATATCAAAAAATGCTAAGAATAACAGATAATCATTTGAATTTAACTAGTACAGAAGAAGCTAACATTAATGGAAGGAATACTTTAATTATTAAAGGGACTTATTTCCCTGTGCCTTCGGCTTGTAAAAATTGCCACTCAGCCGTTGTTGATAGTGATGGAAAGACAAATGTCGTGAGAAACGGGAAAAAAGAAGTCACTATTCGTCTATTACCTTATCAAAACCTACCTACTATTTTAAAGCTAAAGAAACAACGTTTCCATTGTAAAAATTGTAACCATAATTGGACTGCTCAATGCTCAATCGTTGAAAAAAATTGTCATATTAGTAAGTTTATTACTTTGCAAATCTTAGAACTTTTAACTGAAAAAATATCTATGACGTTAATCGCTAAATTATGCCAAGTCTCCTTAACGACTGTTATAAGGGTTCTTAAATCTGTTGAAACTCAATTACCACATCAACTTAAACCCCAGTGATTTCCTGACGTTCTGATGGTAGACGAATTCAAGTCGCATGCTAGTAGAGAAGATAAGATGAGCTTTATTTGTGCCGATGGAAAAACAGGAGAATTAGTTGATATACTACCTAGTCGGACATTAAATAAACTCACTGTTTATTTTAATCGTACGCCTTTGGAGGAACGAAAAAAAGTAAAGTTTTTAGTCACTGATATGAATGCTGCTTTTAATGAATTTAGGGTACGAGAAATGAAAGTATTGATTCGCCAAAAGAAAAAATCAGAGGCTAATAAACTGAAATCAAATTGGAAATTCCTTTTAAAAAATCAACAAAATATCTCTATTTCTGAATTTAAAACCTGGAGAAGTTTCCCTTCTCCAAAGTACCCTCTTTTAACGGAATCAATGATGATCGATCGACTACTCTCATTCTTTGCGAATCTAAAAGAGGCTTATGATATTTTCCAACTACTAACGTATCATTTTAGACATAAAGACGGTCAATCTTTTTTTAACCTGTTAAAAAACTTACCTAATAACTTAGATAAGCTATTTAAAGACAAATAAGAGAACTTACTTACCTATGAAACAGGTATTCGTAATGCCCTTCTTTATGATTTTTCCAATGGAAAAATTGAAGCCAAGAATACTCATATAAAAACACTAAAACGAATGTCATACGGATTTAAATCATTTCACAATATGAGAATAAGGATTTTCTTGATAAACGTCCTTATAAAAATAAAATAACTAAAAAAGATGATGATTGTGAGATTACTCTCACAATCATCATCTTACCAATTTAACTTATCAGTCCTATTTGACAAAGAGCCAGTATTTTATGCTCTAATTTAACTCTTTCAGTTTAAAGGTTTTTTCGTATTTTGTTTTCATAGCCATATTTAGTAATCTAAGTGCAAGTTGTTTATTTTTGGCTAATAAAGGTCCGTGAAAATATGATCCAATGACATTTTTATAAATAACCCCTTCAGTTTTGTCTTTCCCATTGTTTCCATACCCTTTTACAACTTCTCCAAGAGGTTTTTCACCTTCTCCTAAAAAAGTCATACCATTATGATTTTCAAAGCCGTAATATGTTTCGTCAAATTCTTTATTATAAATTTCAATATCACCGATAAAACGGTTATTATCCTGGCTAAGAGTATAGTGGGGAAGAGCGGAGATTCCTTCAATTTTTTCACCATGAGCGCCGATGTAATACTCACCTAATAATTGGAACCCTCCACAAATAGCAAGCATCACACCATCGTTTTCAATGTAACGAGTGATAGCGTCTTTTTTTGTTTGTATGTCTTCAGAAACGATTTTTTGTTCATAATCTTGACCTCCACCGAAAAAGACAAAATCATATTTCGTCTCATCAAAATCTTCAAACACGCTGATGATTTCAGTATCAATTGTAATGCCTAATTTTTTTGCATAGTAGTTTAATAAAAGTAGGTTACCATTGTCACCATATGTATTCAATAAATTTCCATACAGGTGACAAAATGTTAAATGATAGTTTGTCATACTAGGCTTCCTCCTTGATAAACCCTTGTTGGATTAATTCTTTTCTTAAGCCTAATACTGCAGTGTATGTGGCTAAAATATAAACATGTTCAGTTGGTGCTGATTTTATTTCTTCGATGACTTGTGTAAGTGACGATGTTTCAACTAAATTTTCTTCGTTAATGCCAGCTACTTTTAATCGAAGTGACATATCACTCTGACGTTCTCCACCTGAGATGACTTTAGGAATATCTAATTCACCTAATTCTTCTAATTGACTGTCCCAAATCCAGCTGACATCAATTCCGTCAGCATAGTTTGCATTCAGTAGTGCAGCTAGTGAAAATGGGTAAGGAGATAATTTCATCGTATCAATCACTTGATTTAGCCCAACTGGGTTTTTAACTAAAACAAGAGTGCATTTTTTATCTCCAATCTCAATGACTTCTTGACGGCCAAACACTTTTTCGTCGTACGCTAAACCTTTTCTGATTTTTTCTGATGAAATATTATAATGTTTCGCTACAGCCGTTGCTGCTAGAGCATTATAAATATTGTACATGCCACCCACTTCAATTTGGTAGTCATGCTCATCAATCGTAAAGGTAGAAGAGACATTAGTCATGTGTTTAATGTCAGTTAAGGCGACATTAAGTTCAGGGCGTTTGAAATCACAATTAGGGCAATAATAATCTCCTAAGTTACTATATGTAATCATTTTATAGTGAAGGATGTGATGACAGTGAGGACAAAGGACACCATCAGTATTGTAGTGAGCCATTTGTTCTTCGTCATCTTTATGGCTAAAACCATAATATTCACGTGGATTAACTGTATCAATCGAATTAAATATCGGTAAATCACCATTCATTAATATTGGTGCTTTTGGTGCTTTTTTCGCCCCATCAACAATTAATTGATAAGTCGTGTAAATTTCACCATAGCGATCCATTTGATCACGAAAAATATTGGTAAATAAGAATAACTCAGGTGTTAAAAATTCGGTCACTTTATTTAAACTGGCTTCGTCGATTTCTAAAACAGCGACGTTTTTGCCATGTTTGTTTTTCTTTCCTTGAAGGAATGTAGAAACAATTCCTTGTAGCATATTAGCACCTGTTGTATTCGTAACAACAGAATCGAATTCCTCTTTTAATATATTAACCGTTAACGCAGTTGTTAACGTTTTTCCATTTGTTCCAGTCACAACAATCACATCATAATCTTTTGCTAGACTTGAAAGAATTGTTGGATCTATTTTTAAAGCCAGTTTTCCAGGCAAGCTACTGCCACCTTTGAAAAACGTTTTTAATAGCCATTGTGAAGATTTACCAACAGTTGTCGCTAATCCACTTTTAAAACTCATATACATTCCTCCTGTGTATACATTAACCTAATCATAATACCATAAAAAAAGAATGGATAGATTAAAAAAATCCATAAGATTCTATTAATTAAGATAACAAAAAAACCTCAGAACATAAAACTATCTGTTCTAAGGTTTGAATTAACCAATAATAATTTTTTCAGCTGGATAAACATATCCGCGGTCATGTTTTTCTTTTGGAATGAAAATCATCAATGTGTAAAGCATGCCAATACGTCCGACAAACATTAAAATGGCTATGACAACTTTACCAACAGGTGACAGATCCGAAGTAATACCAAGGGATAGTCCTGTCGTTCCAAAGGCTGATGCGACTTCCACAATTAAGGCAATCATGGATTCATTTTCTGTAATGGTCAAAATAAGAATTGATAAAAAGCACATAAAAGCAGATAAGTTAAATACAACAATGGCTTTTTTGATATCTGTTTTGTCAATTCGGCGATTAAAAACCGTCACGTTTTCTTGCCCTTTGATAAAACTATACATGTATAAGCCCAGAATTGCGACAGTAGTTGTTCTGACTCCCCCACCAACTGAGCTTGGACTGCATCCAATAAACATCAACATAGAAAAAAGTAGAAGAGTTGGGGTTTGAAAGTCATTTAGATTATTCAGCTGCAACCCAGCATTTCTAGTGGTAGTTGAGTAAAACATGGAGGTTAGCCATTTTTGCGACTCTGTCATGTCGATAAACAGATGATTTTTTTCAAGTAAATAAATTAAAACAGTTCCAACAACAAATAAAATCAAGTAAATACTAATCGCTAAACGACTAAAAAGAGAAAAACGAAAAGGTAATCCGTGTTTTTTTCGTTTGTAAAAAAACCATTCCTTCACTTCCATTAACACTGGAAAGCCAATTCCACCAATCATAATTAAAATCATTAAAACAGGTAAAAAGAAGAAATCATTTTTATATGGAGTGACTGATTCACCCGTTACGTCAAAACCTGAATTAGTTACCGCGGATACGGATTGATAAAATCCATGAAATAATGAATCAATCAGATTTAAGTGATGTTCAGCAAAATAAAAATGTGCAGCAAACACAAAGCCAAAAATCAACTGGATAACTAATAAGGTTAACATGGTATTTTTAATTAATCTGATACTACCGCTCAATTTTGGTGAGTTCATATCAGTCATAATGAGCTGTCTACGTTTTAGGGATATTTTTTTCTTTGAGAGGATAAAGAAGAAGGTTGATACCATCATAATCCCGAATCCACCGATTTGAAATAGAATTTCAAGTAAAATAATCCCACGTTCATTAAATATCTCGTTAATATTAAACGTACTTAACCCCGTCACACTGATAGTACTGATTGCCATAAACACCATATCAAAGGTCGAGTATGATACATTATCTTGATGAAAATAAGGTATATTCAATAGAAAATAAGCGGCTGCTGTCATCAAAACATAATAGATAAAAATGATTTGAATACTTGATAGGTGCCGATTGATATAACGAGTTCCATAATATTTTAGTTTCATATAAGAAAAATCTAAACGAGGCAAGTCATCTCCTCCTAATCTAGTTATGTTTCACTAGTATAACAACTTCTGTATTATTAAACCAGTCTTTACAAAAAAGTCACGAAATTTATTCTATCAGTTAATAAAAAAATTTGTATACTTGACCATTTTGATAAAACAAAAAAGCCATAAGAGATATCTATAAATCCTCTCTTATGACTTAAACTTACATTATAGGTGAAAATAGTCTAGCTGTTTTTTGTTTGAATTTTAACCAAATAGACATATCATCAATCATTTGTTGTGTCATTTGCGTAGACTGTTTTAAATCTTTATCGAAGTAATGTGCTAACTCTGTGTTGATTGATTTATCATACATTACAGCACTTGCTTCAAAGTTTAGTTTATAGCTTCTTATATCTTGGTTTGCCGATCCAACGATACTGACATCATCATCCATAATGAGTACTTTTGAATGAAGAAAGCCGCCGTCGTATATAAAGACATCTACACCATACTTCATTACGACTTGTGCAAAGTATTGTGTTGCACGGTATATAAAAGGGTGATCTGGTTTGTTTGGAATCATGATTTTTACATCAACACCAGATTGTTTGGCGATTTTAAATGCGTCCAAAATCGTGTCATCAGGAATGAGGTACGGTGTTTGAATCCAAACACGTTTTTTAGCACTTGTAATGAGCTTTGTGAATGCTAATTTTATTTGTTGTTTTTCATCATGAGGTCCACTCGCAACGATTTGGATGTCTGTGTAAGCAGACTCATTTGGTTTTTCATGATAGAGATAGTCTAGTTTGCCTGATAATTTTTCATTTTCAGGAACTGAAACATTCCAATCAGATAAAAAACGTAATTCTAAAATAGAGGTAGCAGGGCCATTTATTCTAAGATGAGTATCGCGCCAATAACCAAATTTTTTAGTGATTTCAACATATTGGTCAGCAATATTAAATCCTCCAATGTAACTAACTTTTCCATCGATGATAACAATCTTTCGATGGTCATGGTAGTTGACACGGAATTTTAAAATAGCTTTCTTACTTGTAACGAAAGTTTGAATTTTTCCTCCAGCTTCTATTAATTTAGCAAATTTGCTTTTTTGGACACCTTTTGATCCTAACTCATCATAAAGTAAGCAAACTTCGACTCCTTCTTTTGCTTTTTCTGTTAATAAATCGACTACTTTCATACCAGTTTCATCTGTCACAAAAGCATAATATTCAATGTGAATAAATTTCTGTGCCTTTTTTATGTCATGAAGTAAGGATTCTAATTTCTTTTTCCCATCAACTAAAATCTTGACTTCGTTGTGGTGTGTTAGTGGTGTGTGATTTAAGTTCGACATAAAGTAGGCTAGTTGCTTGAACTTACTATCACTTGGAATATCGTCATAGAGTTGCAACGTTGAATCATATATATTATCTAACGACTCAAAATCAAGTGATATTTGATTTTTAATATTATAACGTTCTTTTTTACTTAGACCTAAACCAAAGAATAAATATAAAATAAATCCTAAAAACGGAATAAACATAAAGACTAATAACCAAGCCCATGTCACGCTGGTATCACGTTCTCTGTAGAAGATTAAAAACAGAGCGAACAATAGGTTGATTAAGTAAAGAATAATTAAAAGGATACTCACATGTTATCCTCCTTTCTGTGATACCTTATTTTAACAAAAAATAACCAATATACCTAGATATTTTTTGTGTGTTAATTGGCTTATTTCTTTTTCTTTAACTCTTTTTTCAATGCTTGTCTAGCATGATGATCAGCCATTTTATTTTGTGATTCTGGAATCCACTCAATAGCTAACTCCTCAAAATGACGACTTAATGTAAGAAGTTGCTCCAAAAGGGGAGAGAAGTCGTCGTTTTTTACGTATTTTTTATTAAAAGATTTTACGACAATATTACTATCAGAGTATATAAAAACCAGTTGTTTTTCTAATTGATGTTCTAAGCAGTATTCAAGGACTTTAACCATCGTTTGAAATTCAGCTGTATGATTATTTGTTGCTTCTAAAGGAAATGTCTCAATTATAGCGTCTGCTTCATTTTTTATAATAAAGCATCCAACACTTTTTTTATGTTTTGGGTGAGTAGACGCATCAGTGTAAATTTTTATCATAAAATTCCTCATTTCATTTTTTTATTCGTTTATATTGTGTTAGTATTATATCTTAGAATAGAGTAAGTAACGGAGGGAAGTAATGAGCGAGAATAAGATTCATATATATAGATATCAACCAATCTTAGCAGATACGGTGATTTATTGGTCTCTGACATTTGTCTTATTTTTTGCAAGCATGATCGGTTTACTAGAAGAACAAGGGCGAATCAATCTGTTTAGTATTGTGACATTTTTGTTATTCTTGTTTTTTTTCTATTTAGGAACAAGACGAAAATTAATTTTGACTCAGGATCAGATTAAAATAAATGCCGTTCTTAAAAAGAATGAGTATACAATTGATATTAATAAAATTAAAAAAGTACTTGTGGGTAAATATGGTTTTACATTAGTTACCAAGCAACATGAACGTTCTTATTTGATGTTACCCTCATCCAAGTCGAATTTTATCACTCATTTGGAACAATCAAGTCATTTAAATTGTGGTATAAATGGGTATAAAAAAGGAGTTGATAATTAATCAACTCTTTTTTCTTCATCTATAACTGATACATTTGAGGCTTGTAAGCCTCTAGCGCCTTCTTTAATATCAAATGTTACTTGTTGCCCTTCAAATAAGGTTTTAAACCCATCCTGATTTATTGCCGTAAAATGAACGAAGATTTCCTCATCTTGATCGTAAATAATGAATCCATATCCTTTCTTTACATCAAACCATTTAACTAAACCTTGCTTCATTTCACATTCCTCCAGGTTTTTTAGTATTACATCACTTATTATACGTTTCTAACGAACATTCGTCAAATAACAAAATTAACTTAAAATTGTCTATAAATAAAGTTTGTTCTTTCATAAAAATGTATTATACTGTACTTATTGCTTTAGACAAAACACATAGATTTATATTAATGAGGGAGACAAGTCGATGATTCTTTATTTGCTGATTATTATAGGAAGTATAGTACTAGATCAACTGACAAAAATAATGGTCGTACAACATTTAGATTTATATGAAACAACAATAAAAAATCCTATCTTTTCAATTACGCATATCCGTAATGAGGGAGGGGCTTGGAGTATTTTTGAAGGACATATGTGGTTTTTCCTATTAGTAGGTGTCATTGCATTATGTATTTTTTCTTATTTACTATATAAAAATAGATACAATAATAAGTGGTTGACTGTGGGATTAAGTTTTGTCATAGGTGGAACGGTCGGTAATTTTATCGATCGTTTTAGACAAGGTTATGTAGTGGATATGTTTCAAACTGAATTTATGAAGTTCCCGATTTTTAATGTTGCGGATATTTGTTTAGTGATTGGAGTAATTTGTATCTTTATTTACATTTTATTTTTTGATGAAGAAACTAACAATAAATAAGAATCTTGCGAAAAATTATAAAGAGTAGTAGAATGGAATTAATATAAATAGTGAGGATGATGCTATATGTCAAAAAATCACTTAGTTGACGAAGCAATTGAAAAATTAAAAGCAGCTGATATTAGAATAACACCACAACGATACGCTATTTTAGAGTATCTTATTGAGAGTCACACGCATCCAACTGCTGATGACATTTATAAAGAATTGGAAAGTCGTTTTCCAAATATGAGTGTCGCAACTGTATATAATAATTTACGATTGTTTACAGAAATCGGCTTTGTCGTTGAGATGGCATATGGTGATTCTTCAAGTCGATTTGATTTTGCTACGGATAAACATTATCATGCCATTTGCGAGAAATGTAAAAAAGTAGTCGATGTTAACTATCCGGGATTAGGGGACGTTGAAGCAGCGACAGAAAAACTAACAGGCTTTAAGATAAATGACCATCGTTTAGAAATGTATGGTATTTGTCCAGATTGTCAAAAATTAGAAGAAGATTTAATCTAAAGTAAAACACCCAAATCACGTTGTTTACAGAACAAGTGATTTGAGTGTTTTTTCTTATTTACTTCCTGACATTTCTAGTAATTTATTTTTCAAATCTTCTTCCATCATAGACAATTCTAATTCAGCATTACGGCGTTTTTCTTTACCTTCTTGTTGAATTTTGAGTGTTTCTTGGATAGTTTCAATTAAGTCATTTTGTGTTTTTTGTAATGTTTCGATATCGACAATGCCACGTTCATTTTCTTTAGCTGTTTCAATAGCAGAAATTTTTAGCATTTCTGAGTTTTTAGCCAATAAATCATTGGTTGTCTCAGACACCTGACGTTGAGCAGTAACGGCGTCTTTTTGTCGTAACAATGTTAAGGCGATTGCCACTTGATTTTTCCATAAAGGAATCGCTGTGTTGATAGATGCTTGGATTTTTTCAGCTAAAGCCTGATTTGTATTTTGAATCAAACGAATTTGTGGAGCTTGTTGAATCGTAATCTGTCTCGCTAGTTTTAAGTCGTATGTTCTTTTTTCAAGACGATCAACAAATTGGTTTAAGTCATTCACAATTTGTGTATCCATTTGGTCACCAGTTTTTTCAGCTAAAGCCATTGCTTCAGGAATTGTTTTAGTTTGAAGTTCTTCGATTTTCAATTCACCAGCAGCAATATAAATATTTAATGCATCAAAATAGTCTTTATTTTTATGGTATAGTTGTTCAAGCATCGCATTATCTTCTAATAAACCATTTTTTTCATGGTCTAATTTGACCGCTATTTTATCAATTTGAGCCCCAATTTTTTGATATTTGGCTGTGATTTCATAAATTGATTGTTTCACTTTTCCAAACATGCGTTTAAATAGATTACCATCTCTTGCTTCCAATTCACTTGGACTAGCTTCGTTTAAACGATACATCAATTCAGTTAAAGAATCTCCCATTGACCCAATATCTTGAGTTTGCACATGGTTTAACATAGTGTGTGAGAATTCACTTAATTTTTGTTGAGCAGCCACTCCATAACTTAAGATGGATTGACTGTCATTTGTATCGATTTGATTCGCAAGTTCTTGTGCTTGTTGTTTTCTTTCATCAGATAACTTGTCAATGACTTTTGTTGAAGTTTGAGCTTTAGTCACTTGTTGTTTTTTTTCTGCTTGAGTGAGTAAATCAGTTTGTTCAATCTCAGAAAAAGGGTTGCTAAGTAAATCATCTAATGTGTTGTCAACAGGTTTTACTTCTTTTAATTCATCAGACATTAGTTTTCCTCCTGATCTTCAGATACATCTGTCTTTTGTTTGTCTCGGTTTGCATTTTGTTTTGCAATAGATATTTCAACTTCTAAATCTTCAATATCATCGCTGACAAAATTTTCATAATCTTTAATAATGAGTTGAGCCACGTCTTCAATAGCAACAATGCTTTCATTTAATGTATCATAAGTTGCTTTACTTTTAATTTCATGATCTGAAATTTCAACGTATTTGTTGGTTAATTCCACTACATTAGGCAAATGGTTGTATAAGAATTTATCAGCTAGATGCAGCTTTTTTGGTTCTTTGACAAGTTCTTTAAACATCGCTTGAGATACTTTTAATGTATCGTATCTTAAATTTATCGCCTTTAGTTTTGGAACAGCTTTGAAGTTTTGCTCTAGTTGGTTGATTTGTTCTTTGGCTTCAGCTAAAGTGTTTCTAAAAAACTCAATCTCTTTGTCAGACATACCTGCTTCATAGTAATGTTCTTGTTTTTCTTTAGATAATCCTGGAACAATGTCTTTTTTATTTCGTTTGGAAAATTTTCGATAAACAAACCAAACGATCGCAATGATAAGCACTATTGGAATGAAATCTTCGTCAATCTCCGACAAAATACCTATTCCTATCAAGAAACCAATTATAGTAATGATTCTGTATTTCTTGTTTTTCATTTGTGTCACTCCTTCTATTTCTTGAATTTTTTGTATAGTACTAGTTTATCACAAGGAAGTAAAAACATTATCAGTCCCAAGTTTGATTTATAAATACGTATAAGGTTACATTAAGAGCTGTTGAAATAACATCTCTTTAAAGGTATCATAAACATAAATGACTCAAAATACAAGGAGCATACCAAGATGAAAGATAAATTTAATGAAGAGACTCTTGAGAGAAAAGAAATCTATAATGGCGCTATTATAGATGTGTGTGTAGACAGTGTTGAATTACCAAATGGTAAAACAGCCAAACGTGAACTAGTTTTTCATAATGGTGCAGTAGGGATTTTAGCCATAACACCAATGAATCGCATTGTACTCGTAAGACAATACAGAAAAGCAATTGAAAAAAGTATCTTGGAAATACCAGCAGGAAAAATAGAAAAAAATGAAACAGATCCATTAGAAACAGCCAAACGTGAGTTAGAAGAAGAAACTTATTACCAGTGTAATCGTATGGAACAAGTGGCTGATTTTGTAACGTCACCAGGTTTTTGTAATGAGCGTATGGTATTATTTCAAGCACACGGACTAAAACGAGTGGCTAATCCACTACCACGTGATGAAGATGAGTTTTTAGATATCGTAGAGCTATCATTAGAAGAAGCAAAAGAGCATATTCGTCTTGGTGACATTTGTGATGCAAAAACATTATATGCTATTCTATTATGGAAATTTCAAATGAAATAAGGAGTAAAGTATGTCAAAAGAAAAACCAAAAAAAACAGACACAACCTCACAACAAATTTTAACAAGAAGCCGCGTAAGAGAGGCAAATAAAAATGAAAAACGCAATGCTTGGTTAAACCGTGCGATTGTCATTATTGTCATTTTATTAGTCATTACACTATACGCTATCTTTAAACTATAAGGAGTATTTATATGAAAATTGGAATTATTGGGGCAATGGAACAAGAAGTTAGTTTATTAAAAAATCAACTTAAAAATAAAAAAGAGTGGCACGAAGCGGGTGTATCGTTTTACTCAGGAACGATTGGAAATCATGAAGTAGTTGTGACCCAATCAGGTATCGGAAAAGTATTAGCAGGACTAACAGCCACGCTATTGATTAGTCATTATGATGTGGAGTGTTTAATCAACACAGGATCTGCCGGTGGAATTGGTGCCGGATTAGCGATTGGTGATTTAGTTATTTCCGAAAAGTTAGCCTACTTTGATGCTGATGTTACAGCGTTTGGCTACAGTTATGGTCAAATGCCTCAGATGCCACTGTTTTATGAAGCAAGTGTCAAGCTGATAACTGCAGCACAACAAGCAGCTAAAGATAATCAACTAAACACACACAATGGGTTGATTGTATCAGGAGATACCTTTGTTCACAGTAAAGAGCAAATCAAACAAATTAAAGAGTATTTTCCAGATGTGTTAGCCAATGAAATGGAAGGCGCGGCGATTGCTCAAGTTGCTCATCAATATAAGTGTCCGTTTGTCGTGATTCGTGCAATTAGTGATGTCGGAGACGAGAATGCAAGTGTTAACTTTGATGAATTTATTATAGAAGCTGGCAAAAAATCTGCTGAAATGGTCATTCAATTAATTAAACAAATAAATTAAGGAGTGAGATGATGGAAGCTTTAATATCAATAGATTATACAAATGATTTTGTTGCAACTGATGGAAATTTAACGACCGGAGAGTTTGGTCAAGCAATAGAAACTGAGATGGTACGATTAACCAATCAATTTATCGACGAAGGGAATTATGTTGTTTTTGCTATTGATTGTCATGATTCACAAGATAAGTATCATCCTGAAAATAAATTATTCCCATCCCATAACTTAGTAGGCACAAGTGGTCGTGATTTATACAAGGGACTAAATGATGTGTATCAAAATAATAAAGACAAAGAGACGGTGTATTGGATTGACAAACGTCACTATTCAGCATTTAGTGGAACAGATTTGGATATCCGTTTGAGAGAAAGAAACATCCGTACAGTTCATCTTGTTGGTGTTTGTACAGATATTTGCGTGTTACATACGGCAATTGATGCTTATAATTTAGGTTATAATATCGTGATACATGAAAAAGCTGTCCAAAGTTTCGACCAAATAGGGCATAATTGGGCCTTAGGACATTTAAAAAACACACTAGGTGCGACAGTTGTTTAAACGAAAAGAGGCTGACCCAAAAGTCACTTTTTAAATAAAGATCACCCAACTAACAAAATAGAATTCCCATGAAATAAACGTTATAATTAACGGATTTCATGGGTTTTTTTCTATTTTAAGACTTTTGGGTCAGCCTCTTTTTATATTGATAACAATTTGATTAAACTAATCGCGACTATTGTTTGAATCAATCCAACACTACCGGCATAGGCTAAGAATCTTGGTCCTTCTTTTAAAAATTCTCTTGCATTGATACGTAAACCAATCGCAGCTAGTGCTGTAATTTCAAACCATCCACTAATAGAGTGTGTCGTTTGACTAAGAAGAGTAGGAAAGTGAATCACACTATTTAATACACAACACACAATGAATCCAATAATATACCATGGAAGTGGAAATTTTTTCTTTTTGTTTGCTACTTGTGTGTTAGTTTCTGCAGTGTCGTTATTTTGTTGAGCTACTTTTCCAAAGACAAATACCACAACCACTAAAAACATGATACGTAAAATTTTAAATAAAGTTGCCATTTCCACGACGTCTGGACTGACCATGTTAGCACTGGCAATCACTTGTCCAACAGATTGAAGTGTTCCTCCAATTAAAGCACTTTTTGCCATGACACTTTCTGAGAAAAAAGCTCCACCAACAAGTGGTAATGTTAACATCATGACTGTTCCAAGTAGATTAACCAGAGTGATGATTTGCCCTTTTTCTTTGTCCTTTGCACCAATTTCTGGAGCAATCGCCCCTATTGCTGACGAGCCACATACGGCATTTCCTCCAGCCATCATAAGAGACATCGTTTGACTAAATTTTAATTTTTTTCCAATAAAGTAAGCCGCTAGTATGGTAATCGTCATCTGCAACATAATAAAAATTACCCCAGAACCACCAATTTGAGCAATGGTTTGAAACGTAATAGTTGTTCCGAGTAGGACGATAGAAAGTTCTAATAACGTTTTTTCAGAGAACTTAGTTCCTTTTTGCCAGATAGGGTGATTGAAAAAAATATTTCCTAATAAAATTCCTAATAAAATGGCAATTGTTCCTGCACCTAATGACGGTAACCATATTGCAATTATTTTTGATAAACAAGCAACCCCCAAAGATAGAAGAAGGCCAGGTAAAAGTGTCTGATTAAATTGTCTCATGTTCATTCCTCCAAAGTTAACTTTACTTAATTAAATTATACTTGTTTCATTTACATTTTAAAAATAAATAGTTAGAATATTAACTATCAGAAAAATAAATAGTAGGTGTAAAAATGTTTAAATTGTTTGTAACATTTAAAGAAGCATATGAAACTAGAAACTTTACTAAAGCAGCTGAAAATCTGTATATTTCTCAACCATCTGTTTCTAGTCAGATAAAATTATTAGAAGAAGAATTAAACTGCAAATTATTTGTCAGAAAATCGAAACAAGAGATGTCGCCAACTAAGGAGGCAACTATTTTGTATAATCGACTATTAAATTTGGAAGACGATTGGTTAGAAACCAAGCGTTTGATTCGGAATGTTGGAAAGGATTCAGTGAAGTGTGTGATTAGCGCATCAAATACTTTTTCCATCTACTATTTACCAGATTTAATGAGTGTGTTGGTAGAAAAATTCCCAGATGTCTATTTCGAACTTGAAATGCATAATTCAGAAGAAGTATTAGAAAATGTGCAACAACATCGTGCTCATTTTGGCTTTATTGAAAAGCCATTAGAAACTGGCTCAGTGTATCGGCAAGCGTTTTTATCGGATGAACTGGTTATCGCTGGTGATTTAACAAGCGAGTTATGGCTGTGTCGCGAGGATATATCAGGAGTTTATCATTATACAAAACGCTATTTCTTACAGGAAAATATTCAACCAAAACGTTTATGTGTTAAGAATAATGAGATGGTTATTAGATTACTAGAAAAAGGAATCGGTAAAAGCATTATTTCTCGAGTATCTGTTCCTGAAAAAATGCCTTTTAAAGAGTTAGGCTCAAACTATAGACGTTTGTTTTATTTTCTTAAAAAGGATTATTTAACACATCCAGTTTTATTAGAAATTGAAAAAACAATTGAACAATATTCTAAAAAAAAGGACGGAGAATAACTTATTCTTCGCCCTTTTTATAATGCTTCTTTTTAAGAATTATATCTACTTTTTGTAGAAAAGTTAAATTTAATGGGAACTTAACCATGATGATTGGTGTACGTGTGTATAAAGATTGTTCGAAAGTTTCATGAAAAGGAGTAAGTACGATGTCTGTATCCCCTTCCATGTAGACAAGATCATAGTTAATTTGGTTGTTAAAGTATAGATTTAAATAGTCTTTGATTTGTTGCTGATGTAATTTATCAAAAGCAGGTTCGATATATATTGATAAGTTTTTGTATAGATGTTTTGAATCGACAAAATACAGAAATCTAAAAAAATATTGCTGCAGAAGCGTTTCTAATTGATTTTGAGGGATAAATCCTGTAGCGATTAACCTTTTTTCAATAATGTTAGAAAAAATAGATGTAATGATGGGGTATTGTTTTAGATTATAGTGAACAGTTACACCATACTTATATTCAAAGACTAATTGGTTAAAAATCATGGTGACAAAACTTGTATAAAAAATATCACGTTTAATCAGATAGGATTCTTCATCGCTTAATGGACGAAATAAATGAAATAAATCATTAAAAATTAAATCAGTAGTGGTCATTAGATCTAATTGATACTTATCGAAAAAATTATAAACTAAGTTGGTATCTTGCATCCGATTTAATTCTTCATCAAGGGTCATGATATAAAAAAAGTAAGCAATTTCTTTTTTATTAAATACGTAATAATGATTAAACAGCTCCTCAACGTATGGGAAAATAGGATGCATAATGAGTTCACGACTAAATTTATCATGAATCGAAATAAATTGGTTAAATCCAATGCGTTGTAGATGTATTAAAAAGATATTTAAGGTTTTTTGCTTTTTAACTGCAGATACAGTCATATTTGCCTTTTTAAAAAAGGTATCGAATTGTTTATTTAATTCTTGATAGTTAATTCCTTCCAGTAAAAAATAAGTTTCGCGACTTACCATCGTATCAAATAGTGCGATGAAATAGCGGATTTTTCTCTCATCTCCTACTAATTTTAAATGCATTAAATCGATACCATAATTTTGACAAGCTTCTTTAATTCGTTTTATATTTTTCCGGACCGTGGTCTCGCTTAGAAAATGTTTTTGACAATAGTTTGTAACCGAAATAATTTGCTGATTGATGATGTCATTAAGAAGGATTATAGTTTGACTTTGTTGAATCACAAACTTTTTAAAATCTTCAAAGTCATTGGAGTAATCAGTGATTTTAATTCCTTTAATCTTTAGATATTCAATAGTTAATTGATCATTGTTGATCAGATCGTACTGTTTTTTTAATTCCATAATATCTTTTAAGTAATGTTGCACTGTTCGTTCTGAGATATCTAATTCTTTAGAAAGATAGGATGTTTGAGTCCAATCATAATGATTATAGATGACGTTGATAATAGAAATGGTCATTTTTATTTTTGGTTCAAGCAATAAATTAATCAACTATTTCATTCCTTTCAAACAAATAAACTAGATATACTAGCATGTAAATTATAAGCTGTTTTATTAAAAAAAACAATTTGTATAAAAAAGATTTTAAATCAATAAAATCAAAGTTTATTAGTTTTTTTTTCATCATGTGTTCCAAGTTAAATATGAATTAAGCGTTATACTATCGTTGCGCTAAAAGTTGTGGGCAATGTCAGTTAACTCTTTGATGATTTTATCATGCTATAGCATTTTAATAGACATGTAAAAAATGAATTTATTTTTGGATGTATTAGAGAGGATTTAAATCATGCAGAATACAAAAAAATTATCTTTATTCAGTTTTTTTGCCATGACGGCTTCGTTATTTATCACAGTCTATGAGTACCCAACGTTTGCTGAATCGGGGAAGACACTTATTTTCTTATCATTAGTATGTGGTCTATTCTGGTTTTTACCAGTTGCCTTATGTGCAGCAGAAATTGGTACTGTAGAGGCATTTGATGGAGGGGGGATTTTTGGATGGGTAGGTAAAACGTTAGGAGAAAAATTTGGTTTTGCTGCCATTTTTTTCCAGTGGTTTCAAATTACAGTCGGATTTGTCACAATGAGTTATTTTATCATTGGTGCGTTATCATATGCATTAAAATGTCCAGAGATGAATGACAATAAGCTCATCAAATTTTTGGTTGTGGTTCTTATTTTTTGGTTGCTCACGTTTTTGCAGTTCAAAGGAACAAACACAACCTCACAAATTGCAAAAGCAGGCTTTGTAATTGGGATTATCATTCCAGTAACTGTTCTACTGATTTTTACCATTAAATATGTGATGAGTGGACATACTATTACTCACTCTTTTATGGATAAATCATTTTTCCCAAATAAGCAAACTTTCTCATCGTTGGTGACTTTTATTTTAGCTTATGTTGGAGTGGAAGCATCTGCCTCACATATTAAATCACTAGATAACCCACAAAAGAATTATCCCTTGATGATGATTTATTTGGTTATTACGGGCATTGTACTAAGCACGATTGGAGGAACCACCGTCTCAATGGTCGTACCAGCGAGAAATCTATCATTAAATAGTGGGGTGATTCAAGCATTTGAAACGTTGATTTTGAAAGGTAATCCTCATCTATCATGGTTAGTCGAAATCCTTGCGATTATGTTGGCATTTGGTGTTCTAGCTCAAGTTAGTTCATGGATTGTCAGTCCAACAGAAGGCTTGCGTTATGTTGCCGATCAAGGATTGCTCCCTAAAAGTTGTCAAAAAATTAATAAAAATGGAGTGCCAACTTCTTTACTAATCATACAAGGTGTTATCGTGACCATTTGGACTGCCGTTTTAACTTTTGGTGGAGGAGGGAATGCTGTGTCATTTTTAACCGCCATTTCATTGACCGTTGTGATTTATTTGTGTGGGTATTTACTATTTTTTATTGGGTATTTTGTTTTAATTTTTAAGAAATCAAATCAACAATTAAAACGAGCTTATGAAGTACCAGGAGGAAGAAAAGTAAAAGCGTTGTTAGCAAGTTTGGGTATGGTGATGTCTTTATTAGCATTAGTTTCTTCCTTTATTGCGCCAAGTGAATTAAAAGCAAACGAAGCGAAAACCTACTTAATAACACTAGCTTTTAGTTCTGTTATAACCGTATTGCTACCGTTTGTGTTTTATCACATATATGTAAAAAAACATTCGATTAATTTAAACAATGAAGAAAGAAAGTGATTAACGTGCAAATGATTAAACAGGAATTTAAACAGTTATTTCATAATAAAATACTACTAATATCTGTGATAGCTATCTGTTTTATTCCGATACTATATTCGAGTGTATTTGATAAATCTGTTTGGGATCCATATAACCGCTCGAGTCATTTACCTGTTGCCGTGGTAAATGAAGATCAACCTGTTGAAATGTTGGGTCAAAAAATTGATGTTGGGAAAAGTGTCATTGATGAGTTGAAGCATAACAAACAACTTAAATGGGAATTTGTTGATGCAAAGCAAGCAATGGATGGCATGAAAGGCTTAAAATATTACATGATTGTGACCATTCCAAAGAATTTCTCAAAAAATGCGGCGAGTCTTTTAAATCCTTCACCTAATCAAATGGAAATTCAGTATACAACAAATGGGTCACTGAATTATATTGGATTAGATATGGCACAAATTGGAGCAAAAGAGTTGGAAGCGAAAGTGCGAGAAAGTGTCACCGCAGCTTATGTTAAAACTGCTTTAGCACTTGGTCAAAAAGGAAAACAAGATTTAATAAAATTAACTAATGGCTCAAAAGAACTTGCAACAGGTAGTAAAAAGCTTGATAACGGTTTGGGTGAATATACGAATGGTGTGTCTACTGCAGCTAATGGCTCAAACACATTAGCAAACGGTGTAAACGAGTTAGCATCTAATGTTTCTCCGTTAAAACAAGGGGTAACGGAATTACAAAATGGTGCGACACAATTATCTAATGGACTCAATGAAGTGAATGACAAACTTCACCCACTTTCAGGGGAATTAAATGAAGTTGGAAGTGGTGTGACAGATTTATTAAACGGCACAAAAGAGTTAGAAGCCAGTTTAATAAATGTGGAAAGTAGTTTATCAGGATCTTCAGCTAGCCTGTTAAAACAAGATATTGAAAAGATTAACCAACAAGTTGAATCAGTTTTAAATGACTCAAAAGAGTTGAGTGAAGTTTCTAGTGTGTCGATTACTTTGTCAACTGATCTAGTTGGATTAAGTAATCAATTATCAGGGTTTAGCCAAGTGATTGGAAATATCAATCAGACAGTCTCTCGGGACACACAACAATTTGAACAAGTGTTAAAAGGAATCATTCAACAAAATAGTCGAATAAGTGATGACATTAAACAAGAGTTAATCGCACAACTATCACAGCAAGTTACTAGCTTCTCAACACAATTAGTGACAGATATTAAAAGTTCTTCAGCTGATATTGATAGTATTGTTGGTCAAGTTCAAACAGGGCTAAATGATGCAAGTCAGCAAGCAAAATCATTATCACAACAAGCAACGATGATGAGCCAATTAGCCAAAGGATTGTCAGAGAACACTGGAGGAATGAAAGAATCCATTTCAAATATAAAAGCAGGGACCACCGATTTGTTGGAAAGCCTTGGTAACAATGTCAACTTAGCCAACACACAAAATGTGTTACATGAATTAGAAACAGGATTATCCCAAGTAGATAACCTAGTGAATGAAGCGCCTGTTGCGTTAAATGGCATGAATCGTTTGTCTGTTGGAAGTGATGCCTTAACAAATGGACTAAATACGATGTCAAGTAAAATGCCAGAGCTAATATCAGGCGTCACACGGTTAGATGGTGGGGCCAATGAATTAAGCCAAGGACTTACAAAATTAACCGATAATACACCGAAATTAATGAGTGGAGCCAATCAACTAACAGTAGGTGCAACAACGATGGCAAGTGCTTTAACACAAGCAGATAAACTCGTTAGTCGTATAACATTTAATAATAAAAACGTCAAAATGTTTGCAGCACCAACAGGATTAAAAAATATTGAATACAGTAAAGTAAAAAATTATGGTCAAGCATTAGCACCATACATTATGTCACTTGCGTTATTTGTTGGCTGTATTGTATTCAACTTTATCTTCCCAATCAGACGCGTTTCAATGGAAGGGCAATCCAGTCGTGATTGGTGGTTAAGTAAAGTTGCGATGGGGTTTGTCGTTTCAACCATTATGGCGATTATTGAAGCGACTATTATGTTGTTACTAAAATTACCTGTCGATCAAGTTGGAAAACTTTATCTAGTGGGAATGGTGACTGCATGGAGTTATATGTTTCTAATCATGTTTTTAGCTATGACATTTGATAATCCAGGTCGATTTGTTGCGATGATTTTATTGGTGTTACAACTTGGTGGAGCTGGAGGAACCTTCCCGTTACCATTACAAAATAGTTTCTTTAATACCATCCATCCTTATTTACCAATGACCTATTCGGTTTATGGATTTAGAGAAGCCATTTCAAGAGGGATTGGGGCACCAATGTTTAATCGTAGTATCATAACGTTATTATGTATTTTTATTTTCTTTGTTATCCTTTTAAGATTTTCAATGGATTATTTACAAAGAAACCATTTAGAAAATATCTCTGTTTTAAATGATAATCAAAAATTACAAGCTTTAGAAAAATGATATTGTTTAAATGAGATACCTATTCCATTTTATATAATTTAAAATTTTTAGGAGGTCTAGTTATGACTAGCGAAAAAAATCAATCAGTCGTACCTATATTTGGCTCAAATGCATCAGAAGAAGCAGTAATGTTGGACAAAATGAGAATGGATCCAATTAATCCCTCGATTGCTTATCGTTTAATAAAAGACGAATTAATCAATGAAGGCAATGCTCGTCAAAACTTGGCGACGTTTTGCCAAACTTATATGGAACCAGAAGCCACAGAGATTATGGCTGAGACAATGGAAAAAAATGCTATAGACAAATCGGAATACCCACAAACCACAGCTTTGGAACAAAAATGTGTGAAGATGATTGCTGACTTATGGCATGCACCAAACCGAGATCGTGTGATGGGGACTTCAACTGTTGGCTCAAGTGAAGCTTGTATGCTTGGTGGTATGGCGATGAAATTTAGATGGCGAGATCGTGCTCAGAAAAATGGAGTAGATATCAATGCCAAACGCCCAAACTTAGTTATTTCATCTGCTTATCAAGTATGTTGGGAAAAATTCTGTGTGTATTGGGAGATCGTGTGTTGCGTGTTAGATGTTGCTAAGATAAGGCTTGTATGTGTGGTGTGTGTGGTGAGATTAGTGTGATGTGTGTGTGTGTTGCTTGCTTATCAAGTATGTTGGGAAAAATTCTGTGTGTATTGGGATATTGAAATGCGTGAAGTTCCAGTTGATAGTGAGCATTTAAGTATCAATACAGATACTGTCATGGATTATGTTGATGAGTATACGATTGGAATTGTCGGTATTTTAGGTATTACTTATACAGGGAAATTTGATGACATTAAAAAATTAGATGAGTTGGTTGAAGAATACAATCAAACACACAATCAAGATTTAGTGATTCATGTGGATGCAGCAAGCGGTGGTTTATTCGTACCATTTATCGAACCAGATTTATTATGGGATTTTAGATTAAAAAATGTGGTTTCTATCAACTCATCTGGTCATAAATATGGCTTAGTTTACCCAGGTGTTGGATGGGTACTGTGGAAAGATGAAGCGTATTTACCAAAAGAACTAGTTTTTGAAGTGAGTTACTTAGGTAGTGTCATGCCAACAATGGCAATTAATTTTTCTAGAAGTGCTAGCCAAATTATTGGTCAATACTATAATTTCTATCGTTTTGGATTTAATGGCTACAAAGAAATTCATGAGCGTACTAAACGTGTGGCAATGTCATTAGCTAAAACAGTAGAAGACACTGGTCTATTTAAAATGTTTAATACTGGCGAAAACTTACCAATTGTCTGCTTTACATTAAGAGAAGATGCTAATGTTGAGTGGTCACTATATGATTTATCAGATCGTTTGCAAATGCGTGGATGGCAAGTCCCTTCTTATCCATTCCCTAAAGATATGCAAGACACGATTGTACAACGCTTTGTGTGTCGTGCTGATATGGGACAAAATGTGGCAAATGCTTTTGCGAAAGATTTTAATGCGGCAATAAAAGAATTAAATCATGCAAGAATTTTGTGTCATGACGAACCAAAAAAAACAACAGTTAGACCGGAACACTAAAAACATATTGAATAAAGTGTGAAATTGTATTTCTTAATGTATCAAAAAATAAGAAAATAATATTCATGAATTAGATAAAATTAAAAAATATAATACTTATATTGAATCAATTAAATAACTAATTATTATTAGATGTTAGTTAAAATCAGGAGGAACAATCATGAAAAAAACTGCATTATTAAGTGTCACTGTCGGAGCAACATTACTATTACTTTTAGGTGGCTGTGGATCAAAAGAAGAAGTAAAAGGAACAGTTGAAGCAGGTACTGTATCATCTACAACAGAAAAGTTAAAAGACGGTGAAAAAGTTGATGTTGAAAGTGTTAGCTTAAAAGATGATGGTTCATTTAAAGAAATTATCAAAGGGGATAATGATCCTAAAGTAAAATTAGAAGCGAAATACGATACTGACTGGCAAGATAAAAGCTGGGAAAACGTTGATTTTAAAATTGACAAAGTAAAAATTGCTGAAGTGGATAAATATAAAGACAAAGAAAATAATGAATACAAAGGCTTAATGTCTATGGACTTTACTTTAAAAAATGATGGAAAAGAAGATGTTAGCATCCATCCAAGTGATGCAGTATTAGTCTTAAAAGATGGAACTGAAATAAAAGGAAAACACTTCAGAGATTATTGGGAAGATATCTTTGCTAAAGACAAACAAAAAGACGGACATGTTTACTTTACATTTGATAAATTAGAACAAGCTGATCAAGTAAAAGAAATTAAGTTAACATTTGACGGACACAAAAAAAGTGATGACAGCGATAAAGTTGAACACACTTATGATGTGAAATTACCTCTAGAATTACAAAAATAAAGAATAGGACGTGCTAACAATGACAGACTATGAAAAAAAAGAAGAAAAATCAATCAACAAAATCTCTAATATTTTAACAAATTTAGATGAAACATTAGCTAAAATTGACGATGAAATGGAAAAAAGTCATGAAAAATCAGTGAAATGCTGGTTTGAAGAAAAAAAAGCCATTCATGAAATCAAAAGAATATTACATGAAATAGATAAATACGAAAACTATAATGAAAAAGAATTAGATAATCTTGTAGATGAATGGGATTAATAATTGTTTGACAGTTTAGTCGACATTTCTTTTGAACATATCTTTTAATCAAGCGGAGTAATGAAAATTATTCCGCTTGATTTAGTATTAACGCGAGGGCGTCCTAGTCGATTTTTTTGATAACTGTCATACAGATAGGAGTCATAGATATGGAAACAGATTTATTTATGTTATTAGATACCAATAGTCGAAATATTTTATCGATTCTATCAATCATATCCGAAAAAAATGAGTGGTATACTATCCATGAAATTAGTGAAAAACTGAATGTGGTAGAAAGAACTATCCAACGTTATATCATTCATTTAAAGGATTGTATTGATCAGTTTAATGAAGGAGAAGAAGAAAACGATAGGTTGTTTTTAAGTTATGAAAAATATAAAGGGGTTCATCTTGAAACACCAAAAGGTCATGGTCTTCACCGGTTTAAACAGTTAGTTTTAGAACAAGATGAAACGTTCATTATGTTAAGAGACATTTTCTTTGAAGAATTTCAGTCGGTCACAAAATATGCAATGGAACATTATATTAGTGAGAGCAAGGTCAGAAAAAGTGTAAAAAAAATTCGCTATTATTTAAAACGATATCATTTATCATTATCAAATATAAGTTTTAAAATTATTGGAGAGGAGAAACAAATTAGATTGCTTACCTACTATGTGGTATGGTATGGACTAAAAGGTCATGATTGGCCGTTTAGACAAGTAAGTCAAAATAAAGTATATGAAGTAATTGATAGCTTAGATGAGTCTTTATCTATGAAATTAACTCGTACTCAACGAAAGCAATTAGGTTATATGTTAGCCATTAATTTATTTAGAATGGGCAAAAATCATCCAATTGAACTTGAAGCTCATTGGCAAAACTATGTTGATATAAATCGAGTAATGGATGAGATGCCGTTTCTATCTTTAGTTTTTATCAAAAGGAGGCAGGAATTAACAGCTGAAATCTATTTTTATATGTTACTCATTCAACTGAGAATCAATGTTTACCAGTCTAAACCATTCATTAAACAGACGCTCGAGTATCATAAACTTAATGGATCTGATGTTTATGAGACTACTAACCATTTTGTTGAAAAATTTCATACAGAGTTACACCCAATTCCATCAGAGTTTTATCACTCTTTTTTTTTAACAACCTTTTGTACTCATTTATTTTGTAGAATGTTTCGTTACGTTATTTTAACCGATGATGGCTGTAATAATATAAGAGAGTGGCAAAATAAATACACTGTTTTAATATCTCAACTTCATCAAATCATCGACAAGCTTTATATTCAAACAAACAATGTCCTTTTTTTGCAACGCCCCTTTTTAATGCAAAAATACATGATGCTCTTTTCCATGATAAAACCTTTAACTCATTTTGAACCGACGATTAAAGTACTAATTGAAAGTGATTTGCCGTATTTAAAGAAGACACTACTTGAAAATGATATAATAAAACGATATTCAGGTGATTATCATATTGAGTTTATCAATACAAGTGACGTAACTATCGATATCATATTGACAAATGTCCCAAACGTTTTAAAAAATAAAGAGTATTCGAACTCTGTCATCCATTTTTTTGAGTACCCTATGATGTTGAGAGATATTGAGGAATTGGATAAAGTTATTCAAAAAATCTACACAAAAAATTATTTAGTTGAGACATAACATATGAAAAAAGACTTAGTTTCATTAAAAATAGATAAATTGTGAAAAAAATACTTATTTTTTTATTGTTAAATTAACGTGTTTAAGTTATTATTTTTAAAGTATGTTAGTAATTTAACAATAAAAAAAGGGGATTAGACTTATGAAAACTAAGCTATTCAAATCATTAACAATTAGTTTTGCGACGATGATGCTATTGTCAGGTTGTGGGGGACAAAAATCTGCGGAAAAAACTGTAGAAAGTTCATCTACAAAAGCAAGTACGTCAGATGTCACTTCAGGGGCTTCAGAACAAAAATACACTGACCCTAAAGAGATGAAAGATGAGTACGATATTATTATTGTCGGAGCCGGTGGAGCAGGAATGTCAGCTGCTTTGCAAGCGAAAGAAGAAGGTAAAAACCCAGTTATTTTAGAGAAAATGCCTGTTGCTGGTGGAAACACATTGAAAGCTTCAAGTGGGATGAATGCTTCAGAAACAAAATTCCAAAAAGAAGCGGGGATTACAGACTCTAATGATAAGTTTTATGAAGAAACATTAAAAGGTGGACATAATACAAACGATAAAGAACTACTTCGTTATTATGTTGACAATTCAGCAAGTGCAATAGACTGGTTAGATTCAATGGGGATTAAGTTAAACAACTTAACAATCACAGGTGGAATGAGTGAAAAAAGAACGCATAGACCTGAAGATGGCTCAGCAGTTGGCGAATACTTAGTTCATGGATTATTAAACAATATACATGAAAAAGAAATTCCAATTTTTGTTAATGCTGATGTAACAGAGATTTTAGAAAAAGATTCAGTTGTTGATGGTGTTAAAGTAACTGTTGAAGGCAAAGAGAAAGAAGTACATGGTAAAGCCGTTGTTGTGACAACTGGTGGATATGGAGCTAATCCAGAAATGTTAGAAAAAGAAAAACCTGAACTTAAAGGTTATGTGACAACTAACCAAGAAGGTAGTACTGGTGACGGTATTAGAATGATTGAAAAATTAGGTGGTCAAACAGTTGATATGGATCAAATTCAAATTCACCCTACTGTTCAACAAGATAAAGGCATCTTAATTGGTGAAGCAGTTCGTGGTGAAGGAGCTATTTTGGTTAATCAAGATGGTAAACGATTCACAAATGAAATGGGAACACGTGATAATGTATCAGCAGCTATTACTGCATTACCTGATAAATCTGCTTATTTAATTTTTGATGCAGGTGTTAAAGAAAGAGTAAAAGCAATTAATTTTTATGAAAAACAAGGATTTGTAAAATCTGCTGATTCAATCGAAGCATTAGCTAAAGAAATCGACATGGATGGTAAAACATTAGACACGACTGTTCAAGATTGGAACAAAGCAGTTGAAGCAAAATCCGATACAGAATTTTCTCGTGAAACTGGTATGGACAATGCATTAAACAAAGGTCCATATTATGCGATTAAGATTGCCCCAGGTATTCATTACACAATGGGTGGTGTAAAAATCAACGATAAAACAGAAGTATTAAACAAAGACAACAAGCCAATTACTGGATTGTATGCTGCTGGAGAAGTGACTGGTGGGTTACATGGTAGCAACCGTATTGGTGGAAACTCAGTTGGTGATATCATCGTATTTGGTCGCCAAGCTGGTGAACAATCTGCAAAATTTGTAAAATAGTAGTATGAAGACTTCGTGTGAACGAGGTCTTTTTTATATTTTATATTTCCTAAAAGTAATACACTAGTATACAATAAAGATAGTGTATTGCTTTTAGGAGGTTAAAAATGAAACGAATTGATCAAGTATATAATTATGTTGTTGACCAAACTAAAAATTTGTCACCAAATGAGCTAAAAATGGACTCTGGTGTTACAACAAAGGAAGTAGCCGACTATTTAGGTATTCAACGATCAAATGCCAGTAAGGATTTGAATACACTTGTTCGAGAAGGGATAGTTGAAAAGTTAGATGGTCGACCTGTTAGATATGTAACAAAATCAATTTTTCAACACAAACCATTTTCAAAGTATGTTCCAAGTTATCAGGAGCAAAAAGAATCCATCTTTGTACCAGAAACGACTCGTTTTTATGAGAATGATGATATATTTAAACGAATTATCGGAATAAATGCCAGTATGAAAAATGCAATTATGCAAGCAAAAGCCGCGATTTTATACCCACCAAATGGATTAAATTGCTTAATTACAGGACCAACAGGGTCAGGAAAAACCTATTTTGCTCATACCATGTTTCAATATGCCAAGCAGCAACACGTTTTAGATGAGAAAAAAGAATTGATTGTTTTCAACTGTGCGGACTATGCGAGTAATCCAGAGTTATTGATGAGTCACTTGTTTGGTCATATTAAGGGTGCGTTTACTGGAGCAGACGAAGAAAAAGATGGGTTAATAAGCTTAGCCAATGATAGTTACCTATTTCTCGATGAAATTCATCGACTGCCCCCTGAAGGACAAGAAATGATTTTTTATTTTATGGATAATGGAAAGTATTCTAAGCTTGGTGAATCAACTAAAAATAGAGAAGCTAATGTTCGAATCATATGTGCGACAACGGAAGACCCTAGTTCAGCTTTACTAAATACGTTTGTTAGACGTATTCCTATTACGATTAAATTGCCAACGTTTAAAGAAAGAAGTGCTAAAGAAAAGGTTGAACTAGTAAAAAATATGATGATTATTGAAGCTAAACGAATTAATCGTCGTATCGTTCTAACAGAAGATGTGGTGAAAGCATTAATTGGGAGTGTCTCATATGGAAATGTGGGACAATTAAAGTCAAATATTCAACTCGTTACGGCACAATCATTTTTAAAACATATGGACCAATCCGATGTGACGATAACCATGGATGAGCTAAATGATGGCATTAAGGAAGGCTTAGTTCAATTAGCCACAGATCGCACAACATTGTCTGAGTTAACTCAAATTCTTGAGTCAAAGATGATCATTTCCCCAAATGAATCGTTTGATACATACGAGGGAGATAGTTACGAATTACCTTATAATTTATATGAAATTATTGGGGATAAAGCAGCTTTGCTAAAAGAAGATGGATTTAATCAAGAAGCCATCAATCATTTTATTACGACAGACATCAATGTGCATTTAAAATCATTTTATCGTAATCATGGCTTTAATTTTGATTCGGAAAATAAGTTAGGTGAAATTATAGATAGTAAAATAATCAAAACAACGCGTAAATTATATGAATATGCAACAGAACAAGTTGGCTATAAGTTTGAACAGAACTTTTTATATGCAATAGGTTTACATATTAGTTCTTTTTTAAATCGTTATAAAGAGGGAATTAAAATTGAAACAGGTAATGACGAGAATATTATTAATATGATAGAAGATTATCCTAATGAACATCGTGTGGCTAAAGTATTTAAACAAATTATTGAAGCAGAACATCAAGTCATTCTTCCGCAATCAGAAATTAATTATCTAACAGTGTTACTTATCTCTTTAAATGAGTCCGTAAAGAAAGGGCGTATTGGTATTATTGTCGCTGCACATGGCAGAAGTACTGCTTCAAGTATGGTAGAAGTGGTCAGCCAATTATTGAAGATTAATAATATTCGGGCAGTGGACATGCCTTTAGATATGAAGCCAAATGAGGCTTTAGAAAAAGTAGTTCATGAAGTACGACAAGTTGATGAAGGCAGTGGTGTGTTGTTACTAGTTGATATGGGTTCTTTAACGACATTTACCGACGACATAAAAGAACGCACATCCATTGATGTCAAAATTATTGATATGGTAACCACAGCTTTGGTATTAGAAGCAGGGAGAAAATCAAGCTTGCTAGAAGGAGATTTGGTTGATTTATATGAATCACTAAGTCATTTTCATGGCTATCATGCTAAGGAACTATCTGAATCAATTGAAGAGCTGGACAAACCTAAGGCCATTTTAGCTATTTGTGCTTCTGGTAAGGGAACAGCGCAACGAATGAAAGAGCTGATTAATGATTATTTAATGCTTTATATGGAAGAAGATATTGAAGTTATCACAATGTCAATCGCAGACTTAGATACACAAATAGATGACATTCAAGCACAATACCATCTTTTGGCTAGTACTGGAATCAAAAATCCTAATTTATCCATTCCGTTTGTGACGATGGACCAACTTTTTTCTAAAGATGGACCAACCTATATCGGAAGTATTGTATCCAATACACTAGATTTAGATGATAGTGTCACTTTGAATGAAGTAACAGCTAGACAAACATGTTTAGATTATATGGCGGAATACTTTACATTTATTAATCCAGTTAAATTAATTGATCCTCTGTGGCAACTCTCTCAACAGATTGATGAGGAGATTCTGTCTAACCAACAAGATTACTCATTCTACATGTCTTTGAGTATGCACCTAGCTGGAATGGTAGAGAGAATTCTAAAAAATGATACACTAACAGCTAACCAAGAAGAACTAAATCAATTAGCTAATTGTCAGTACTTAGATACTTTAAAAAACAGTCTAGAATTATTAGAACACTTATTTCATCTTAATATTCCAAAAGATGAATTTGTGTACGTTGTCAAAATTATCGACAATCAATTACCAACACTGTATTGATACACTAAAAATACACTTTTATTAGTGTATCTTTTTTTGTTTAAATCATTGATAATGGTATGTCTTGAAAAGTTGGCACATTAATTGCTTATATATTTAATGGAATGTTTAGTATGAAGAAGGGAGCATCATATGGATATTCGTTTAGTTCGTATCGATGACAGGTTAATTCATGGACAGGTAGCTACAGTCTGGACAAAACATTCAAAAATAAATCGTATTCTAGTTGTCAGTGATGATGTAGCGCAGGATTCACTCAGAAAAACGTTGCTAATTCAAGCAGCTCCACCCAACATTGTTGTCAATGTTATACCAGTTGCAAAAATGATAGAAGTTTATCATGATCCGCGGTTTAATAATTCGATTAAAGCGATGCTATTATTTACTAATCCAACAGACGTTAAACGAGTGGTAGAAGCTGGTGTCATTATTGATAGTGTGAATGTTGGCGGCATGAGTTATCAAAAAGGAAAATACATGTTAACTAATGCTGTAGCTGTTGATGAGGTTGATGAGGATGCTTTTTGTTATCTAGATGGCAGAGGCGTGTCAATCGAGATTAGGAAAGTTGTTTCTGATAGTCCTGTGGGTTTGATTCAATTACTTAAAAAGAATCAAACAAAAAACGACAAAAAGAAAGCGATACAATAGGAGGTCAAAAGTATGGTTGGAATTATTTTAGCAAGTCATGGTGAGTTTGCTAAAGGAATCTTACAATCTGGTTCAATGATTTTTGGCGAACAAGAAAATGTTAAAGCTGTTACATTAATGCCAAGTGAAGGTCCAGAAGATGTTAAGAAAAAAATTGTTGAGGCAATTGAAACGTTTGATCAACAAGATGAGGTTCTTTTCCTAGTTGATTTATGGGGAGGCACACCTTTCAATCAAGCAAACACATTGTTTGAAGAGCACAAAGATAATTGGGCTATTGTTAGTGGATTAAACTTACCAATGTTGATTGAAGCGTACGCAATGAGATTATCTGAAGAAAGTGCTCATAAAATTGCGTCACAAATTGTCACAACTGGTAAAGATGGAATCAAAGTTCGTCCAGAAGAACTTGAACCAGAAGAAGAGAAAAAAGAAGTAGCACAACCTGAAGCACAAATGGGCTCAATCCCACCAGGAACAGTGATAGGTGATGGAAAAATTAAGTTTGTGTTGGCTCGTATTGACTCTCGTTTATTACATGGTCAAGTCGCAACAGCATGGACAAAAGCAACTAACCCAACACGTATCATCGTTGTGTCAGATTCAGTGGCAAAAGATGACTTACGTAAGAAATTAATTGAGCAAGCAGCTCCTCCAGGGGTTAAGGCTAACGTTATTCCAGTAAGCAAAATGATAGAAATCGCAAAAGACCCTCGTTTTGGTGGGACACGTGCGTTATTATTATTTGAAAATCCAGCAGACGTTGTTCGTGTGATTGATGGTGGTGTGAAGATTGATGAAGTAAACGTTGGATCTCTAGCTCACTCTGTTGGAAAAGTTGTTGTGAATAAAGTTCTTTCAATGGGACAAGAAGACGTAGAAGCGTTTGAACAGTTAAAAGCAGATGGTGTGAAGTTTGACGTACGTAAAGTACCAAATGATTCAAAAGCAAATATGGATGAGTTGCTTAAAAAAGCTAAAACAGATTTAGCTAAATAAATTATAGGAGGGATATCATGTCTGTATTATCAATTATTTTAATTATTATAGTAGCCTTTTTTGCAGGAATGGAAGGGATTTTAGATGAGTTTCAATTTCACCAACCATTAATTGCCTGTACGTTAATCGGATTAGTATCAGGACACTTAGAAGCAGGGATTCTTTTAGGAGGA
Source organism: Vagococcus teuberi (assembly GCF_001870205.1). Taxonomy (NCBI): domain Bacteria; kingdom Bacillati; phylum Bacillota; class Bacilli; order Lactobacillales; family Enterococcaceae; genus Vagococcus; species Vagococcus teuberi. Next base: position 1,422,286 of record NZ_CP017267.1, on the reverse strand, counting down.
TCACTACAAATGATCGCTCTAGGTTGGGCAAACATTGGGGCAGCAGTAGCACCAGACGCGGCTCTAGCTTCAGTAGCATCAGCAATTATTTTAGTTAAAGCTTTAGGAGCACAATCAATTTCAGTTAAAGATGCTGTATCATCCTCAATCGCAGTAGCTATTCCATTAGCAGTTGCTGGCTTATTCTTAACAATGATCGTTCGTACACTTGCTGTACCAATCGTTCATATGATGGATAGCGCAGCTGAAGAAGGAAATATGGGTAAAATTGAGCGTTTGCACATCATGGCTGTTTGCATGCAAGGGATTCGTATTGCCATTCCAGCAGCAGCACTTTTATTTATTCCAGCTGAAACAGTACAACACTTTTTAGAATCAATGCCAGCTTGGTTAACAGAAGGTATGGCAATTGGTGGGGGAATGGTAGTAGCTGTTGGGTATGCAATGGTTATTAACATGATGGCAACAAAAGAAGTATGGCCATTCTTTGCAATGGGATTTGTGATTGCCGCTATTTCAGATATCACATTAATGGGATTAGGAGCATTAGGTGTTGCCTTTGCATTAATCTACATTAACTTGTCTAAAATGGGTGGTTCATCAAATTCTGGTGGTGGAAGCAACACAGGTGATCCACTAGGCGATATTTTAAACGATTACTAATATAGGAGGAAAGAAAAAATGGCAGAAAAGATAGAATTATCGAAAAAAGATCGTATGACCGTTGCGTGGCGTTCAACATTTATCCAAGGCTCTTGGAACTATGAACGTATGCAAAATGGTGGTTGGGTATTCTCAATGATTCCAGCTATTAAAAAATTATACAAAACAAAAGAAGAGCAATCTGAAGCGTTAAAACGTCACTTGGAATTCTTTAATACACATCCATACATTGCTTCTCCTATTTTAGGAGTAACACTTGCCTTAGAAGAAGAGCGTGCCAATGGTTCGGATATTGATGATGTGGCTATCCAAGGGGTTAAAGTTGGGATGATGGGACCTCTTGCCGGTGTTGGAGATCCAGTATTCTGGTTTACCTTACGTCCTATGTTAGGAGCACTTGGAGCTTCTCTAGCAATGGGTGGAAGTATTTTAGGGCCAATTATTTTCTTCGTAGCATGGAACCTTATTCGTTGGGGATTCATGTGGTACACACAAGAATTTGGTTACCGTGCAGGATCTAAAATCACTGATGATTTATCAGGTGGGTTATTGCAAGACGTGACAAAAGGTGCTTCTATTTTAGGGATGTTTGTTCTGGCAGCACTGGTGGAAAGATGGGTATCCATTGATTTTAAACCAATTGTTTCTAAAGTACCATTAGATAAAGGAGCCTATGTTGACTGGGCAAATCTTCCAAATGGTATGGCTGGTGTGAAACAAGCGTTTGAAGAAGTTGCTTCTGGTCGTGCGTTAAGTGATATTAAAGTCACAACATTACAAAATAACTTGGATCAATTAATCCCAGGTTTAGCACCATTATTATTAACATTCTTCTGTATGTGGTTACTTAAGAAAAAAGTTAGTCCAATTGTTATCATCATCGGTTTATTCATCGTTGGTATTTTAGGACACGTCATCGGCTTACTATAAAAGGCAGAGGTCAACTTTTGACCTCTCTTTTTATTTAGAGATTTGTTCTTTGGATTAAAAATGATATGATAGTAAAAAGGACGTGAGAATGTGGTACAGTCTTTAAACACAAAAATTGATTTAGTAATTGATGCAACTGCTTATACAGGATTAACAGATTACGGTGAAATTATGATAGGTGATAAAGGGTTCGAGTTTTATCATGGTCGTGATCCAAGAAAATTTATCCAAATACCTTGGGAAGAAGTCGACTATGTTGTGGCTTCGGTTATGTTTAAAGGGAAATGGATTCCGCGATATGCTATTCAAACGAAGAAAAATGGCACGTATACCTTTTCATCAAAAAAACCAAAAGTTGTATTACGAGCTGTAAGAGAGTATGTTGATCCTGAAAAAATGGTTCATTCATTAAGTTTTATGGATGTCGTAAAACGTGGAATAAAATCAACATTTAAAAAGAATAAATGACAAACTTTCGAAAAAATGAGTATCAACTCGTTTCCTCGAAAGTTTTTTTATTTCCCAAACTATTGATTTAAACGTATTTTTAATGTTACTTCAACAAAAATCAATCCTTTTATGAAAATAAATTTGAAATATGATTGATTTTATCATCTCAATCATATATTATATTCATTATATTATTAGATTATTCTAATTTATTTCTAATTAAAAGGAGGAGCATTAAATGAAAAAGAAAATAAAGTATTTACTGATGTCTGCAACAGTACTAACTCTTGTAGCCTGTGGTAATAATACAGCAAAAAATGATACTAGTAGTAAAAACACTTCAGGAGGTACAGAAGAATTAGCAGATGAACAAGTTTTTACGGTTAACGTGCCACAAGAAATGCCAACAGCTGATTTATCATTAAGTACGGATGTTATTAGTTCCGTTGCGTTAAATAACGTATATGAAGGGATTTACCGTTTAAATGATAAACAAGAACTTGAACCAGCTGGTGCAAAAGAAAAAGTGGAAATCAGTGAAGATGGTCTAACATATAAAGTAAAATTACGTGAAGAGTCTAAATGGTCTGATGGCGAGCCTGTTACGGCGAAAGATTATGTTTATGGTTGGCAACGTACAGTTGATCCCAAAACACAGTCTGAATATGCTTACCTTCATGGTGCAGTGAAAAATGCTGAAGCGATCACTGCTGGTAAAAAGGATAAAAGTGAATTAGGAATTAAAGCAGTTGGTGATTATGAGCTAGAGATTACCTTGGAAAAACCAACACCTTATTTCGAAAAACTATTATCATTTTCAACATTCTTGCCACAACGTCAAGATATTGTAGAAAAATATGGGGATAAATACGCAGCAAATAGTGAGAATGCTGTATATAATGGGCCGTTTGTTTTAGCTGAGTTTGATGGACCTGGTACTGATACAGAGTGGGCATACGAAAAAAATGATACTTATTGGGATAAAGACAACGTGAAATTAGATAAGATTAAAGTAAGTGTTGTTAAATCTGATGCAACCAGTCTAAGTCTTTATGAAGATGGACAAGTTGAAGATATTAAACTAAATGGTGAATTAGCACAACAAATGGCAAACAGCGAAGATTTTGTCACTGATAAAGAAGCAGGTGTTCGTTATTTAGAATTAAATCAAGCTGATAAAGACTCACCATTTAAAAATGAGAACTTTAGAAAAGCTGTTGCTTACTCAATTAATCGTGAGGCATTAGCGACACAAATTTTATCAGATGGTTCTGTTGCCGCTACAGGTTTAGTTCCAACAGATGTTGCTGAGGGACCAAGTAGTAAAAAAGACTTCTCTGAAGAAACAAAAAATAAAGTGGGCTATGATGCAACAAAAGCCAAAGATTATTGGGAAAAAGCGAAAAAAGAATTAGGTAAAGATAAATTTGAAATCAACATCTTATCTTCTGATGATGATTCAACTAAAAAAGCAACTGAATTTATTAAGGGGTCACTTGAAGATGAGTTAGATGGTCTAACAGTTGAATTAAGTCCAGTACCATTTGCTGTTCGTCTAGAACGTTCAAACAGTGGTGACTTTAGTACAGTATATGGTGGTTGGGTAGCAGATTATGCTGATCCAAGTAGTTTCGTTGATTTGTTTGTTACGGGAAGTTCATATAATAGAGGGAAATACTCAAACGCTGAATATGATAAAAAAATCGAGTCTGCAAGTGTAACAAATGTTTCTGACCCTGAAAAACGTTGGCAAGATATGGTTGATGCAGAAAATATCATCATGGAAGATATGGGAATGATTCCATTAATCCAATCTGCAGAAGCTCATTTAAGATCACCAAAAATTAAAAATGTCGTGGTTCATCCAGCTGGAGCTCGTTATGACTATAAATGGGCTTATAAAGTAAAATAGCTTAATGATTTATATCATTAAGCTAAGTTAGTTAGATTATTATTAGTAGTAAGCTACTAGCTACTAGGATGACACCTACTATTAACCAGTAAACTGGAGAAAATGAAAATGTCGTAGAAAAGGGAGTGAACTCTTCCTTTTCTCTATTTTTTCTACGATGGAATAACTGATGCATTTGTTCTTGGCATCGGTCGAAAAAGCCAGATGAGAAGACAATAATAATTCCAGCAACAATCAAAAAGCCTAAAGAGAGTATAAAATACCCGTTAGATAAGGCTATTTTTGTAATAGGTTGGCCAGTAATAAGCTTAAAAACTGGAACAATAAGGTAACAAATAAGTAAACTGATAATCATTTTTTTAGACATAATGACCACTTTCTTGAAAAGGTATAATAAATATTATTTTAAGTGAAGTTAAAAGTAAAAGTCAATGTGTTTTTAATTACTTATAGGAGGAAACTAAATGGGGAATTTTGCTAAGTACTTTCTTAAGCGGGTAGGATACATGCTATTAACATTATGGTTAATTATTACCATTACATTCTTTTTAATGAAATTATTACCAGGATCACCATATGCTAATCAAGAAAAACTATCCCCTGAACAAAAAGAAATATTGGATAAACAAGCTGGTTTAGATAAACCAGTCATTGAACAGTACGGTATTTATATGACAAATGTAGTTAAAGGCGATTTTGGAACGTCATTTCAATTTAAAAACCAACCTGTTTCAAAACTTTTGAAAGAACGTGTGGGACCATCTGTTCAGCTTGGTGCTCAAGCGATTATTTTCGGGACGCTAGTTGGGATTCTACTAGGAGCAATTGCTGCGATGCGGCAAAACACGTGGGTAGATACTATCGCCACCTTGATAGCAATACTCGGCCGATCGATACCGAACTTCGTCTTTGCCGTGTTATTACAATACGTGTTTGCAATTAAATTAGGCGTGTTACCAATTGCCAAATGGGATCAAGGATTTGCCTCTACGATTTTACCGACACTTGCCTTAGCAATGTCTCCACTGGCTGACTCGGCAAGATTTATCAGAACAGAGATGGTAGAAGTATTAAGCAGTGATTACATTGAATTAGCAAAAGCTAAAGGGTTAAGTCGTATGCAAGTAGTATTTAGACATGGATTAAGAAATAGTTTAATTCCATTAATCACACTCTTAGGGCCATTAGCCGTTTCACTGATGACAGGATCACTAGTAGTTGAGAATATTTTTGCGATACCAGGAATTGGTGAGCAGTTTGTAAAATCAATTATGACAAATGACTACCCAACAATCATGGCTGTAACGATTCTATTTTCAACAATGTTAGTCGTAGTGATCTTAATTGTCGACTTATTATATGGTGTTGTTGACCCAAGAATTCGAGTATCAGAAGGAGGAAAAGACTAATGGAAAAAATAAATGTTAAAGATATACCAAAAGACTTGTTTAAACCATTACCCCCTTCAAAAGATTTAGAAAGAGAAAAGATAAGTGCCCCATCACTAAACTTCATGCAAGATTCATGGAGACGATTAAAGAAAAATAAAGCGGCGGTTGTGTCGATGATTTTATTAGTGATTGTCGCAATTGTAGCGTTTGGGTCAATTTGGATTACGCCACACAATCCAACTAAACAAAACCCACAATACATTAACTTGCCACCAAAAATTCCTGGGGTATCAATTAATGGATTTAATGGAACAGCTATTGTGGGTGGTAATAGAGTAGATAAATACGAACAAGCTAAAGTTCCAGAAGGTGAGTATTTTATTTTAGGGACAGATGGTTTAGGACGTGATGAGTTATCTCGTTTATTGATGGGGACACGTATGTCTTTAATTATTGCCTTGACTGCAGCCTTTCTTGATTTAACGTTCGGTGTTATTTACGGACTGATATCGGGGATGAAGGGCGGACGAGTCGATACCGTCATGCAGCGTATATTAGAGATTTTATCTGGTATACCAAACTTAGTTGTGATGATTTTAATGTTAATGATTTTTAAACCAGGGATGTTATCCATTATTTTAGCAATGATTATAACGGGTTGGATTACAATGGCTCGTATTGTCAGAGCTCAGACACTTAAAATCAAAGACCAAGAATATGTTTTGGCAGCGACAACTTTAGGAGAAAAACAATCTAAAATTGCGTTTAAACACGTGTTACCAAATATTTCCGGGGTAATTATTGTTCAGATGATGTTTAGTATCCCGTCAGCGATTTTCTTTGAAGCCTTTTTAAGTTTTATCGGGTTAGGTTTAACACCACCGACAGCTTCTTTAGGAACGTTACTTAACGAAGGATACAAAACATTTAGATTTTTACCTCATTTAATGTGGGCGCCAGCAATCACACTGTCTGTTATCATGATTTGTTTTAATCTGTTAGCAGATGGGTTACGTGATGCGTTTGATCCGAAAATGAACGACTAACAGGAGGAATCATAATGACAGTAGAGAAAATATTAGAAGTAAAAGATTTAAATATTTCATTTGATACTTTTGCTGGTGAAGTTCATGCGATTCGTGGGGTTAACTTTGATTTACATAAAGGCGAAACACTTGCTATTGTTGGTGAGTCTGGTTCTGGTAAATCAGTTACATCAAGAGCGATTATGCGATTATTGGCGAATAACGCCAACATCACTAAAGGAGATATTTTATTTAAAGGTGAAAACTTGCTAAATAAAACGGAAAAAGAGATGCAATCTATTCGAGGAAAAGATATTGCGATGATTTTTCAGGATCCGATGACATCTCTTGACCCAACAATGAATATCGGAAATCAAGTAGCAGAGTCACTTAGAAAACATAAAAAAATCAATAAAGAAGAAGCATTAGATCGAGCACTAGATTTACTTAAATTAGTTGGTATTCCGAATGCTGAAAAACGTTTAAAGAACTATCCTCACCAATTTTCAGGAGGGCAACGACAACGTATCGTTATTGCAATTGCCTTGATATGTTATCCAGAAATTCTGATAGCTGATGAGCCAACAACGGCTTTAGATGTGACCATTCAAGCTCAGATTATTGAATTGATGAAAGACATTCAAAAGAAAATTCAAACATCTATCATTTTTATTACCCATGATTTAGGCGTAGTGGCAAATGTTGCCGATAGAGTCGCGGTTATGTACGGAGGACGAATTGTGGAGATTGGGACTTCAGATGAAGTGTTCTATAATCCACAGCATCCTTATACGTGGGGGTTACTAAGTTCGATGCCAACACTTGAAACAAAAGAAGAAAAACTATATGCCATCCCAGGCTCTCCACCAGATTTATTGGATCCACCAACAGGGGATGCTTTCTATCCTAGAAATAAATATGCAATGGAAATTGATAAACTTGAAGCTCCACCATTTTTTGAAGTGTCGCCAACTCATTATGCAGCAACTTGGTTACTTGCACCAGGCGCACCAAAAGTGACACCTCCATTAGAGATTGTTAAACGACAAGAAGAATACAAAAAAGGTTTGCGTAAGGAGGATCCTATATGACAGTAGCGAATAAAACGAGACTTTTAGAAGTAAAAAATCTAAAACAATACTTTAATGTCGGTCGTCCTGACGAAGTAAAAGCAGTAAATGATATTAGTTTCTACATTAACGAAGGCGAAACATTTGGCTTAGTAGGTGAGTCTGGTTGTGGGAAATCTACAACAGGAAGAAGTATCATCCGTTTGTATAATACAACAGGTGGCGAAATTATTTTCGATGGTGAAGATATTACGACAATAAAGGGTCGTGATCGAATGAATAAATTCCGTCGTGACGTTCAGATGATTTACCAAGATCCTTATGCCTCTTTAAATCCTCGTATGAAAGTACGAGATATTATTGCTGAGGGAATTGATATTCATAAACTAGCTAAAAACGATGAAGAACGAAATAAACGAGTCAATGAATTATTAAAACTAGTTGGTCTTGATCCAAGTCATGGCACACGTTATCCTCATGAGTTTTCAGGAGGACAACGTCAGCGTATTGGTATCGCACGTGCCCTTGCAGTGGAACCAAAATTTATTATTTGTGATGAGCCGATTTCAGCTCTTGATGTATCAATTCAAGCGCAAGTTGTTAATCTTTTACAGGAATTACAAGAACAACAAAAATTGACATACTTATTTATCGCCCATGATTTATCAATGGTAAAATACATTAGCGATAGAATAGGTGTGATGTATTTTGGAAAATTAGTAGAAGTAGGTAGCGCGGAAGAAATTTATAAATATGGTTTACATCCATATACTGAAAGTTTACTCTCAGCTATCCCATTACCAGATCCAGAATATGAGCGTCATAGAGTAAGAACAACATATCATCCAACAGATACTGAGGCGACTGATTTAGAATTACGAGAAATTGTACCAGGGCATTATGTCTATTGTAGTGCGTCTGACGTAACAACCTATCAAGAGAAATTAAGAAAACTAAAAAAATAAAATATAGCAAAGTGACAGCTGAGAGTAGCTTAAAAAATTATACTTTCAGCTGTCACTTTGCTATATTTTATAAATATTATGAATTTGTTGTAGTAAATATAGTTTTAAAAACCCTTGTATAAGTGAGCAATATTTAATAATAATGTAATCCTTCTTTTTAATTTATTTAGATACAATTGAGAATTCTTTTATTTTTTATTCTTATTTTAAAAGAGTAAATAAAAAACGAAATGTGTGTCAAGGTTTTAATTATGTAAAAAAATATATTTTTTAATTTATAAATTGCATATATATATGAATTTTTTGAGGTTTTTAAATAACAAAATATGCTATTTTTGTGAATTTTCATTTAAAGATGATTAATTATCAGATTTTACGTATTGTTAGGAAAAGTTTGATATGGCGGGTTTTTTAAAAAAGAGATATAGTATGAACATAGCCAAGAAATAAAATAGAATTAAATTTTTACAAGAAAAAAATAACAGGGGGTAGGAGCTATGAAAAAAATAGGATATGTTTATGCTTCTAGTGAGGAAAATTACGTAAAGGAACAAATTGATGGATTAAACAGTTTAAATATTGAAACTGTTTCTATTGAAAAAGAAACAAATGAAGAAATTACACAAAGTGACACAGTTTTGAATGAAATAGTGGAAAATCTTGGATCAGGTGATCAATTAGTCGTTTATGAATTGAGATGTTTAGGGAAATCTGTGATTCAGTTGGCTGAGTTTTTGGGTCAATTAAAAGACAAAGGAATAGGATTAGTTGTTGTTAAAAAAGGTGAGGCATATAGTGATATTGATGATGCTGCCTACTTAGAAATGGTATTAAAAATTGCTGAGATGGAAAAGTTAATTATTAGAGAAAGAACAACTAAAGGTTTACAAGAAGCTCGTCGTAAAGGTCGTGTGGGTGGACGTCCAAAGATTTCTCAAGAAACAATCGATCAAATCAGATTCTTATACAATAATAATCGCTACACATTAAGACAAATCGCTGAAGAATGTAATATTTCTTTGGGAACAGCCTATAAATACGTGCAAGAAAGATAAATCAAAAGACTAGCTAACGAAAAATTAGCTAGTCTTTCTTTTATTTTAATTGAGATAAATCGTTAAAGTATTGTTTATATGATAAGTAGCTGGCTATCATCGTTGAAAAACCAGTTGTTGCAATCAACATGAACATGATGACAATTTGATATCTAATCGCTGTTGTTGGATCAATACCAGCAAACATTAAACCAGACATCATACCGGGTAAACTAACAAGACCAACTGTTTTTGCTCTGTCTATACTCGGAGACATCGCGGCTTTAATGCTTTCTCTAACAATAGGTAAAGTTGATTGTTTCTCTGTGGCTCCTAAAGCTAATTTTTCCTGTACTTGTTGACGTTGATCTTCGAATTTGGTTGCCATTGAACGATACCCAACCCCGACAGCCGTCATCGCATTACTCGCAATCATTCCGGTGATGGGAACAATTTGTGAAGGCGTCCATTTTAAAGTGCCAGATAAGAAAAGAATGGCTAAAGATAAAATCGTTCCAAATCCGATGGAGATTAAAGAAATTTGAAATGCTTTGTCTAAATGAGTCGCACGTTTTCCAGCATGGTGTGCCGCATTTAAAATGATAAAAGCTACCATAACTAAGGTTAAAAGAATATTGTCTAATTGAAACACAAAACCTAATACATATCCGATAATAAATAATTGCACGACGGTTCTAAAAGCTGAAATAAAAATATCCTTTCCAAGTCCGAGTTTTTCTTTGTAATCAATCACTAAAGCAACCACGATTAACAAACTCGCTAACAATAGTGACGTATTTGAAATATTTAAGTCTGTCATCTATTTCTCCTCCAAAATTCCATCAACAATACTTAGCTGACGTTTTCCAAGTTTAAATTCGCCATTATCATGAGTCACCCATATAATGGTTTTGCCTTTTAAATCTTCTGTGATGAACTGTTGAATGATTTCTTTATTTTCATCATCAAGTGCACTTGTCACTTCATCTAATAATAAAACGTCAGGTTCAAACACTAAGTTTCTTACAAAAGCAATTCGTTGTTTTTCTCCTCCTGAAAGGTCGACAATCTTTTTATCAAGGTAAGATTCGTTAAGTTTGAATCTCTTAAGCAGTTTTGTTACTCTTGATTTATCAAATTCGGCTTGTCTGATATCAAAAGGAAACTTTAAATTATCCATAACGGTTTCATCAAACAGTGTTGGTTGTTGAAAAAAATAGGAAACTTCTTTTCTGTAATCTGTGATCTGTTCTTTTTTTAGAGTTTCTCCTTTATAGGTTAAGCTTCCAGATGTTGGAGTAATCATTGACGCAAGTATTTTAAGTAATGTACTTTTCCCGCTACCAGAAGGTCCACTAATTGTGATAAAATCTCCAGCTTCAATAGTTAGATTGATATTGTTGAGGATGGTTTGATTTGGTACGGAATAAAAAATATTTTTCAAGTTAAATAAAGTTGTCATAATAATCTCCTTTTTCATTTTCTTTATTATAGTATAACATTATAATTATTACTATTTAATATAAATGAGTGTATGATAATTAATTCATTTTGTTTTTATTATTTTCTTTCTGTTGAAATCGTTTCGCTTATAGAGTAGGATATCAAAGAAGGAATAAAAAACGAGCGGGGGATATTAATGACAGCAACAAAAGGTAGACCAATTGTCATAGGTGTAACTGGTGGGTCTGGAAGTGGTAAAACAAGTGTCAGTCGTGCAATATTAAAAGCATTACCAAATCATTCTATATTATTATTTGAGCAAGATTCTTACTATAAAGATCAAAGCCATTTGTCATTTGAAGAACGACTAAATACTAACTATGATCATCCATTTGCTTTTGATACTGAGTTGTTAATCGAACATTTAAAAGATTTGATGGAATACAAAGCCATTGAAAAACCAGTTTATGACTATGAGGCACATACTCGTAGTAAAGAAGTAATCTACCAAGAACCAAAAGAAGTTATCATACTTGAAGGTATTTTAATTTTAGAGGATGAACGTTTAAGGGACTTGATGGACATTAAAGTCTATGTTGATACAGAAGACGATATTCGTATTATTCGTCGTATTAAACGTGATATGCATGATAGAGGACGGTCACTTGATTCAGTCATCGGACAATACTTAAGTGTTGTTAAACCAATGCATCAACAGTTTATTGAACCAACAAAAAAATATGCTGATATTATTGTTCCAGAAGGCGGAAAAAATCAAGTTGCAATTGACTTGTTAACAACAAAAGTAAGAAGTATACTTGATAAATAGAAATATTAGGAGGAATTAACATGACAACATTTCCACAATTAGATTTAGAAAATGCTAAAGTAACAGCAACAATTAAAACAAATAGAGGTGATATCAAAGTCGCTTTATTCCCAGAACAAGCCCCTAAAACAGTTAAGAACTTTATTGAATTAAGTAAAAAAGGATATTATAATGGTGTAATTTTCCATCGTGTTATTCCTGATTTTATGATTCAAGGTGGGGACCCAACAGGAACTGGTATGGGTGGCGAAAGCATCTACGGTGAAAAATTTGAAGATGAGTTCTCTAAAGATGTATTCAACTTAAGAGGAGCTTTATCAATGGCAAATGCAGGCCCAAACACAAATGGTAGCCAATTCTTTATCGTTCAAAATAAAAACGTTCCATCTAATATGTTATCTCAATTAGAAGGTGCTGGCTTTCCAGAAGAAATTATTGAAGCATACAATAATGGTGGTACACCTTGGTTAGATTTCAGACATACTGTATTCGGACATGTAATTGAGGGTATGGATGTTGTAGATGAAATAGCTGGTGTTAGCCGCGACTCACAAGATAGACCGATGCACGACGTAACGATTGATGAAGTCTTAATAGAAGAATAAAAATTTAAGTCCACTTAATTTAGGCTCTTTGTCAAATAGGACTGATGAGTGAAATTTGTAAGATGATGAATGTGAGAGTAATCTCACATTTATCATCTTTTTTAGTTATTTTATTTTTATAAGGCTGTTTATCAAGAAAATCCTTATTCTCATATTGTGAAATGATTTGAATCCGTATGACACGCTTTTAAGTTTTTTTATATGGGTGTCTTAGGTTCAATTTTTCCGGTCGACTCGTTTAAGTCATGATTATTATGTCATTTTAAATCCAAATATGATCATATATTTTTCTCTAAACTTATATAAACTATTATTCTATTAGGATGATTACAGTATTTAACTATGTTATGATATGAAGTAACAATACGAAAATAGGAGGTTTATTATGCGAGATATTATATCATTGGAACCTGTAGAGGAGTTAGTCGTCGAAAGAAATTTGATACCAGTTGCACTAACAGATGAAACCATGAATGAACGTCTTGAAAAAGTAATCAGTCGAATGATAGAGGAAAACTTGGACTCATTAGTCATTTATTGTGATTTAGAACATGGTGGCAATTTTGAATACTTAACAGGCTTTGTTACACGTTTTGAAGAAGGATTGCTCGTTTTACATAAAAATAAAGACGCCTACTTAATATTAGGTAATGAAAATTTAAATAAAGCACCTAAATCACGTATTAAAGCTAAGGGAATCCATATGCCGCATTTGTCATTAGCAAATCAACCAATGGATGATGATAAACCAGTTGTAAATTACTTTAACGAAGCTGGACTAACCAGTGATATGCAAGTTGGTGTAGTTGGGTGGAAATTATTTACTAGTCAATATGGTAATGACAAAACTTATTTTGATTTACCTAATTTTTTAGTTGATGGCCTAAAAGAAGTTGTTGGAGAAAAAAATCTATCGAACCAAACAGGTCTTTTTATTAATAGTGACACTGGAGCAAGAGTGACGAATAACAGCAATGAAGTCGCTCATTATGAATTTTGGGCACAATTATCTAGTCAAAGTATGTCTAAAGGATTGCAAAAATTTGATGTTGATGTATCAGAAATGGAAATTGGAGATGTTATGCAAGAAAAAGGTCAGCCAAGAAGTGTCGTGACCATTACAGCAACAGGCGAACGTTTTGTCAAAGCAAACATGTATCCAACAGATAAAAAAGTGACATTGGGTGATCCAGTATCAATGACGGTTGGCTATAAAGGTGGACTAACGTCAAGAGCAGGATATGCTGTTGAAAAAGCCAGTCAACTTCCAAAAGGGCAAGAGGATTATTTAGATGCTTTAGCTAAACCTTATTTTAATGCTATTGCGACTTGGCTTGAGACAATAAAAATTGGGATGACCGGTCGAGAAATGTATGACGTAATAGAAAAAGTGTTACCGCAAGAAACATACGGATGGCATCTAAATCCAGGTCATCTATTTGCGGATGAGGAATGGCTATCTTCACCAATTTATCCTAACTCCAATATTCGGCTAAAAAGCGGGATGATGTTTCAAACAGATATTATTCCTTCTCTTTCAGGCTATGCTGGGACAAGTTGTGAGAGTGGGATTTTATTAGCCAATAAAGAATTACAAAAAGAGATAAAAGAAAACTATCCAGAAATGTATGATAATTTTATGAAACGAAGAGAATTTATTAAAACACAACTAAATATTGATATTAGTGAAGATGTATTGCCTATGACAGATACAGTGGCTTATTATCGACCATTTTTCTTAGATAAAAAGCAGGCATTAAAACGAAACAAATAAAAAAATCATTATTTATTCCTATTATATTTTTATAATAGGAATTTTTTTTTGTTATAGTGGTACAGATATCTTGTTTGAAAGAAGGAACGAATCATGGATTCACAAACTAACTTTGATGATATCGTGCAACTCTGTCTGCTTTATGGCAAAATTTTACAAGAGAGTAATGCAACGAGTGATATGATAAATGGAAATATACAAAAAATAATTAACCATCTAAACGTAGAAAATGATGAAATATCAACATTTAATGCTGAAACGAGCTTTGTTATTATTAATCGTCACGATAATACGGTAAAAATGATTCCAGTTGAACATTCTGGATATAATTTTGAAAAAATACTTCGAGTAGAAAGGGTACTAGATGATTTTTTGGCTAATAAATTAGATACCCAATCTTTTCTAAATGAATTAAGAGTGATTAATAATAAAACTTATTCTTTCCCAAAGCGCATAAGAGTCATTAGTGCAGCCCTTGTTTGTGGTGGAATGAATGTCATTATGAATGGCTTGAATTGGAGTTTTTTGACGACGTTTTTCTTAGGTATTATTGGTTACTGGTTGTATTTAAAAATTAAAGAAACAACAAAAATTAATATCTTTGCGATTTTGTCTTATTCAACCATTATTTGCTTTTTGATTGTTGGTTTAGTTAAGCTTAATATTGTTGTAGAGCCGTATTCAATTTTATTTAGTTGTATAATGCCATTATTACCAGGCACGACATTTGTCAATGCGATTCGTGCCATGATGGATGGTAATTATTTAACAGGCATAATTCAGTCGATGGATGCTTTTAGTACGGCATTAATGTTAGGGTTACCTGTAGCAATTATTTTTTCAAGTGTGTTGTAAGGAGATGGCTGAATGCTGATTAAATTATTTTTTAGTTTTGTCGCCGGATGCGCGATTGCGATTCTTTATAATATAGAAAAAGATTACACACTGTTATGTGGATTGTCGGGGATGCTTACGTGGTTCATCTATTATATTTGTACAAAATTGTCCTTTAGTGAGGCGATGTCTTCCTTGATTGCCTTACTATCGTTAATCTTTTTTTCTCATCTTCTAAGTAAATGGAAAAACGTCTCTAGTTTGGTTTTTAATATGCCAGGAATTATGCCGATAGTTCCTGGGGGATTATTATTTAAAACGTTTAACAATTTAACTGAGAAACATTATGAAGTAGCACTACATTATGGGTTTCAAGCTTGTTTAGTGGGAGGAGCGATTGCGATAGGGTTTATTATCAATGAAGCGGTATCTAAAATTTTATTGGCAGCTAAAGTTAAAATAGAGGAAGAGCCATTTATTAACAAAAAAAATAAATCATCTTAAAATGTAAAACGGTATCAAATGATAGTCACCTGTAACTTTAAATGTTAAAATGGATAAGATGAGTATTTAAAGTAAGGAAGTGAAAAAATGGTTCAAGTTAAAGATATTGTTAATCAACTTCACTTAGATGTTTATTCAGGAGAGGATTTTTTAAATCATACTGTTACTTCTAGTGAAATATCAAGACCAGGATTGGAATTGACAGGCTACTTTAATTATTATCCATATGACCGAATCCAAGTCCTAGGGATGAAAGAAATTACCTTTATAGAAAAAATGACATCTGCTGAAAAATCAATGATTTTTAAAAAATTATGCAATGAAGACACACCTTGTTTTGTTATTGCACGAGGTCTGAGTATACCAGAAGAATTAGTTAATGCGGCAAATAAAAAAGAAATACCGATTATACAGTCAACAATCTCTACCTCACGTTTGTCTGGGATGATTTCAAATTTCTTAGAAAGTCAATTAGCAGAACGTGTGTCGATTCATGGCGTGCTTGTTGAAGTCTATGGATTAGGGGTATTAATTCAAGGAAGCAGTGGTATTGGAAAAAGTGAAACAGGTCTTGAGTTAATTAAAAAAGGACATCGCTTGATTGCAGATGATCGTGTCGATATTTACCGTCAAGACGAACGAACAGTCATAGGTGAGTCACCAAAAATTTTAGAGCATTTAATGGAAATTCGTGGTGTTGGTATTATTGATGTGATGAATTTGTTTGGGGCAAGTGCTGTGAGAAATCATGCCCATATCTCACTAGTTGTCAACTTACAAGACTGGAGTGTCGACAATACGTTCGACAGATTAGGTTCTGGTACAGAATCAATTGATTTAGCTCATGTTCCAGTACCAAAAATTACGATTCCAGTTTCCAATGGACGTAACGTTGCGACCATTATTGAAGTCGCTGCGATGAACTTTAGAGCTAAAACAATGGGGTATGATGCGACGAAAAAATTTGAAAATAATTTAGCACAATTAATTGCTGAAAATTCTGAGAGTGATAAGGAGTTTGATAAATGATTGCAGCGATAAATCCGACAGCTTTTCATATTTTTGGTATAGGCATTCAGTGGTATGCGATTATCATCGTGTCAGGAATAGTCCTTGTGTCATGGTTGGCAACCAAAGAGGCTGTTCGAGTTGGATTAAAAGAAGATGATGTTATTGATATGATGTTATGGGCGTTACCCATTTCGATTATTGGAGCAAGGCTGTACTATGTTATATTTGAGTGGCAATATTACTCACAGAATCCTATCGAAATTTTTGCGATACGAAATGGTGGGCTCGCAATATATGGTGGATTAATTGCCGGTGGACTGGTACTGTATTTTTACACGCGACATCATTTCATTAATACATGGACGTTTCTAGATGTTGCAGCACCAAGTGTGTTGTTAGCACAAGCAATCGGGAGATGGGGGAACTTCATGAATCATGAAGCCTTTGGAGAAATTACAACCAAAGGGTTCCTTATGAAACTTCATCTACCTAATTTTATTATTGAAAATATGTATATTGATGGGGCGTATAGACAACCAACGTTTCTATACGAAAGTTCATGGAATGTGTTAGGGTTTATCATTATAATTTTACTAAGACGAAAAGAACATTTCTTTAAGCAAGGTGAAATTGCTTTAACATATGTTTTATGGTATTCATTTGGGCGTTTCTTCATCGAAGGAATGAGAACAGATAGTTTGATGTTCTTTGGTGGCTTGAGAGTGTCACAAATACTATCTGCTGTTTTGTTTATTGGAGCAATGATTCTAATAGCAATTCGACGTCGTAATAAAGAGTTACCATACTATAATCGCTCGTATAGTATTAAATAAGAAGTAAGATGTGAGGCGTTTTCGTCTCTTATCTTACTTCTTTTAGTAACATATGATAAAATAGATTTACTAATGTTTTTTTAAGGAGACAATTAATTTTATGAAACAAAAAATTGCTGTTTTAGGAGCAGGATCATGGGGCACAGCTCTAGCTATGGTTCTCGTAGAAAATGGTCATGATGTGACGATTTGGGGAAATAAAGAAACGCAAATAAATGAAATAAATGAGAAGCACACAAATACGCATTACTTAAAGGAAATAACGTTACCAACGGAATTAGTGGCAACAATTAATCTAGAAGAAGCGATTAAAGACGCTGATGCTGTATTATTTGTTGTGCCGACAAAAGCGATGCGAGATGTATCGAAACAATTTAATGAAGTTTGTCAAAATAAACCAATTGTCATCCATGCAAGTAAAGGCTTAGAGCAAGACACACATAAACGTATTACTGAAGTA
The DNA here is from genome assembly GCF_001870205.1 of Vagococcus teuberi. Classification (NCBI taxonomy): domain Bacteria; kingdom Bacillati; phylum Bacillota; class Bacilli; order Lactobacillales; family Enterococcaceae; genus Vagococcus; species Vagococcus teuberi. The sequence continues at coordinate 1,404,553 of NZ_CP017267.1, read as the reverse complement.
CTTGAAGAAGAAATTTCTCCAAGTCATCGTGAAGCGATTGTAGTATTGTCTGGGCCAAGTCATGCTGAAGAAGTGGCTGTAAAAGATGTGACAACAATTACGGCAGCATCAAGCTCAATGGAAGCTGCTGAATACGTTCAAAAGTTATTTTCAAATGATTATTTTAGAGTATATACCAACAGTGATGTGATTGGTGTCGAGATGGGCGCTGCGTTAAAAAATATTATTGCGCTTGGATCTGGTGCTTTAAAAGGGTTAGGTTATGGCGATAATGCACGTGCGGCTATTATGACACGTGGATTAGCTGAAATTAGTCGATTAGGTGTGGCAATGGGGGCGAACCCTTTAACATTTATTGGCTTAAGTGGTGTCGGTGATTTAGCTGTAACGTGTGCTAGTGAACACTCTCGTAACTTTAGAGCAGGATACTTGTTAGGAAAAGGCAACTCTTTAGATGATGTGCTAGATAATATGGGCATGATTGTTGAAGGGGTTTATACAACAAAAGCGGCATATGAACTAGCGCAAGAAAGACAAATTGAAATGCCAATTACTGAAGCGATTTATGATGTTATTTATAACGATAAAGATGTGTCATCAACAGTTAAAAATATTATGCTTAGAGAACATAAATCTGAGCAGGAATTATAAAGGAGATAGTAAACAATGGTTAAAGTTAAAAAGGCTGTTATTCCAGCAGCAGGGTTAGGAACGCGTTTTTTACCAGCAACAAAAGCAATGGCAAAAGAGATGTTACCAATTGTTGATAAACCAACGATTCAATTTATCGTAGAAGAAGCACTTGCTTCAGGGATTGAAGATATTTTAATCGTCACAGGCAAGGCAAAACGCCCAATCGAAGATCATTTTGATTCAAACTTAGAACTTGAAACAAACTTAAAAGAAAAGGGTAAATTAGAGTTATTAGAGCTTGTTGAAGAAACAACTGGTCTAAACTTACACTTTATTCGTCAATCACATCCTTTAGGGTTAGGTCATGCTGTCTTGCAAGCAAAATCATTTGTAGGCAATGAGCCATTTGTCGTGATGCTAGGTGATGATATTATGGAAGATGATATTCCTTTAACAAAACAATTAATCAATGACTATGATGCGACTCATGCTTCGACACTTGCTGTGATGGAGGTGCCAAAAGAAGATGTGTCAAAATATGGCATCATTAACCCAGGTGGTGAAGTAGCTAAAAACTTGTTCAATGTCAAAAACTTTGTAGAAAAACCACCAGTAGAAAAAGCACCAAGTAATATGGCGATTATCGGTCGTTACCTATTAACACCAGAAATTTTCCAAGTTCTTGAAGAACAGGAACCAGGAGCTGGAGGAGAAATCCAATTAACAGATGCGATTGATACATTAAATAAAACACAACGTGTATTTGCACATAACTTTACTGGAATTCGTTATGATGTTGGTGACAAATTTGGCTATATGAAAACAAGTATTGAATATGGTTTGAAACATCCTCAAATTAAAGATGATTTAGCCCAACTTATTTTAGATTTGAGTGAAGACATCAAAAAAGAAAAAGGCATCACAACAAAAAAAACTGAGAGTAAAAAAACTGAGAAGGAATAATTCCCTTCTCTTTTTCTTGTTTAAAGGAGATTATCATGGAAATAAATAAAGCGATTTTGCACATTATTGATAAAGATTCAGGTCAATTGATTTGTTCACAAGCTGAACTTGACTTACGAGAATTTTATGTGAGTCAGTATATGGAAACTGTTTTAAAAAGACTTGATAAAGGGGAATACAAGCATGGTATATTGTCTGAAGACAATGAGATTGTTCCTTTTATTAAAGAAGTGGAAACAGATTTTATTAAGGCAACACAAGATATTGCGCAATCGATGTTTGATGTGTTAGCTATTAGTGAGGATGCACCAAGTGGGGATGTGTTGTTTTTAGATATGCAAGATTTAGAGGAAAATCACTCGTTAGTGGTGATTAAATTTAACTATAAGCCGCAGTTCACTCATCACGTAACTTATGTAGATGACGTGATGCAAAACAACATCATTTTAAATCGAACAGTGTTTCCTTCAGTAACCCAGAAAATAGATGAGTGTTTTATCGTTAATTTGAATGACTTAGCCACACGAGTGATTGAAAAACGTTACATGTTTGAAGGTGAGAAACGCTTCTACTTTACAGAACGATTACTACAGCTTGATCCACTTCCAACTGTTAGTGAGAAGTTAAAAATTGTTAAAAAGGCAGTTAAACAAGTCGCAAAACGATACAACGAAGAAGAATATGTCAGTATGAGCCAAGCACAACAAGCTATTTTTGAAAGTATCGAATCTGATGGAATCATTGACACACAAAAAGTGGCAGATGTTGTGTTTAAAGGCAATATTTCTGCCAAAGAAGAGTATCAAGAGATTATTGAGAAAACCAAATTCACAGAAGACATTCCAGAAAATATTGTGAAATATGAAAAAAAATACAGTAAACAAAAGTTTAAATTAGCAAATGGGATTGAATTATCTATCCCAAGTGATGTGTTTAACGATCCAAACATGGTTGAATTTATTAATAATCCTGATGGCACCGTATCAGTAATGATAAAAAATATTGAAGAAATCATAAGTAAGTTTTAATGTGTAAAATGTTTATCTAAAAATGTCGCCATTGTTTTCATCGTGTCTATTGTTAGAATATGGGGTTCATCAATCCCTGTGTCAAAGACCATTTGTTGTCCAAAAGATTTATGTCGATAGGTTTCAAAAAAATCGTGACTTGCATGGTATGGGACTTTTTCATCTTTTGTTCCATGCCAAAAATAGATTGGGCGGTCTGAAATCTTTTCTGGTTGAGCGTTTAAATCATAGTGTTTTGTCCATGATAAACTATCTTCTAAATCTTGTGGCAATTGGATATTTCTTTGCTTACTGTAAAACACTAATCGGTCAATAAATCCCTGATAATCAGGTGTTCCCATTAAGATTGCAGCAGAGGTGATATCGGGATGCTTGGTTAGTAATCCAGCACTTGTCATACCACCCATGGAAAAACCAGCAACAGAAAGTTGGTTATTTAGAACGAATTGTTTTTTATATAAATAATCTTTAATTAGATTAAACTCAATTAAATTATGTTGAATGCTAGACCAAAAAGTAAATGATGGAATTTTTGAACGATTTTCAACACGTCTTGAACCGTGATACATTGCATCAGGTATAATTACCCGATTATTTAGTTGTGCAAGTTTCCTCGCAGGAGTTAAAGCAAGTTCTTTTGAGGTTTGCCAACCGTGATAAAATACGATGCACGGAAGTTCGTCATATTGATAATCCTCAGGAACTACTTCAAGAACTGGAATATGTTCTATCATTCTCTCTTTCGTAATAGTTTTCATAAACATCACTCCTTTTTATTAAGGGTATCTGTATTTTAGGTAGAATGCAAATTATAGAACTGACAAAAAATAAGGACCAAGTAGATAAACTACTTCGTCCTTATTTTTTAAAAACTACCGCTACCTCCGCCGTGACTTGTTCCACTGCCACCCATGTGAGTACTTGACCCACTACTTGGTGGTGGTTTTGGTATATGTCTTGTTGTGGTAACATCAAATACTTTGTTAGTACGTGATTCTGTCAATTCTAGCTGACTCATTTCATAATACGGATAACGATATGTTGCTTTTTTTAGTAGATAATTTCTAAAAATATAAAAATAAAACCCAAGAGCTGACGCAATACCAGCAATACTAGCGATAATAATGGTCACAAACGTAAAAGAAGATTTATCACGAGAAACACGATGTGAATTAGCAGCAGGACCTTGTTGAACGTAGCTTTCTGATTTAGCTAAAACATTTTTTATGGCATCGTAGTAACGACCATCTGCCATATCACTTGTAGAACTCTCAATAATGTTATCAATACGATTGTCATTTAGTATATCAATCATACTTCCTGTAGTGGAGATGTGAAATTTACGATGTTCCATATCGATTAAAAATAGCATGCCACTTTTATCATCGCCAACCCCAAATCCATTACCATCATAGTAATCATCAGCATATTCTTCCCATGTTTTACCCTTAGTATCATTTGTTGAAACGAAAACAAAATCTTGGTTAGTTTGTTCTTTAAAAGACGCTATCGCTTGTTCAAGCGAATTTTTTTCATCAGAAGATAGTAACCCAGCGTCATCAAATACACGAGAGCTTGCTTCGGCAAAAACAGTCAGAGATGAAAAAGACAGTCCCAAAAGAATAAATGTGAAGAGGTATAGTAAGGTAACTTGTTTCTTTAAAATAGTAAATACCCCCCAACTAAAATAAGTAAAGTAACCAAAACACCAATTGAAATAGAAGTGCCGATTAATTTAGGTTTATTTAAAGGTAATTTTCCACTAGTTTTGCCTGTCACACCATTCATCGCATAATAAAATGGTTCATCGCTCATTTCTGATTGATATGTCACTACCCAAACAGGTAAAAGTAGGTATTTATTTGATTGATTGATGATTTGACTATTATGGTAAGTAGTAGAAATGGTCGTAAATCCTTGCATTTCATTTTCTAAAATATTTTGAGTATAGTGTGATAACTCACCCGTTAAAGAAGGCTCGATGTCAGAAAACTCAAGATCACGTTTTTCAGCCTGAAAACCAGATAGATATTTTGAATCAAAATTTGTCACATTAGTGAGTGGAAAAGGTTGAACAGACTCAATCATCAGTTGCTTAGTATTCTTTTGTAACGCATTTTTGATTAAATCTCTAAATTCGATTTTTCCACCGCGTGTTAGTTTATATTTTCTTGTACGAGTGTATTCTGTTTCACCAACACGCCAAACAGTGATTTTTGTTCCAGTTGCATCGACACGTCCTTTTGTAGTGGCATCTGTTTTCCAGTAAGGGAAATAAATACCAGTTATTTTTTCAATTTGAGACTCATCAAAGAAATCTTTTGGAATGAATTTTTTTGATTTTGCCCAAGATAAAAATTGCTCTTTAGCTTCATCTTCTGAAATTTTAAAAGGTAGAATATTGTTTGGTAAAAATTCACCACTAACTCTATCTTTCAAGACAACAGGATTATGACAATAATAACAAAATGTTGCAGCCGTTGTATCATCGGTGACTATTTCAGCTCCACAAGAAGGGCAATCATATAGATTAAATAGCTCGCTACTTGTGTGAGTTAAATTTTTTGCTGTTTCTTTTTGTTCTGTAGCACCTAAATCTTGCTCATTAAAAACACTTAAACAATATTCACAATGGAATGTTTGATTGCTTGGGTCAAATAAAAGAGGACCATCGCAATTTGGACATTTATGAGATATTACATCAGACATAAGCTAACCTCATTTCTTATTATAAAGGCAAGCCTTGGAAAGGAGCCCCACATTCTGGACAGAATTTTGGCATTTGAGTTGTGATTGTCACAACATTATGGCAGTTAGCACATTTCATTTGAATGCCTGAAGATGCTTGTTCAACTGGTTTAGCTTGCCCGCATTCAGAGCAGAATTTCCCAGTGTTTTCTGTTTGATCGTTTGGACACGACCATGTGTTATTATTTGTTTGTTTGGCCTGTTGCTTTTGCATTTGTTCTTGGTTTCCTTTAGAACTTTGGCTTAAATAATCACCCGTTGCATTCATTCCCATGCCGACACCCATAAAACCATTGACGCTGCCGTTAGGATTACTACCAGCATCTTGTAAACCTTGTGCCACTGAGCCTTGAACAAACCCTTCGCGAATAGATGCATCAGATAACATGGCACCTTTATTTCTCATATTGATTAATTCTTGTGAGTCGTCTGTATAAGAAATACTTGCGACTCCTACACTGACAACTTCCATTCCACGAAGTTTAGTCCAATCTTCATCAAGGGCAGACGCCATGAATTTACTTAGTTCCATACTTTTTGATGGGACATAAGATATTCTTTCGCCCATCTGAGACATTTGATTAATAGATGTTTGTAAGGCAGATAAGAATTCAGATAAAAATTGATCATTGATATCAGAAAAGGATACATGATTTTTATTCTTAGGTAACACATTTTTATAGAATAAAATAGGGTCAACCACTTTGACAGAATAAGTTCCATGAGCACGTAAAAATAGTTCTGCATTATAGAAATTATCAAAATAATTTAAAGGACTAGGCGTACCAAATTTGATGCCTTTAATTTCTTGTAGATTAATATAAATAACTTGTTGTGTTTGAGGTGGTAGGCCGCCAAACTTGAAACGATTAAAAGATTCTTCAATTGCTCCTTTTAAATTACCAGTAAACATTGAGGGAGCACTAGCATTATTCACTGTGTAGTAGCCTTCCTCAGCGGTAAAATCGATAATTTTTCCACCATCAACTAACAGCATCATAGTGTTTGGGTATACATAGACTACAGAACCATCTGTAATAAATCCATCTGTCCCTTTTTTATTTCCTTGACGTTTACTATCTTTTCTAACTGGAACACCTGTTGTCATAACAGTGTCATCACTTAAATTATATGGTTCAATGACTTCTAACCATTGATCAGCTAAGCCACCGCCAACAGAGTTTACTGCCGCTTTTATTAATCCCATAATTGTCCCTACTTTCGTTTAAAATACTTGATTTAGATAAGTTTACCATAGTTAGAAATCAGCGACAATCGGCCGAAAGAATGATTTATATATTTGCGGTCGCCTATTTAAGACATAGCTAGAAATTTTTGTGATTTTAACTTATAATAGAGAAGATTGAAATTAGAGGGGAGTGTTTATGTGGCATATCAAGCATTGTATCGTGAGTGGCGACCACAGACATTTGATGACTTAGTTGGTCAAGGAATTATCACACAAACGTTAAAACATGCCATTATGCAACAAAAAGTGTCACATGCGTACCTCTTTACTGGCCCAAGAGGAACAGGGAAAACCAGTGCGGCAAAAATTTTTGCAAAAGCAATTAACTGTCAGCATTCAGTTAATGGTGAACCGTGTAATGAATGTGACAATTGTATCGGGATTACAAATGGTCGAATCAATGATGTATTAGAAATTGATGCGGCGAGTAATAACGGGGTAGAAGAAATTCGTGATATAAGAGATAAAGTAAAATATGCCCCAACACAAGTTCCGTATAAAATCTACATCATAGATGAGGTGCATATGTTATCTACGGGTGCATTCAATGCGTTACTAAAAACACTTGAAGAACCACCTGAGCACGTTATTTTTATATTAGCGACAACTGAGCCTCACAAAATACCTGCGACCATTATCTCAAGAACACAACGATTTGATTTTAAACGAATTAATACGAGAGATATTGAAAATAGATTAGCTTTTATTTTAAAAGAAAAAGAAATCAATTTTGACGAACAGGTCTTAAAAATAGTCGCACGTTCTGCTGAAGGTGGTATGAGGGATGCGTTAAGTATTTTGGATCAGCTTATTTCATTTAGTGATGGAACATTGAGTGTGGCAGATGCGTTAGAAGTTACTGGTAGTTTAACTAGTCAAATGATGGATGATTACTTTTTTGCTTGTTTTAATCACGATACACAAAAAGCATTAGAGTTAGTAGATGATATGTTAAATGAAGGAAAAGAGAGCAATCGGATTGTTGAGAATTTATTAATACATTGCCGTGACGTCTTAATGTATCAACAAGCACCTAACGTTGTTGAAGCTCAGTTACCAACTATTAGCGAGTCATTTAAACAGTTGAGTCAAGATATTGATAGTAGTGTATTGTATAGTTGGATTGAAGAATTAAACGATATACAAAAAAATATGAAGTTTACCTCTCAACCATCGATTTATTTAGAAGTGTTAACAATTAAACTATCTGAAACTTCTGCTAAAAAAGAGATACATCGACCAGCCGTAGAGACTCGTGATGAGGTAAGTATATCAGGTAAGGTATCTGCCGATTATCAAGAACTGATTCAAAAAGTTCAACTATTAGAACAAAAAATTGAACGGTTACAAGAAAATGGTGGCCAGGTACAAGAGAAGAAGCAAAAAAGTAGTACGTCTCGTAATAAACAACCATTATACAAAGTACCAACTGAAAGAGTTTACCAGGTGTTAGAAAAAGCAACGAAAGAGCATTTGGTAAGTGTACGTGATGTTTGGGTGGATTTATTGCAATTACTATCTGTAACACAGCGTGCAATGCTTAAAGCTTGTGAACCTGTCGCTGCAAGCGAAACAGGATTAGTCATAGCTTTTGAGTATGATATTTTATGTCAAAAAGCGAGTAATGATGAAGAATTGCAAGTGGCAGTGTATAATAGTCTTAATAAACTAATTGGTTATACACCAAGTTTAATTAGTATCCCTAAAGATAACTGGAAAGAACTAAGACAGCAATTTATTTCACAGACAGATGTGACAAAACCAGAAACTAAAGAGGATACGCCTGATGAGGATGTACTCATTAGTGAAGCAAAAAAAATGTTCGGTGAACAAGCAATTGAAGTAGTAGAAGATTAAAATAATAGAAACGGAGACGATAATTATGATGCGTGGAATGGGAAATATGCAAGGAATGATGAAACAAGTTCAAAAAATGCAAAAAGAGATGGCTGAGGCAAAAGAAACATTAGATGCACAAGTATTTGAAGCTGAAGCAGGAAATGGTTTAGTAAAAATCACCATGACTGGTGAGAAAAAAGTAACAAATATCGAAATTAAACCAGATGTTTTAGACCCAGAAGATCCAGAGATGGTTCAAGATTTAGTCTTAGATGCAACAAATAAAGTAATCGAGAAGATTGATGCTGAAACAGAACGAGTAATGGGGAAATATGCAAAAGCCATTCCAGGATTATAATAATTAAAAGAAAACAGGGAGGAAACTTCCTGTTTTTTGACAGAAAAAGGAGGGTTTTGCATGCAATATCCAGCGCCAATTGCAAAGTTAATTGATAGTTATATGAAATTACCTGGTATAGGGGCAAAGACTGCAACGCGTCTAGCTTTTTATACGTTAAATATGAAAGAAGAAGATGTAACCGATTTTGCCAAAGCATTGATTAGTGTGAAAAGAGATTTACATTTTTGCGAAATTTGTGGCAATATAACAGAAGAAAAGTCGTGTGATATATGTCGAAATACTAATCGTGACCAATCAACCATTTTAGTTGTTGAAGAAACGAAAGATGTCATGTCTTTAGAAAAGGTTAGAGAATATAAAGGACTTTATCATGTATTACATGGTGTGTTGTCTCCAATGGATGGAACAGGCCCCGATGACTTAAACATCGCGAGTTTAATCAAACGTTTACACAATAATGAAGTAAAAGAAGTTATTATTGCAACGAATGCAACGACTGATGGTGAAGCAACTGCTATGTATCTTTCACGATTAATCAAACCATCTGGTATTAAAGTGACTCGTCTAGCTCATGGTTTATCTGTGGGTAGTGACATTGAATATGCTGATGAGATTACATTATTAAAAGCAGTTGAAGGACGTACTGAGTTATAACGGAGGAGAAAACATGGCAGAAAAAGGATTATTTATTACGATTGAAGGGCCAGATGGTGCTGGAAAATCAACCGTTATAAAAAAACTAGTTGAAACATTATCAAGAGAAGTCTCTCAACCAATAGTCACTACAAGAGAACCAGGTGGCATTCCCATTTCTGAAAAGATTCGGGAAGTCATTTTAAATCCAACACATACTATGATGGATGAGCGAACAGAAGCATTGCTTTATGCTGCAGCTAGACGGCAACATTTAATTGAAAAAATACTTCCGGCATTAGACTCTGGAAACATGGTATTGTGCGACCGCTTTATTGACAGCTCGATTGCGTATCAAGGTGCTGCTAGAGAAATTGGAGTGAAAGAAGTTCGTCAAATTAATGATTTTGCGATTGAAGGTCATTATCCAGATTTGACTCTTTATTTAGATGTAGAAGCATCAGTTGGTTTAGGTCGTATCAACAAAGGACGTAAAAAAGAAGAGTTAGACCGATTAGATAAAGAATCTTTAGCATTTCATGAGAAAGTAAGAGCAGCGTATTTAGATCTTTTAGAAGAAGAACCAAATAGGATCAAAAAAATCGATGCGAGTGAATCAATAGAAAACGTAGTAAATAATTGTTATACTTTAATCAAAGAAACATATCCAATGCTATTTACTAAATAATAAAAAGGGTGATCACAATGAAATTACTACTAGCAATTATCCAAGATAAAGACAGCTCTCGCTTGCAAAATAAGTTTAATAAAGAAAATGTCCGCGCAACGAAACTATCAACAACAGGTGGATTTTTAAAATCAGGTAATACAACGTTTATTATTGGGATTGAAGATGAGCGAGTGGAAGAGGTTTTATCCATCATAAAATCTGTTTGTCATTCTAGAGAACAATACATGACACCACCAATTTCTTTAGATATTGCAATGGACGCTCATTCAACTCATCCAATCGAAATACAAGTTGGCGGTGCAACGGTGTTTGTTCTTCCAGTTGAAGGGTTTTATCATTTCTAATGAGTACCATAAAAGAAACGGTTAAACTGCACCAACCATTACTTTTTGAAAAACTAAGTAAAGTATTTCATGAGAAATCGTTAAGTCATGCTTATATCATTCAAGGAAGTAATACTGAAGAAGAAAAAAGTGTTGCGTTGTTCATGAGTCAAGGTTTATTTTGTGACTCGCCTAGTGATGATGGTAGTCCTTGTGGTGCGTGTCGTTCTTGTCTAAGGATAGAGCAAGATGAACATGCCGATATAGCCAGTATTGAGCCAGATGGTCAGACGATAAAAGTAGATCAAATCAGACAAACAAAATCATTTTTTACAAGTAGTGGTGTTGAATCACGAAAAAAAGTGTTGATTATCTGTGAATCTGAAAAAATGACCGTACAATCTGCCAACAGTTTATTGAAGTTTATCGAAGAACCAGATGGAGAGCTATATATTTTCTTTTTGACGAATAATGCGATGGCATTGTTACCAACTATTCAGTCAAGATGCCAGTTGATTGTCTTGAAAAAAATAGCAAAAGATTACTTAAAAGAACAATTAAGTGAGTTGTCTTCTGGAAGTACTGAGTTGTTAGTAGAGTTAACAAATTCAGTTGAAGAGGCAATAGAACTTAATGAAGACGAGTGGTTTAATGAGACGAAATCGCTGTTAAATAGATGGTTAGAGTATTTAGAAAAAAAGGACTCTCGTTCGTTTATTTTTGTCCAACAATACTTAGTGAAACATGCACAAGATAAAAATCAACAGAAGGATTTGTTGGAAATGTTGATTGCGATGATGAAACTAAAGATGAGAAAACAGATAGATACACAGTTTTCTAATAGTGTCGACTATGTTAGAATGATTATGATTGCTACTGAAGCAAAACAAAAACTAACATCAAACGTTAGTTTTCAGAATACATGTGAACAACTAGCTTTGAGAATTATGACATCTCATTAGGAGGAATGCACTGTGGTAGAAGTAGTTGGCGTACGATTTAAACAATCTGGACGAATTTATTATTATTTACCTAAAAAAGGTGAACAATATAGCTATAGAGAAAAAGTCGTTGTTGAGTCTCAAAAAGTGAAAAATGTGGCAGAGGTTGCCCTTCCCAATAAAGAGGTTGAAAAACAAGATTTACCAAAAGATTTAAACACGATTATGCAAATTGCAACTGATAAACAACTAGAACAAGTTGAGAAAAATAAACAAGACGCATTAGTTGCTTTTGATATAGCGAAAGAAAAAATCACAGAACATGGACTAGATATGAAGTTAGTAGATGTAGAATATACACTCGATAGAAGTAAAATGATGTTTAGTTTTACAGCTGACGGACGAATTGATTTTCGTGAGTTAGTAAGAGACTTAGCATCAATGTTTAAAACGCGTATTGAGTTGAAACAAATTGGTGTAAGAGATGAAGCAAAAAAACTTGGAGGAATCGGCCCATGTGGACGTCCATTATGTTGTAGCACATTCTTAGGAGATTTTGTTCCAGTGTCCATTAAAATGGCTAAAGACCAAAACTTATCATTGAACCCAGCTAAAATTTCTGGCTTGTGTGGTCGTTTAATGTGTTGTTTAAACTATGAAAATGATGAGTATGTCAGATTAAGAAAAATGATGCCCGATTTTGGCGAGAGAATTGAAACTCCTGATGGAACAGGGAAGGTTATTGGTTTAAATTTACTCAGTGAAGTCATTAAAGTTAAACTAACTTCAAGAGAAACACCAGTTGAATATCAATATGATGAATTAGTAATGAGTCAAACAGAAAATGGTTAAAGAGGAAGAATAGCATGGATAAAATAAAATTATATGATGAGTTAGTCAATGTAGAGCGTCAATTAGAAACCATGTTATATCAAGTGAAAGAGATGAAGCCTGTTTTAGACGATTTAATCGAAGAGAACTTAAATCTGAAACTAGAAAACCAACATCTGCATGATAAGTTAGATAAATTAGAAAAACAAGAAGTAGCAGAGGATGGCAGACAAGAATTATCTAAATCAAGACTAAACTTAGAAAAATTATATGAGCAAGGATTTCATGTCTGTAAAGACTTTTATGGTTCTAGACGTGAAAATCAAGAGGAATGTGTTTTTTGTTCAAGTATGATTTATGGTAAATAAGCTGGTAGGGTTACTCCTCCCGGCTTTTTTTAAGGAGAGAAAATAATGAACAAACAAAAGAGTTTTTCTACACAAGAATATGGTAAATTATATCTCGTTCCAACGCCAATTGGAAACTTAGAAGACATCACATTTCGTGCTGTTCGATTGTTAAAAGAAGTTGATTTAATCGCAAGTGAAGACACTAGAAATACTCAGAAGTTGTTAAATCATTTTGGGATAAAAACAAAACAAATTAGTTTACATGAACATAACTCACATGAAAGGATTCCTTCTTTAATCGAGACGTTAAAATCTGGGCAGGATATTGCACAGGTAAGTGATGCAGGGATGCCTTCAATCAGCGACCCAGGACATGATTTAGTTTTGGCTTGTATCCAACAGCACATTTCTGTAGTGTCGATACCTGGTGCAACAGCTGGTATGACGGCTTTAATTGCGAGTGGTTTATCACCGCAACCATTTTATTTTTATGGGTTTTTACCAAGGAAAAAGAAAGAACAACTTGAAACGTTGCAAGAATTGAATAAGATAAGTGGTACGATTATATTTTATGAGTCACCCTATCGTGTATTAAAAACAATAGAAAATATTGGAACAGCTTTTACCACAGAAACTAACATTGTTCTGTGCCGTGAATTGACAAAACTGCATGAAGAGTATATTCGTGGAAGCGTAGAAGAAGTAGTTGCATATTTATCAGAAAATACGATTAAAGGAGAATGTTGTTTACTCGTTGAAAATATACAAGCAACGTCACAAGAAGAAGGGTTTGATTCTGACTTATCTATAATAGAACACGTAAATCTAGTTGTTGACCTAGAAGAAATATCTGTGAAAGATGCGATTAAAGAGGTTGCTAAAATTAGAGGATTAAAAAAACAAAAAGTATATAAAGAATATCATGGCTAAATTGAGATAAAGTGATGTTTTCAAGATCAAAGAGATATACCGAAAAATCTTGCATAATAATGACTGTGTGATATAATTTCATTATATATGTACAATTTCTATAATCAACTTTTTATGCTTAATTATAGAATTAAATACAAAAGAAGATAGGTAAATATAGTGAGGTGAAAGTTGGTTGTTTAATAGATGGCTAAGAAGACAAGACGATAATGCTGACAAGGATTATGAGGAAGAGTATAGTTCAGAGGAACTTCCCCAAACAACGAATGAGTTGTTTTATGATACGGAAGATAGTGATGATGACTATTATTATTACTATTATTATGAGGAAGAAGTAGCGGAAGAAAGTGAGAATCCTAGTATTCCTATTATTTCTGAAAATGATAGTAATGAAGAAGACGTGGATGATTTATATGATGAATCGAATCAATTTTATACAGAATCTTCATTTACAAGTAATACTATTACTCCAGCGAAAGAGGGTCTATCTGTTGGTATCAATACGAGTGAGCAATTTGATAAGCTAGTGTTGGAGAATGAGCAGCTTAAAGCCCAAATTGATCAATTGTTAATTGAAAAAGATGGTTACGTAAAAGAGACTGCTGAATCGGAAAAAATAAAAGAGCACAATGAGTTGTTACGTAGTCAAATTGCAGGGTATGAGACGATTCTTGATGAAAAACAACAACTGGAAAGAAATCTATTAGAGTTTAATCATGCAAAAGAAGAAAATAGTTTATTAAAAGATGAAAATGGTAAATTAAAAGCTAGTTTAGAAGAAAAAGATCAACAATTATCATCCATTGAATTAGAAGTTAAGAACAAAGATGAAGAAATTATTGATCTGGTCAATGAACTAGAATTGGCAAATAGTAAATTAAAAGAAACAACAGACTTAGAATCAACAAGAGTTAGCCAAATTGAAGAATTAACAACTAAGTTATCTGAAGCTGAAACTGAAATAGTGGAGTTAACTAGCAAGTTATCTATAAAAGATGAAGATGTTTTACGCTTAGCTGCTGAGTCAAATGAAAAAGATGATGAAGTTCAAGTTCTACAAAACGAAATATCTGAAAAAGAATCAACTGTTAATCAATTAATGGATGAATTAAAAGAAGCACAAGAATCAATTGCATCATTGAGTGCTGCAATGAAAGAGTTAAGAGAAAATCAACAAGTAGATAATATGGATGAGACTATTGCAAGTCTTGAAATACAATTATCTAGTAAAGAGTCTGTCATTGCGACAAACAAAGAAGTAATTGATACATTAACTGAAGAGAAAAATCAATTAGTAGTGAAATTAAAAAATGTTGAAGATGAGTTGAGCAACACGACAGTTGAATTGCTAGAATTAAAAGATGTTCAGAGAGCATTAACTGAATTACAAGATGAACTCCAACAATCAAAAGAATTGGAATTAAAATTAACTAGTGAATATAAAAAAGAACAAGATATAGCACAAGTTGCTAATGAAAAACGTGAGAAAATGGAACAGGAGTTAAATCAAATGACTGAAAATCTTGAAAATCAATTAAGCAAAACTGAAAAACTAGAAAAAGAACTAGCCGAATTACGTGAAAGTCAACGTATTATTGATGAGTTAGAACAACAAATTAATGGTATGAAATCTCAACAAGAACGTTTAACTGAGAGTTTAACTGATTTAAGTAGTGAGAAAAATCGTGCAAAAGAATTAGAAGATGAAGTTCAACGTTTACGTTCTGAAAAATCATCTCCAGAAGTTGAGTTACTTCAAGAAGAATTAAGGCAGACGAAAGAACAGTTGAGACGTGTTAAAGCTCAACAACAAATGGGCATGAATCAATCAGATATAGCACAAGTTATGATTGAGGCTCAATCAAAAGCTCGTGAAATTGTGGAAACAGCCAATCAAGAAGCTAAGCGTAGAATTGTCGATGCTGAATCTGAGTTAAGTACAATTAGCCAAGAAGCTCGTAATTATTATCGAAAATTGGAGACAATTAAATATGAATCTGAAAGTGTCTTTTCTGAGTTATTAAGAAAATTGGAATCAATTGGGGATATTGACCGTATTTAGTCAAGGGAAGGGGAGAAATATACATGAGAAAAAATAAAAAGAATATGTCAGCTAAAATTTTAATAAACACTGCTTTAGGCGTTAGTTTATCTGTTTTGTCGGTATGTACACCAGTGTTAGAAGTGATAGCTGTAACAAAATCAGATAATTCTCCCTTGAATCCAAAACCATTACTTAGTTTAAATGTAAATGAGAATATTTTAAAAAGTACAGTGAAAGAGACTAGTGGTGCCATTGAGTCATCACAATCAGAGGATCATGAATTATCATCGAGTCATTCATCGGATGAATCATCTACTGACAATCAAGAATCAAGTGAGTCCTCAAGTCAACAGGATACGGATCAAGATTCATCTGAGGGGCATACTGAGAGTTCAACATCCGGTACTTCCTCTTCTAGTGGGAATAATTCAGAGACTAAACCATCCTCAAGTGATAATCAAACATCCAGTAGTTCAAGTAGTAAGCCAAATTCATCTTCAAAACTTGAAAGTAATGGAGGGGAAAATACGTCATTATCATCACCTGGTGAAACAAAAAAAGATACGTCACCTATTACCTATGTTCGTAATCGAACCACAGGCGAATTTGTAGAAGAAATTGGTGAAGATGCTAGAGAAATTGCGCAAAATAAAAATTTATATGCTTCTGTTATGATTGCTCAAGCAATTCTTGAAAGTGGATCAGGTAATAGTAGTTTGGCTAGAACGCCAAATTATAATTTATTTGGAATTAAAGGTTCTTATAAAGGAGAGTCTGTTGAAATGTCCACTCTTGAAGACAGTGGAGACGGTGGGCTATACACAGTTAATGCAAAATTTAGAAAGTATCCTAGTTACAAAGAATCATTAGAGGATTATGCTATGTTAATGTCTGGAGGAGTTTCTGGTCGCTCTACTTTCTATCAAGGAGCATGGAAATCAAATACTCAAGATTATAAAGAGGCGACTAAATATTTAACCGGCCGATATGCATCAGATTCTCGTTATAATGAGAAATTAAATGGATTGATTGAAACATATGACTTAACACAATATGACTCAGTCAAACCTAAAAAAGAAACTATAGAAAAAACAAAAGAAACAGAGGCTTTTATTAAAGAAATTGCGCCTAAGATTGAAGATGTAGCAGATAAAAATGATTTATATGCTTCAGTTTTGATAGCGGAAGCTGTGATTAAGAGTAATTCTGGATTAAATGAGTTGTCTGAGCATTTTAATATATATCAAGTTACAGGAAAAAATAACAATAAATCGGTTAAATTTGATACATTAATCACTGATGCTAAATCTGGAAAAACTAAGTTAGATACTAAAGAGTATAAGGTATATTCAACTATGGATGAAGCAATTGACGACTATATTGTCGAATTAAAAAAAGATGAAACGATCTATCATGAAATGACACGCTCTAAAAAAGATACTTCAAGAAAAGTAACAGCTTATTTAACAGCTCAAAATAAAGAAGATAGACGTTATCATAAACGTCTCAATGGATTGATTGATACTTATAATTTAACACAATATGATAAATTGCCGAAAGAAAACAAAAAAGAAGATAATAAGAGTAAACCATCAGATATGGTTAATGAGTTAGGAATTAATATGGTGACGCAACTGGCTGAGAGTTTTTCACCAACTAAATTAACGTCACTAACAACTAAAAAATAAACACTTATATATGACTTTAATAAGGAAAGTCGTTTCTACCTGATACCGTAAATATCAGTCTATAAGTAAATGAAGGATAGCTCCCTTTTTTACTTAATTGTAAAATGGGAGCTATTATTTAATTGGAGGAATAAAATTGGACGCATTGAAGCAAATGATTCTTAAACAAGGTAAAGTATTGGATGAAAATATTTTGAAAGTTGATAGTTTTTTAACTCATCAAATCGATCCAAAATTAATGGATAAAATAGGTAGACATGTGGCAAATACATACAAAAATAAGGGAGTTACAAAGATTGTCACAATTGAATCGTCAGGTATAGCGCCTGCCGCATTTATTGGATTACATATGGATTTACCTGTTGTGTTTGCAAGAAAACAAAAAAGTTTAACTATGAATAGTGAACTATTGATGTCTGAAGTCTACTCTTTCACAAAACAGGTTACAAATACAATTGCTATCTCTAATAAATATCTGCAAGAGGGCGACAATGTACTTGTAGTAGATGATTTTCTTGCTAATGGTCAAGCTGCTTTAGGCTTGATTGAATTATGTAAACAAGCCGGTGCATCGATAGAAGCGATTTCAATTGTAATAGAAAAATCTTTTCAAGAAGGTAGAAAACTACTGGAAGATAAAGGTTATAAGGTAGATTCATTGGCTCGTGTTGGCTCACTAAAAAACAATCAGATACAGTTTATAGATTAATTGAATGTCTAATTAGTTTTTATCAATTAGGTGTAATATGTTATTTATATATAAATTTTATCAGGTTAATGATTATTTAATCTAATAAAGAAGATAAAATAAATGATTATAAAATAAAATATTCTATCAAAAGCAAGTGAGAGTGTCATCTATCCTTGCTTTTTATTGTTTAAACCTTTACACATTAACAATAGATTGATACTATTAAGGTGTTTTAAAAGAAAATGTTGAAGGTAGTGAAGGATTTGTCGGAAAAAATTTTACCTGGTAGTACAATAGGTATAATTGGCGGAGGAGTTGTATCCTATCAATTAGTAGTGTCCGCAAAAAAAATGGGATATAAAGTAGTTGTACTGTCCGAATCAAAAAATTGTATAGCCGGAAAAGCTGCCGACATGCATTATATAAGTGATATAAATGATGCAGTTTATTTACTCAAATTATCAGAAATATCAGATGTTGTCACTGTTGTCACTGAAAAATTAGATAAAGAAACATATAGATATTTAGCAGAAAAAACATTATTTGCCCAAAATATGTATTCGCATTCTATTATAAAAAATCGTTATCTACAGAAACAGTTTTTAGATGCTCATTCGATTAATATTACACCATATGAATCGGCTGTTGTGGTATCAGATATTTATGATGCGGCTGAAAGAATTGGGTACCCATGTATTATAAAGCAAGAGAACCGTCGTCATTACAATGAGGACAGTAGTTTAGTTATTCATAGTGCTTATGAGATAAATAAGGCAGTTCCTTTAATTCAACAAGGGCTCTGTATAGTTGAGTCATACATAGAAGTTGAGAGCGAATGGGAAGTGACTTTGTGTGTTAATGACGAAGGATATTATACTATCTTCCCATTTATGAGAATGGAAAAGACAAATGTCAATGATCTGTTTTATATTCAATCATTTGATGAATGGGATGATTTGAAAAAAGAAAGTACAACTCAAATGGAACTAATTACTAAAGTCATTGCTTCAGAGTTAGGTGTTTCAGGTACAGTAAAAGTGACTTTTTTTTTAACAAAAGAAGGGAACCTTTATGTCAATAATATTTCTATTTTTCCAAAAGAATACGATATCTTAACGATGACATCTTGTAATTTATCAATTTTTGATATGCATATTAAAAGCATTTGTAATTTTATGATTCCACCAGTGACGCAATTATCGCCTACATATCTTTTACCAATCGGTGAAGAAAAAAAAGAGGATATTGCTAATCTAATGGATAAAAAGAATAAATGGCAGTTTTATATTTATGAAGGATTTCGATACGAAAATATTTATGCTTTTGCACAAGTATATCCAACTAATTTACAAGAAAGTTTACAAGAAATAAAATATACAGGGTTAATTAGTGATTCTGTAAATGTTCAGGATGGTCAGAGTGAAAAAAGGTAAAACACAAAAGAGAGTTTATGATTATATCAAACAGCAAATTGAGACAGATACATGGTTAAATGGCTATCATATTATTGAACAAGATTTGGCAAATAGTTTATCTGTTAGTCGCACACCGATTAGAGGAGCGATTGCACAGCTAATTCAGGAAAAATATTTAAAAAAAGAAACAAATAGAGGCGTCATTGTTAGTAAAAATAAAATTAGTAACAAAGAGTTTGTTGAAAGAACACAACTAATTGAACTTCTTTGTTCACACTATTTATTCCAGCTTCAAATTAAAGAATACATGGTTGATAGAGAAGCATTTCTATCATTAGTCGAGATAAATAAAAACAAACAATTAAATAAAGAAGAGTTTTATGACAAGTTTTGGCAATGTTTTTTAGTGCCATTGAGTAATGACTTAATGAAAAAAACTATCATGACGCAAGTTTCAGCCATAAAGCTTGTAAAATTTCCTAATGCGTCGATTGATTTTTTATATGAAGAAACCGAACAGTTGGGTCAGAAAGTATCTCTATTGTTGCTGGATAGGAAATTTGAATTAGCTAGAAAAGAGCTGCGTGTTTACATTAATCGTTTAAATCTAGAGCTAATTGATCAACAAATATAAGGAGGAATTATGATGAAGTTATTACAAATTGGGACGTCTAATATCATGGCGTCACAACTTGCACTTGGGTGTATGAGAATGGCTGGTTTATCAAAAGAAAGAGCAAAAGAAGTAATAGAAACGTCTTTGGAATCAGGAATTAACTTTTTTGATCATGCTGATATTTATGGAGATGGAGAGTCGGAAGCGATTTTCTCTAAGGCAATAAAAGAAATAGATGTTAAACGTGAAGATATTTTTATTCAATCAAAGTGTGGGATTAGAAAAAGTTTCTATGATTTTTCTAAAGAGCATATTATTCAATCTGCTGAAGGCAGTTTAACCCGTTTAGGAACAGATTACCTTGATGTATTAGCGTTACATCGTCCTGATGCTTTAATGGAACCTGAAGAGGTGTCAGAGGCTTTCTACCAATTAAAAAAAGCTGGTAAAGTTCGATATTTTGGTGTCAGTAATTTTGCACCAACCACAGTTGAATTATTGCAACAATCAATGTCAGATAAACTAATTGTTAATCAATTACAGTTTGGATTACAACATGCTGGCATGGTATCTAGTCAAATGAATGTAAATATGGAAAATGAATTGGGAATCAATCGAGATGGAGCAGTTTTAGACTATATGAGGTTAAAGAAAATGACTGTACAGGCATGGTCTCCTTATCAATTTGGTTATTTTGATGGAGTATTCATAGATCATCCTAACTTTAAAGAGTTAAATGAATGTTTAAATAACTTTGCAGAATCTTATGGAGTTACATCAACAGGAATTGCGACAGCTTGGATTAGTCGACATCCGGCTAATATTCAAACAATTATTGGCAGTATGAATCCAAGTAGAATTAGAGATATCACTCAAGCAAGTGATATCAGGTTAACAAGAAAAGAATGGTATGAATTATATCAAGCTTCAGGCTTTACATTATTATAAACAGTAAAGGATAGAAATATGGATATAAAAATAACAAAGTTAGAAAAAAAATATGGCTCATTACAAGTACTATCAATTGATGATTTAATCTTTGAAAGGGGAAAATCATATGGAGTGATTGGCCCAAATGGTGCAGGTAAAACTACTCTTTTTAAATGTATGACTAATATCATTACTGACTATCAAGGTGATGTTAAAATTAATAACGTGTCAGTTCGCGACGATAATAGCATTCTATTTAATCTAGGGATTGTGTTAGATGGAGCTTCTGTTTATAAAGAAAGAACAGGTTGGTTTAATATTGAGTATTTCTCTGGATTAAGAGGAGAATTTGATGTAAACAAAGCAGAAGCTCTTGCAAGAGAATTAAATATTTCAGAATTTTTAGGTAGAAAAGTAAAAACTTATTCCTACGGTACAATAAAAAAACTAATTTTATTAATCGCCTTATTACATGATCCTAAAATATTAATTCTCGATGAGCCATTTCGTGGGTTAGATGCTGAGACAGTAGATTGGTTTAAGTTTTATCTTAAAAAAATGACTTCAGAAGGAATGACGTTAATCATTTCATCTCACGTAAAAAGCGATATTGAAACATTATGCGAGGAAGTTGTGATCTTGAAAAATGGTGAAAAAGTGCAACAACTATCATTAGCTGAAATGGAAGATAAAAAAATTCGAGACATCGATACATCAAATCAAGAGGCTTTCTTGGTGATTTTAGAAGACATGAACTATTACTCCAAAGTATTATCAAACGGCTGTGTAAGACTAGATATTGAAGATGTGAGATGGTCTGAAGTAAAAGAGAGACTAAATGAGCAAGACATCGAGATATTAGAAATGAAAAAAGTCACACTCTTAGATAATCATTTGAATGGAGGCAACAACTAAATGACAGCAACTCAGATTTTTAAGATGGAACTATTTAAATATACAAAGGACAGAACGTATATTATCACAACGGGTATATTAGCCATTATCAACATTCTTCTAACAGTATATTTTATGAATGTTTTTGATAATATAAACCAGGTCAATAGACTTGAAAATGATTATTTATTTGGATTAATGATTATCCTCTTAGTTTTTACTATTTTTGCTAATATGATTTTTATGTTTGTTTATCCATTTCATTTAGTTTCAATGGATTATAAAAACAATGTCATGAGTATGTTGGTTTCTTCGGGAGTAAATAGAACACAACTTTTTTTCGCTAAACTAGGTGCGATATTTTTATGGAATATTATATTAACGCTAATACTTGTATTCATTCCATCAGCACTTATTTTGTTCAGGTTCCAGCAAATAGTTGATATCCAAACCATTTTATCAGGAATCTCAGCAGGATTTAATACCGTTGGTTTTTCATTTTTAGGAGTGATTGCCTCTAGTTTTATTTCATACATAAACAGTCTTGTGATAATTGCAACAGCTACTATTATGCTAAAAGGAAGTAATTTAACCATCTTCTTATTTATGGGATTATCTATGCTACAAGGAGTTATTACAAATACGTTATCTATTATTCCTACATCATTAGGATTTTCGATGACAGGGATTTTAATTATGAATAATTTGATTGTTGTAGTAATTACTTTAATTTTCGTTTTAATTTCATTACACTTTATGAAAACACAAAATCTTTAATGATTTTCAAGTAAACACGAACAATATTGGAAAAAAGTAAGAACTTTCATAAAAGTTCTTGCTTTTTTTTCTATAATGATGTAGATTATCATAGGAATAGGAAACATTATTTAAAAAATTTTAAATAAATATTCGTCTTTTTATTCCCAATATCACGTTTTGACTCTCTAGGAGGATGGAAATGAAGATTTTTGATTATGAAGACGTTCAATTAGTACCAAACAAATGTATTGTATCTAGTCGTTCGGAATGCGATACAACAGTGACATTGGGTGGCAGATCATTTAAGATGCCTGTTGTACCAGCTAATATGCAGACGATTATAGATGAACCAATTGCTGAATATCTAGCATCAAATGGATACTTCTATATCATGCATCGTTTTAATGAACAAGCTAGAAAACAATTTATTACAGATATGCATGACAAAGGATTATTTGCTTCAATCAGTGTAGGTGTTAAGCCAACAGAATATGATTTTGTTAATGAACTAAAAGCTGAAAATTTAATCCCTGAATATGTTACCATTGACATTGCACATGGTCATTCTGATTCAGTGATTAATATGATTAAACATTTAAAGAAACAATTACCAGAAACATTTGTCATTGCTGGAAATGTTGGAACGCCTGAAGCAGTGAGGGAATTAGAAAATGCTGGAGCTGACGCAACAAAAGTTGGGATTGGGCCTGGTAAAGTATGTATCACGAAACTTAAAACAGGATTTGGTACTGGCGGTTGGCAACTTGCAGCACTTAGAAGATGTAGTAAAGCAGCAAGAAAACCCTTGATTGCTGATGGCGGTATCAGAACACATGGAGATATTGCAAAATCAATTCGTTTTGGTGCGACGATGGTCATGATTGGCTCATTGTTCGCTGGACACGAAGAATCTCCTGGTGAAATGAAAGAAGAAGATGGCGTATTGTACAAAGAGTATTTTGGTAGTGCTTCTGAATTTCAAAAAGGTGAACATAAAAACGTTGAAGGTAAAAAAATATGGACACCATTTAAAGGGAAACTAGAAGATACACTAAATGAAATGCAACAAGATTTACAATCCTCTATCTCTTACGCGGGCGGTAAAGATGTTGAAGCCATTCGTAAAGTTGATTATGTGATTGTTAAAAATTCCATTTTTAATGGTGATATTTTCTAAACAATAAAGTTTAGCTACTAAGTGTTAATTGCTTAGTAGTTTTTTGTTTCAAATATCATTAATAAAATGTGAGAGGTATAAAACATAATAGTAGAAGTTGTTTTTTTATTGATGTATCATAATCTCTGATAGTAAAAAGGAGGAAAAGAATGAGGATTTTAATAACAAAATTAAAAAAAAATAAGTCTTTAGTCAGTTTATCTTTGTTTATGACGGTTATCATGGTTGCTTCTCAGTTGTGGCAACCAAAATTATTACAAAAAATTATGAATTCAATCATGACTGAAAATCAATCTGAGTTGAAAAAAGTAGGCATCATGTTAATTGTAGTGGCATTATTTGGTTTAGTTGCAGGAATATTAAATACAATTTTTTCTGCGAAATTATCTCAAGAAGTCGCCTCAGATATTAGGTCAGATGGGTTCAAAAAGGTACAAGAGTTTTCGTTTGAAAATATCGAAACATTTTCGACAAGCAATCTTGTTATCCGTTTGACAAACGATATTACTCAAATTCAAAATGTCGTCATGATGATGTTTCAAAGTATCTTTAGAATTCCCATTATGTTTATCGGGAGCTTTATTCTAGCGATGATGACTTTACCAAAGTTATGGTGGATTATTATTTTATTAGTTGTTTTAGTTGTTCTAACAGTGATGATTGTTTTTAGTATGATGGGAAAACATTTCGCCAAAATTCAACACTACCTAGAGAAAAGTAATGGAATAGCAAAAGAAAACTTAGCCGGAATGAGAGTGGTAAAATCATTCGTTCAAGAAAAAAATCAAATTAATAAATTTTCTGCTGTATCTGAAAAACTAACAAGTCATACGATTTCGGTGGGGAACTTATTTTCAATTATGATTCCAACATTCATGTTAATCTCGAACTTAGCGATTGTCATGTCTATCTATTTTACAGCTAATTTAGCTAAGACAGATATTGAGGCCATTAGTGCGGTTGTATCATTTATGAATTACTTAATGCAGATTATGATGAGTATTATTATTGGTGGCATGATGCTGATGATGGCTTCACGTGGGATGGTTTCGATTAAACGTTTAAATGATATTCTTGAAACAAAACCAACATTGACTTATTTACCGGATAATGAATCAGAACCAATTAAAAATGGCGATGTATCATTTCACGATGTTAGTTTTACTTATGCTGGTGATGATACGCCAACTTTAGAAGATATTTCGTTTAAAGTTGATAATGGTATGTCAGTTGGGATAGTCGGAGCAACAGGGTCAGGTAAATCAACACTAGCGCAATTGATGGCCCGTATGTATGACCCAACTACTGGCTCAATAAAGGTTGGTGGTGCTGACCTAAAACATGTGAGCAAAGAAGAATTAAGAAACGCGATTGCGATTGTTTTACAGCGAGCAATTTTATTCTCTGGAACCATTGCAGACAATCTTCGCCATGGAGATGAGCATGCTGATGAAAAAGAATTGTATCGTGCGTCAACTATTGCACAAGCGTATGAATTTATCGAGCGTCAAATGGATGGGTTTGAAAGCCGAGTAGAAGAACGAGGATCAAACTTTTCAGGTGGTCAAAAACAACGGTTATCCATTTCACGTGGGGTGATTGGTCATCCGAAAGTATTGATTTTAGATGATAGTACAAGTGCATTAGATGCTAAAAGTGAAAAATTAGTCAAAGAAGCTTTAGCCAAAGAATTATCTGATACCACTGTATTCATCATTGCACAAAAGATTTCTTCTGTGGTTCAGGCAGATACTATCTTAGTGCTTGATGAAGGTCATTTAGTTGCACAAGGAACACATCAAGAACTTTTACAAACAAGTGAGGTCTATAGAGAAATCTATGACACACAAAAATCAAAGGAGGTTGAGGAAATTGACTAAAAAAGAACCCAGTGTATTAAGATTCTTTTGGACCTATTTAAAAGTCTATAAAGTGAAGTTTTTTGTTATTATTGTCGCAATTATTTTCTCAACTTACCTACAAGTTAAGGCACCCCAATTTACTGGTAAAGCAATAGAAGAATTAGCGAAATATGCGGGCACTTATATGTCTGTAGGACACGCAGATAAATCACCGTTTACGAGTGTGATAAAATTATTAGTTGGTTTATATGTGTTAAATGCTATTTCAATGTTTATTCAAAATATATTAATGTCTCGTGTGACAGGCCAATCAACGAATAGTATGAGAATTGGTTTATTTAAGAAGTTACAAACAATGACGATTCGTTTTTTCGATACACATCAACATGGTGATATTTTGAGCCGTTTTACCAGTGATTTAGATAATATATCAAATACAATGAATCAAGCACTGATTCAAGTATTGACTAATGTGTCGATGTTAATTGGTGTGACGTTCATGATGTTTAGAGAAAATGCTCAGATGACATGGATTACACTTGGTATGGCACCATTTGCAATTATTTTTGCAGTTGTCATCATCAAACAGGCTGAAAAGAAAGTTGGCATTCAGCAAGAAAGTGTCGGACGTTTGAATGGTTATATTGATGAAAAAATATCAGGTCAGAAAGTGATTATTACAAATGGTTTAGAAGACCAAACAATCGAGGGATTTGAAAAGGTAAATAATGAAGTAAAAGAAGCAACATTTAAAGGACAAGTATACTCAGGTCTATTATTTCCAACCATGCAAGGTATTTCCTTGTTAAATACTGCCATCGTGATTTTCGCTGGTGGTTGGTTAGTCAATAGTGGAAGTATTGAAAAAGCAGCAGGATTAGGTTTAATTGTGACGTTTATTCAATATTCACAACAGTTTTATATGCCACTCACTCAAATTTCTTCTCAGTTTAGTATGTTACAGTTGGCATTTACAGGAGCTAAGAGGTTGAATCAAGTGTTCATTCAGCCGGATGAACCAAATGACAGTCACCTAGAAGCATTGACAGGCCTACATAAAAATGTGACGTTATCACATGTTGACTTTTCATACGAAAAAGATCGTCCAATTTTAAAAGATATTTCGATAGAAGCTAAGAAAGGACAAATGGTGGCATTAGTTGGTCCGACTGGTTCAGGTAAAACAACTGTCATGAACTTATTAAATCGTTTCTATGACGTGGATTCTGGTAGTATTACGATAGATGGCCGTGATATTCGTGCTGTGACATTAGATAGTTTACGTTCACATATTGGGATTGTTCTACAGGATTCCATTCTTTTTTCTGGCACAATTAAAGAGAATATCAAGTTTGGAAAACCAGATGCGTCAGATGAAGAAGTCATATTTGCTGCTAAACAAGCGAACATTCATGAATTCATTATATCACTTGAAGATGGTTACGATACCCTTGTTAGTGATGAAAATAGTGTCTTCAGTGTGGGACAGAAACAATTAATTAGTATTGCTCGTACAATTATCACGAATCCAGATTTATTAATATTAGATGAGGCGACAAGTAATGTTGATACCGTGACTGAAAGTCGGATTCAAAAAGCAATGGAAACTGTCATAAATGGTCGAACTAGTTTTGTCATTGCCCATAGGTTGAAGACAATACTAGATGCAGACTTTATTGTAGTATTGAATCAAGGTGAAATTATAGAAGTTGGTACGCATGATACTTTGATAAATAAAGATGGATTTTACGCGGAGTTGTATCATAATCAATTTGTCTTTGAATAGAAAACAAAAGAACAATCTGTTATAGGTTGTTCTTTTTAAAGAAAATCGTTCAATTAACATATCTTTTTAACTAAATAAAATAATGATAATAGGCATCTATCCTATAATATTATTGAGTTTATAAAAATTATGACATAATTATAATAGATTTTTAATCAAAATATCGTTATAATGAGTGAGACTATGAAGAAATATATAAGTATACGAGAAAGGCATGTGTGTTTATGTCAAATAGGATTTTGATAATTGAAGATGAAAAAAATTTAGCTCGCTTTGTGGAATTGGAGCTAAAGCATGAAAAATACGAAACAGAAGTTCATTATAATGGACGTACCGGTTTAGAAGCAGCGTTATCACAAGATTGGGATGCGATTTTATTAGATTTAATGTTACCTGAGTTAAATGGTTTAGAAGTCTGTCGTCGAATTCGTCAGGTGAAAAATACGCCTATTATTATGATGACAGCAAGAGATTCGGTCATTGACAGAGTATCTGGTTTAGATCATGGAGCAGATGACTACATTGTTAAACCGTTTGCTATAGAAGAGTTACTAGCACGATTGCGAGCGTTACTTCGCCGAATTGATATCGAAGGTGATAAAAATGTGACGAAACAAACGACATTATCTTATCGGAACTTAACAATTGAAAAAGAAAATAGGGTGGTTCGCCGAGGTGACGATATCATTGAACTAACTAAAAGAGAATACGAATTATTACTTATTTTAATGGAAAATGTTAATGTCGTACTTTCTAGAGATGTGTTATTAAATAAAGTATGGGGCTATGAAATTGAAGTAGAAACAAATGTTGTAGATGTCTACATTCGTTATTTAAGAAATAAAATTGATGTTCCAGGTGAAGATAGTTATATCCAAACTGTTCGTGGAACTGGGTATGTAATGAGATCGTGATAAATAAGCTTAAAAGAAAATTTAATTGGCCCACTAAATTTTCTTGGAAATCAATTACGTTGAAATGGACCATTCTAACATCATTAGTGATATCAATTTTATTTGCTGTGTTTGCAGTTATTTCTTATCAAATTAGTTCACGATTAATGATTCAGCAAGAAGAGCTGACCTTTAATCGAACAATATCTGAGGTAACTAGCCGATTATCTAGAGGAACAGAGCCATTAAGTTTTAATAGCTCTGTTTTTTATCTAAAAGAATCAACTGAAGAATATGTCGGTGATGGGTATTATGGTGCTAATACGTTAGAATCAACTATGATGAATTTAAATAGTTTCATTTCAGAACTCTCACGACCAGAAATGGATTTAAAAGTTTACAATGCAGATGGTGATTTAGTATTTGAAACAAAAAATCGCTATGTACCATTCGATAAAAAAGCTCAATCTGAAACGACAATCAAAACTTATGAATATGTTACAGGTTTGGTTTTATTAAAGCCAGTTTATTCTAATCAAACAGGTAAACTGATGGGTTATGCGCAAGGTTTTTATGATTTAGGATTTTACTACAAATATCGCAAAGAATTACTTAAAAATCTCGTAATTATCGGTATTTGCGGCTTATTAGTTAGTGTGATGATGAGCTTTTTATTATCAAGCTATTTTACAAGCCCTCTTAGAAAAATGGTAAGAACGCTAAATAATATTGAAACGGCACATAAGACCGGTCTTCGAATGCCAGTACCAAAATCACATGATGAAATTTATGATTTAGCTAAAGCCTTTAATGATATGATTGAACGCATGGAGCGATTTATTACGCAACAACAGCAGTTTGTTGAAGATGTCTCACATGAATTAAGAACACCAGTAGCAGTCATAGAAGGACATTTGAATTTACTAAACAGATGGGGAAAAGATGATCCTGAAGTGCTGGAAGAGTCGTTGAGTGCCTCACTACAAGAAATCACTCGTATGAAAAGTTTGGTACAAGAGATGCTCGATTTATCAAGAGCCGAGCAATCTGAGTTTCATTATAAAAATGAAACGTGTTTAGCAAAAGAAACAATCCAAACAACGGTAAATAATTTTCAAATGCTTTATCCTGAATTTGTTTTTAATCTAGATGACGATGATTTAGATAATTCGGTTGAAATTAAAATGTATCGTAATCACTTTGAACAAATACTGATTATTTTATTAGATAATGCGGTGAAATATTCGAGAGATAGAAAAGAAGTGATTATCTCTGCATCAAAATCTTATCAAAATATTGACTTAATGATTCAAGATTTTGGAGAGGGGATTTCTGAAGAGGAAATTGAAAAAGTGTTTAATCGTTTTTACCGAGTGGATAAAGCAAGAGCAAGACACACAGGTGGTAATGGTTTAGGACTATCTATTGCTCAACAACTTATAGAAAATTATAATGGAACGATTAACGTAAAGAGTCATGTGGGGTTAGGCACGGCATTTTATTTATCTATTCCATATGTAGTCAAACAAAAAAATCCACAAATGCCAACTGTTACAGAATAAAAAAGTATCTATCAAGGTCTGCTACTAAAAGCGAGATTAAGATAGATACTTTTTATTTTCATTATCGTAATAAAGAAAGAAAATCGTCATTGGATATTTTTTGATCAAAATCAAACCCATCAACAATTAAAGTTGGAACAAAGTGCACATTGGCGTTTACAGCTTCTTCCATAACGTCTTGTAACATTTTATCATTATGTTGCTTAGTTAAGCCGAGAGTTGTCTCAGCAAACGCTCGTACTTCTTCTGGTGAACCAAGAATTCCCCATTGACTTTGAGTATTGTAGATATCAGTGATGATTTTAATTGCCTGGTCATTATTGGGCACATACTCATGCATCACATTACCTAATGATAAACTAGCAGAATCTTTATTAAAAAGTTTAATCACGTAATGTAGATTATCGTTTTTCACTTCTTTTGAGATTAAATCTAATTTTTCATCCCACCATTGTTTACAAAATGGGCAACGTAGATTAACAAATTCAAACAATAAATTTGGTGCATCAGATTTACCAATTTTGATTCCAACAGAGCTAGTTACTTTTGTTGTGTCGATTTTTGTTGTCCCCATTGACTTATCTCCTTATTTTAAGGCAGCACTGTTAACCATTACTTCATCAATCAAGCCGTATTCTTTTGCTTCCTCAGCTGACATGAAGTTATCACGGTCAGTATCTCTTTCGATGATTTGAAGTGGTTGTCCAGTGTTTTCCGCTAAGATTTTATTTAATCTTTCTCTTGTATTAAGGATGTGACGAGCTGCAATTTCAATTTCTGTCGCTTGCCCTTGAGCTCCTCCAAGAGGTTGATGAATCATGATTTCTGCGTTTGGTAATGCAAATCGTTTACCTTTTGTTCCAGACGATAATAGAAAACTTCCCATTGAGGCTGCCATACCTAAAACAATGGTTTGGATATCAGATTTGACAAAGTTCATTGTGTCATAAATGGCAAGACCAGCAGAGACACTTCCTCCAGGTGAGTTAATATAGAGGTAAATATCTTTTTCTGGATCTTGAGCATCTAAAAATAATAACTGTGCAATGACACTATTTGCAACGTTATCATCAATAGGACCGCTTAACATAATAATACGATCTTTTAGTAAACGAGAATAGATGTCATAAGCACGTTCACCTCTAGCAGATTGTTCGATAACTGTTGGTATTAAATTCATATAAATTCCTCCTAATAGTAACGCTACTAGTCATATTTTAACATACTCTTTTTAATCTACCTAGAATTTAGCGTAAAAATGGTCAATAAAGGTCAAAAAAATAAAAAGTAAAGAAAAAGGACATTTGTCCCCGAAATAATATGCTAAACTATGATATACTTTTCTTAAAAAGAAAGTAACACGCCCTAAGGGAATCGAACCCCCGTCTCAAGAACCGGAATCTTGCGTGATATCCACTACACTAAGGGCGCATCTACTTTTATTAGTTTACCAAAAATATCTTAAATAGCAAGATGAAAAGGAGGAAAGGTTAATGAAGTTTACTCAGAATTTTAGACAAGGTCAAGCTCAAGTTCAAACTCAAAAATTAGCTATGACCCAACAACTTCAACAATCAATTAAGATGTTACAGTTTGGTACTGATGACCTCCTGTCTTTTTTAAATGATAAAATGTTAGAAAATCCGCTAATTGATGTATCCGTTTCCGATATGGATACTCAGTATTTAGAAAGCAGTCACTATAATAAGTTGCAAGATAATGACACAACAGATTGGATAAATCAAATACCAGAAAATGAGCAATCACTATTTCATTATTTGATTGAGCAAATTCATCTTAATTATCGAGATACGCCACTTAGGAAAATTAGTTTATTTTTAATCGAGTTCATAGATACCAATGGTTATTTGACAATTTCTATAGAAGAAGCGATGGCTATAAATCGTGTCAGTTATATTGAAGTATTAGATGCATTGACGTTAATACAAATGCTAGAACCAGCCGGAGTTGGTGCACGGAACTTGCAAGAGTGTTTGATGTTGCAAACAGAGCGAGATGATGAAGCACCTAATCAAGCTTACCTTGTATTAGAAGAATATTTTGATGATTTAGCAAATAGAAAATGGCAACGAATTGAAAAAAAATTAGGTCTTTCATTAAAAGAAATACAAGAAATATTTGATTATATTCAAAAGTTACATCCCAATCCCGCAGCAATATTTAGTAGTGATGAGGACAGTTTAATTTATCCGGATTTAGTTGTAAAAGTGGATAAAGAAACGGATACTATTATTATTTCATCTACTAAAGCAGGGAAGCCAGAAGTCAACTTTCAATCAAACTACTTTGAACGAATGTCGCGTCAAGGTGACAAAGAAGTTGAAAAGTATTTAAATGAAAAAAAAGCAGAATATGAATGGCTAAAAAAATCTCTTGAACAACGTGGGGATACTATTTTAAGAGTCGGGAAAGAAATTGTTAAAAGACAATCCAACTTTTTTCTAAAAGATAGTCACCCGCTTAAACCCATGAAGCTAAAAGAGATCGCAAACGACCTATCACTTCATGAGTCAACTATCAGTCGAGCTGTAAATGGAAAATACTTAACTACAGAATTTGGTGTGTTTGAATTAAGAAGTTTCTTTACTACAGGATTAGAACAAAAGAATTCTTCTGACGTGATCGCAACTAGTGACATAAAAGAAACAATAAAAGAGTTAATAGAGGATGAAAACAAAGCGAAACCACTTTCAGATCAAAAATTAGTAGATCTGTTGAAAGAAAAAAACATTGATATTTCTAGACGTACAGTAGCCAAGTATCGTGAAGAATTAGGAATACAATCGTCAACAAAGAGAAAAAGATTTGATTATTAAACAAAAACTTGAGTGTCAGGCTTGTATTATTTAGTCATACTTGTTATTATAAGCATGTAAGGGTTGAACGAAATCATGAGTTATTTTGCATCAACCCTATCAAAATACAACATGTGGGTCATAAAAAGTCTATCATGGACTGAATTTGTCCCTGTACTTAAGGAGTATAATCTATGAGCGATGATTTTGATATTATTGAACAGATTGCTCCTGACATGATTCAAGTGATTGAACAACGGTTTCGTATTTTGCGAAATATATATTGGAATCAACCAGTTGGACGCAGAAAATTATCTGAAAAGGTAAATTTAACTGAGAGAATACTTCGAAGTGAAACAGAGGTACTAAAACAACTCAGATTAATCGAGGTCTCTAAAATTGGAATGTCGCTTACTGAAAAAGGATTAAGTCTTTATAGTGATTTAGAAATAGTCATGGCAGAGCAGACGGGCAATCGTGTCCTTGAGAAAAAACTTGCTAGTAAACTTGATATTGAAAGGTGCTTAATAACACCAGGAGATAGTGATGTTGAACGTAAAGTAATAGAAAAATTCGGAGAGTTAATCTCTGATATTCTTTCAACTCGTTTACCAGATGGTGAAAATATTATCGCCGTCATGGGAGGAACGACAATGGCAACAGTGAGCCAATGCATGTACCGACTAGAAACACCAGAAAGACACAATATATTTGTTCCTGCAAGAGGTGGGATTGGCGAAACCATTCAAACTCAAGCAAATTCAATAAGTGCAACTATGGCAGAGCAAACAGGTGGCGAGTTTAAAGTGTTATATGTGCCAGAACAAGTAAGTTCTGAAACGTATGAGTTACTCCTTCATGAGCCGACTGTTCAACGCGTATTAGAGTTGATATCTAAGTCAAACGTTGTGATTCACAGTATTGGACGTGCACTTCATATGGCAAAACGTCGTAACATGAGTGCAAGTGATTTAGCAATGCTTTCTAATAAAGGGGCAGTCGCTGAATCGTTTGGTTACTTCTTTAATAAAGACGGAGAGGTCGTCTATAAAATACCTCGAATCGGTCTTCAAATGAAAGATCTTCAAGAGATACCGTATGTCATTGCAGTTGCTGGCGGGAAAACAAAAGCCAAAGCAATTGAAGCATACATCAAAAATGCTCCTAAACAGACGTGGTTAATCACAGATGAAGGAGCGGCAAAACAGATTTTAAAAGAGGAAACTCTTTAAAATAAATAAATTTTTTCGATTTTCTAAAGGAGGAAATCTCACATGACAGTTAAAGTAGGTATTAATGGTTTTGGACGTATTGGACGCTTAGCATTCCGTCGTATCCAAGAAGTTGAAGGATTAGAAGTTGTAGCAATCAATGACTTAACAGATGCACAAATGTTGGCTCATTTATTAAAATATGACACAACACAAGGACGTTTCAATGGTGATGTTGAAGTTCATGACGGATTTTTCAAAGTAAACGGAAAAGAAGTTAAAGTAACTGCTAACGCTAACCCAGCTGAATTACCATGGGGTGAATTAGGCGTAGACATCGTTTTAGAATGTACTGGATTCTTTACATCTAAAGAAAAAGCAGAATTACATTTACAAGCTGGTGCTAAACGTGTTGTTATCTCTGCTCCTGGTGGAAATGACGTTCCAACAATCGTTTATAACACTAACCATGAAATTTTAACTGGAAAAGAAACAGTTATTTCTGGCGCTTCATGTACAACAAACTGTCTTGCTCCAATGGCAGATGCTTTAAACAAAAACTTTGGTATTGTTGAAGGATTAATGACAACAATTCACGCTTACACTGGTGACCAAATGACATTAGATGGACCACATCCAAAAGGTGATTTCCGTCGTGCTCGTGCAGCTGCTGAAAACATCGTACCTAACACAACTGGTGCTGCTAAAGCAATCGGTTTAGTTATTCCAGAATTAAATGGAAAATTAGACGGAGCTGCTCAACGTGTTCCTGTTGCAACTGGTTCTTTAACTGAATTAGTAACAGTTTTAGACAAACAAGTTACGGTTGAAGAAGTTAACGAAGCAATGGAAAAAGCTGCTAACGAATCTTACGGTTACACAATCGACCCAATCGTATCTTCTGATATCGTTGGTATGACTTATGGATCATTATTTGATGCAACTCAAACTAAAGTAATGACAGTTGGCGACAAACAGTTAGTTAAAACTGTTGCTTGGTATGATAACGAAATGTCATACACAGCTCAATTAGTTCGTACTTTACAATATTTCGCATCATTAGCTTAATTTTAATACACCCTATCAAGATTATCGAAGCGGGGAAGCAATCGCGCTTTCTCGCTTTTTTTGTTAATTCATAAGGAGGCGTCAACAAGCATGGCAAAAAGAACAGTTGAAGATTTAGATTTAAACGGTAAAAAGGTCTTAATACGTGTTGATTTTAATGTTCCAATTAAAGATGGAAAAATTACAAATGATAACCGTATTGTTGCAGCTTTGCCAACAATTAATTATGTTATCGAGCATGGTGGAAAAGCAATTCTTTTCTCTCATTTAGGTCGTGTAAAAACTGAAGAGGACAAAGAAGGTAAATCATTACAACCAGTTGCTGCTCGCCTTTCAGAATTACTAGATAAACCAGTTTCTTTCGTTCCTGAAACTCGTGGAGCTGAGCTTGAAAAAGCTATTAGCGAAATGAAAGATGGAGATGTGTTAGTTGTTGAAAACACTCGTTTTGAAGATATTGATGGCAAAAAAGAAAGCAAAAATGATCCAGAATTAGGTAAATACTGGGCTTCTTTAGGTGATGTATTTGTAAATGACGCGTTTGGTACAGCTCATAGAGCACATGCTTCAAACGTTGGAATTGCATCTAACTTACCTTCAGCTGCAGGTTACTTAATGGAAAAAGAAATCAAATTTATCGGTGGAGCTGTTGACGAACCTAAACGTCCATTCGTGGCAATTTTGGGTGGAGCAAAAGTATCTGATAAAATTGGTGTTATCGAAAACTTAATTGACAAAGCTGATAAAATCCTTATCGGTGGTGGGATGACTTATACATTCTACAAAGCCCAAGGGAAAAACATTGGTAAATCAATTTGTGAATTAGATAAAGTTGATTTAGCTAAAGAATTACTTGAAAAAGCAGCTGGAAAAATTATTTTACCAGTGGATACAGTCTGTGCAGCAGACTTTGATAATGATGCGCCAACTGAAATTCATGAAGGAAATATTCCAGATGACTTAGAAGGATTAGATATTGGTCCAAAAACAATTGAATTATTCACTAAAGAATTACAAGGTGCTAAAACAGTTGTATGGAATGGCCCAATGGGAGTCTTTGAATTACCTACATTTGCTAAAGGTACAATTGGCGTATGTGAAGCTATTGCAAACTTAAAAGATGCTACTACAATTATTGGTGGTGGAGATTCAGCAGCTGCTGCAATCCAATTAGGTTTTGCTGATAAATTTACACATATCTCAACTGGTGGTGGCGCATCACTTGAATACCTTGAAGGTAAAAAATTACCAGGTGTAGAATCTATTTCAGATAAATAAGACTAATGAGGAGTCGAGAACATGCGTAAACCAATTATTGCAGGAAACTGGAAAATGAATAAAACTGTTTCAGAAGCACGTGACTTTGCTGAAGCAGTAAAAAATAAAATCCCTAGTAACGATGTAGTGGATTCAGTTATTGGCGCACCAACTTTATTCTTAACAGATTTAGTTGACATTGCTAAAGGAACTGATTTAAAAATTGCTGCTCAAAACTGTTACTTTGAAGACAACGGAGCGTTCACTGGTGAAACGTCTCCAGCAGCTCTAGAAGATTTAGGTGTTGACTATGTGATTATTGGTCACTCTGAACGTCGTGAGTATTTCCACGAAACAGATGAAGACATCAATAAAAAAGCTAAAGCAATCATCGCACACAACATGACACCAATCGTTTGTTGTGGTGAATCTTTAGAAACTTATGAAGCAGGTAAAACTGCTGAATGGATTAAAGGGCAAATTACAGCAGCATTAGAAGGTTTAACAGCTGAACAAGTATCTAACTTAGTTATTGCTTATGAACCAATTTGGGCTATTGGGACTGGTAAATCTGCTGACGCAACGATCGCTGATGATATCTGTGGTGTTGTTCGTCAAACAGTTGCAGATCTTTATTCAGAAGACGTAGCTGGAAAAGTTCGTATTCAATATGGTGGATCAGTTAAACCTGAAAATATCGCTGAATACATGGCTAAAGAAAATGTTGACGGAGCACTTGTAGGTGGCGCAAGCTTACAACCTGATTCATTCTTAGCATTATTGGAGGCATTAAACTAATATGGAAAAAGCACCAGTAGCAATTATTATATTAGATGGTTATGGTAAACGTGATGAAGTTACAGGTAATGCTGTTGCACAAGCGAATACACCTAACTTTGATCGTTATTGGAATAACTATCCTCACAACACACTAAAAGCATCTGGTTTAGATGTAGGATTACCTGATGGTCAAATGGGAAACTCTGAAGTTGGACACACTAATATTGGTGCGGGCCGTATAGTTTATCAAAGTTTAACTCGTATCGACAAAGCAATCGAAGACAAAGAGTTTCAAACAAATGTTGCCCTAAATAGTGGGATTCAACATGCGTTAGACAATGATTCTGCGCTTCATTTATTTGGTCTATTATCTGATGGTGGAGTACATAGTCATCAAAACCATTTATATGCCCTGTTAAAAATGGCAAAAGATAACGGCGTAAAAGAAACTTACGTACATGCTTTCTTAGATGGTCGTGACGTAGCCCCAACTTCAGCTTATGGTTATATGGAAGAATTACTTAAAGTCATGAAAGAATTAGATTATGGAAAAGTTGCGACAGTTTCTGGACGTTTCTATGCAATGGATAGAGATAAACGTTGGGAACGTGTGTCAAAAGCTTATGAAGCAATTGTAGATGGTATTGGCGTGAAAGCGACTGATCCATTGCAAGCTATCCAAGAATCTTATGACAATGAAGTAAATGATGAGTTCTTAGTGCCAGTTGTAATCGAAGAAAATGGTAAACCTGTTGGACAAGTAAAAGACAATGACTCTGTTATTTTCTTTAACTTCAGACCAGACCGTGCGATTCAACTATCAAATGCTTTTACTGATAAAGAGTGGGAACATTTTGAACGTAAAAATCATCCCGAAAATGTTAAATTTGTGACAATGACTTTATATAATCCAAGTATTGTAGCAGAAGTGGCATTTCCTCCAATTGAAATGAAAAATGTCATTGGTGAAGTATTATCAGATGCAGGATTAAAACAATTAAGAATTGCTGAAACTGAAAAATACCCACACGTAACATTCTTCATGAACGGTGGACGTAACGAAGAATTTCCAGGAGAAAGTCGTATTTTAATCAACTCACCTAAAGTTGAAACATATGACTTGAAACCTGAAATGAGTGCTTATGAAGTAACAGATGCGTTACTTGCCGATATTAAAGCAGATAAACATGATGCGATTATCTTAAACTTTGCTAACCCTGACATGGTAGGTCATTCAGGTATTTTAGAAGCAGCGATTAAAGCAATTGAAGCTGTGGACGAATGTTTAGGTAAAGTAGTAGATGCAATTATTGCTAAAGGTGGATCTGCTATCATATTTGCCGATCACGGTAACTCAGAAACAATGACAACACCAGAAGGAAAACCACATACAGCTCATACGACTGTACCAGTTCCTGTTATTGTTACAAAAGCTGGCGCAACTCTTAGAGATGGCGGTCGTTTAGCAGATGTGGCTCCTACAATGCTAGATCTTTTAGGTATTGAAAAACCTGAAGAGATGACAGGTGAGTCATTAATTAAATAATTCACGGGCTTTTAATTGAAAGTATTCGTGAAAATGGTACAATGATTATGGAAGATTCCTTCCATAGCTATAAAAACAATATTCCTAAAGGAGAGAAATGTTAATGTCAATTATTACAGATATTTATGCTCGCGAAGTCTTAGATTCACGTGGTAACCCAACTATTGAAGTAGAAGTTTATACAGAAAGTGGTGCTTTTGGTCGCGGTATGGTACCTTCTGGTGCTTCAACTGGTGAACACGAAGCTGTTGAATTACGTGATGGAGATAAATCTCGTTATTTAGGTAAAGGTGTTTTAAAAGCTGTTGATAACGTAAATAACATCATCGCAGAACAATTAATTGGATATGACGTAAGAGACCAAATGGGAATTGACCGTCGTATGATCGAATTAGATGGAACTCCAAACAAAGGTAAATTAGGAGCTAACGCTATTTTAGGTGTATCAATTGCATGTGCTCGCGCTGCAGCTGATTACTTAGAAGTACCTTTATACCATTACTTAGGAGGATTTAATACTAAAGTATTACCTACTCCAATGATGAACATCATTAATGGTGGTTCTCACTCTGATGCACCAATCGCTTTCCAAGAATTTATGATTGTCCCTGTAGGAGCTCCTACATTTAAAGAAGCTTTACGTTGGGGTGCTGAAGTATTCCACGCACTAGCTAAAATCTTAAAATCTCGTGGATTAGAAACTTCTGTTGGTGATGAAGGTGGATTTGCACCTCGTTTTGAAGGAACTGAAGACGGTGTTGAAACAATCTTAGAAGCAATTAAAGCTGCTGGATTTGTACCAGGAAAAGACATTATGATTGGATTTGACTGTGCTTCATCAGAATTCTATGAAAATGGCGTATATGACTATACTAAATTTGAAGGCGAAGGTGCTGCAAAACGTACTGCTGCTGAACAAGTAGATTATTTAGAAGAATTAGTTAACAAATACCCAATCATCACTATTGAAGATGGTATGGATGAAAACGACTGGGATGGTTGGAAACTATTGACTGAACGCTTAGGCGAAAAAGTTCAATTAGTTGGTGACGATTTATTCGTTACAAACACTGAAATCCTTTCTCGTGGTATCGAAATGGGCGTAAGTAACTCAATCTTAATCAAAGTTAACCAAATTGGTACATTAACTGAAACATTTGATGCTATCGAAATGGCTAAAGAAGCTGGATTCACAGCTGTTGTATCTCATCGTTCTGGTGAAACAGAAGATTCTACAATCTCTGATATCGCAGTTGCAACTAACGCTGGACAAATCAAAACTGGTTCTCTTTCTCGTACTGACCGTATTGCTAAATACAACCAATTATTACGTATTGAAGACCAATTAGGTGAAGTAGCTGAATACAAAGGTTTACAATCTTTCTACAACTTAAAAAACAAATAATTAAAGTTTAAATATAGCTTATTCTAATGGAATTAAAACTGTTCGGACGTAGAGCACCCTCTAGGAAACTGGAGGGTGTTTTTTTATATTGTCTACGATATAATATAGACGAGTAGCAGTTAATGTGTTTAGTCATATATTTTATATAAGAATCGTTATGAGAGGAAGTTAAAGATGAGTGATCTAATACCAGAGTTTATGAATGTGCCATTGTTAGAAAGAGAAGATAGAATCATGCCTGAAGTAATCAGGTGTTTATTATCATTAGGTGGAGAAGCAAGTAAAAAGGAAGTTGTTAAAGAATTAACATTAACATCAGAGACTATACCTGAAGATTATATTGAATATACACGAGTATCTAAAAAAACAGGTAAAAGCTATAAGCCTTTTGATTATCAGTTTAATTTTGCTGTTAGAAATCTTGAATTTGCTGATTTTATAACGATACCTAAAAGGGGCATGATTAAACTTACCGACAAAGGACAGTCGATAAATTTAGAGTTGTTTAATAGTGATGAGATGGTAAGACAATTATCAGAGCCTGTTTTCGAAGCTAATCGGAAGAAAAAATTAGCTGTCAATAATTTACAAGATAATTATGAAAATGAAGCAAGTAAAAATGAAGAAATTGAGTTAGACAATAGCCCTGTTGATACTTGGAGGGAATTATTAATAGAAGCTCTAAAAGTTATGTCACCTAAAAAATTTGAACTGTTTTGTCGAAGATTAGTTAAACAAATGGGTGTTGAGATAGATACTAAGATTGGTGTTCAGACTGTAGCAGATGGAGGACTTGATGGATTTGGTTATATAACATCTGACGAGTTTAGAACAGCTCGTGTGGCTATTCAAGCCAAAAGGTGGGAAGGAACTGTCTCTTCCCCAGAGATTGATAAGTTTAGGGGGTCTATGGATAAGCATAATGCAGAGTTTGGCGTGTTTATTACAACATCTTCATTTACTAAAAATGCCATTGAAGCTTCAAGAGTTGGTACAAGAGTGATTACACTGATTGATGGAGATACAATATGTGATTTGGTAGCGAAATACGAATTAGAAGTCACACCAGTGTTGACATATGAATTGAATGATTTTTATTTAACTGAAGATTAAATTCGAAAATCAACTCAGGTATTTTTTTTAAATTAAAAAGATAATTTTTATACAGAAATGAGAAAAATTGTTGAAAATATCAAGAGCGAAAGCCAGAAAAAAATATTGAATAGATAAACTAATAAACCAAAGAATTCTTATAAAAATGGATAAGCGACATAAAGAAGAATATACATAGTTATATCATTTCATTAAATCATAATAGATACTATGATATACTCATCGTGGATATTAAATTTACGGAGGGTATTATGGATAATAATTCAAACGATATGAATCGATTGCTACAAGAGTTAGCAAATCAAAAAAATAAAGATAGAAAATATCTCTTAAAAATAGAAATAGCAAAGGCGACTGATAGAAGTGTGAAGTTAGCCTTACAAGAGATATTAGATGATATTGAGAAAAAAGAAAAGACCAGCCGTATCATTGGGATTATTGCCTTAGTTGTTATAATCGGTGCTGTTTTATTTGTATTAGGCACACGAGAATCTAATTCAAAGAATACGGATAAATCTCCAATCACGTCATCAAGTTCTAGCGAAGTAGTATATTCAAGTCAAAGTGATTCAACAGAGATAAAAGAAAGTGGCAAGAAAGAAGTCAGTTTAACAAATCATCAAGTAGAAGAATGGGTTAGTGCAGTGTGGGATAAAAGACATCAAAACTATCCTGATTTGAAAGATAAGCGACTGAATATTAGAACTGATGATACAGACAAACTTGTCTACATTGATGTATTACCACCAAGAGATAAAGAGGTAGATAAATATTCTGTTTTTCGTATCAATGCAAAAGGTGAGTTAGAAGAATCAGGTTATTTTAATCCAAATGGAGGAATTAATAATTGGGTGGTTGTTTCAAGAGAATTTATGGATACATCAGAGGTTGATGTTAAACCAAAAATCACAGTTGATCAAAGTAGTTCTAAACAAAGTATTACCTCTGATGAAGCAATAAAATGGGTACAAGATTATTTAAGATCACAGGCTACAGAGCCTCTAGATTTTGAGGAAGTAACTTTTGACACGCAACAAAGTAGTGAGGGATTAACAGAAATCATAATGTACACTTGGAATCCAGCACATACAGCAAAAACTTTTGTTGCTGTATACAGAGTGAATGCTGATGGTAAACTTGAAGAAGGTTCAATATATGGACAT
The DNA here is from genome assembly GCF_001870205.1 of Vagococcus teuberi. Lineage (NCBI taxonomy): Bacteria > Bacillati > Bacillota > Bacilli > Lactobacillales > Enterococcaceae > Vagococcus > Vagococcus teuberi. The sequence continues at coordinate 1,362,357 of NZ_CP017267.1, read as the reverse complement.
GATGACTGGCATGTTGTCAGCGATGAATTTATTAAATAATAAAGAAAGACGAGTCACCTATTTTTTAGGTGGCTTTTATTTATATAGAAAACCATGATAAAATTTACCATAACAACCCAATGAGTAAGTGGAGGATTTTATGACCATTATAGATGACTTATCAAGATTAACGCATGTTACGCCAAATGAAAAAGCATTAGTAAGCTATATTTTAGCTAATACACAAGACGTTCTAAACTATTCTCCCAAAGAGTTAGCTGATGAGGCTTTTGTGTCTATTGCAACGGTTTATCGTTTACTAAAAAAATAGATCAACCTGGTTTCAATGAATTTAAAGTTGCTTTAGCACAGTCTTTGTCTACAGAACGAGTTGAGTTAACTGACGTAAATGTAGATTATCCAATTAAAGAATTAGAAACAACAGATTCCATGATTAATGCTATGGAAAAGTTATAACAAAAAACGCTTTTAGAAACAAAAAAGGTGAGTAATGCTTCTTCTTTGAAAGAAGCCGTAGATTTAGTAATGCAAGCAAAACAAGTTGATGTTTACATATCAGCTGGTAATTTATATTTTGCACAGAATCTTCAGTTTCAATTACAAGAGATTGGTTATGTGATACAAGTACCACAAGAAGATTATCTCCAACGTTTATATGCAGCTAATAGCACATCAGACCATGTAGCATTAGTGATTTCTTATGGTGATAGAGGACACACGACTCGAGCAGTTGTAGATTTACTAGTGAAAAATCAAACACCGATTATTTTAATCACCTCAACACAATCAAATCCTTTAACCACGTTTGCAGATATTAAATTATATATGAGTTCAGTCGAAAATCATTACAATAAATTATCCTCTTTTTCGACACGTTTTTCTTTATTGATGGTACTTGACTTACTTTATGCTGAAATATTTAGTCGCGAATATGACTCTAATCTAGAGTATAAAGTAGCTAATTATCAGAAAATGAATGGTGAATTGAAATAGATGTTTCAATATAAGTTAAGCTTTTTAGTTGAAATTGATAACAATGTTTCAACTTGTTTCATAAAACCTCTTACGTAAAAAAATCGTGGTAGTATTTAATTACAAGGAGATGAGTTTTATGAAAACAATTGTATTAGATATAGATGGAACATTATTAACCACACAAAAAACTATTACGGAAGCAACGAAAAATTGTTTGATTGACTTGCAACAAAAAGGAAATAAATTGATTTTGGCATCAGGTAGACCAACTACAGGGATGCTACAATTATCTGACGAGTTAAAAATGGCTGAATATGATGGATTACTTGTATCTTATAATGGTTCAAAAGTGATTGATTGCCATACAAATATGGAATTATTTAATCAGGCAATGAGTATTGAAGAGGGAAAAGCGGTCTTAGAACACATGAAACAGTTTAAAGTGTCACCTATGATAGATAAAGATGATTACATGTTTGTGAATGATGTTTTTGGGTGCGTGATTGATTATAAAGATGCACCATTTAATGTTATTGAATATGAATCTCGTGGTGGTCATTATAAATTGTGTGAAAAAGATGATTTGGCTGAGTTTCTAGATTATCGAATTAATAAAATTTTGACAGCAGGAGAACCTAATTATTTAGCTGAAAATTATAAAAAAATGATGGAACCTTTCAAAGATACATTAAATTGTGTCTTTACGGCAGATTTTTATTTTGAATCTACGGCAAAAGGTATCGATAAAGCAAAGGCTTTGGATACTGTTTTACGCCCATTAGGAATTTTTCCAGAAGATGTCATTGCTTTTGGTGATGGTCATAATGATAGGACTATGCTTGAATACGCAGGTGTTGGAGTAGCAATGGAAAATGCGGTGAAAGAGTTGAAAGATTCTTCAGACATTACCACAAAATCAAATGATGAAGATGGTATTGTCCATTTTTTTAATGAATTATTTGGTTAGGCAGATAAATAGATAAGGTTTGCATAGTATGATACACTTTCTTTATAATTACTTTTAGTAAGTGAAAAGAGAGGTGTCGTGTATGACAAAAGGTAAACCCCGTTATTTATTGCAACACATAATAATTAAGTCGATATAGCAAAAGTATCGATAAATGCTGGAGTGGATGTTAACAAATAAGTTATATACTGTAGCAAAAGGTAAAGCAGAAATCTTATATCTTGCAACACGCAACGTCTAATTAGATAGTTTATAACCGTTTTGGTGGCAATGTGATTATTTCAGTGGCTGAAAAAGGCCATCTTGAAAATGTTAAACTATTGCTTAAATATGGAAAAATGGAGATCAATCATTAGAATGACTAAGGATACATAGCTTTAATAGAAGCAGCCGCGCTAAAATATGGTTCAAAAGTCTATAAACAAATCGTTTCTGAACTGTTAACAAATGGAGTTTGTAAAACATTAAAAGATAGTTTACAACGAATAGCAGAAGATATGCATCACAACTATGTTACGAAATTATTGAAACAGTATTAAAAATGTTATTAAAATGACCGTTTAAGTGCTACTATTTTGCCCTTATAATGGTTATTTTGTTTGAGAATGATAAATTTTAAAAAAATATCTCTTAATCGTCCCTTTTTTTTTTTAAAGAGTTTTATTTTTCATAAACAAATGATAGAATGTATAAGATGACCTTATTATGTAAGATGTCAGTACTTCTAGGAGAATAAGGATGAGAGGGTAGGAAAGAATTCATGGCTAATTTTTTAAAGCAATTAATTGAAAATGATAAAAAAGATTTAAAACGCTTAGGTCATATGGCTGATAAAATTGATAAACTAGCACCACAAATGTCAGAGTTATCAGATGAAGAATTAAAACAAAAAACTGAGGAATTTAAAGCACGTTATGCTAAAGGTGAAACACTAGATGATTTACTTTTTGAAGCTTTTGCCGTAGTAAGAGAAGCAGCAAAACGTGTATTGGGACTATTTCCATATAAAGTACAGATGATGGGGGGGATTGTGTTACACGAAGGTGGTATTCCAGAGATGAAAACCGGTGAAGGTAAAACATTGACTGCCACTATGCCTGTATATTTAAATGCATTATCTGGTGAAGGGGTGCATGTTGTAACTGTAAATGAGTACTTATCAACACGTGATGCGAGTGAAATGGGTGAATTATATAATTTCCTTGGATTAACAGTTGGTTTAAATATTAATTCAAAATCTTCTGACGAAAAACGTGTGGCCTACGCCTGTGACATCACTTACTCAACAAACAATGAATTAGGATTCGACTACTTAAGAGATAACATGGTTGTCTATAAAGAACAAATGGTTCAACGGCCATTAAACTTTGCAGTAGTGGATGAGGTCGATTCAATCTTAATTGATGAGGCAAGAACACCATTGATTATTTCTGGACAAGCAGAAAAATCAACGGCTTATTATACAAGAGTTGATAACTTCATTAAAACATTAGTTGAAGAAGAAGACTATAAAATTGATGTTCAATCTAAAACAATTAGTCTAACTGAGCAAGGGATTACTAAAGCAGAAAAAAACTTTGATGTAAGTAACTTATACGATATTGAAAACACATCATTAACTCATTATATTGATCAATCACTTCGTGCAAACTACATTATGTTACGAGATATTGATTATGTGGTACAAGAAGGAAAAGTACTAATTGTTGATCAATTCACAGGTCGTATCATGGATGGTCGTCGTTATTCGGATGGTCTTCATCAAGCAATTGAAGCTAAAGAAGGCGTTGAAATTGAAGATGAAACAAAAACAATGGCAAATATTACATTCCAAAACTACTTCCGTATGTATAAAAAGTTATCAGGAATGACTGGTACGGCGAAAACAGAGGAAGAAGAGTTTAGAGAAATCTATAACATGCAAGTTATTCAGATTCCGACAAACAAACCAATCATTCGTGATGATAGAGCGGATTTATTATATCCAACTTTATCAAGCAAATTCCAAGCTGTAGTAAAAGATATTAAAGAGCGTCATGAAAATGGTCAACCAGTCTTAGTCGGTACTGTAGCGGTTGAAACATCAGAATTATTATCTGATTTATTAACAAAAGAAAAAGTACCTCATCAAGTCTTAAACGCGAAAAACCACTTTAAAGAAGCGGAAATCATTATGAATGCTGGTCAAAAAGGCGCAGTAACAATCGCGACAAACATGGCTGGACGTGGTACGGATATTCGTTTAGGAGCAGGGGTTCGTGAAGCAGGAGGACTTGCTGTTATTGGTACAGAACGTCATGAATCTCGTCGTATTGATAACCAGTTACGTGGACGTGCGGGTCGTCAAGGAGATCCGGGTATGTCTCAGTTCTATTTATCATTAGAAGATGATTTAATGAAACGTTTTGGTTCTGAAAGAATTAAAGTATTCTTGGATCGCATGAAATTAGAAGACGAAGATGCCGTTATTCAAAGTAAAATGTTATCAAAACAAGTAGAATCAGCGCAAAAACGTGTTGAAGGGAATAACTACGATACACGTAAAAACGTCTTACAATACGATGATGTTATGCGTGAACAACGTGAAGTTATCTATAAACAACGTCGTGAAGTAATCATGTCAGATGTTGACTTAGAACCAGTATTATTAGGAATGGTTGAGAGAACAATTGGTCGTTATGTTGATGGTCACACTCAAGGAGAGAAAAAAAATTGGAATCTTGAAGGTCTAGTTGATTTTGTTGGTTCAACAATCACTCATGAAGATGCGATTAGTTTTGCTGACTTTGAAAATAAAACACCTGAAGAGATGAAAGCATTTATCTATGATAAAGCCAAAGCTATTTACGAAGAAAAAGCTGAAATCTTAAGCAGTGAAGAACAACTGATAGAATTCCAAAAAGTTGTTATTCTAAGAGTAGTTGATACAAAATGGACTGACCATATAGATGCAATGGATCAATTGAGAGAATCAATTGGCTTACGTGCATACGGTCAAAATAATCCATTGGTTGATTACCAAACAGAAGGATATGACATGTTCAACAATATGGTTGGGTCTATCGAGTATGAAGTAACACGTTTGTTCATGAAATCAGAAATTAGACAAAATGTTCAACGTGAACAAGTTGCTCAAGGTGAAGCGGTAAAACCAACTGTTGAACAAGGTCAAGTATCTAACGATGAGAAGAAACAACCGATTCGTGTTGACGAAAAAATCGGACGCAATGATTTATGTCCATGTGGCAGTGGCAAGAAGTATAAAAATTGCCATGGTAAACCATCATAATAAATCAAGGAGCGACTTAGTTTAACTGAGTCGCTTCAATTGTTTACAAAATAAGGAGATTATTTTATGGAAATAAGCGATATAAAAAATGAATTAAGTAAAATAGAGACAAAAATTACTAATTTTAGGGGGTCTCTTTGACTTAGAATCACTTGAGGAACAAATTGCTGAAGGTGAATATGAGATGGCGACTCCTGGTTTTTGGGATGATAACGAATCAGCTCAAGTTGTTATAGATAAAGTCAATCAGTTAAAATCACAATATGATACTTTTAAAAATACAGAAGAAGCCTATGAAGAATTAGAACTTTTACTTGAAATGGTTGAAGATGAAAATGATAGTGAGATGCAAAAAGAATTAGAAGAAAAATTAAATCAAACGATTCAAATTGTTGAAGACTACGAGTTATCTCAATTATTAAATGGTGAGTACGATCAGAATAATGCTGTATTAGAGCTGCATCCAGGAGCAGGTGGCACTGAATCACAAGACTGGGGTAGTATGCTTCTTAGAATGTATACTAGGTGGGCTGAATCAAAAGGTTTTCAAGTAGAAACACTTGATTATCAAGCTGGTGATGAAGCTGGTATTAAAAGTGTTACGTTATTGATTAAAGGATACAATGCTTATGGCTATTTAAAATCAGAAAAAGGGGTACATCGTTTGGTGCGTATCTCGCCATTTGATTCAAACTCCAGACGACATACGTCATTTTGTTCAGTAGATGTGATGCCAGAATTAGCGAATGATATCAATATTGAAGTGAAACCGGATGATATTAAAGTTGATACATTTAGAGCAAGTGGAGCAGGTGGCCAGCACATAAACAAGACTGATTCAGCCGTTCGTATTACACATATTCCAACTGGATTTGTGGTTTCTAGTCAGGCTCAACGTTCCCAATTAAAAAATAGAGAACAAGCAATGAGCATGTTAAAAGCAAAATTATACCAATTAGAAATAGAAAAACAGGAACAAGAAGCTGCGGCAATAAAGGGCGAGCAACTAGAAATCGGCTGGGGATCGCAAATACGTTCATATGTGTTTCATCCATACTCTATGGTAAAAGATCATCGAACAAATTATGAAGTTGGAAATACGCAACCAATAATGGATGGTGATATAGATGGGTTTATTGATGCTTACCTACGTTGGAAGTTGTAATACTTTATTTGACAGTTAACAAGTAATTGATATATATTTGTAATCAAATTCCAAAGAAGACATGTTATACTGTATGAGAATAAGATTGTGTCGTTTAAAATAACAGGTTGGAGAGATAAATCTATGATAGAAATGAAAAAAGTAACAAAAAAATACTCCAATGGGACAACAGCCATTCGTAACTTATCTATCACTATCAATCAAGGTGAGTTTGTATATGTCGTTGGTCCAAGCGGGGCAGGTAAATCAACTTTTATTAAATTGATGTACCGAGAAGAAGTCGCGACAAAAGGGACACTTAATGTGTGTGGTTATGATTTATTAACAATAAAAAATCGAAATGTACCATACTTACGTCGCGAAATAGGTATCGTGTTTCAAGATTATAAATTATTACCACAAAAAACAGTCTATGAAAATGTTGCCTATGCTATGCAAGTAATCGGTAAAAAACCGCGTGAAGTAAAACGCCGTGTTTTAGAAGTACTAGACTTAGTTGGGTTAAAGCATAAAGTACGTGTGTTCCCAGATGAATTATCAGGTGGGGAACAACAACGTGTGGCGATTGCTAGAGCCATCGTTAATACACCTAAAGTATTAATTGCTGATGAACCAACAGGGAACCTTGACCCAGAAAATTCTTGGGAAATTATGGAATTATTAGAAAGAATCAATAATCAAGGGACTACGGTCGTCATGGCTACGCACAATAGCACTATCGTAAATGAAATCCGTCATCGCGTGTTGGCTATAGAAAATGGACGTATTACAAGAGACCAAGATGAGGGGGATTATGGCTACGATGATTAGTAATTTTTTTAGACATTTAGGCAGTGCGTTAAAAAATTTAAAAAGAAATGGCTGGATGACAATAGCATCGGTTAGTGCTGTGACCGTAACGTTAACACTTGTAGGAATATTTTTGGGTGTCATATTAAATGTGGCGAAAATTGCCGATGATATCAAAGATAATGTCGATGTATCAGTTTTTGTTGATATTGGAACTCCTGATAATGAAGTGAAGGAATTAAGTAATAAATTAAAAGACATCAAGGGTGTGTCTAAAGTAACATTTTCGAGCAAGCAAGATGAATATAAAAAGTTAGTTGATAAATTAGGTGATACGTGGAAATTGTTTGGAGAAGATGAAAATCCGCTATATGATGTGTATATTTTAACTGCAAAAGATGCTGAGGATATCCCATCTATTCAAAAAGCGGCAGCAGCATTACCTAGTGTATCAAAAGCGGATTATGGTGGTCGAAATTCCGATAAGTTATTTAAATTATCTAAAGACATTAGACTTTGGGGAACAATTGCAGCTGTTTTCTTACTAGGTGTAGCAGTCTTCTTAATTTCTAATACCATTCGAATTACCATTATTTCAAGAAAACGTGAGATTCAAATTATGCGTTTAGTTGGAGCTAAGAATAGTTATATAAGAGGGCCATTCTTTTTAGAAGGAGCATTTATTGGTATTTTAGGTTCCGTTATCCCAGTTCTATTAGTAACATTCGCTTACCCAAGAGTTTATGTCATCTTTACGAAAAGTATGATTGCTAATGCTTCCTATGACTTAATTGCGCCAGGTAACTTAATTTGGCAATTAAATGCTTTATTAATAGTTGTTGGTGTAGTGATAGGGTCAATTGGATCAGTTATGTCAATGAGACGCTTTTTAAAAGTGTAATAGTAAAATTGTGAGAATAAGGAATGTGTTCCTTATTCTCTTTTTTGTACATTTTATTCACGAATGATACACCAGGTATGCTATAATGTAGAATAGAGAATATAGAAGGAGTGATGTATATGACTGATCACCAGACTGATAGTTTACAATTAGTAGTCATTACTGGAATGAGTGGTGCAGGTAAAACTGTAGCGGTACAAAGTTTTGAAGATATGGGTTACTTTTGTATCGACAACTTACCACCAACGTTAATTCCAAAATTTTGGGAATTGATTAAAGAGTCAGGTAAAATCACTAAAATTGCATTAGTTATTGATTTAAGATCTCGAGCGTTTTTTGAAGAAATTCAAAGCATGCTAGTTGAAATAGAGAATACAAAATTAGTTGATACGACGGTGATGTTTTTGGATGCGTCAGACCAAGAGTTAGTATCACGATATAAAGAAACAAGAAGAGCCCATCCTCTTGCAATGGATGGTTTAGTAACAGATGGAATCAAAAAAGAGCGTGCCCTTTTAGAAGAGTTAAAAGGGGAAGCACAACTTGTCATAGATACAACTGAACTAGCACCAAGAGAGTTAAGAGAACAAATCATGCAAAACTTTAAAAATCATGATTCTGATACCTTTAGAGTAGAAATGGTCTCTTTTGGTTTTAAATATGGTTTGCCTATTGATGCTGACATTGTCATGGATGTTAGATTTTTACCAAACCCACATTATGTTGAGGAGCTAAGACCGTTAACTGGAAAAGATAAGCCAGTGTATGATTATGTCATGAGTTCAGAGATGACAGAATCTTTCTATAAAAAATACGAAGATTTAATTTTAGATATATTACCAGGATACATTAAAGAAGGAAAAATGAGTTTGACGATAGCGATTGGTTGTACAGGAGGTCAACATCGTTCAGTTGCCTTAACCGAGCGATTAGGAAGCAAAATTTCGGAAAACTATAAGACTAATATTACCCACAGAGATATGATGAAACGTAAGGAATCAATCAATCGTTCATGAAAACGTATCGCATAAGAAAACCTAAAATTGTTGTGATTGGTGGGGGAACGGGCTTACCAGTCATATTACATGGTTTGAGAGATCAAAGTGCTGATATTACAGCAATTGTGACCGTAGCAGATGATGGTGGAAGTAGTGGGCTTCTACGTCAAAGCATTAATATGAGTCCTCCTGGCGATTTGAGAAATGTTCTTGTAGCTCTATCTGATATGCCACAAATGTATGAAGATATTTTTCAGTATCGATTTAAAGAAGAAGATAATTTTTTAGCGAATCATACGATAGGAAATCTAATTATCGCTGCGATGTCTGAGATGAAAAATAGTACTTATGAAGCAATTCAGTTATTAAGTAAATTTATGCATGTTGACGGGCATATTTATCCAGCAAGTGAGCAGTCAATGACGCTTCATGCTAAATTTTCAGATGGCAGTAATGCTACAGGTGAGAGTGTTATTGCAAAAGAAAGAAAGAAAATAGATTACGTATACGTAACCAATACAGCAGATGGTAAACCAGTAAAACCTGCTAGAAAAGTTATTTCAAGTATTCGTGAAGCAGATATGATTGTTCTTGGACCGGGTAGTTTATTTACGAGTATTTTACCTAACTTAATGATTAAAGAACTTGGCGAAGCTGTATGTAAGTCTGAAGCTGAAGTCGTTTATATTTGCAACATTATGACGCAAAAAGGAGAAACAGAGCATTTTTCTGATGCGGAACATGTAAAAGTATTACATAATCATTTAGGAAAACAATTTATTGATACTGTGTTAGTTAATACAGAACCAATACCTGAAGATTATATTGATCCTGATGTATATGACGAGTATTTATTACAGGTAAAACATGATTTTAAAGGATTGCGTGATGAAGGATGTCGCGTGATTTCTGCTGATTTTTTAGAATTAAAAGACGGCGGCGTTTTCCATGACCGAGCAAAAGTTGTAGATGAGCTGTTTCGTTTGGTTTTTGGAGCTAAATATTAGAAGAATGGGGTGGTCAACATGTCTTTTGCATCGGATGTTAAAAAAGAACTGACAACACTAGAAGTTCATAAAGAACATGCAAAAGCGGAATTGGCAGCTTTAATTCGAATGAATGGTTCGGTGACATTAGCCAACCGACAATTTGTGTTAAATGTACAGACTGAAAATGCGGCAATAGCTAGACGGATTTATACATTATTAAAAGATCACTATGAAGTAAATAGTGAATTATTAGTACGTCGTAAAATGAAACTGAAAAAGAATAATGTGTATATTGTTCGATTGAAACAAGGGACAAAAGAAATATTAAATGATTTAGAAATCATGGATGGTGTGATGTTTAACACACATGTTTCAGATAATATTATGGGCAATGAACAAAAAATGCGATCTTATCTTCGTGGTGCATTTTTAGCTGGTGGTTCTGTTAATAATCCTGAGACAAGTCGCTATCACTTAGAAATTTATTCGATGTATGAAGAACAATGTCTTGATTTGTGTGAAATGCTAAAGTTTTACGGCTTGAATGGCCGTGTCGTTGAAAGACGTACTGGGTTTATTACTTATTTAAAAGGGGCAGAAGAAATTGCTGATTTCTTAGTCTTAGTTGGTGCGACTAATGCCATGCTTAAATTTGAAGATGTCCGTATTGTTCGTGATCTACGCAACTCAGTGAATCGCTTGATGAATTGCGAAAATGCCAATATGAACAAAACAGCAGATGCGGCAAAACGCCAAATCGAAAACATAAAACTTATTAAAGATACAGTTGGTTTAGAGCAATTACCAGAAAAATTACGTGAAGTGGCTGAAGTAAGACTTGAAAACCCTGAAATTAGTTTGAAAGAACTGGGAGAGATGATTCCTTCTGGTCCAATCACTAAATCTGGCATCAATCATCGTATTCGAAAAATTAATGAATTTGCGAATACTTTAGTTGAAACGACTTAAATAAGTAACCAATGGGATAGCCTTATCTGTAAAATAAATAATGTTATTTACGGATGGGGTTTTTTTATGTTTTTTTCCTCTAAATATCTTTAATTAAATATGGTATAATGTGAAAGTGATTGTATGATATGAATCAGTTGGAGGAGGGGCGATATGGAAATCGAAAAAACAAATCGAATGAATGCTTTATTTGAGTTTTATTCAACTCTTTTAACTGAAAAACAAATGAATTATATTGAATTATATTATGCTGATGATTTTTCTCTAGGGGAAATTGCGGAAGAATATGATGTAAGTAGGCAAGCTGTCTATGACAATATAAAACGTACTGAAAAATTGCTAGAAACATATGAGAAAAAATTACATTTATATTCAAATTATGTGGTTAGACAAGAGATGATTGATGAAATTAAATCATTACTTAAAGAGTCTTATCCCGAAACAGAGAAAATTAAAGCATTATTAGATAATATTCAAGAAATAGAAGAAGAGTAGGAGTTTTAAATATGGCTTTTGAGAGTTTAACAGATCGCTTACAAGTAGCGATGAGCAAATTAAAGAAAAAAGGAACGGTAAAAGAAGAAGACGTTAAAGATATGATGCGCGAGATACGTCTTGCGCTACTTGAAGCCGACGTTAACTTACAAGTCGTTCGTGGATTTGTTAAAAGTGTTGGTGAACGAGCTGTCGGAGTTGAAATTCTAGAGTCTCTTAATCCAACGCAACAAATCGTAAAAGTAGTTGATGAAGAATTAACGAAAGTGTTAGGTTCTGAAGCAGTTGGTTTAAATAAATCACCAAAAATTCCAACAATTGTTATGATGGTTGGGTTACAAGGTGCTGGTAAAACAACTTTTACAGGTAAAATTTCAAACTTTCTGAAACAAAATGAAAAAGCCAGACCTTTACTAATTGCAGCTGACGTGTATCGTCCAGCCGCCGTTGATCAATTAAAAGTAATTGGTCAACAACTTGATATTCCTGTTTTTGAAATGGGAACTGACGTTGACCCAGTGGAGATTGTTCGCCAAGGTTTAGAACAAGCAAAAGAGAATAAAAACGACTATGTATTTATTGATACGGCAGGTCGTTTGCATATTGATGAAACTTTAATGGATGAGTTGAAACGTATAAAAGATTTTGCTCAACCAAACGACATCTTGCTAACAGTTGATGCGATGACTGGTCAAGATGCCGTAACAGTTGCTCAAAGTTTTGACGAGCAGCTAGATGTTACAGGGGTTGTGTTAACAAAACTTGATGGGGATACTCGTGGTGGTGCGGCACTCTCAATTCGAGCTATTACAGGAAAACCAATTAAATTTATAGGTACTGGTGAAAAATTAACAGATATCGAAGTATTCCATCCAGATAGAATGTCTAGTCGTATTCTTGGTATGGGGGATATGCTTACTCTAATTGAAAAAGCTCAAAAAGAATATGATGAAGAAAAAGCAGAAGAACTAGCGCAAAAAATGCGTGAAAATAACTTTGATTTTAATGATTTTATCGAGCAATTAGACCAAGTGATGGGCATGGGACCATTAGAAGATTTGATTAAAATGATTCCTGGAATGAACAATGTACCAGGTCTTGATCAATTACAAGTTGATCCAAAAGATGTGGCTCGTAAAAAAGCCATTGTGTTCTCAATGACTCCTGAAGAAAGAGAAAATCCAGATTTATTAAACCCAAGTCGTAGAAGACGTATAGCGGCAGGTTCTGGTAACTCAGTTGTTGAAGTAAATAGAATGATTAAACAATTTAATGAATCACGTAAAATGATGCAACAAATGACTAAAGGTAATATGCCAGCTGGACTTGAGAATATGATGGGTGGCGGAGTCAAAGGCAAACTTGGTAAAATGGCCATGAACAAAATGATGAAAAAGAACAAGAAAAAAATGAAAAACAAGAACAAAAAGAAAAAGAAAAAATAAAAGAAGGTCGTGTAGTGCACCCAAAAAGATAGATTAAAAAGTCTAACTTTTAGGGTATACAACACTAAGAGCCTTCTTTTTTTATTTAAACAAAATTATTTTTATACGGAATGAAAATAGGGTGTTTGAAACTATTCATAACTTAATAACGTTTATTTGTAGTAAGAAATAATTTAAATCGATAAACTGTACTTATATAAATGAATGAGGTGAAAAGAATGAAGGATGCTACTTATTGGGCAAATGAAGTGAAAGAAAAGCGAGTTTCAGTAGATGAATTACTGAATGAAACGTATAAAAAGGCGTTAGAAAACAACGAGTTGAATTGTTTTGTAGATCTTGATTTAGATAGAATAAAGGATAATCTTACAAGAACAGATTATAATGGAGCGTTCTATGGCGTTCCATTTCCTTTAAAAAATATCGGGCAGCAAAAAAAAGACTGGTTAAACACATCAGGTTCAAAATTATTTTTGAATAATCGATCGCATTTAACGGATAACTATGTCAGTCAAATAGAATCTGCTGGATTTATTCCATTTGGTGTTACAAATGCCCCTGAGTTTGGATTTAAAAATGTAACAGATCCAGAATGTCATGGCGTAACAAAAAACGCATGGAATAAGGATTATCATGCAGGGGGAAGCAGTGGGGGAGCAGCATCAGCTGTCGCATCTGGTATTGTTCCAATTGCTGGAGCAAGTGATGGTGGAGGGTCTATTCGAATTCCTGCAAGTTTTTCCGGTTTATTAGGATTAAAACCAAGTCGTGGGGTTATTACAACCGGCCCAAACGAATGGCGTGCATGGCAAGGGGCTTCTGTTAATTTTGTACTAGGTGTATCTGTAAGAGATGCAAGAAGTCTGTTGTCTATCTTGAAACCTAGACAGCAAGTGTCTCCTTTTTTATTCCCACAAGAAAACGTTCATGATACAAAACATTTAAAAATTGCTGTTTGTTTTGATTCACCAGTAGGAAATCAAGTATCAGATGAGGCTAAAAAAGCAGTAAAAAAAGCTATTCGTTTTTTTGAAAAAGAAGGCCATACTGTTACAGAAATAAACTACCCAATCAATGGTGAGCAGTTGATTAGAAGTTATTACACGATGAATGGTGGTGAAACTGCTGCAATGATGTCATCAATTGAAAATAATTTAAAACGTAATCTAACGATGAATGATATGGAATTAATGACTTGGACATTGTATCAATATGGTCAGAAATTATCCGCTTCAGATTATGTGCAAAGTTTTTATCCATGGGATGATTCGACTAAAATAATGGAAGAATTGTTTACTGAATATGACGTGTTTTTATCGCCTAGTGCTACAACTACAGCACCCAAAATAACTGATGATTTACAAAGTGGTACTATTCGTAAAAGTATGTACGCAGCAAACGAATTAGATAAGCATGAATTAGCTAACTTAGTATATGATATGTTTGATAAAAGCTTGCAAATAACACCATATACTCAACTTGCTAATCTGACTGGTCAACCAGCGATTAATTTACCTATATATATAGCAGATAATGGGTTACCAATTGGTGTTCAGTTAATGTCAGCTAAAGGAAATGAGGGTCTGTTATTAGATATAGCAGAAAGATTTGAATTAGAAGAGCAATTTATCCTACCAGCTTATTATAGATAAATAAAAAACTGACTAGTGAGAACTACATCTCGTTAGTCAGTCTTTGTTGATCGAGTAATTGATAATTATTATGATGTTCTTGGTATAAAGCTTTTCTTTTTTCTTCAGCACTGATATTTAATGCAATACCGACAAGTATGGATAGGGTCATTAAGTTTGAACCACCGTAACTCATAAATGGAAACGGTACACCAGTCATTGGCATGATACTCAAAATACCGCCTAAATTGACAAATAGTTGAAGCAAGATAGCCGTACTAATCCCAATACACGCTAGAGAGTTAAACGCATTGGTTGATTTAATTCCAATAGATAAAATTCTGAGAATTAAATAAAATAAAATCATCAGGATAATGATACTAGCAATTAACCCAAGTTCTTCCATAGTAATAGAAAAGATAAAGTCAGTTTCAGCTACTGGTAAAAATCCTTTTTTCTGAATACTTTTTCCTAAGCCTTTACCAAACCAACCGCCATTGTAGATAGCAAAGTATGAATTGACTAACTGAAATCCGTTATTTAACTTATCTTCAAAAGGATTACTCATAACAGAAAATCGTTTGTAGACGTGAGAAAAACGCTCAGGAATTAACATCCCGCCATTAAACATGACGATTTGCCAAACAAGTCCAATGAAAACAACTAAGCCACCAAAACTTAAGAAAGTATATCCCCAAGGAATTCCACTTGCTAATATTAATATGGAAAACAGGAAGAAGATAATTGCAGCTCCACCAACGTTTGGTTGGATAAAGACTAGCAGAATCATGCCACCGATAATGGCTGTTGGCACCAAGACTGACTTAAAAAAATTTTGATTAATTGACTTTTGTCGTTTTGAAAAAATAAATGAACAATATAAAATGGTGGAAATCATGACAAATTCAGACGGTTGAAAACTAAAACTTCCAATTGAAATCCATCGCTGTGCTCCACTAATGGTTTGTCCCAGGCCTAAAATACTTGTAGCAACCAATAAAATGTAGGTGATAGCTAACATAATTTTTTGAAAGACATCGGTTTGATAGACTCGTAATTTGGTTTTATAAATAATGGCTATAAGGATAAGTGAAATAATAAAAAAGATACCTTGCTTTGTTGCAATGGAAAAAATACTTTTTCCTTGTTGGTTTAATTTATAAGAACTAGCACTAAAAATCATCATAATGCCAATAATGTTAAGAATCATATATGGAATTAAAATTTTAAAATCAATAAATTGTAGTTTTTTCCTCATGGAGTTGTCCCCTCTATTGCAATTACATTTTGATACATACTAATTAGTATAACAAAAAATAACATTAAAAAAAGATGATTTAACAAAATATCATAATTTTATCAAACTTTTAAAGAGTTATTAGTCACTAGATAAAGTCTATCTGAAAACAAAGAAAAATGGTATGATAAGGTGTTGATTATTAAGGAGTGAAGTATGTGAGAAAAAAGATTGAAATGAATCCATTAACGAGTATTTCGATTCTATCTATTTCGTTTATTTTAACAAGTGGTGTATCAATAAATGGGACTCTCCCTTTTATCAAAAAATCGTTAGAATTAAGTCAAGTAAAAGCAGAGCTACTCAGTACAATACCAAGTATCACAGTTATTATATTTATTTTACTGTCTTCCAGTATCTCAAAAAAAATTGGCATGAAAAAAACAGTCGTTGTTGGCTTATTATTAGTTTGTACAGGTGGTGTATTACCAAAATTCACACCAAATAGTTATGCATTAATATTTTTAGGTAGATTATTATTAGGTGCTGGTTTTGGGATGTACAATGCATTATCTGTCAGTTTTATAAATGGTTTATATAATGGTAGAAAACGATCAGAGCTTTTAGGCATTAGAAATGCTGTTGAAGGGCTAGGTCAAATGATTCTAACCTTTATTGCAGGAATTCTTATCACAAGTAATTGGACAAATGCATATTTAATTTATTTTTTAAGTTTACCTATCGCTGTTTTATTTTACCGATTTGTTCCGGACATTGCGTCACAGACAAAAAAAGAAAAGGATGCATTCAAGCTGACAGTTCCGCTTCTTCTTACAGCATTATTTGCGTCAAGTTTAGTGATGAATTCAATTGCAGTAGCAGTAAGATTTCCATCATTAGCTATAGAAATTAAAGGAGAGCAAGTTAATACAAGTTTATACCTTTCTATCATGCCGATTTTAGGAATTATTGCTGGATTTCTTTTTGAAAAAGTTATTCGTCGCTTTTCATTTAATATAATTTATTTGGCATTAGGAATTAATATATTGTTTAACTTATTGGTTTATTTATCAGATATATCGTTTACATTGTTATTGATTGGTTTGTTTATATCTAGTGTCCCTGTCGCTTGGGTTTTACCATACATTTTTAATCATATTGAACAAATAGCAAAGGACATGGATATTAATCAATCAACTTCTGTTATTTTTATTGGCTGTAATTTAGGTGTTTTATCAGCTCCAGTTATCATGAGTCTATTGAATTCATTGTTTCATTCGATAGATTTAAAATTTCCATTTCTTTGCTTTACCATAATCTATACTTTAGTTTTTGTATTGATTCGTTTTAAACATAACAAGATTGAGAAATTCATGAGTTAATAATGAGAATTTATTCGTCTAAGCTTTTAACTGTAAAAACTGCTTTATAATGAGTCTAGAAAATAGATGAGGTGACATGATGAAAAGAGTTCTTGTTTTACACACAGGTGGTACGATATCTATGACCCAAGGGGATAGTGGTGGGGTTGGTTTATCTGATAAGCATCCATTAGGAGATAAATTTTTACCTTTACCAAAGAACATTGAATTGGTAACAGAAGAAATATTTAATCTCCCTTCACCACATATCACACCTAAAGAGATGTTGATTTTAAAAGAACGCATAGAGCAAGCTGAGTCACAAGATTTTGTTGGAGTAGTGATAACTCATGGGACTGATACACTAGAAGAAACAGCTTATTTTCTTGAATTAACTTTAAAAAATCATTTAGCAATGGTTTTAACAGGTGCGATGAGAAGTAGTAATGAAATTGGATCAGATGGATTGTACAATTTTCGTCAAGCAATAATTACAGCTTCACATGAATCTGCTCGTGATAAAGGCGTGTTGGTTGTAATGAATGATGAAATTCACGAGGCAAGATTTGTTACAAAGACTCATACAACAAGTGTTGATACTTTTCGAGCACCGACTTTTGGACCGATTGGAATATTATCTAAGAACAAACCAATATTCTTAAAAGATGTTAAAGAAGAAGAAGCATATTCAATTAGAACAGTTGAGGGAACCATACCGATTGTCAAAGCCTATGCTGGGATGGATGGGACTTTGTTCCATTTATTATCAGAGACAGAGATTGATGGGGTCATCATTGAGGCACTTGGTGCTGGAAATTTACCTCCAGAAGTTTTACCTAGTTTAGAAAAATTACTAGAAAAGGGTGTTCCGGTTGCTCTTGTATCCCGCTGTTCTAACGGAATTGCAGAAGATATTTATAGTTATGTTGGTGGTGGTGTTGAACTTAAACGTATGGGCGTGATGTTTGTTAGAGGGATTACTGGACCTAAAGCTCGTCTAAGATTACTTGTTGGTTTAAATGCAAAACTGAACAAAGAAAGTTTAAAACATTATATGACTGAAATTTAACATTTTAAAAGTGTTTAATTATAAGTTCTAAAAGAACTATCATAATTAGGCACTTTTTATTTTATGTATATGTTTTTAAAAAAGGTACATTATGTTATAATTTAGTTGCGTAAAAGTAATAAGAAAATGACAATATGAGGTGATTTCATACAAAATATTAAGAAATATAAGTTCAAAAAAACAAACGATTTATTTTTGTGTGGTTATTTATAGTATTTTTTTCATAAAAATACCTATAAAAGTTTGTGAAATAAATGCCCTATAAATAGTCAGATTGCACAAATATAGCCACAGATATGTAAGACCACACAATGAAAACGTTTTTTCTTTTGTGTATTATTTGAGTATAAATAAATTTGTCAAGGAGGACGTTATGGAAACGGGAAAGAAGGGTATCGCGTTACTTGAAAAAGGGATTGACGTTTCAACCGGTGAAGTCGAAAAGATTTCACAAAGAGGATACAACGAAGACTTGTTACCTAAGACAGAGGATCAACGTTCAATGAGTTGGAAAAACTATTTTACACTTTGGATGGGATCGGTTCATAATATTCCTAATTATGCAGCAGTTGGCGGTTTTTTATTTTTAGGCTTATCGCCTGCTAATATTATGTTTGCATTAGTGTTAAGTAGTTTAGTCGTTGCTGGACTAATGATTTTAAATGGAAAAGCCGGAGCAAAATACGGTATCCCATTTTCAATGCATTTACGATCTACTTATGGGACTCTAGGGGCTAAACTTCCCGGATTTTTAAGAGGGATTGTAGCAGCAATTGCTTGGTTTGGATTACAAAATTATACAGCATCATTGGCATTATTAATTCTTATAGGTAAGTTTTGGCCTGGTTTTTTAACTCTTGGAGGAAATTTTAACTTCTTTGGTATTGGTTTGCCAGGATTAATTGCTTTTACTATATTTTGGGGGATAAATGTATTAATTGGTTTAGGTGGAGGGAAAGTCTTAAATAAATTTACAGCTATACTAAATCCTCTTATCTATGTTGTGTTTATCGGCATGACAGTTTGGGCAATAAATGCAGCCGGTGGATTTGGCAATATTTTAGCCTATAGACCTAATTTAGAAGGTGTTACAACGTATTCTCCAATACTTGTTTATCTAATGATAATTAATTCAGTTGTTGCAGTTTGGGCAGCACCAAGTTCAAGTGTTGCAGATTTTACTCAAAATACTAAATCAATGAAAGACCAAGTATTTGGTCAAGGATTAGGTTTATTCATTGGCTATGTTATTTTTGCTGTATCAAGTGTGTCAATTTTAATAGGAGGCTCAATTTATTACGGTGTTGAAGAATGGAATGTTTTAAACATTGTAAATAATTGGGGGAATTTACCAGCAGTGATTTTATGTATTATCGTGTTGTTGATGACGACTATTTCAACAAATGCAACAGGTAATATTGTACCAGCAGCTTATCAATTGTCCGCTCTGTTTCCGAAAAAAATCAATTACAAAAAAGGTGTGTTAATCGCAGGAGTGATTAGTTATGTGATTATGCCTTGGAAATTAATGGAAAACCAAGAAAGTATTTATACGTTTTTAAACATGATTGGTGCGGTTATTGGACCAGTTGTTGGAGTCATGTTAGCTCAATATTATTTTGTTGCAAAACAAAAAATTAATTTAGATGATTTGTATATGGATGAAGAAAATAATAAAAGTAATAATGCGTATTATGGTGTCAATAAAGCAGCGTATATTGCGACTATTATAGCTTTAGTTGTTTCAATCAGTGGTGAATTTATTTCATCATTGAAAATGGTTTCAAGTCTATCATTCATAATAGGATGTGGATTGTCATTTGCTATATATTTATTATTAAAACTAAAAAAATAGGAGGAATTAAAAATGACTTTTGATTTATTAATTAAAAATGGTTTGGTTATTTTAACTAGTGGAGAAGTGAAAACCGATGTAGCAGTAAAGGATGGTAAAATTGTAGCTATTGGATCTCGGTTGGGTGAAGCTAAAGAAGAAATTGATGCAACTGGTTTAATTGTTAGTCCAGGAATGGTGGATGCACATGTCCATATCACTGATCCAGGTGGTGGTTACCGCGATTTATGGGAAGGTTATGTAACAGGAACTAAAGCATGTGCTAAAGGTGGTGTAACATCATTCATGGAAATGCCGTTAAACCAAGTTCCAGCAACTGTTGACAAAGAGTCATTAGAAATAAAATATGATGCAGGTAAAGGAAAACTATTATCAGACGTAGGCTCATTTGGTGGATTAGTTCCTTACAATCTTGAAGGAGGAATTCAAGAATTAGATGAGGGTGGTGTAGCAGCTTACAAATGTTTCATGGCAACATGTGGAGATAGAACAATTGATGGTGACTTCATGAATGTTGATGATTACTCATTATATGAAGGAATGAAGCAAGTTGCTAAGACTGGTAAAGTATTAGCTATCCATGCTGAAAATGCAGCGATCACTGATAAATTAGGAGATATTGCATACAAAAACGGAGAAACAACATTAGCAGCTTACGTTGCAACTCGTCCTGTATTTACTGAAGTTGAACCAATTCGTCGTGCGATTTTATTTGCTAAAGAAACAGGTTGTCGTATTCATATTTGTCATATTGCTTGTCCAGAAGGTGTAGAAGAAGTTGTTAAAGCACAAGCTGACGGTGTGGATGTAACGTGTGAAACATGTACACATTATCTATACTTCACAACAGATGAATTAGACGCGATTGGTCCTGTTGTAAAATGTTCACCACCAATCCGTGATAAAAAAGCTCAAGATGGTTTATGGGAATATGTAGCAAATGGAGGATTATCATTTGTTACATCAGACCACTCACCATGTACACCAGATTTAAAAGATAAAGAAAACGCATTTGAAGCTTGGGGAGGAATTTCAGGCGTACAAAACAATGTGGATGTATTATTTGATGAAGGTGTCCAAAAACGTGATTTACCATTAACAACATTCGCTAATATCATTGCAACTAATCCAGCTAAACGTTTTGGTTTGGATGAAAAAGGTGAAATTGCAATTGGTAAAGATGCAGACTTTGTTCTAATTAAACCTAATGCACCATACACATTAAAAGCAGAAGATTTGGAGTATAGAAATAAAATCAGCCCATATATTGGAAGAACAATTGGAGCACAAGTCGACACAACTATTTTAAGAGGTCATACAATTTATTCACAAAAAAATGGTGTGAATGATGAGGCAATTGGAGTATTTATCAAGAAATAGTTTTTTAGAAAATAGAGTCTAGTAATAGATTCTATTTTCTTCGTTAGTTTTGGACAAACGGGAATTATCATTTGGTTAAGAGTAACCAATGTAAATGGTCAAATAGTGTAATAAGATAAGAATATATCGTAATAAAGATTAGAAGGAGGTTTTTGAGTGACGATGCGTACAAACAATTCATCAAGAACAATTCTTCAACCATATTGGAAACAAGTTATATTAATCTCAACTTTAGGATGGATAGTGGTTTGGATTAATCGAACGGCTTTAACACCAATCTATCCTCAATTGAGTATTTTCTTTGACAATGCAAGTGATGCACAAATAGGAGCTATTTCAAGTTTCTATTTTTTAGGTTACGTGTTAATGCAAATACCTTCAGGCTTATTGGTTGATAAGTTCGGTAAGAAAACGGTTTTGATTCCAGGATTTATATTATTCGCGATAGGAACATTACTTTTAGCTACGTCAAGTTCATTAAATATCATGTATTTGGGAAACGTTTTAGCAGGTGTTGGTAGCGGAACATTCTATGGAGTGGCGTTCTCTTTAACCAATGAATATGTTCCTTATCAATACCGAAGTATTGCTACAGCAATTGTGAATTGCGGAACGGCGATTGGTAGTGGTATTGGGATGATTGCATCAAGTTACTTTATCTCGCAAAAAGGAATGGATTGGCAAATAATTGAGTATGTTTCTTTAGGTACTATTTTAGCGATGATCATACTATTCCTATTGTTCTTAAATCGAGACGTCAAACAAAAAAGAATAGATGATACCGTTGTGCCATTAGAAAATAAAATGACGTTTAAAAAGTTAATGGCACCTAAAATGCTAGGAGCGTATACTGTTTATTTTTCAACATGTTATGCTTATTATCTTGTAAATACTTGGTTACCTAATTTTTTAGAAACAGAACGAGGATTTACAGGAGCAACAATTGGACTTGCTACATCATTAATTTTCATATCGTCTGTACCAGGAGCGTTGATTTTTAGTCGATTGGCAGATAAATATAGTAATCGTAAAATAGATTTAGTGGTTTTTTTAGAAATTATGGCTGCTATCACACTATGTTTAACAGTTATGACAGGAAATAAAATAGTATTACTAATTGGTTTAATACTATATGGTTTTTTTGGGAAAGTGGCGGTTGAACCAATTATTATTTCTTGGCTAGGGGAAAATGTTTCTGTAAAAGGTTTAGCAACAACACTGGGTGTTTTTAATTTTCTTGGAATGAGCTCATCTGTAATAGCTCCTTCCCTTACTGGTGTCATATCAGATACAACAGGTTCGAAAATTACTGCTTTTTATTTATCTATTGTCATATTAATAATAGGTACTGTTTTCTTTTATATAGTCAATCGAAAAAGTAGCAATAATAAGAAAGGATGAAAAATAATGACAGATTTGCAACAAGAAATAGATCAAGAGATTACATGGTTGTCATCTATCGGACTTGACGACAAACAAGGAACAACACGTTTACTTTATGACAATCACTGGGTAGCTGCCCAACAAGGTTTAAAAGAAAAATTTGAACAAGAAGGTTTAGAAACATCTTTTGATGTAGTTGGAAATTTATCTGGAAAACTAGTTGGAAGTAAATATCCAAATGAAGTGGTTTTGACAGGATCTCATGTTGACACAGTAGTCAATGGAGGAGCCCTAGATGGACAATTTGGTATTATCGCATCATTTATCGCAATAAAACACTTGAAAGAAAAATACGGTCAGCCATTAAGAAGCTTAGAAGTAATCGCAATGGCTGAAGAAGAAGGTAGTCGCTTCCCATTTGCTTTTTGGGGAAGTAAAAACATTTTTGGGTTAGTTGATCCAGAAGAAGTAAAAGACTCGGTTGATTCAGAGGGCATTGTTTTTGCTCAAGCGATGGAAGACGCGGGATTTGATTTTCCAGAGAAAAAACAACCCGTTCGCGATGATATTCATGCCTTTGTTGAGATTCATATCGAACAAGGAAATGTTCTTGAAAATACGGGTAAACAAGTAGCAGTAGTTGATAGTATTGTTGGACAAAAGCGTTATGACATCACGTTAAAAGGTCAAGCGAATCATGCTGGAACAACACCAATGGGCTACCGAAAAGATACTGTTTATGCAATGAGTAAAATGATTAGTGAAGGCATTGATGATGCTAAAAAAGAAGGCGATCCACTTGTTTTAACATTTGGACATGTTGCGGTTAAACCGAATACTGTAAACGTTGTCCCAGGTGAAGCATTCTTTACAATGGATTGTCGTCATACTGATGGTGGAGCTTTAGATAAATTCACCTCTAATTTAGTGAAAAGGTTTAAAGAAATTGCCAAAGAGTGTGATGTTGAGATTGAAATTGATAATTGGATGGATGAAGAACCAGTTCCTATGTCAAAAGAAATCGTATCACTGTTACAGGAAGCGTGTGCTGAGGCTAATCTAAACTATACAACAATGCATAGTGGGGCAGGACATGATTCACAAATTTTTGCTCAACATGTTCCAACAGCTATGTTATTTGTTCCGAGTATTAATGGCGTGAGCCATAATCCTGATGAATCAACTAAATTAGAAGATTTAACTGAGGGAGTAAAAGCATTAATTGCTTCATTATATAAATTGGCATATCAAGAATAAAAATTGTGAAAGAGGTTATTGATTATGGGTTATCGTACAAATGAGTTGGGGTATCCGACAGATTTATTGCATTCAAGAGCAGTTGTGGAAAGAGGAAACTTTGCGTTGCTTCCACCACAAGGATTAGTTAAAAATATGTTACCAAACTTTGATGACTGTGAAATGACGATCTTAGCCACACCAAAACTTGGAGCAGAATTTGTTGACTATCTATGTCGTGTGCTACCTGGTGGAGGTAATAAAGCAGGATTTGGTGAAAAAGGAATTGAAACATTTTTATATGTTTTAGATGGTGAATTAATGGTTAGTGACGGAGAAAAAACATACGATTTAACAACTGGTGGATATATTTATGTACCAGAAGATAAAACATTAACATTTGAAAATAAAAGCCAAAAACCAACTGAAACATTCCTGTATAAAAAACGTTATCAATTTGTAGAAGGTCTTAAAGCTTATACTTATGTGGGTAATTCAAATGATGTTGAGGGTGTCGATTATGAAGATATGACGGATGTTGATTTTAAAACATTATTACCATCAGATTTAGATTTTGACATGAACTTTCATATCTTAAGCTTTGCAACAGGTGGATCTCATGGCTATATCGAAACACATTATCAAGAACATGGTGCACTTCTTTTAAGTGGAGAGGGTATGTACAACTTGGATAACAACTGGATTCCAGTAAAAGAAGGCGACTATATCTTTATGGGTGCTTATAACTTACAAGCATGTTATTCAGTTGGTCGTAATGCACCACTTAGCTATTTATATTCTAAAGATTGTAATCGTGATGTAGATATTTAAAAAGGGAGGATAACAATTAATGAGTGAAGAATTAGTTTATTTAAAAGCAAAAGACCTCCAAGATTTAATGCAAGTGAAATTTGAGCGTGCAGGTTTATTACCTGAACACGCTCAAGAAGTTGCAAAACATTTGACTTATGCAGATTCAAGAGGTGTTCATTCACATGGAGCCGTTCGTGTTGAATATTATTCAGAACGAATTGCCAAAGGTGGAACTACAATAACACCAAACTTTTCTTTTGAAAAAACAGGACCTAGTACTGGTGTATTTCACGCTGATAATGCGATTGGACATGTGGCAGCAAGAAAAGCGTTAGATTATGCGATTGATATGGCAAAAGAAAACGGTGTTGCTGTAGTCGGTGTGTCACAGATGGGACATAGTGGTATGTTATCTTACTATGTTGATATAGCCGCACAACAAGATTTGGTTGCGCTTGCTGTTTGTCAGTCAGATCCTATGTCAGTACCATTTGGTGGAACTAAACCATATTTTGGAACAAATCCAATTGCATTTAGTGCACCAACTAACGGTGAACGTCCAATTATTTTTGATATGGCGACGACCGTTCAAGCATGGGGTAAAATTTTAGATGCACGAAGTAAAGACAATGAAATTCCACCGACATGGGCAGTAGATGAAACTGGGGCTCCTACAACAGATCCACATAAAGTAAGAGGATTGTTACCAATTTCTGGTCCAAAAGGTTACGGATTAATGATGATGGTTGATATTTTATCAGGATCGTTATTAGGATTACCATTTGGTCAACATGTTAGCTCGATGTATGCTGATTTGTCAGCTGGTCGAAATCTTGGTCAATTATTTATTTTAATTAACCCTAGTTATTTTACAGATTTAGACAAATTTAAAGCGAATTTATCAAAAATGATTGATGAGTTACATGAGAATAGTCCTGCACCTGGATTTGATCAAGTGTATTATCCTGGAGAATTGTCAGAAATTCGTCATAACAAACATGAAGAAACTGGTATTCCGATTCCAACAGGGATTTATAACTATTTACAAAGTGAAGTTGTTCATAACAATCAATATGATAACTCTGATGCATTTGCAGAGAAATAATTTAATGGAGGGAAGATAATGCTACAAACAATTATCAAGAAAAATAGCTATCAAGATTCAGTAGTATTAATGTTATTAACAAGTAAATTAAATCAATTAGATGAAGTATTACGTGTATCAATTATGATGGGAACACCATCAAATATTGATATTTTTAGGGCAAGTGGGTTTGATACACCAGAATTATCAGACGCTTCTTCTAATGACATGGTAATCATGCTTGAAGTTTCAAGTGAAGATGACAAAGAAAAAGTATTATCAATCATCGACGAAGAGTTAAGTAGCACACAAGATAGTAGTGGAGAGGTAGAAGAAACAATTAATTCTTGGGCAAAAGCCATGAAGAAAGCACCAGATGCATCTGTAGCACTAATCTCTGTTCCTGGAGAATATGCTGCTCTTGAAATAGAACAAGCCCTAGATAACGACTTACATGCATTTGTATTTAGTGATAACGTGGCGATTGAAGATGAAAGACGCCTAAAAGAAAAAGCTCATGATAAAGGATTATTAGTTATGGGACCAGATTGTGGAACTGGCGTTATTCACAGTATTCCTCTAGCTTTTACTAATAATATTCGTAAAGGAAAAATTGGTGTGATTGGAGCTTCAGGAACTGGTATTCAAGAGGTGACAACACTTATTCACCGTTACGGTCAAGGCGTAACAAACGCAATTGGTACGGGTGGACGTGATTTATCTACTGAAGTTGGTGCGATTTCAATGTTAGATAGCATCGTAGCTTTAAATGATAATCCAGATACTGAAGTTATTGTGGTTATTTCAAAACCACCTGCAAAAGAAGTAGAAGAAAAAGTATTAAACGTTTTAAGAAAAGTAGATAAACCTGTTGTCACTCTATTCTTAGGAACAAAACCAACATTCCATGAAGAAAATCTTTATCATGCCTATACTTTAGAAGAAGCAGCGCAATTAAGTGCTAAGCTATTGGCTAAAGAAGAGGTTGTATACACACCTTCACCAATCATTAACTTAGAAAACAAACCAACTGGAAAAGGTATTAAAGGATTCTATTCTGGTGGGACGCTAGCTTATGAAGCAGCTTTCTTATTAGAAGATGCTCTGGGTATTGAACACGGATCTTCACCTGAAGGATTTACTTTAAAAACTGATTTACATGAAGTAATTGACTTAGGTGATGACATGTATACAAAAGGTAAACCGCATCCAATGATTGACCCAGAAATCAGAATCAATAAAATTAAATCAGTAGTAGAAGATGCTGATACAGGCGTTGTTGTGTTTGACGTAGTTCTAGGATATGGGGCACATGATGATATGGCAAGTGCTTTGAAACCAGCAATTGTTGAAGCACAAAAAGAATTAGAAAAACAAAATAGACAAGTTAATTTTGTAAGTGTTCTTGTTGGAACTGATGAAGATCCTCAAGGAATGGATGAACAAAAACGTATTCTAGAAGAAATTGGTGTCACAGTTTGTGAAAATAACGTACAAGCGATTCGCACAGCATTAAATCAAGTTGGCGCTACTCTAGATTTATTAGAAAAAGATGTGAAACCAAAACAAGCGAGTGATTTAGAAAAATTACCCGAAACATCAGCTAAATTAGCAGAATTATTAACAGAAGATCCTAAAATTATCAATGTAGGTTTACAAAGCTTTACTAAATCAATTATTGATAATAAAGCAGATGTCGTGCAATTTGATTGGCGACCAACGGCAGGTGGAAATGTTAAATTACAAAAAGTTCTGTATTTCTTAAATCACTATACTTTTTAATAGGAGGATAAAAGATGTCATTTAAAACAATCGACGAAGCAAATCAAGCAGTCATTGATAAAATTGTACAATCAGCACCATTTTTATTAGATGTAGTACCATCAAAAAGTGTTATCAAAGAATTAGAAGGTCATATGTTATTACATGCAGGACCACCTATTGCATGGGAAGATATGACTGATCCAATGCAAGGTTCATGTGTGGGAGCTGTTTTATTTGAAGAATGGGCAGATAATGAAGCAGATGCTCGTAAAATGTTAGCAAATGGAGAAATTACCTTTGCGCCATGTCATCATTACGATGCTGTGGGTCCAATGGGCGGTATTACTTCAGGTAACATGCCTGTATTAGTTGTAGAAAATAAAACAGATGGAAATCGTGCTTATTGTACGATGAACGAAGGAATCGGAGCAGTGTTACGTTTCGGTGCTTACTCTGATGAAGTCATTACACGTTTACGTTGGATGAGAGATACATTGGGACCAGTGCTCAGCCAAGCATTGCAAACAATGGACGATGGTTTAAACATCAACGTTTTAGTAGCAAAAGCTATTGCTATGGGGGATGAATTCCATCAACGTAATATTGCTGCATCTCTTGCTTTTTACAAAGAAGTGGGACCCATTATTACACGTTTATCAATTGACGAAACTAAAAAAGAAGAAGTGTCACAGTTTTTAGCTGACACAGATCAGTTCTTCCTAAATATCATGATGGCTGCAGCAAAAGCTGTGATGGATGGAGCAAGAATGATTGAAGAAGGAACCGTTGTTACAGCTATGTGCCGTAACGGAAAAGATTTTGGTATCAGAATTAGTGGTATGGGTGACGAATGGTTTACTGGACCAGTTAACACACCTCAAGGATTATACTTTGCAGGATATAGCGGAGAAGATGCTAATACAGATATTGGTGATTCTGCGATTACTGAAACATTCGGTGTCGGTGGAATGGCAATGATTGCTGCTCCAGCCGTAACACGATTTGTTGGATCAGGTGGTTTCTACGACGCGCTAAATACGTCGAATGAAATGTCTGAGATTTGTATTAGTCAAAATACAAACTTCCCTGTACCAACTTGGGACTTTAGAGGAATTTGTTTAGGGATTGATGCAAGGTTAGTTGTTGAATCAGGCGTTACACCTGTAATCAACACGGGGATTGCTCATAAACAAGCGGGGATTGGTCAAATTGGTGCGGGAACTGTACGTCCACCATTGACATGCTTTGAAAAAGCAATCACAGCTTATGCTAAGAAACTAGGAATGTCTAATTAATGAGTGCTTACACGTTCTCAAGTGATTATCATGGGGAAAAAGTAGAGGCATTGTTATCAGATAGCTCTAAAGACGTGTCATTTCATAGTGAATTTAAATCGGGTGTGAATGTGAAAGTAGGAGATGACTTATTGTATATCAGTTATCCCTACTTTCAAATACCACCATTTGGATTGATGTTAAGAAAAGAAGTAATGGATTATATCAAACCGTTATTTAAAGAAGCTAAACTCTCGTTTCATCAAGGAAGATTAGTCATTGGCGATTTTCAATTAACGATAGAAAATAGTAGAGAAGCATCAAATTATATTCAAAAAAAGGAATTAGAAACAGATTTTTTTTTAGAACCATTAGAAGTTTATGTCAAACAGTCACCATTAATAGAATACTCATTAAATGAAAACTTAGAGAAACTTGTAAAGGAGTTAATTGGATTTGGTCAAGGTTTAACACCATCTGGAGATGATTTCATAGTTGGGTTACTTGCTTTAAACAGTCGAATAAATTTTTTACCATCATCTATCTTTTCTGTGATTGAAAAAAAAATTAACGATAAACAAACGACAGATGTTTCTATTGCCTATTTGAAAAGTGCTTTAGAAGGTCAGTATAGTACAGCAGTTGTCGAAGTTATGAATGAATTAGACAATCCTGTGCGACTATCAAAAGCATTAGAATTACTAGCACAAACGGGACACACATCAGGAAAAGATACCATTTATGGGATGTACTATGGATTAACATTAATCCAAAAATAGGAGGAAATTATGGGGAAAAAAGTTGTATTAGCTTTAGGCGGAAACGCGATTTTGCAACCAGGACAAGTTGGAAATTATGATGTTCAAAAAGCAAACGTAGAAACAAGTGCGAAAAGTATTGCTAAAGTGGTAAATGAAGGACATAATGTTGTGGTGGTTCATGGTAACGGACCGCAAGTTGGTCAAATATTACGTCAAAATGAATTATCCAAAGAAGAAGTACCTGAGCAACCGCTACCAGTTTGTAGTGCAGAATCGCAAGGTTTTATTGGATACATGATGCAAGAATCGTTAAAAAATATGTTGCCTACTAAACAAGTTGTTACATTATTAACAATGACAGAAGTTGATAAAAATGATGAGGCATTTAATCATCCAACAAAACCAATAGGATCTTTTTATAGTAAAGAGGAAAGTGTTGAACTAGAAAAAAGTAAGGGATGGGTTATGGGAGAAGATGCCGGACGCGGTTATCGTCGATTAGTACCATCGCCTGAACCAAAAAGTATTGTGGAAGTAGATACTATCAAAACATTGATTGATAATGGAACGCTTGTTGTTTCAACTGGTGGGGGAGGCATCCCTGTTGTTAGAGATAAAGACAATCAATTATCAGGGGTTGCTGCAGTCATTGATAAAGACTCTTCAGCACTTAAATTATCAGAAGAATTAGATGCTGATGTATTAATGATACTAACTGATGTGCCAAATGTTTATATTAATTATGGTAAACCAAACCAAGAAAAATTAACGATGTTATCAATTGAAAAAGCGAAACAATATTTTGACGAAGGTCATTTCTCAGATGGAAGTATGGGACCTAAAATGCAAGCATGTATTGAGTTTGCGAAACTAGGTAAAACAGCTATTATTTGTTCATTAGAAGATGCTGCTCAAGCTTTAGCAGGTAATGCTGGAACACAAGTAATAGGAAAATAAAAAATGGCTCTATGTCAAATCGTGTTGATGGACAATAATATTGATAAAAAAGTCTCAAAAATGAAATAGAATTAATTGAAGTGAGGGAAGACATTCTCTCGCTTTTTTATTTAACCTGAAAAACTTGATTTTGAATCAAAAAGATATGTCGTTTGAATAGTAGAAAGTTTCGATAGCCATAGGCCACACGTTTAATCACTTTAATTTTGTTATTAATGCCTTCTAAAAAACCATTTGAATAGGAGTATTTAAAGGCATTCATGACTCTTGGGAGAACTTACCAAATATCTTGAATTTGTCTTTAAAATACTTTGGTAATTCAACGGGTATCTTTGAACATCATTCACTAATCTTCTTGTCATCATGTTAACTGAGCAGTTGTTTCTTGCTTCGCGAGACAACCAATCCTCATTAAAAATAAAAGAAACATCTGTTAAATTGAGTAGTTTTCTTGTATTATTATCCATAGAGGTATTTTCCTTTATAATATTAGTTATAGACGACTTAATTGTAACAATAAGATCTATACCTAAAACGAAAAATCGCATTGATAGCATTTAATCTATCAACACGATTTAGTGTACAGCCATAAAAATACGGGGGTGAAACAATGTCAGTATTTGGTGTGGATGCGTTAGTTCGAATTATGAGTCATTTTGTTTTTATTTATTTAACGTTTTGGGCTATTAATTCGCTACGTCTAGATATATTATTTAAAAAAGGAATACAGTACGATAGACAAATCAAACTTGCTTATGTATTCTTATCAGTTGCGATAGGTTTTCAAGTTAGTAATTTCTTTTTAGAGGTTATTTTCTTAGTGAGAAACTTCTTTGAGGGAATGATTGTCTAAGAAAATAATTAAGAACGTATGTAGTAATTTCTTTTTCCATAAAATCGTGCTATAATTACTAAGATTTGTACTAAGTTCCTTATATTTATGGAGGGGAAATTAATGGAATATATTGCAGTACGCGGTGGAAATCGCTTAGAAGGAAACGTTAAAATTGAAGGAGCTAAAAATGCTGTATTGCCAATATTAGCCGGAGCATTACTAGCTAATAAAGGTCAAACAACAATTACCAATGCACCAATTCTTTCAGACGTTTTTACAATGAATAACATGATTAAATATTTAAACACAGATATCGAATTTATTGAAGAAGAAAATACAATCAAAATTGATGCGACAAAAGAATTAGAAACGGAAGCACCTTTTGAGTACGTGAGTCAAATGAGAGCGTCAATCGTTGTTATGGGACCATTATTAGCTCGTACAGGTCGTGCGAAAGTCGCAATGCCTGGTGGATGTGCTATTGGAACAAGACCAATTGATTTGCATTTAAAAGGATTCCAAGCTTTAGGAGCAAAAATCACGCAACAAAACGGTTACATTGAAGCTGTTGCTGATGAACTTGTCGGAGCAAGAATTTATTTAGATTTCCCAAGTGTGGGTGCCACTCAAAATATTATGATGGCAGCTGTAAAAGCAAAAGGTACAACGATTATTGAAAATGTTGCAAGAGAACCTGAAATTGTCGATTTAGCCATCTATTTAAATAAGATGGGCGCTAAAATCGTCGGAGCAGGAACTGAAACGATTCGTATCGAAGGTGTGACAGATTTATATGGGACCAAACATAGTGTGGTTCAAGATCGTATTGAAGCTGGAACATTTATGGTAGCCGCAGCTGCAACACAAGGAAATATCTTTATTGAAGATGCAGTTGCAGAACATAATAGCCCACTAATTTCAAAATTAGTTGAAATGGGTGTTGATGTTATCAATGAAAAAAACGGTATTCGTGTGATTGGACCTGAGTACTTGAAACCAACTGATATTAAAACATTGCCTCATCCAGGTTTTCCAACAGACATGCAAGCTCAAATGAGCGTGTTGATGGTATTAGCTTCAGGAGATAGTGTCTTAACTGAAACAGTCTTTGAAAATCGATTCCAACATTTAGATGAATTACAACGCATGGGTGCTCAATATCGTACATCTAATAGTGTGGCTTACATTAGTGGTGTGCCAACACTTCAAGGTGCTCAAGTGAGTGCGACAGATTTACGTGCTGCTGCAGCATTAATTATTGCTGGACTTGTTGCAAGTGATGAAACTCGTGTGATGCGATTAGAACATTTAGATCGTGGGTACTACAAATTCCATGAAAAATTAGCTAAACTTGGTGCCACAATTGAAAGAATTGATGAAGATAGTGTTAAAGAATCTTCAGTTGAAGTAGTTAGCTAGCGTTATCCCGTTGTTAAGGAGGAAAATTAATTGAATTCAATTACCAAAAGAGTATTAATTCAGGTCTTATTGGTCATTTTACTGATTGCTGTATTAATCGGGTTATTTTTCCTAGGGATTTTTATTGGTTATGTTTATGTTGGAAAAGGGCAATCAAGTGATGCCTTTAATCCAGCAACATGGCAACATATTTTAGATTTTGTAAAATAATAACTAATGACCATCAACGATTGTGTTGGTGGTTATTTTTTAAATTGGTAGGAAGAGTCAATGAAAAAAATAATTATATTACCAGTACGTTTTTATCAAAAGTTTATTTCACCTTTGTTTCCTAAAAGTTGTCGATACCATCCAACGTGCTCACAATATATGATTGATGCGGTAAACTATCACGGAGCATTTAAAGGATTTATCATGGGAACTGGACGGATTTTGAGATGTCATCCATTTGTAAAGGGTGGTATTGACTATGTTCCACAAAAATTCAGTGTCAGAAAAAACCCTGATGAGACATATCGAGGTCCGTATAGCAGAAAGAATAAAATGAACAAGTAAATGACAAATTGTTGATTAGACTGTTTAAATTTAACGGTCTATTTTTTTATTTTAGAATTGTCTGAAAATTCTGTTGACTTATAACCAATATTAATTTATATTAATAAATATCTTATTTAAATCTAATGTAGAAGTGAGGAATATAAAATGAAAAAAATTATGGGAATGCTTATGGGTGCAACATTGTTGCTATCAGCTTGTGGAACACCTGGTGGGGGAGCAGCACAAAGCAATAACAAAGCAGACAAAGATGCAGAGACGGTTAAAATCGGTTTAAACATGGAATTATCTGGTGCAGCTGCTGGGTATGGTAATCAGGAAAAAGAAGGTGCCGAACTTGCAGTGAAAGAAATTAATGAAGCCGGTGGGATTAACGGAAAAAAAATTGATTTAGTCATCAAAGATAATAAAAGTGATACGGCCGAAGCAGCAACAATTGCAACAAGTTTAACAACAAGCGACAATGTAGTTGGGATAATTGGACCTGCAACATCAGGTGCGACAAAAGCAGCTAGTCCAAACGCAACAAAAGCTCAAGTACCAATTATCACACCATCAGCTACAGATGATTCAATCACTGTAGCAAATGATAAAGTGCAAGAATATATTTTTAGAACATGTTTCCAAGATTCGTTCCAAGGGGTTATCTTAGCTAACTATGCAACTGATAATTTGAAAGCGAAAAAAGCAGTGATTATTGGAGATGTATCAAGTGATTATGCTAAAGGATTAACGAAAGCATTTAAAGATACATTTAAAGGTGACATTGTTGCAGATGAAAAATTCAATGCCAAAGACAAAGATTTCAAAGCAATCTTAACAAAAATTAAAGACAAAGATTTTGATTTCATTTATTTACCAGGATATTACGAAGAAGCTGGTTTAATTATCAAACAAGCTCGTGAAATGGGAATTGAACAACCAATTATTGGAGCTGATGGATTCTCAGACTCTAAATTAATTGATATTGCTGGAGCTGAAAATATGAGTAATATTTATTACACAGCACATTTCTCTGAAAAAGCACCTGCTTCTGATAAAGTAAAAACATTTATTGATGCCTTTAAAGAAGAATATGGTAAAGCACCAAGTTCATTTAATGCTTTAACTTATGATTCAGTATATATGATTAAAGCAGCTCTAGAAGCTGAAAAAGAAAACACAAGTGAAGCTTTAACAAAAGGTCTCGCTACATTGAAAGACTTTGATGGTGTTACTGGAACAATGACAATGGATGAAGATCACAACCCGAAAAAACCAGCTGTCGTAATCGGACTTGAAAAAGGCGAAGAAAACACAGCAGAAGTTGTAAATCCGTAAGAAATCATGAAAACCAAGGAGCTTGATTAAAGGTTCCTTGGTTTTTCAAAAGGAGGGGAAACAATGAATGTCCTTCAACAATTAGTCAATGGACTCTCATTAGGAAGTATTTACGCACTATTAGCCCTAGGGTATACAATGGTGTATGGAATTATAAAGTTAATCAATTTTGCTCATGGTGAAATATATATGATTGGTGCCTTTATTGGGTACTATGTGGCTAATAACTTTGGTTTTGGTTTAGTTTTGACACTTTTAACATCTATGATTATCTGTGCGATTTTAGGGATGTTAATTGAGTTTTTAGCTTATCGTCCGCTTAGAAACTCGACACGTATTGCAGCACTTATTACAGCGATTGGGGTATCATTTTTACTGCAATCATTAATGATTTATTTCGTGGGAGCAGACACTCGTCCGTATCCACAGCTGATGAAAAATACAACTTATGATTTAGGGATTTTCCAAATTAGTAAAATTCAAATCGTGATTATTGCAACGTCAATTTTCTTAATGCTATTATTACAATTTATCGTGCAACAAACAAAAATGGGACGTGCGATGCGTGCAGCAAGTGTTGATCCTGAAGCAGCTCAATTAATGGGGATAAATGTTAATTATACTATTTCATTTACATTTGCTCTTGGTTCATCATTAGCTGCTGCTGGAGGAGTGTTAATTGGTCTTTACTATAATAGTATTGATCCAATGATGGGAGTTGCTCCTGGTCTTAAAGCGTTTATCGCTGCCGTATTTGGTGGAATCGGGATTATTCCAGGTGCCGCACTTGGTGGGTTTGCGATAGGTATCATCGAAACGGTCGTTAGTGCGTTAGGATTTACAGCATATCGTGATGCGGTGGTTTATTTGATTCTAATTATTGTGTTACTCGTTAAACCATCCGGATTACTAGGTAAAAATATTAAGGAAAAAGTGTAGGTGATAACAATGAAAGAACGATTGAAAATAAATGGTATTTGGTTAGCAATAATGGTCGTTGTTTTTGCCATTTTGGCAACAACTTACTCAACTGGATTGATGTCACCTGTTATCGAAACAACACTCGTCATGATTGGCATTAATATCATATTAGCTGTTGGACTAAACTTAGTTATTGGTATTTCTGGTCAGTTTTCTTTAGGTCATGCTGGGTTTATGGCAATCGGTGCTTACACAACGGCGATTATGACATTAAAAATTCCAACTATTGTTGGCTTTCTATCCGGATTAGCTCTTGGTTGTATTCTATCGGGAATTGTGGCACTTTTAGTTGGTATCCCAACACTGCGTTTGTCAGGTGATTATTTAGCGATTGCAACACTTGGAGTTTCTGAGATTATCCGCTCATTAATTATGAATATGGATCACATTACAAATGGTCCAGCTGGATTATTTGGTATTCCGCCATTTGTTACGTGGTCAATGGTTTACTTGTTTGTGTGTATTACGTTAATTTTAGTGACAAATTATATTCATAGTGCAGCAGGACGCGCGACGTTATCTGTTCGTGAGAATTTAATTGCAGCGGAATCAATGGGTGTGAATGTGACAAAATATAAAGTTGTCGCTTTCGTGATTGGTGCGATGACTGCAGCTGTAGCTGGTGGTATGTATTCAAGCTATGTTCAAACGATTGTGCCAGGGAACTTTGATTTTATGAAATCAATTGATATTCTAATCATCGTGGTATTTGGTGGAGTTGGAAGCATGACAGGAACTGTTGTAGCGGCCGTTTTACTTGGTGTATTGAATATGTATCTACAAGATTTTGGTGCCATTCGTATGATAATTTATGCGTTTGCTCTAGTTATCATCATGATTTTCAAACCTTCTGGTTTATTAGGAACAAAAGAGTTTTCAGTGAAAAAACTTCTAAGCAAAGGAGGAAAACAACATGTCTGAGTTGAATATTAGTCATTTAACAAAAAACTTCGGTGGGTTAGCCGCTATTCAAGACTTGAATTTGCACTTTGGTGACAATGAATTAATCGGCTTAATTGGTCCAAATGGAGCGGGGAAAACAACCCTTTTTAACTTGATTACAGGTGTTTATGAACCAAGTTCAGGTACGATTGAGTTAACTCATGATGGCAAAACAACTAAATTAAACGGGATTGCTCCTTTCAAAATAGCTCAACTAGGTATCAGTCGAACATTTCAGAATATTCGCTTGTTTAAAGATTTGAGTGTTCTGGATAATGTTTTGATTGCAATGACCGCCAATGCTAAAGAAAGTGTGTTATCTAGCATGTTACGGTTGCCTTCTTTTTATAAAAAAGAAGATAAAATGAGAGAAGAAGCAACGAAATTATTAGGTCTATTTGAATTAGAAGACAAGAAAGATAATTTAGCGAAAAATTTACCTTATGGGGAACAGCGTCGTTTGGAAATTGTCCGCGCTTTAGCAACAAAACCGAGCATTTTATTTTTAGATGAACCAGCTGCTGGTATGAACCCTCAGGAAACAGAAGAATTAACCCAGTTAATCAAACGCATTCAAAAGGAATTTGGGTTGACCATTGTCTTGATTGAACATGACATGTCCTTAGTTATGGAAGTCTGTGAAAGACTTTATGTATTAGAGTATGGTGCGTTAATTTCCTCTGGAACACCAGAAGAAATTAAGCAAAACAAACGCGTTATTCAGGCGTATTTAGGTGGTGAAGAGTAATGTTAAAAGTTGAAAATTTATCGGTGCATTATGGCATGATTCAGGCAGTAAAAGATGTGTCTTTTGAAGTAAATAAGGGTGAAATCGTCAGTTTAATTGGGGCTAACGGAGCTGGTAAAACGACTATTTTAAAAAGTTTATCAGGTTTAGTAAAACCTTCAGGTGGTTCGATGATATTTAATAATGAAGATCTAACGAAAAAATCAGCTCCGGCTATTGTAAAAAGTGGTTTAGTCCAAGTGCCAGAAGGTCGTCATATTTTTGCGGGGATGACGGTTATGGAGAACTTGGAGCTTGGTGGCTTTATTCATAATAATCATGATGAGAAAAAAGAAATTTTAGATTATATTTTTGAGACATTCCCTATATTGAAAGAAAGATTAAAACAAGATGCCGCAACACTTTCAGGTGGAGAACAACAAATGCTTGCTATGGGGCGAGCGTTGATGACGAAACCTGATTTACTTTTACTTGACGAACCATCAATGGGACTAGCGCCAATTTTTATCCGTGAGATTTTTAATATTATCGAACGTATCAATAAGCAAGGAACAACCATTCTTTTGATCGAACAAAATGCCAATATGGCGTTGAAACTTTCTGATAGAGGGTATGTATTAGAAACAGGTCAAGTTGTGCTTAAAGGAAGCGGTAAAGAGTTATTAGAGAGTGATGAAGTACAGAAAGCATATTTAGGAGGATAGTGTTATGTTAGTAAAAGACTATATGTCAACAAAAGTGATTACGATTTCCCCTGAAACACCTGTTTTTCAAGCGATGGACTTAATGAAACAAAAAAACATTCACCGTTTGCCAGTTGTAAAAGATGATCAATTAGTTGGATTGGTCACTGAAGGAACAATTCAAGAAGCAATGCCGTCAAAAGCAACCAGCTTAAGTGTATATGAAGTGAATTACTTGTTAAATAAAATGACTGTAGCTGATGTGATGATTAAAGACGTTCACACTATCAAGGCCGATGAGTTTATTGAAGAAGCCATCAAAATTATGCGTGAGCACAATATCGGTGTATTACCAGTCATTGATGATAAAAATATTATTAAAGGGATTATCACAAGTACCGACGCGTTTGATGCTTTCCTAGCGATTACAGGATACGGAGAAGATGGCACACGGGTGGCTGTTTCGATTAAAGACGATCATCCAGGTGTGTTGGCTGATTTAACTAAAGTATTAGCAGAAAATCAGTTTAATATCGTACAAATTGTGGTTTACAGAAAACAAAGTGACGTGATTATTGTGATACAAATTGTTGAAAAAGGTTCAGAAAAACTAAAAAATACGTTAGAATCAAACAATTATGATTGGTTGCTGTGTTTAGAAACAAAGAGAAGCTAAAAAGCTTCTCTTTTCTCTTAACAAACCGAAAATAATATGTTATTCTATATAAGTTCGATGTGTGAAGGGACGGGATGGATATGAAAAAAAATAAACCTGTTGAAGTTGAAATTAAAGAAGTAAACGGTCACGATGAGTTATTAATTGGTAAAAAAGTGATTGGTAAAGTAGCTAAAACTGCTGATGAAAAATTTCAAGTAGAAACAACAGATGGCATCCTTGGAGTATTTAAGTCACAAGATGATGCGTATGAAGAAGTTTTGAAACATTGGAATTTAAATAATTAAAAAATTTAAAAAAGTACTTGATTTTTTTTTTGAAATTCGTTATTATATGGAAGTCGGGTAATTAACCTTGATTGATACGGAGGGGTAGCGAAGTGGCTAAACGCGGCGGACTGTAAATCCGCTCCTTCGGGTTCGGCAGTTCGAATCTGCCCCCCTCCATTTATTGGGCTATAGCCAAGCGGTAAGGCAACGGACTTTGACTCCGTCACTCGTTGGTTCGAATCCAGCTAGCCCAGTATTATCTAACGCTGATGTCGGTGTTAGATTTTTTTTTTATTTTCTTTTGTGGTATGATACATATATATGATAGAAAATTAATTATAAAGGAGATTTAATCACATGAGCGAATTATCTGAAAAATTAGTATCTCAAATTTTAGAGTATCGTGACATTTTGACAAGTAATGAAGTAGTAGAAAATATTAAAGACAAAGCTCAAATGGTATTTCCAACAAAGGAATTTGTTGAGCCTAGTAAATCTGATAAGTTGAAACAAAGTCATCGTAAATGGCGTGCAAAAAATCGTTATTAAGATAATTACAAGTTATACAAAGGTGTAGAGAAATCTATGCCTTTTTTTGTTTATAAGAGTTGTTATCTAATGGTGTTGTCATTAATTATAAAAATCGCTATAATAAAGGTAATGAAATTAAAAGGACGTGAATGAATGACTCCAAAGTTGCCTGTTTATATTCAGATACATGATAAAATTAAACAAGAAATTGAAGACGGTATCTGGAAGATTGGGGACAGATTACCTTCTGAGAGGGAATTATCTGAAGTATTTGGTGTC
Source organism: Vagococcus teuberi (assembly GCF_001870205.1). Taxonomy (NCBI): domain Bacteria; kingdom Bacillati; phylum Bacillota; class Bacilli; order Lactobacillales; family Enterococcaceae; genus Vagococcus; species Vagococcus teuberi. The sequence goes on along the minus strand of NZ_CP017267.1, from coordinate 1,322,332 downwards.
AGTCGCATGACACTTCGACAAGCTATCCAAACGTTAGCAGATGAGGGGATATTAGAGCGAAAAATTGGCTCAGGAACTTATATAGCTAGACAAAAAGTTCAAGAGACGATGATTGGAACAACAAGCTTTTCAGATATCGTACGCTCGCAAGGAAGCAAACCATCAAGCCAAACATTATCTTATTTTGTCACTGCACCTAGTTCTAGCGAGATGGAAAAATTAGGTTTAACAAAAGATCAAAAAATATTGAAGATGGAGCGAATTCGTTATTCAGATGATATTCCGATTTGCTTTGAAGTAGCCAGTATTCCCCATCATTTGATTGAGGATTTTAGTAAAGAAGAGATAACACGCTCGCTTTATAACGTACTGGCTAGTCAAGGGCATCATGTGATTGGTAAATCGTCTCAAACAATATCGGCACTCAATGCATCAGAAAAAATTGCGCATTACTTAGAGCTTAAAAAAGGCGATGCGGTATTGCGTTTACGCCAAGTGTCTTACTTTGACAATGGGACACCGTTTGAATACGTGCGAAGCCAGTATGCAGGTGAACGATTTGAATTTTACTTAGAAAAATAAAAATAAATCCTGGAGAAATAGACTCTAGGATTTATTTATTGGCATCTCAAAATAATCAAGTCTCCCTTTTTGGGATGAATATTGAGCATTAAGTAAATTAGTTAATTTTTCTTCAAACAGTTGAACATTTTTTTCATCAATCATAATGTATAGAGTCACAGTATCGCTAAATTGTGTGTTACATAGAGTGTACTCAGGGTGATTACTTAAAAAGTGTTCTAATTTTCCGTGAGAGGAATAATCCACCGTAATAATCATTTCTTGTTGGAGTTTTCCTTCGACAAGACCTACGTGTTCAATGGCTTCGGAAACAGAAGAACTATACGCACGAATTAAGCCACCAGCACCAAGTTTTGTTCCACCAAAGTAACGTGTTACAACTGCTAACACGTTACGTAGCTCTTTAATTTTAAGGACTTCAAGCATTGGGACACCTGCTGTACCACTTGGCTCACCATCGTCACTTGAACGTTGAATTTCCTGATTGTCGCCTAAAACATAAGCCACGCAATTGTGATTGGCTTTCCAATGCTCTTTTTTTATTTGTTGTATGTGTTCTTTTGCTTCATCTTCATTGTTAATGCGTCTTAAATGACAAATAAAGGATGATTTTTTTATGACGATTTCATAATCACCGTCTTGTTTTATGGTATAGTAATTTGATAGCATCTTTAAACCCCCAAAGTTATTAGTAATATGTGTTAAAAAGGAGAATGGTTATGCAAAAAAAACGAATAGGGTTACTTATATTGGTTTTAACTTTCGTCTTAAGTGCCTGTACATCCACTAATAGTAGTTCGACAAGTGAATCAACGGATAAAAAGGATGATAAACTTGTTTACACACTAGAATATGATCATCATCAGTATCAGTTTAACATGCTTGATGGCTGGCGTAAATTTCCAAATAGTGATAAGTCGATTGCTTTTTTAGTTGGAAATAAAGATTCAAAGTCATTTATGTCTGCAGGATTTGAAGAAAAGAAAGATAAGTCACTAGATGATTATAAAAATGATTATTTGAAAAAGTTAAGTGAATCAAAAGCCACTATTGTGGTAGAGCCTGAGAAAAAAACGTTGAATGATTTAGAAACGTATTATCTTGGAGTCGAAATGAAAGACGCAAAAGACCGTGTGTTGACGTATCGTATATATTTAATCGAAACACCAGATTATTTTATTAATTTAGGGGCATGGACGAGCGAAGCAAACCCAACAGAAAAAAACATTCAAGGGTTAAATGATATTTTATCAACCTTTAAAGAAAAAGAATAATAAAAAAGCATGAGGCGGTAATAAACGCTTCATGCTTTTTTCTATAGTCTGTGAGACACCCAATCATAAATGTCTAGTGTGACATCAAGGGATTCTTTTTCATTCAGTATTTCATGTCGTAAGTCATGATATAGACGAAGTGTTACGTCTTTAAAATAGTTGTCACTTAATTCAAGTGCGACTTTTCTAGGTCCTTTACCATAGTTTCCAACTGGATCTTTTTCTCCGCTTATAATTAAAATAGGTAAGTCACGTTGAATCGTATTGTACCAATGTTTTTTTGTGGCACCGTGAACTAAACTTAAAAGAGTGTAGTAGCCGTTATTGGTGAAAATAAAGCCACATCGGTCATCTTTTTCGTAGTTTTCAACATTTTCCGGATTTTTTGATAACCAACTATAAGGTGAGTGAGCTGGTTTAAATGATTGGTTGTATGAGCCAAACATTAATTTATCTAAGGCCGGATTTTTCGTTCTAGGAGAGACTGTATTTAATCCTTTAGCTAATTTCAATGCCATTTTAACATTATTTCGTCTGCTTGTAGTTCCCATTAAGATAGCACCTTTTACTAGATGGGAATATTTTTTTAAGTAATTTCGCACTACAAATGATCCCATGCTGTGCCCTAAAATAAATAAAGGTGTATCAGGGTAACGACTTTTAGCGTATTGAGTAATTTGGAAGGTATCTTCCACCACGATAGAGGCACTATCGCCCTCACAGAAAAATCCATGTAAAGGATCATCCATATCAACTGATTCACCATGACCTAAGTGATCGTGACCAATGACAAGGATATTATGTGAAGCTAAATATTCTGCAAGTGGGGCATATCGCTCGATATATTCAGCCATGCCATGAACAATTTGCAAAATTGCCTTAGGTTTTTTCGTTGATGGGTACCAAACTATCCCATTTAAATCAGTGTTTCCATCTAAAGATTCAATAACAAATGTTTTCTTCATAATGATATCCTTTCCGTAAATAACTTATTCTCATTATAGTCTATTTGGCAGTTCGTCACTAGTCTATTGCGTATTTTATTTGTGGGAGGGATGATAGATGGATGAAATACTATATGGCAGACAACTACTTAAAAGCGATATACCAAAGTCATTAAGGCATGTAGTTGATAATGATAAACAGATAAAAAAAGTAGCGGGGATGTCGATTGATGGGCAATTTGTTGTTTGTCAAAGATGTGGTCATGAAAACCATTGCTCGCAGTGTCAAACAAGTACGGGATACTATTGTGTGTATTGTATTAACATGGGAAAAGTCAAAAGTGACGCGTTTCTTTACCGAATTCCTAGAAAATTAAAACAAGCTAAACGAGAGAGGTGTTGTGAATGGAGAGGAGATTTAACTAAGATACAACAACGTGTGGCAAATGACCTACTAACAGCTTACGACAATCAAACCAATCATTTTGTCCATGCTGTAACAGGTGCGGGGAAAAAAACAAGACGTATTCTTATACGAGATAGATATGTAGCTAGAAGAGATGAGGGATTTACTAGATGCAGAGTGAAAAGAGCAAAAATGACTTGATGATAAGCGACACAATCAAATCAAACATTTTGATATTGTATAGCAGGGTGAACAGAAAACAGAAATGTTGTTTCCCTTAATCGAAAAAGCTTTAACAGACGGTAAGATAATAGGTATCGCTACGCCAAGGATAGACGTGTGCTTAGAATTATTCCCTCGATTACAAGCGGCTTTTCCATCAATTAAAAGTAATTTGTTATACGGCAAGTCTAAACAGGAATTTGATGGTGCGTCACTCGTTATTTGTACCACACATCAATTGATGCGATTTTTTCATTATTTTGATATTTTAGTGATTGATGAAGCTGATGCCTTTCCTTATGTCAATTCAGCTGAATTACAATATGCTACGAAGAATGCCTTGGTAAAACAGGGAATGATGGTTTTTTTGACTGCAACGAGTAATAAGAATCTAGAAAATTATCAAAATACAACTAGAAGTGTGGTTTCAAGACGATTTCATGGTAGAGATTTGCCTGTACCTAACACGTTTTACTGCCCAAAATTGTCAACTCAGTTAAGAAAAGGAACACTGCCTAAAAAGTTAATTCAAACAATAGATAAGCAAACACATCCACTGATTGTATTTTTTCCTGATATTTCATTGATGTTAGATAGTTATAATGTGTTAAAAAAGAGATGGCCGGACAAACAAATGGGTGTTGTCTATGCGTCCTCTAAAACAAGAGAAGAAACTGTCGAAAAAATGCGACGAGGTGAGCTTGATATACTACTGAGCACTACGATTTTAGAGCGTGGTGTCACCTTTCACTGTATTTCTGTGATGGTGGTGTGTGCGGATCATCGTGTGTTTAACCGCGCGACATTAATTCAAATTGCAGGACGAGTGGGACGAAGCAGGGATTCAGCAGTTGGTAAGGTGCTGTTCTTACACGAAGGAAAAACGACGGCGATAAAACAAGCTATAAAAGAGATCAAGCAGATGAATAGGCGGTCACCATTATGATGTGTGTACTTTGTGGACGAGATATAATCAGACAGATGAGTTTAAAGAAACTACTTTTTGGAGATATGACAACATCTATAGCCTGCTGTGAATCATGTAAAGATAAGTTTACGCCAATAGAGACAGGACAATGTGGACAATGTCAGTACTGTGATGGTGAGAGTAAGACAAAGGTTTGTATAGATTGTCAGTATTGGCAAGCTCAAGGTATGATATTAGAACCGCATATCGCCTTATTTAAGTATGACGATACTATGAGTGACTTTATGTCGCAATATAAGTTTCAAGGCAATCAATCGCTTGCTGCTGTCTTTAGTGAGGATATCAAAAACAGATTGAGTGAATTGTCGTATGATATGGTAATTCCCATGCCATTATCAAAAAAGCGTCATTTAGACAGAGGGTTTAATCAAGTGGCTTTGTTACTAGATGAGGCAAAGATTGACTATCAGTTAATCTTAAAAAAATCAAAACATCATAAAAAACAATCAGCTAAATCACGACAGGATAGACTTAAAACTAGTATGTTTTTTAACATATCAAAAAAAGATACTCATAGCGTTGATGGAAAAGTGATTGTTTTGGTAGACGATGTGTATACGACTGGAAACACGATGATGCAAGCAAAACGTTATCTTATGGATAAAAAGGCTAAAAAAGTCATAACGTTTTCTTTAGCAAGATGATACAATAAAGCGTTTTCCACTAAAGTATTTGTCATTTTATGACAAGTTCGATATAATAGAGGTAGAAAGATGAAGGGAATTAAAAAACCTTATTTTTCTAGTTTTAGTGATAGATGAAAGGGGTAATAGTTATGTTTAGATACAATGTAAGAGGCGAGAACATTGAAGTTACTCAAGCCATAAGAGAATATGTAGAGAAAAAAATTGGCAAATTAGAAAAATATTTTACAAATGTGCCTGAATCAACAGCACATGTGAATTTAAAAGTTTATTCTGATAAAAATGCTAAAGTGGAAGTAACTATTCCATTACCATATCTTGTATTAAGAGCTGAAGAAACCTCTCCAGATTTATATGGAAGTATTGATTTAGTTGTCGATAAATTAGAACGACAAATTAGAAAGTATAAAACAAAAATTAACCGTAAATCAAGAGAAACAGCTTTAGATGTAACAAAAGAATTGGTATTTGCTCCGAATGATTCTACAGAAAAAATGGACGAACCAAGTTTAGAAATTGTTCGTACAAAACGTTTATCATTAAAACCTATGGATAGCGAAGAAGCTGTATTACAAATGAACATGTTAGGTCACAACTTCTTTATATTTGAAGATGCTGAAACAAATGGAACCAGCATCGTTTACAAACGTAAAGATGGCAAATATGGCTTAATTGAAACAAACTAAAAAATATAAGATAACATCTCGTAGAAAGTGTAAAAACTTTCTACGAGATGTTTTTTCTATATACTTATGGTAGATAAAACAGTTGAGTAAGTGTTGTCAACTTGTGGAGGTAAGATAAATCTGATAAACTAGTTAGGATTAAATGAAGATGGGTGATCAAATGAAGCTGTTACGAGCAGATAATTTAGATAAAAATTATGGAACTAAGCAATTATTGAATGACGTTTCTTTTTTGATTAAAGAAAAAGATCGTATTGGGTTAATTGGAATCAATGGAACGGGTAAATCGACATTGATGAAGATATTATCAGGAAAAGATCATTCAGAAAAAGGGTCAATTGATTATCCAAATGATTATAAAATTGGTTATTTATCACAAGACACTGTTTTTTCAGAAGATATTTCTGTATTAGATGCAGTATTTGAAGATGATACGCCAGTGATGAAAGCTATTCATGCTTATGAAAAAGCCTTGGTCGATTTAGCACAAGATGGTGAGAATGTTGCAGTGCAAAAAGCTTACGAAAAAGCAGAAGAAGCCATGAATAAAGAAGATGCGTGGTTAGCTGAAACAAGTGCAAAAACTATTTTAAATAAATTAGGCATTTTATTTTTAGATAAAAAAGTATCAGAACTCTCAGGTGGTCAACAAAAACGTTTAGGATTGGCACAAGTCTTAATCCAATCACCTGATTTACTTCTTTTAGATGAGCCCACCAACCACTTGGATTATCAAACAATCCAATGGTTAGAGGATTATTTAACACATTATCAAGGTGCGCTTATCGTGATTACGCATGATCGTTACTTTTTAGATCGTGTAACAAACCGTATTTTTGAGTTATCTGATGGAAAATTATATGAGTACACAACCGTATTTTGAGTTATCTGATGGAAAATTATATGAGTACACAGGTAATTATCAATCTTACTTATTACAACGTGCAGAACGAGAAGAAAATGAGAAAAAAAGCCTACATAAAAATAAGCAATTATTTAAACAAGAATTGGCTTGGATGCGTGCTGGGGTTAAAGCGCGTGGAACCAAACAACAAGCTAGAATTAATCGATTCCATGATTTAAAAGATAAAGTAAGTGGCTCAAGTGATAAAGGAAGTCTCGATTTTTCAGTTGGAACAAAACGACTTGGTAAAAAAGTTATTGAAATTGAGAACGCCAACTATACAATCAATCAAAATATTATATTAAAAGACTTTGAATTATTAGTTCAATCTCATGAACGTCTGGGTATTACTGGCGCAAATGGTTCAGGGAAATCAACTTTATTAAACATTATTGCCGGACGAGTTCCACTCGATAGTGGGGTAGTTGAGTTAGGTGAGACTGTAAATATTGGTTATTATACGCAAACAAACGACAATCTTGATGAGAGTAAACGAATTATTTCGTTTTTACAAGAAATTGCCGAAGAAGTGAAACAGCAAGATGGTTCTGTCATCAGCGTGACAGAAATGCTTGAGAGATTTCTATTTCCAAGACAAGTGCATGGTACACTCATAAGTAAACTTTCTGGTGGAGAGAAACGTCGGTTGTATCTTTTGAGTATTTTAATTCAGCAGCCAAATGTGTTATTATTAGATGAACCAACAAATGATTTAGATGTCGAGACGTTGACTATCTTAGAAGATTACTTAGCCGATTTTCAAGGTGCTGCCATTGCAGTCAGTCATGATAGATACTTCCTTGATAAAACGATGGATAAGTTATTAATTTTCAATGGTCAAGGAAATATGACGACCTTTTTTGGGTCAATGAGTGATTACGTTGAGCGAGTTGATCAAAATGCATCCAATGAAAAAGTGAAGTCAGTTCGTAACAAAAAAATTGACACGCCAATCTCAGATGACTCTGAGAAAAAGAAATTAACTTATAAAGAAAAAATCGAATGGGAAACCATTGAAGAAGACATCGCAACGTTAGAAGAAACGATTGAAACGTTAAACACACAAATGTTAGACAATAGCAGTGACGCGGTAAAATTACAGGAATTGCAAGCCACACTAACATCAACTGAACAGACGTTAGAAGAAAAATTAGAACGCTGGGAATACCTTAGCGAGTTTGTCGATTAATAGATTATTTTTGAGGGGTTATTATGGAAGAATCATATTTAGCATTAGGCCGAGAAATATTAACAAAAGGACACGAAAAAACTGATCGAACTGGTACTGGAACCAAAAGTCTTTTCGGGTATCAAATGCGTTTTGATTTAAGTAAAGGATTTCCCTTACTCACAACAAAACGTGTGCCATTCTCACTAGTAAAAAGTGAATTATTATGGTTTTTAAAAGGTGATACTAACATCAAATACCTTATAGAAAATAATAATCATATTTGGGATGAATGGGCATTTGAGAGATATGTCAAAAGTGAAGACTACAAAGGACCCGATATGACCGATTTTGGTCGTCGTTGTTTAGTGGATGACGCGTTTAATGAAGTCTATCAAAAAGAGACGACCCTGTTTATCGAAAACATATTACATGACGATGAATTTGCCAAGAAATATGGTGAGTTGGGAAATATTTATGGTTCTCAATGGCGACGATGGAAAACATCAACAGGTGACACAATTGATCAATTAAGAGATGTCATCGACATGATTCGTACCACGCCTGACTCAAGACGTTTGATTGTCTCAGCGTGGAATCCAGAAGACGTGCCATCAATGGCTTTGCCACCTTGTCATACTTTATTCCAATTTTATGTAGCAGATGGAAAATTGAGTTGTCAATTGTATCAACGTAGTGCAGACGTCTTTTTAGGTGTTCCGTTTAATATTGCAAGTTATGCTTTATTAACCCATTTAATTGCACATGAAACAAATCTTGAAGTGGGAGAGTTTGTTCATACATTAGGGGATGCTCATCTGTACAGTAATCATATAGAGCAAATGACAGAACAACTTTCAAGAAAACAAAGAGAGTTACCAACACTTTGGTTAAATAAAGAAAAACAATCAGTGTTTGATTTTGACATGGATGATATCAAGATTGAAGGATACCAGCCACATCCAAGTATAAAGGCACCGATTGCGGTGTAGGGGAATTTTGGGAGGAAATAAAGAAATATGATAGCAGCAATATGGGCTCAAGATGAAAATGGATTAATTGGGAAAGATGACAAACTACCCTGGTATTTGCCAGATGACTTACAATTTTTCAAACAAATGACAGAAAACAACACAATTGTTATGGGACGTAAAACGTTTGAAGGAATGGGTAAAAATCTATTACCTAATCGTCAAACCATTGTGTTAACATCAGACCAATCTTATGATGGAAATGGTGCGATTGTCATGCATTCGGTAGATGATGTATTGAAATATGCTGAAGAATTTGATGGGATTACTTTTATCACTGGTGGTGGTGAGATTTATAAAACATTCTTACCTTACACTGATGTATTATATCGTACATTGATTCAATCGACATTTGAAGGGGATACTTATTTTCCTTATATTGATTGGGGAGAGTGGAATATTGTCAGTACTAGCGAAGGCTCTGTTAACGATGATAATCCATTCCCACATGATTTTGAGACATACCAACGCCACCAAAAATGATGATAAAAAGACTGTAGAATATATGAGTTCACAGTCTTTTTAGTTAGATCATGGAGTAAATATTAAAAAAATATCAAGTCGTCTATTTTTTATTGAAAAATAGATTAACAAATGAGATACTTTATGACGTGATTAGACAATAATGGAGTATTTTAATACTTTCATTAATGAGGAGAATTAATGAATGAATCAAAGAAATAAGGGCAAATTTTTATCTAGTAAAAATAAACAAACAAAGAAAACAAAATCTCATGTTCCAATTCGACTAGATATTTTGTTTTTTATTGTGTTTATTTTGTTTACGATGTTAATAGTAAAATTGTCTGATTTGCAAATTAAAAATCAAGAAAAATACAAAAACATTGTCGCAAGTGGGCAAAAGAAAATAGTAGAAGAGAATGCACCTAGGGGGTATATTTATGACTCGAAAGGAAATATTTTAGTCGGAAATAAAGCAACACAGGCAATTCTTTTTACACGATCTGCTGGAATGAACGCAAATGATATTAGAAAAGTAAGTCAAGACATCGTTAAATTGATTGATATTGAGCCAGATAAACTAACTGAGCGTGATAAAAAAGATTATTGGTTAGCTAATCCAGATAACCTAGCAAAAGCCCAGAAACGATTAACCGTTAGTGATAAAGTAAGTTCTAATGGCCAAGAGTTATCTAATAGTGATTTATACGCAAAAACAGTGGATAAAGTCAATGATGATGAAATAAACTTTGATGAACAGCAAATGAAAGAAGCATCTGTTTTTAAACGAATCAATTCAGCGGCAGCTTTACAACCAGTGACCATTAAAAATGATAATGTCACGCCCGAAGAAATTGCTAAGGTAGGGGAAAATACAGCTGCTATTTCAGGATTATCAGCTGGAACAGATTGGAAAAGAGATTATCCAGAAAAAGACCAAATTCGTTCGATTTTAGGAACAGTTTCAACAGAAAAACAAGGATTACCTGAAGATGAGATTGATGAATACCTTAAAAAAGGGTATCAAAGAAATGATCGTGTTGGGCTAAGTTACCTAGAAAAATCTTATGAAGATACTTTAAAAGGTAAAAAAGGTCAATCAGAAGTTGTGACAGATAAAAATCAAAAAATAGTTTCTAAAACAGAGGTTAAGGCAAGTGAAAAAGGCGATAACTTAATGCTAACGATTAATTTAGATTTCCAAAGAAAAGTGGAAGAAATTGCTAAGCGTCAGTTTGAGTCATTGGAGCAAGCAGGTAAAGCAACTTATTCACCAGGGGTATATGTTGTGGTAACAGACCCGAATAATGGTGATGTGTTGTCGATGGTCGGATTAAGTAAAGACCCAGATACAGGGGAATTAATTGATGATTCGCTTGGAACAATTAATAAAGCGTTTGTTCCAGGCTCGTCAATTAAAGCAGCAACCGTTATGGCAGGATATGAGAATGGTATCATAAAAGGTAATCAAACAATGGTCGACGAACCACTCGTATTTAGTGATGGCACAACTAAATCATCACTATTTAATCACTATTCTTCTATACCTTTGACAACTGAACAAGCACTTGAAGTGTCTTCAAATGTTTATATGATGCGTATTGCATTAGGAATGATGGGGGTTGAGTACTCACCAGGAATGTCGTTACCAATGGATATTAGTGTGTTTGATAAGTTGCGTAAAACATATGAAGAATTCGGTCTTGGTACCAAAACAGGTATTGATATTCCACAAGAATCGGTGGGTGTACTAAACACAAACTACAAAGATAAAAATGGAAACTTTTTACCAGGCATTATGGCAAATGCTCTTGATTTATCTTTTGGTAACTATGAAGCTTATACTCCAATGCAGTTAGCTCAATATGTGTCTACTATTGCAAATGGTGGTACACGTTACGCGCCACATGTTGTGAAAGGTATTTATGGCAATGGCGATAATGGTGATTTAGGAAAAGAAAAAGAATTAATAGAGCCAAAAGTAATGAATAAGATTGAAGGAAAAGAAAACGAATTTGAGATTATTCAAGAAGGAATGTATCAAGTAGTTAACGGGTCAATGGGAACAGGAACTGTTTTACAGGGTGCTAGTCTTCCGATTGCTGCTAAAACAGGTACTGCTGAAACCTTTGCAGTAGATCCTAAAACGAATAAAACGATTTCCGTTATTAATAGTACTATTGTTGGGTATGCCCCATATAATGATCCAAAAGTAGCAGTTAGCGTGATGATTCCTCAAATTAGTGATGATGACATGGCGACAAATAGGTTAATACTAAAAGAAGTTATTAATGCCTATAATGAAGAGTATAATAAACAATAAAATTAAAAAACGTATTGTAATCTGTAAAGTAGAACTCCTTAACAAATTTGCGAAAAAGACTAGAAATTTCAATTAAAACATGATATGATATTCAAGTGTCAAGTGATACTTGAATATCTTAATTTATTTCGGAGGGAAAAAATAATGCGCGTAAATATTACTTTAGAATGTACAGAATGTAAAGAAAGAAACTATCTTTCAAACAAAAACAAACGTAACAATCCTGAACGTTTAGAAGTTAAAAAATATTGTCCACGTGAACGTAAAGTGACGTTACACCGTGAAACAAAATAATTTTTTCTATTATAAGCTAGAAGCCTTGTGTAGTAAGGGTTCTAGCTATTTTTTTAGGCTGTACACTAAAGCGTGTTGATAGATTAAATTCAATCAATGTGATTTTTGGTTTTAGGCATAGAAAAAGGGGCATTCTTATTGGTAAAATTAAGTTGGCTATAACTAACATTACAAAGGAGAATACCCCTATGGATAATAATACAAGAAAACTACTCAATTTAACGGATGATTCTCTTATTTTTAATGGGGATTGATTGTCTCATTAAGCGAGAAATAACCACTCAGTTAATATGATGATAGAAAGATTAGTGAATAAAAATAAGCACTGCAAGAAATGCGGATTTTATCAAACTATTATAAACGGAACGTATCAAACCATTAATTAATTCGTCAATTGCCTGAAGTTGAACGTCGCCCAACTTATCTAAAACTTCACAGAGAACGTTACCGTTGTAGAAAACAGTAATCAGCAACCGAATTTTAACTTCTTTTCTTGCTTACGGCTCTTTATTTAGATGAGTTACTTTCTTATAGTTCTCTATTAAAAAAGCGTATCATTTTATCCAAGAATTGAAGTATGCTTATAGAACCAATGATTATGTCTTATTTTTAGAGTTATGTTCAAGGATACCTGTTGAATTATCAAAGTATTTTAGAGATAAATTCAAGATATTTAGTAAGTTCTCCCAAGGAGTCATGAATGTCTTTAAATACTCCTATTCAAATGGTTTCTTAGAAGGCATTAATAATAAAATTAAAGTGATTAAACTGGTGGCCTATGGCTATCGAAACTTTCTATTATTCAAACGACGTATCTTTTTGATTCAAAATCAAGTTTTTCAGGTTAAATAAAAAAGCGAGAGAATGTCTTCCCTCACTTCAATTAATTCTATTTCATTTTTGAGACTTTTTCCTCAATATTATTGTCCATCAACACAATTTGACATAGAGCCGTGATTCATTTTATTGTCTCCTTTCGTCTATTATTATTTGTATGATATAGAATAGTCAATAAGCCTTAAATGAGGCTAAAAGTCTAGAATTTTCTATTTATAAAAAAATATGATATATTTAATAAAATAATTCGCTAATGGAGGTAAATATGAAAAGAGTCTATTTTTTTGTTATTTTATCTGTTTTAATTATGATTGCAGGTTGTACAAATAAAGGTACAGGAGACAAGGCTATTTATGGGGAAGTCAAATCAGCCTTAATGTCTAAAATAAATAATTTTAATGAAGAGAAAAAAAATGAGGTATTGAATGATTACGGACTGGATAATAAAACGTTAGATGAGTTACCACTGGCTATTTATAATATTGATGGTCGTTATGTGGGTGTCATCGAAAGTAAAAAAGATGATAAAAAGTATTTTTATTATAGTGTCAAAAAGAAAAAAGTTGTAATAAAGTTGGATGAAAAAATTGGAGGACTTGACTTGGAACATATGACACCGATATACTCACAGAATAATTTTAAATAATATCTTTTTAGCACATGCCAAAAGCATCGTGATTAATATAAATTGGAGGCATTTAATGAAAAAAATGATAGGGATTTCGGCTAATGAAATAATCGATTCAGGAGAGACGTTGCATAATTTGCCAATATCATATTTACCAGCTGGCTATGTTCGTGCAGTCCAAGAAGTGGGGGGTGTACCTGTTGTGATTCCTTTAGGTAAAAAAGAGGATGCAAAGACATACGTGAGTTTGATTGATAAACTTATTTTAACGGGCGGTCAAAATGTGACGCCAACACTTTATCTTGAAGGAAAAGAACCAATCAATGAGCATTTGTCATTACTTGAACGAGATGTTTTTGAAATGGCATTGATTAAAGAAGCGATTAAGCAACAAAAACCAATTTTTGGTGTTTGTCGTGGTATGCAATTAGTCAATGTTTATTTAGGTGGAACACTTCATCAAGATTTAAGTTTACGCAATCCAGAACCAATCCGCCATATGCAAGCCCCTATTGAAAGGTGGGTTGCGACGCATGATATTTATTTGGAAAGTGACAGTTTATTGCGTCCAATTTATGGTGCGAACGCAACAGTTAATTCGTTTCATTTTCAAAGTATCAACAAAATTGGTAATGATTTGAAAATAACAGCAGTCAGTGAAGATGGTGTAGTGGAATCAATCGAATCATCTTCTGATAATCATAAAATACTAGGTGTTCAATGGCATCCAGATTTTGCATATGACACGTTAGAAAAAGAAAAAGAAGTCTTTGATTTTGTGGTGAATTCTTTTTAAGTGAATTTTACTTTTATTGGTTGACAAGTGATGTTTTTTTTTTTAAACTAATAAGGGAATAAATCGTACAGATAACACAAGTCTGACTTGTGTCGAGAGAGAGGCGAAATTTATCTTTAGGGATAAGTTTCGTTTTTTTTATGGAAAAATGGAGGGATTTTTTATGTCAGAAAAGAAATTTCATGTTAATCTAGCTGTTCTAGCAACTGGTATGATGGCTTTTTCGGGAGTGTTGATTGAAACAGCAATGAACGTGACGTTTCCAACGTTAATGGAAGATTTTAGTATTTCAACATCACAAGTGCAATGGGTGACGACGATTTATCTATTGATGATTTCGATCGTTGTGCCACTGTCATCTTACTTAATAAAAAACGTTAGCCGCCGGAAGTTGTTTGCGGTTTCAAGTGTATTGTTTTTATTAGGAGTTGCTATCGATGCCTTTGCTGGTGGGTTTATTATGTTGCTGATTGGTCGTGTATTACAAGGTATAGCCACAGGTATTGCTTTACCTTTAATGTTTAACATTATTTTAACAAAAGTCCTAATGGAAAAACGTGGGATGATGATTGGTATTGGAAATCTTACAACCTCGATTGCACCAGCGATGGGGCCGACATATGGTGGTATATTGACGACCACACTAGACTGGACATATATTTATAAATTGTTGATTCCAGTATTGATTGTTTCAACACTTGTTGGATTGTATGCCATCCCAGAAGAAGAAAAATCAATTAGTGATTCAATTAATGTCAAAGCGGTTCTTTATTTATCCGTGATGTTTACTGGATTGTTGATGTTCTTTAGTTATTTAGAACAACCGTTAGGATGGGTAGCTTTAGTGATTGGATTAATCAGTGCTGGGTTATTCTATAAAACAAATAAACAAAAAACATTACTTAATTTAGTTGTTTTTAAAAATACTCGCTTTACGATTTACTTAATGTCATTCTTGGTTTATCAAATTCTTTTACTTGGTGTATCGTTTGTTTTACCAAACTTTATTCAAATCGTCCAAAATGTTCCAGCTTCGAATGCTGGGATGATGATGTTTCCCGGGGCTTTAATCGGTGCGTTATTTGCACCAGTGTCAGGAAAAATATTAGATAAGTTAGGATTTAAAAAGCCCATAGGTGTGGGAATATTATTTGCGATTTTAGGTTGGTTAATGTTAATTATGGTGATTCAAACAGGAAACATTGCATTGATTATTTTATCTCATGTCACTTTTATGATAGGTGTGGGCTTGTCTTACAGTAATGTCATGACTGTTGGCTTATCTTCTATTAAAGAATCTTTACAAGATGATGGAAATGCCATTTTTAGTACATTACAACAATTTATGGGTGCTATTTCAACGTCATTTGTCGCAATTGTTGTGGGAATTTTTCAATCAGGACAAAATGATTTTGTTCAAGGAACAAGTACTGGGTCAAAAGTAGCTTTAGTCTGTTTATTTATTTTATTACTAATGAGTAGTTTATTTGTTATTAAAACATTTAAATCGAATAAAAACGAAAATCTTTAGAGAAATCTAAAGATTTTTTAAATATACATATACTATAAAAAAGTGCTATTTGTATGTAACAGAAGAAAATAATGTCGTATGATTGTAATGAGGTGATTATTATGGTGACAAATACAAGTAAGTGGCAAAATAAAATGAACGATATGTTAAAAGAATCAGAAAACGAGGCTTTAGAAAGTTATAAAGATCAGCTTAAAGTATATAATATGATAAAAATAAAGTAAGAGCTAGTTGATATTAAGAAATCTGTTCACGAAAGCGAGAGGTTTCTATCTGATAAGATTAAAAACTAGAAATACTGTAATGAGTATATAACGGCATATAAAATTATTTTGACCAAATTAAGAAAAAATATCCTATTTACTTTCATTTAGATGCAATAGGAGTATAATATACAAGAATAAATGAAAGGGTGGATATTATTTCGATGAAGGTTGACTGGAAACGAAATATGTATATTGCTTGGATTGGGTGTTTCTTTACTGGTGCGAGTTATAGTTTAGTGATGCCGTTTATCTCAATATACATCGAACAATTGGGAGCACCAAGCGATAAAGTAGAATTTTATGCTGGATTATCTATTAGTTTAACCGCGTTGTCTGCAGCTATTGTAGCACCATTATGGGGTAGTTTAGCTGATAGAAAAGGCCGCAAAATAATGATGATTCGTGCAGCAGCAGGTATGACAATCACGATGGGGTCATTAGCGTTTGTTCCGAATGTATTTTGGTTATTATTTATGAGATTTTGTAATGGATTGTTATCTGGGTATGTTCCAAATGCAACAGCAATGATTGCTTCGCAGGCGCCAAAGGATAAAAATGGAATGGCTTTAGGAACACTAGCAACAGGAGCAGTAGCCGGAAGTTTAATTGGCCCGTCACTAGGTGGACTGTTAGCAGAGACTGTTGGTATTAAAAATGTTTTCTTAGTAACAGGGAGTATTTTATTTGTGACAACCATGCTTACTATCTTTTTTATTCATGAAGATTTTGAACCTGTTGAAAGAAAAGATATGGTATCAACAAAAGAAGTCTTTCAAAGTGTGAAACAACCGAAAGTATTAATTGGTTTGTTTATCACTACGGCTATTATCCAAATAGGAATGACTAGTATCAGCCCTATTTTAACTTTGTATGTGAGAGAACTTGGTGGTCAAACGAGTAATATTTTGTTTGTCAGTGGATTGATTGTGTCTGTTGCTGGTGTCTCTGAGTTTTTTGCTGCACCTTTTTTGGGTAAATTAGGAGATCGTATTGGCAGTCATTATGTCTTAATAGGTGGTTTGGTGTTGTCGTTTTTATTTATTTTACCAATGTCAATGGTCCAGTCGCCGTTTCAATTAGGTGTGTGTCGTTTTCTACTAGGCTTTTCAACAGGGGCATTAATGCCATCAGTTAATACGCTGATTAGTAAAATCACACCAATGAATGGTGTTGGCCGGGTTTTTAGTTTTAACCAAATGTTTACGAGTCTAGGGCAAGTTGCAGGGCCAATGGTTGGCTCACTTGTAGCAAATGGATTTGGTTATCGTGCGGTATTTGTCGCAACAAGTATACTGATTTTGATGAATATTACCATTAGTTTCTTTAACTTTAAAAATCAGCTATCTATTAAAGAGTTGATAAAAGAGTTTAAACATTAAATAAAAAACATGTAAGAGAAAAGTCTCCTACATGTTTTTTTTATTTTTTGATTTTTTTTCGTCGCTTGGCGCTGCTACTTCAGCAATAATCATTACGATGGCACAAGCAATTAAAGATACAATCACAGTTCCAGTGAAGTTGTAATCAGTGATTCCATGAAGTGCTCCACCAATATAACTAACCACTTGTCCTAATAAAATTGCCCAAATAAAGACAACAATTCTTCCCATGTCTAATGCACCTCTTTTCAAGAATAAGTTTACCAATCTTTGCTTTAAAAGTAAAGGATTGAAAGTGTTGTTTATAAAGAGAGTGCGACTTATTATGGTATACTAAAAAGAGAAGATTAATGGAGGGGTTTCATGGATTTGGGACAGTTACAAGTTAGATCAGAATATTCATTATTATCCAGTACCAATCGCATAAAGGATCTTGTGTTTGAAGCCAAAGAACGTGGCTACACAAGTTTAGCGATTACTGATATTGATACCCTTCATGGTGTCGTTTTATTTTATCAAGAATGTATCAGACAAGGGATTAAACCACTGATTGGAATGACCCTTTCATATAGAACGAAAGAACAAATTGATGCGCAACTTATTTTACTAGCTAAAAATCTTTCTGGTTACCATCATTTGATGAAAATTGCGACGGAAAAAGCGATGACAGACAGAAAAGAGTTATTTTCTTTAGAGGAAATCCAGCCTTATTTAAGTGATTTGATCGTTATTTTCCCGTGGCAAACAAGTGAGTTATATCAGTTGCAACGAGCAGTTGGTAGTGAGCAAATGGAGCATCGAACAATCGACTTGTTAGACCTGCTAAAAAATACAGATGTATATGGTGGAATAAATGCTTTAAAGGCTAAAGGTGAAGAGTTAGAGTATTGGCAATATTATTATAAAAAATATAGTTTACCAGTTGTGCCACTGCAAGATGTCCGATATTTAAACCCAAGTGATGACTTTTCTGTGACTGTCTTAGAACACATTGAAACAGGTGACGTGATTCATGTAGATTTTGAACAATTATCTGGTGATTATTATTTACCACAAATGACTGACTTTAAAATACTTTATGAAGAAAAGGGTTTGTCTGATTGTTTAATCAATAGTCAAAAAATTGTTGAGATGATTGATTTAGAGATTCCATTGCATCAAAAACTATTACCAAGTTTTCTAGTGCCAGAAAAGGAAACAGCATATACTTATTTGCGTCAATTATGCCAATCTGGTCTTGAGTTTAGATTGCAAGGACAACTAAATGAAGAATATCACGCACGTCTTGATATGGAGTTAGACGTGATTCATGAGATGGGATACGATGATTATTTTCTAATTGTGTGGGACGTCATGAAATATGCTAGAGATCATCATATCGTGACAGCTTGTCGTGGTTCTGCAGCGGGATCTCTCGTATCATATGTCTTGCAAATTACTGATGTTGACCCAATCGAGTATCAGTTACTTTTTGAGCGATTTTTAAATAAAGAACGGTACACCATGCCGGATATTGATATGGATATTCCTGATAATAGGCGTGAAGAATTACTACAATACGTTAATAAAAAATATGGTGAGAACCGAGTAGCACAAATTGCAACGTTTGGTACTCTTGCGGCGAAAATGGCTATCAGAGATGTCAGTCGCGTGTTTGGTTTATCACAAAATGAAGCTAATCGTTGGGCTAATGCTATTCCAAAAGATTTAAAGATAACACTTAGTGAGGCGTATGATAAATCGAAAACATTGCGTGAATTAGTGGGCCATTCTTATAAAAACAAATTACTCTTTGATACAGCAAAACGGATTGAAGGATTGCCAAGACATGTGTCAACGCATGCGGCAGGGGTTGTGATTAGTGACCAAGATTTAACAAACCTCATTCCATTGCAAGAAGGAAACAACGGTATTCCATTAACCCAGTTTGCGATGGGAGAAGTTGAAGAGATTGGTTTGTTAAAAATGGATTTTCTTGGTTTACGAAACCTGTCTATCATAGGAAACGCACTATCTTCAATCGAATATCAGACAGGAAAGCATTTATCATTAGCCGATATTCCTTTAGATGATGAAAAAACGTTAGAATTATTTAGCCAGGGCAACACGGTCGGCGTGTTTCAATTTGAGTCAAAAGGAATAAAAAATGTTCTGCGGAAATTAGGTCCAACATCTATTGAAGATATCGCATCAGTCAATGCGTTGTATCGACCGGGTCCAATGGAAAACATTGACACGTTTGTGCGACGAAAAAAAGGACAAGAGCCAATTACTTATCCGCATGACAGTTTAAAACCAATTTTACATTATACTTATGGGATTATTGTTTACCAAGAACAAGTTATGCAAGTGGCATCCAAAATGGCTGGATTTAGTTTAGGTGAAGCGGATATTTTACGTCGTGCAATTAGTAAAAAAAGCAAGGATGTGATTGATACAGAGCGTGATCATTTTGTCAATGGTGCGTTAAAACAAGGCTATACAAAAGACGTGGCGATGCAAGTGTATGATTACATCGAACGTTTTGCTAATTATGGGTTTAACCGCTCGCATGCAGTCGTGTATTCAGTGATTGCGTATCAGATGGCGTATTTAAAAGTTCATTATCCAACGGCCTTTTTCCAAGCAATTTTGCATTCAGTGAAAAATAATCCAGCAAAAATGAACGAATACGTGGTGGAGGCAAAAGAAGCCGGTTTAACGATTACTCCACCAGATATTAATAGAAGTGAATACAGTTTTACGTTTAATAAAGGCAATATTATTTATGGCTTTTCATCTGTCAAAGGGATTCGAAAAGATTTTATCCAACATCTTTTAACTATTCGAAAAGAAGGAGGTCCATTTAAGTCATTAGAGAATTTCCTGATACGAATTAGTGGCAAGTGGTTAAAACAAGCGAATATTTTGCCATTGATTTATATTGGTGCGTTTGATCGGTTGCATCAAAATAGAAAACAGTTGATTATTGACTTAGATTCTATGATACAAAATATCGAATATAGTGGTGGCAGTGTAGATTTATTAGATATACTTGCTTTAAAGAAGGAAACATGTACAGATTTTACTGTCGAAGAAAAATTGGAACAAGAAGTGGAGTACTTAGGGACGTATGTGTCTGCTCATCCAGTTGATTTTTATGCAAATAAATTCATTAGTCTATCTACTACTAAAGCATCACAGCTAATACCTAATCAAGAAGTGACGGTGTTGTTGTATTCATCTAGTGTGAAAAAAATTCGCACGAAAAAAGGGGAATCAATGGCGTTTCTTGAAGGAACAGATCAAACGGGTAAGTTGTCTGTCACGCTTTTTCCAACGGTTTACCGAGCAGTACAATCTATATTAGGGGAACAAGAAGTTTATGTTGTTAGAGGAAAAGTAGAAAAAAGTCGTTATAATCAAGAATTACAAATCATTGCCAATGATGTTCGTTTAGCTAAAGATGTGAAAGAAGTTTTAAGATGTTTCATAAATATAACGAAAGAAAATGACACGAATCAATTGTTAGCAGATTTACAAAGTGTGTTATTGTCATTTCCAGGAGAGTGCCCGGTTATTTTAGTATTTCGTCATAAACATGATAATACGTTGTTAAATAAGCGTTATTGGGTAAATGATAATTCTGAATTAATTAGTAAGGTGAGTTCTTTATTAGGTGAAGGGATGATCATATTCAAGTGAAATGATTCTTAAAAAAACATTAGAAGATAAAATGTATTTTCAATTTTTTTTCAATTTTTATAGATAGGCAAAGACATTTACAGAAAATAATGGTAGAATAGTCTTTGGATTTAAGTATTTTTTACATAATAAAAATACATGAGTAAGTACAACTTAGTAAAGGTGGTTATAACTATGAAACGCATTGCTATTTTGACGAGTGGTGGAGATGCACCTGGTATGAATGCTGCTATTCGTGCGGTAACACGTAAAGCCATTTATGAAGGTATGGAAGTTTATGGTATAAACTATGGATTTGCTGGTTTAGTCGCTGGTGATATTCGTAAGTTAGATGTTCCAGATGTAGGGGATATCATTCAACGTGGTGGAACTGTGTTATATTCAGCACGTTACCCAGAGTTTGCAACAGAGGAAGGACAACTTAAAGGGATTGAACAACTAAACAAATTTGGTATCGAAGGATTAGTTGTTATCGGTGGTGACGGTAGTTATCATGGTGCGTTAGCATTAACAAAACGTGGATTCCCAGCTGTTGGTATTCCAGGAACAATTGACAACGATATTCCAATGACAGATTACACAATTGGATTTGATACAGCTATTAACACTGTATTAGATGCAATGGATAAAATACGTGACACTGCAACATCTCACGTACGTACATTTATTATTGAAGTAATGGGTCGTGATGCTGGAGATATCGCTTTATGGGCAGGTGTTGCCGGTGGAGCAGATGATATTATTATTCCAGAACATGATTTTGATATGGCACAAGTTGCTCAAAAAATTCGTGAAGGCCGTGACCGTGGTAAAAAACATTGTTTAATCGTCTTAGCAGAAGGTGTGATGTCAGGTCATAAATTTGCTGACGAATTAGCAGAGTACGGAGATTTCCATGCTCGTGTATCCGTATTAGGACACGTTGTACGTGGTGGAGCACCATCAGCTCGAGATCGTGTTTTAGCTAGTAAATTCGGTGGATTTGCGGTTGACTTACTAAAAAATGGTCAAGGTGGATTATGTATTGGTTCTGTAAACAATGAAATTGTGGCAAATGATATCATTGAAACATTAGAACAAAAGAAACATCAGCCGGATTTGAGTTTGTATGATTTAAATCATCAAATCTCATTTTAATATAAATAAAAAAATACTAAGGAGCGTTTTTTACATGAAAAAAACTAAAATTGTTTGTACAATCGGTCCAGCAAGTGAATCTTTAGACACATTAGTTGAATTAATGAATTCAGGAATGAACGTAGCTCGCTTGAACTTTTCACATGGAGATTTTGAAGAACATGGAGCACGTATTAAAAATATTCGTGAAGCGGCAAAAATTACTGGTAAAACCATTGCAATTTTATTAGATACAAAAGGTCCAGAAATTCGTACGCATAATATGAAAGATGGCATCGTTGAATTAATGACTGGTGATACAGTTCGCATTGCAATGAGTGAAGTAGAAGGAACAAAAGAAAAATTCTCAATTACTTACCCAGGTTTAATTGATGATGTTCGTGTAGGAAGCCATATCCTTTTAGATGATGGATTAATTGACTTAGAAGTAATCGAAATCGATTCAGTTAATAAAGAAATCGTCACAAAAGTATTAAACGAAGGCGTATTGAAAAACAAAAAAGGTGTTAACGTACCTAACGTAAGTATTAACTTACCTGGTATCACTGAAAAAGATGCAGCTGATATTCGTTTTGGTATTGAAAACGATGTTGATTTCATCGCTGCAAGTTTCGTTCGTCGTCCAAGTGATGTTTTAGAAATCACTGAAATCTTAGAACAAGAAAATGCGACACATATTCAAATTATTTCTAAAATTGAAAACCAAGAAGGTATTGATAACTTAGATGATATCTTAAAAGTATCTAGTGGTTTAATGGTTGCTCGTGGTGACATGGGTGTTGAAATTCCAACTGAAAATGTACCAGTTGTACAAAAAGAAATGATTAGAAAATGTAATGCTTTAGGTAAACCAGTTATTACGGCAACTCAAATGTTAGATTCTATGCAAAAAAATCCTCGTCCAACACGTGCTGAAGCAAGTGACGTGGCAAACGCGATTTATGATGGAACTGATGCAGTTATGTTATCTGGTGAAACAGCTGCAGGGGAATACCCAATTGAAGCTGTTAGAACAATGAGAAATATCGCTGTTCGTACAGAAGCTGATTTAACTGATCGTGATGCATATGCTCTTAAATTACATAGAAAAACTGATATGACTGAATCAATTGGTCAAGCAGTTGGACATACAGCTAAAAACTTAGACATCCAAACAATTGTGGCTGCGACAGAATCAGGACATACAGCGCGTATGATTTCTAAATATCGTCCAAAAGCTCACATTGTAGCGGTAACATTTACAGATCGTGTAGCAAGAAGTTTAGCATTAAACTGGGGTGTATTCCCAATAGTGACATCTAAACCAGATTCTACAGACGATATGTTTGTTCTTGCAACTAAAATTGCAAAAGAAACAGGTTTCTCTAAAGATGGTGATTTAATCATCATTACTGCTGGAGCACCAATCGGTGAAAAAGGAACAACTAACTTAATGAAAATTCAGTTAATTGGTTCTAAATTATGTGCTGGACAAGGAATTGGTGACACAGCTGTTTCAGCTAAAGCAATTGTTGCTTCTTCTGCTGACGAAGCAAACAAAGTGATGGAAGATGGTGCTATCTTAGTTGTGAAAACAACAGATAAAGATTACATGCCAGCTATCTCAAAAGCTTCAGCAATCGTTGTTGAAGATGGTGGATTAACTAGCCATGCAGCAGTTGTTGCCATTGCTGAAAACATTCCAGTAGTTGTTGGTGTTGAAGATGCAACATCAGTTATCTCAAATGGAACAACTTTAACAATTGATCCTCGTCAGGGATATATCTACGAAGGCGAAACAACTATTTAATTAACAAAAAAAGAGTTTTAATAAAATATGGGTGGGAGTGGTAAACTCCTGCCCTTTATTTGTTTATATGTATAAAAAGCAGGTAAAAAAAATATTTTAAAATACTATGGCTTTTTTTTAGACGAGTGGTGTAGAATGGTCTAGATTAGACTTATAGGAAAGGAGCATAAAATAAATGACAAATAAAAAAAGTATGATGTACTTAGCAATTTCTAATTTATTTTTAGTGTTTTTGGGTGCCGGATTAGTTATCCCAGTCATGCCAATGCTAAAAGAAGACATGCATTTGTCAGGGTCTACTATGGGATTGATGATTTCTGTTTTTGCTGTGTTGCAACTAATCGTCTCACCAATAGCCGGTAGTTTGTCTGATAAAGTCGGACGAAAATTAATCATTGCAATCGGGATGTTAATTTTTGCTATTTCAGAACTGATTTTTGGTTTAGGTCAAGTGGTCAGTTGGTTGTACGTCTCTCGTGGACTTGGTGGGATTGCAGCTGCGTTAATCATGCCATCAGTTACAGCATATGTCGCTGACGTGACCACGTTTGATGAACGACCAAAAGCTATGGGATTAGTTTCTGCAGCCATTAGTGGTGGGTTTATCATTGGACCTGGAGCTGGTGGATTTTTAGCCCATTTTGGTATGAGGGTCCCATTTTTTGCTGCGGCGTTTTTAGCGTTTGTTGGATTCGTTATGACCATGCTCATTCTAAAAGAGCCTGAGAAACAATTAGTTCATGGTCAAGTAGCAGAGAAAGGCTCTGTAATGGATATTTTAAAAGATCCAATCTTTACATTCCCATTTGTTGTTATTTTGATTTCGTCATTTGGGTTGCAATCATTTGAATCAATTTATAGTATCATGGCGACCGTTAATTTTAGTTTTTCAACCTCAGAAATTGCGGCAATCATCACTGTAAGTGGTGTGTTGGCTTTGATTTGTCAGTTGGTCTTTTTTGATGGGATTATCAAGCGAATTGGTGAGGTCGGATTAATTCGAGTATCGTTTTTTGCGAGCGCTATATTTGTCGGGGTAATTGCCTTTACAGATAGCAAGTGGGTTGTTGTATTGTCGACATTTGTGGTATTTTTAGCATTTGACTTATTAAGACCTGGGATTACAACGTATTTATCAAAACACGCAGGAGACAGGCAAGGTACGGTTAATGGGTTAAACTCAACTTTTACCAGTTTTGGTAATATTTTAGGCCCAATGGCTTCAGGGATATTATTTGATATCAATCATTTCTACCCATACTATGTGTCAGCTATTGTGTTACTTTTGACAAGTTTCTTATCTTTAATGTGGAAAAAAGAATTACCAGAAAAATAAGAGATAATTGAGCAGTGACTCAGTTATCTCTTTTATATTTGTAATAGAGAATATGAGAATGTTTTATGATATAATGTGAGAACAACGAAAGGATGGGCAAAATACATGAAAGATTTAATAGGTAGCGTGTGGAGCGGGTTAATTATTGATGAAAACGATCAGTTGTTTTTTGTGCAAAAAAATGGTGTGACGTTTCATTTAAATAAGTCCGAAGGCGATTTTAAAATAGGAGATATGGTGGAAGGGTTTGGTTATGAAAATCAAAAGCATGATCGAATTTTTACAACAAACATTCCAGAGATTCAACAACATAAATTTGGCTTTGCTGAAGTAGTTGATTCAAGACGTGATTTAGGAGTGTTTGTTGATATTGGTTTACCAGATAAAGAAGTGGTAGTTTCTCTTGATGAGTTACCAGAGATGAAACAATTATGGCCGAAAAAAGGTGATAAGTTATTAGTTCGTTTGTCAGTAGATGAAAAAGCAAGACTTTGGGCGAACATTGCAGATGATATGACGTTTTTAGCTATGTCAAAAGCAGCAGATGAAGAATCAATGAAGAATAAAAATATCACAGGAGTTGTATACCGCTTAAAAATGGTGGGGACTTTTGTGTTTACAGATGACCACTATGTGGCATTTATCCACCCATCAGAACGATATGATGAACCACGTTTAGGTGAAATCGTAAATGGTCGAGTGATTGGTGTTCGTCCTGATGGTATGTTAAACATGTCATTAAAACCAAGAGCTTATGAAGTAATCTCTGATGACGCACAAATGATTTTAACCTTCTTAGAACGTTCTCAAGATGGAATGATTCCATTTAGCGATAAATCCACCCCAGAAGAAATTAAGCAAACATTTGCGATTAGTAAAGGACAATTTAAACGTGCTCTAGGGTCATTAATGAAAGAAAAACGCGTGATTCAAAAAGATGGAAAAACCTATTTAGTTAAAGATTAGCCATCTAATTGAGAATAGGTTGATTTTGTACATTAGATAAATTATAATTTATATGAACTTATGTTGAGTGATAATAAGAATGATTATAAAAAGGATGTGCAAGCTACTATGGAACAGCAAGGTCTAGCATTGCAGAGGATAAAAGATCAGTTACATGAAGCCAATTATAAATTAACGCCGCAACGTGAAGCAACAGTTTTAGTCCTACTTGAAAACGAAAAAGATCATTTGTCAGCTGAAGAAATCTACATGCTAGTAAAATTAAAAACACCTGATATCGGCTTAGCGACTGTCTATCGTACGCTTGAAATGTTGACAGAATTAAATGTACTGGATAAAGTAAATTTTAATGATGGGTTATCAAGATATGATATGAGAAAAGAAGGAGCTAAACACTTTCATCATCATTTATTATGCTTAGAATGTGGTAACATTGATGAAATCGAAGAGGATTTATTAGGTGATGTTGAGAAAATAGTGGAAACAAATTTTTGTTTTAAAGTGACAGATCATCGCCTAACTTTTCACGGCATTTGCCAATCTTGTCAAGAAAAAAACAAGTCGTCTGTTGAGTAGATGACTTGTTTTTTTATGTGATGTAAATAGGTGGGTGTTCTCTTTTCAAAAACTCCTCTTGCTCAGATACATAAAGTAATTTGAAATTATCCGCATCAATATGAAGATAGGGATTCACTATGTAGTTATCTTTTGATAGAAAAATGATTTGTTCGCTGACAAGCCCTCGAACCAATTCAAACTCAATCGGCAAGATAATTTGTTTAGATAGACGTTTGGTTGTACGATTAATCAAATTAATTTTTGCTAAAATAACTGGATTTAGTGGTCGGTTTTCAAAGAAAATATGTTTTGTTTGTTTGAATTGAGAGTTATTTAACGTCATGATTGGACAAACTGCTGTGCTTAGTGACTTGTTTTGCATAATCACATTTAAATCTTCTCTTGTTGCGCTTGTTAGGGCGATTAATTCAAATTCTTGATTTAATAATCGTTTTACTTTCGCATCCTTAGTGAAAAAATTTTGCTTAGCAAGCTCTGATAAGTGCTCATCTACTCTCTGACAGATATATTTTTCCGCTTCTGTACATTCTTTAATGAATGATTGATACATGGGAAGTGAAATAAAGAAAAAACCAATAATAGAAAACAAAATGAAAACTATCGGTGATAGCCACCACGGAACGGGAAAGTTAATCATCACAAAAATTGTTAGGATGAGAGAAACAGGGATGAAAAAAATTAACGACAGATAAAAGTAATTCTTTTTTTGACGGTATATATCATCAAATTCATCTGTATAATGTTTGCTATTTATATTTAAAAAATCTA
Source organism: Vagococcus teuberi (assembly GCF_001870205.1). Taxonomy (NCBI): domain Bacteria; kingdom Bacillati; phylum Bacillota; class Bacilli; order Lactobacillales; family Enterococcaceae; genus Vagococcus; species Vagococcus teuberi. Next base: position 1,294,708 of record NZ_CP017267.1, on the reverse strand, counting down.
ATAGGTTGATATTTTTATATGTTTCTTTTCTTGGAAACACATATGTTCCTCCTTCCTTTTGACCAATATGTTTATTGTATAATTTAACGATTAAAAAGTCTATGTAAAATAATAAAAATTCATCTGTATTTTTAAGATAGTATTTGCGTATAAAAACTGTTAAAATAATTACTATTGATTGGGGAGGTAGTATGAGAACGTATTTGGAAGAGTATTTGCATTATTTAAAGATTGAACGAGGGTTATCATATAATACGATTGTCAGTTACGAACGTGATTTAAATCAATATTTGGCCTATTTAGATAATAGAGGAATTCATGAGTTAAGTCAGATTGATCGTTTTGTGATAATGGATTTTTTGACTTTTTTAAAAGAAGAAAACAAATCGTCTACCACGATTATTCGTATGGTATCGAGCTTGCGCAAATTTCATCAATTTTTACGTCAAGAGCGTCATACTGATACAGATCCCATGCAATATATTGATACACCAAAAAAAAGACAGTCGTTACCTAAAACGTTGTCAATTGAAGAAGTTGAAAAAATTATTGAAGCCCCTGATACGACCACTGTATTAGGTATGCGAGATCGTGCTATTTTAGAAGTGATGTATGCCACAGGACTTCGTGTGACGGAATTAATTACTTTAAAGTTAAGTGATTTACATTTGACTATTGGGTTGTTAAAAACGTTAGGTAAAGGTGATAAGGAACGAATTGTGCCTTTAGGGGATCAAGCGATATATTGGATTAACACATATTTAGAAAAATCACGTCCAGAGTTGGCAATAAAAAATAAAGCCGATGTGACAAACGATGTGTTATTTTTAAACTATCAGGGTAAACCATTTTCTAGGCAAGGAATTTGGAAAAATTTAAAAATTTATGTGACAGAAGTGGGCATTGAAAAAGATGTGACACCTCATACACTTCGCCATAGCTTTGCGACACATTTGCTAGAAAATGGTGCTGATTTACGCATTGTCCAAGAATTATTAGGGCATGCGGATATATCAACCACCCAAATATACACGCATATCAGCAAACAACGACTAGCTGATGTCTACAAAGAACATTTTCCAAGAGCGTGAGGTAGAAGTATGGAAGAAATAAATGTAAAATTAGATATTTTTGAAGGGCCACTGGATTTATTGCTTCATTTAATCAAAACACTTGAGATTGATATATATGATATCCCGATTGCTGAAATTACTGAGCAGTATATGAATTACATTCACACAATGCGTACACTTGATTTAGAGATTGCTGGAGAGTTTCTAGTGATGGCAGCTACACTTATGGCGATAAAAAGTAAAATGCTATTGCCACAAGAAGTCGTTGAAGTAGACGATGAGAGTGAATACGACGCACTGGATCCACGTGAAGTGTTGGTGCAACAATTATTAGATTATAAAAAATTTAAGTATGTGGCAACGGTTTTAAAGGAGATGGAAACCGAGCGTGGAGACTATTTTACCAAAGAAGCAACCGATTTATCTGATTATGAAAAAGAGTGTGCACCACTTGAACCCAATGAGGTGACAATGATTGATCTTTATTTAGCGATTCATGATGTCATGACTCGAGCAAAAGAAATGGAACCCATGGAAACAAGTATTGTGATGGAAGATTACACGATTGATGATAGAATAGAGTTTGTTATGAGCCGGGTGAGAACACTATCTAAAACTGAATATGTGTTGTTTGACGAGTTATTTACCGTTTATACACGCTCAGAGATTGTGATGACATTTCTTGCTATGTTAGAATTAATTAAGAAGAGAGATATCGTGGTGAAACAGTCATCAGTGGATGCGACTATCCAGATTTTTAATAAAGAGGGACAATAGATGTTAGGACAAAAAATTGAAGCGTTGCTGTTTGTATCAGGAGAAGAGGGCATTGGACTAAACGAGCTGAGTCATTTGATGAATGAACCCACAGCAACAATTTATCAAGCATTAGAAGAATTAAAGCAAGCATATGAAGATAACCCAAGTAGTGCGTTGACAATTTTAGAGGCAGGGAATCGTTTTATGATGACCACTAAAAAAGAGATGGCACCTTTATTAAAAGATTATGCCCAATCTTCTATTAATCAAAGATTGTCGAAAATTGCACTTGAGACATTGGCAATTATTGCCTATAAGCAACCTATCACACGTTCTGAAATTGAACAAATAAGAGGGGTGCAGAGTTCAGGGTCGATTCAAAAACTAATGCACAAGCAATTGATTGAAGAAAAAGGGCGAGTTGATGGACCAGGACGAGCGATTTTATATGGTACAACGGCTTACTTTTTTGATTATTTTGGATTAAAAAGTATTGCGGATTTACCAGATATTCATGAGTTAGATGAGGAATTAGAAGATGATTTAGAATCGACTGATTTGTTTTTTGACCGATTTAAAGAGCAGTTTGACGAAGAGAAAGAAGAGTGAACTAAATGGAACGATTACAAAAAGTGATGGCACATTGTGGTGTGGCTTCAAGAAGAAAATCAGAAGAATTAATCCAAGCAGGACGTGTGACGGTTAATGGCAAAAAAGTAACAGAATTAGGTGTAAAAGTCAGTCAGTCAGATAAAGTTGAAGTAGATGGTGTGCCAATTTATCAAGAGCAACCAGTGTATTATTTGTTTTATAAACCAAAAAATGTCATCTCAGCTGTGTCAGATGATAAAGATCGCCCAGTAGTAACAGATTATTTTCATAGTGTTCCTGAGCGTATTTTTCCAGTTGGTCGACTAGACTATGATACATCAGGACTATTGATTATGACCAATGATGGTGAATTTGCAAATCTGTTAACTCATCCAAAACACGAAATTGATAAGGTATATGTCGCAAAAGTTAAAGGCATTGCGACAAAAGAAATGTTAAAACCATTACGTAATGGCATTAGAGTTGATGGTAGAAAAACTGCACCAGCACGATTTAAAATTTTATCAACAGATGCTAGAAAAAATACTTCTGTCGTGGAATTGATTATCCATGAGGGACGTAATCACCAAGTTAAAAATATGTTAGCAGCAGTTGATTTACCAGTGATGAAATTAAAGCGAGAAAAAGTTGCGACACTTGATTTATTTGGTTTGAATCCTGGTGACTACAGAGAAATGACTAAAAAAGAAGTGAGTCAGTTATACGTTTTAGCTAACAAAGAGTAAGTTTTTGTTGCTTAATAAAAAAAAATACGGTATAATGAAATTATAAAAATATAAAAGGTCGTCTTCACGGGCAGGGTGTAATTCCCGACCGGTGGTTAAAGTCCACGAACTAGTTATCCTATGGTGACTAGCCGATTTGGTGAAATTCCAATACCGACAGTTAGAGTCTGGAGTAAAGAAGATAGGGCTTATTTGAGTATACAATCAAGTAAACCACTGTTTTTTTGCGCGCGTAAACGGCAAGAAAGCAGTTTTTTTGTGTACTTGATCCAAGTCTTTTCCGGGGATGGTCCTGAATAGGGGGATTTTCTTATGAACACAGGTAAGACAGAAAAAATGGTGACACTATCATTATTGGCGGGGATTGCGTATCTTTTAATGTTTATTGAGATACCAATTTTACCAGTATTTGGGTGGCTAAAATTAGATTTTAGTGACATTCCAATTTTAATTGGTACATTTTTATATGGTCCAGTTAGTGGTATTTTAGTAGCATTTATTCGTTCAACGCTAAATTTCATCACAAGTGGTGGAAATCTAGGAGCGTTAATCGGTAACGGAGCTGGATTTTTAGCAACAGTTTGTTATTTAGTACCAATTTATAGCATGATGAAGAAAAAACATTCAAACAAAAATTTAATTCAAGGTATTATGTATGCAACAGTTTTAATGACTATATTCATGAGTGTGGCTAATTACTTTGTTATTACACCGTTTTATTTAAATGTATTGGGCATGGATTTTGGTATGTCAATTGCAACAATGATTCTTTATGGAATTGTACCATTTAATTTAATTAAAGGAACAGCTGTTGGAGTCGCATTTTTTGTAGTTTACAAAAAAGTTATTCCAGTACTGGAAAAAAGAATTGCAAAAAAAGTTAGCAATTAAACAAAAAAACAACCAGTTTTTGGTTGTTTTTTTTAAATCAAATAATTCATAAGAAAATATAAAGGTTGGATAAATATGTTTGAAATATTTGTAAACTTAATTTAATATATGTTATATATTGTTTTATTATAGAGGAGTATAAAAATGCACAAAAGAAAATACATCAAAGGGATTGATGGCTTACGAGCAATTGCAGTCATCGGGGTAATCTTATACCATTTGATGCCACAATCGGTGTCTGGTGGGTTTTTAGGAGTTCCTTTATTTTTTGTCATATCGGGTTATTTAATGACAGATATACTCCTATTTGAATGGCAAAAAAGACAAAAAATTAAAATACGGGACTTTTACTTTAGGCGAGTGAAACGTATTTATCCTTCGTTGCTTGTTTTATTTATCGTGACTGGGAGTATATTTCCATTTATATCAAAAAAATATCTATTAAATTTTAAAGAAATTATAACTTCTAGCATATTTAATGTGAATAATTGGTGGCAGATTGCCAATGGGTTTTCCTATTTTGATCGTTTTTCAAACGAATCGCCATTTACCCATTTATGGTCGTTGTCTATTGAAGGTCAGTTTTATATAGTGTGGCCGATTATTTTAGCTATCTTACTTTATAAATTGAAAGATTATAAAAAAATTAATCAGATTATTTTATTTATTACGGGCTTGTCCGCGGTATTGATGATGGCATTTTACACGCCAGAGTCAATCAACCGAATTTATTACGGAACTGATACGCGACTATTTTCAGTGATGATGGGGTCTTCTCTTGCGTTTATTTTACGCATTTACCGTGAACAAATTGAATCAATTGATTTCTGGAAAAAGCTAACAACGTTTATTGTAGGATTAGTTTTAATAATAGGATCTTTATTCCTATTTTCAGATAGTGGTTTCTTTGTTTATCGTGGTGGGATGTTCTTATTTAGTGTGATATCAATGGTTGTGTTAGGCTTAGTTATAGAAGAAGAAAAATTTAGTGTGGCATTGACTAACCCCATTATACGTTGGATAGGCTCAAGAAGTTATGAGATTTATCTGTGGCAATTACCGGTTATGGTTGTTTATACAGACCAATTAAAATGGGATGGAACAAATGCTTTATTACACGGAGTCATTCAACTTACTATAATCGGCGTATTATCAGAATTAACCTGTCGTTTAATCAATAAAATTAGACGCATGGGTAATGTGAAAGAACTGTGGGTAATCGGTAAATCTTATTTCCAAAAAAATATTCCAGCTCTAGTTATTTTTTTACTATTCCTAGGGACGTTTATTTATGGAGTTGCCGTATCCCCGTCTGGTAAGATGGATTCGGCTGTTGCATTACAAAAAAAATTAGAAAAAAATAAACAAGCAGTAGAGCAACATAATAAACAACTTGCCAGCTCATCCAGTGAACCGAAAAAAACGAGCGGGTCGACAAACACAACGTCTTCAACGACTCAGGAAACGACAACATCAAGTACGACGGAATCGTCTAAGGAAGAAGCGAGTGATTTAAGTCCAAGTCAAAAAGAGAAAATTGCGAAAGTATCTCTTGGAGCGATTGGAGACTCTGTGTTACTAAGTGCTGCACCTGAACTTCAAACATATTTTCCACACAGCCACATTGATGCTGAAGTAGGAAGACAGTTAGTAGATAGTCAGAAAGTATTTGATAAGTTGGATAAAGACAAACAACTAGGTGATGTGGTTTTAGTTGTATTAGGAACAAATGGTAGTTTTAAAGAAAGTGATATTGATAAAATAATGCAAACAATTGGTGACAGACAAGTTTTCTTTGTTAATACTTTAGTTGATAGACCTTGGCAAGCTTCGGTGAATGGTACATTAGCTAAGTCAACCAAGAAGTATAAAAATGCACACTTGATAGATTGGAAAAGCTATGCTGTTGGCCATAGAGAATGGTTTGACGAAGACGGCATCCATTTAGTACCAGAAGGCGGAGAAAAATTTAGTGAGTTAGTTGCTAATGAGGTGTTGAATGTTTTACAATAAAAAAATCTATAAGCTTTCAATACGAAGGCTTATAGATTATTTTTTTAATTCAATAGCTCTTGTGGGGCATTTTTGATAAGCTTCAAGTAATGTATCAGCAATTGGTTCAGAAAAATGTTCTTCTAGTGTATTTGAGTCTTTAAATTTAACTAGACCATTATCATGATAATCAAATAGTTCTGGTGCTTTTATTTGGCATAAGCCACAAGCAATACATTTTTCTGGTATAATTTTACATAGCATATAAAAACTCCTTCGAGGTGGTAGTGTTTGTTCATAGAAGATATGATATTATATTTTTTTCATTCAGGTGATGTCATGCGTCATTCCACATTATATCATCTTTTAAAAGGTAAGAAAACAACATCTGTTTTAAGCTATGGGAGGTTGCATGGAATATTAAACTACTTCAATTTATTTCCGAAATTAACCAAAGAGCAATATAATGCATATATATTGAGGCTGATCTCTAATAATTACTTAGAAGAAGTAGAGGACCAACTTGTAACATTAACTGCTAAAGGTAAAGAAAAAATAACAACGCTAGAATTTTCTAGGCTGACACTTCAGTCGTTTGATTATGACAAAGTGGATGATGCTTTTTGGTTGCGTTTATTGTTTATCTCTCAAGTCATTAGTTATAAAAGTAACCGTAATTCAGATTACATTCCTATTGATAATAATCCCGTTCATCAATTACAACTGAAACAATGGTTGGTTCAAGTTGATGGACCACATTTGGTGCATGATTTTTTTAATGAATGGCAAACTGTTCTTTCATATTTACCAATAGAAGAACAGGAAATATTAGTGTCTCAATTAGTAGGTGATGGGGTGATTGGGTATACAATCTCTCAATTGTCACAGCAATCTGATAAAGGTCTGTTGTATTATTATTTGCATCATAAAAGTGCCATACACCTGTTGTTAGAGTTGGTATATCAAGAACCAGATCAGTATCCATTGTTTTTATCTATTATAAAAGACATAAAAAAGCAAGAAGAACAGGACACGGTAGATTTAACTCGACGTTTATTGGAAAAAGGGTATTCAATAGAAGAAGTGGCATATATGAGACGATTAAAACCAAGTACGATAACAGATCATTTTATTGAAATACATATGAAACAACCTAGTTCTCAGTTAATGACATATTTAACCCCCTCTTTGAAAGAAAAACTAAATAACTATAGCTTAAAGTACCCTGAATATAAAATGTGGAAATATTCTGTGGTTGTACGAGATATTCCTGAATTAACGTTTTATGAATTTAAATTTTATCAATTTTATTTACGTGACAATGTGAGGTGAAAAATGATGTTAGAGACCTTTCTTAAACAAAGATTCCAATTTGACACGTTTCGCAAGGGTCAAAAAGAAACGATTCAATCTATTGTAGAGGGGAAATCTGTTTTATCGATTTTGCCAACAGGTGCAGGGAAATCATTGTGCTATCAATTTCCTAGTTATTATGTAAATAAAGGACAGACGGTGATTGTATCACCACTTATTTCATTGATGGAAGATCAAGTGTCCTTACTAAGACGAAATGGTGAAAAATCGGTTATCGCGATTAATAGTCTATTAGAAAAACGTTCGCGCCGATTTGTATTAAATCGACTCAACCAGTATCGGTTTATTTTTATTAGTCCAGAAGCGTTGAGTCAAGAAGAGGTATTGTCCTATTTTGAAAAGCTAACGATTAGTTTGTTTGTAGTCGATGAAGCACATTGTATTTCTCAGTGGGGGCATGACTTTAGACCGAGTTATCTGGCTTTAAAAGATATTAAGCAACGATTAGGAAACCCTTTAACGTTAGCTTTAACGGCGACAGCAACTGAAGACGTAAAACGTGATATCGCACAACAGTTATTTGAATCAGAAACATTTGTCGAGGTTGCTCAATCCGTTAACCGTGAAAATATTTATTATGATGTTGTTGAAACGGATGATAAATTAAGTTACTTGGAAGACTTTTTAATGGAAAGAGAAGTGCCGGGGATTATTTATTTTTCTAGTAAAAAAGAAGCCGATCGCGTCTCTCAATATCTGAATAATTGCTTACCTTATACTGTTCAGAGTTATCATTCAGATATGTCGAGTGAGGATAGAATCAGAATTCAGGAGCAGTTTATTCATGATAACATCCGGATTTTATGTGCAACAAGTGCGTTTGGTATGGGAATTAATAAAGGAAATATTCGCTTTGTTATTCATTACCACTTACCAAATAGTTTGGAAGATTTTGTTCAAGAGTCTGGTCGAGCAGGTCGTGATGGAAAACAAAGTTTGTCGATTGTGCTATACCAATCAGGTGATGAGAACATACATTTCTTCTTGCAAGAGCAAACGCATCAAGAAAAACAAGATTTACTTTTCTTAGAAAACAAGTCACAAATTGATAGGCAAAAATTTTCTGAGGTAATGACAAAAACGCAAAAAAAATGGTTACAACAAATCGAAGAAAATCAAACAACTTGGGAAGATTATAAACAAACATTAATGACAAAAAAAAGGCAACGAGAGTTAAAGCTTTATAAAATGATTGAATACTGTCAAAGTAGTGAGTGTAAACGTGATATAATACAACACTATTTCGGTGAAAGTAAATCAGGGGATTTAACATGTTGTTGTCATATTTGTCAAACAGAAAGACCAGAAGTTAATATAGATAAAGTTAGTCAAAAAAGAGTTGAAACGTCTTTAAATGTAAAAGATAAATTAGAAAAAATGTTTTTTTTAGGTGTTTCAAGCGACATATAATGATAACTATGATAAAATGGTTTCAGATATTTTGAGGAGGTATTATTTTTGAGTGATAATAATTTAAATAATAATGACAACAAAGAAAATTTAGATGAAAATTGGGATCAAGAAATTTATGAAGATGATGGCTCAAGGACCAATAGACGTTCAAAATCAGAAAAAAGAACATGGTTTATCGTGAGCATCATTGTCATCTTATTTTTAATTGTATTGATTCCAACAGGTGCGATTCTTTATTCACAAATGAGCGGTAATTTAAACGCTGGCAAAACAGTGGCAACATCAAGTTCTACTACTACGATTAGTAGTTCAACTAAAGAAGAATCATCAACGAAAGAATCTAGTTCTTCAACATCGACTTCTTCATCTACAACGCCAAGTACGACAGAGTCATTTTCTGATGTAGAAGTTCCAAAAAATGATCCGTCAACACGAGGTCAAGTAGCCCAAAATGGAACTGAACAAAATCAAAGCGGTCAAACGAATGCACAAGATCAATCGCAAAATCAAACACAAAACCCGGGTGGGTCAACAGTAGCATATGGTCAAGGAGACAGCACGCGTTCTCTATGGAAAATCTCTCAAGAAGCGGGGATTACGTTAGACCAATTATACCAACTAAACCCAGGAGTAACACCGGAAAACGTTCAACCAGGACAACCAATTAGAGTCCAATAACCATCATAAAAGTCGTCTTAGGACGACTTTTTGATTATGTAGATAGGAAGAGGAATAAATTAGATGAGTAAATATGTTCAAGTGGCAATTGATGGTCCGGCTTCTGCTGGAAAAAGTACCGTTGCTAAAATTTTGGCAAAAAAAATGGGTTATATATATTGTGATACGGGGGCAATGTATCGTGTCGTTACGTTGTTTGCGTTAGAAAATAATCTTAGTTTAGATCAACCAAGCGAGTTAGTTAAAGAATTAGATAATTTAGTGATGACATTTGACTATGTTGACGGATTACAGCATGTTTATGCTAATGGAATTGATGTAACAAATGATATTCGTATGCCAGACGTGACAAATCATGTCTCAAAAGTTTCGGCAATCAAAGAAATTAGAGAAGAATTAGTTAATCGTCAAAAAGCGATTTCTAATTCACAAAATATTGTGATGGATGGACGAGATATTGGCACCGTTGTGTTGCCTAATGCTGATTTAAAAATATTTTTAGTCGCCAGTGTCAAAGAGCGTGCAGAAAGACGATACAAAGAAAACATCGAAAAAGGGATTATGACAAGCCTTGATGAGTTACAAAAAGAAATTGAAGATAGGGACTATTATGACTCACATCGAAAAGAGTCACCACTCGTTCAAGCAAGTGATGCTATAAAGGTTGATACAACAGGATTATCTATCGAAGAAGTCGTAAATGTCATAGAAAATGAACTAAAAAAAGTAATTTAAGCTCAAATCGGATAGATAATACTAGTAAAGTGTTTTTGTTTTAGGTAGAATATAAGTATGTAGTGAAAAATCAAGTAAGTGTTGCTTAGGAGGATAAGGATATTATGTCAGATGAAACAATGTTAGATGCAATCGAAAGTGTTCAAGAAGTAAAGGTTGGCGATTTAGTTCAAGGTGAAATCTTAGCAGTCGATGATAACAAACAAGCAGTTGTTGGTATTATTGGTGCAGGAGTTGAAGGAGTGATTCCTTTAAAAGAATTATCAACTATTCCAGTTGAAAATGTCACAGACGTTGTATCAATTGGAGATGTGATTGATTTAGTTGTCATTTCAGAAATTGGAAAAGACAAAGAAAATGGAAGTTATTTATTGTCTAAACGTCGCTTAGATGCACGTAAAGTATGGCAAGAAATCGAAGATAAATTCAAAGCTGGCGAAGTAATTGAAGGACCTGTCACTGATGTAGTGAAAGGTGGATTAGTTGTTGACGTTGGTGTGCGTGGATTTGTTCCAGCATCAATGGTATCTGATCACTTCATCTCAGACTTTTCTGAGTTTAAAGGCCAAACATTAACATTTAAAATTATCGAAATCGAACCATCAGAAAATCGCTTAATTTTATCTCGTCGTGCCCTTTTAGAAGCTGAAAAAGCAAAAGCAAAAGAAGAAGTATTTGGAAAATTAGTTGCAGGTGACGTGGTGACTGGTAAAGTCGCTCGTTTAACAGATTTTGGTGCATTTGTTGACTTAGGTGGCGTGGATGGATTAGTTCACGTTTCTGAAATTTCACATGCTCACGTATCAAAACCTTCTGATATTTTAAACTCAGGTGACGAAGTAACAGTTAAAGTATTAAGTGTTGACCCAGAAAAAGAACGTGTGTCATTGTCAATCAAAGAAACATTAGCAGGACCATGGGATGATATCGAAACAAAAGCAAGTGCTGGTTCTGTATTAGAAGGAACAGTGAAACGCTTAACAGATTTTGGTGCGTTTGTTGAAGTACTACCTGGAGTTGAAGGGTTAGTACATATTTCTCAAATCTCACACAAACACATTGCCACACCTCATGAAGAATTAAATGAAGGTGACGTGATACAAGTGAAAGTGTTAGACGTATCTGAAGAAAATAAACGTATTGGTTTAAGTATTAAAGCTCTACAAGAAAAAGAAGATGAAGTAGTCGTTGAAGAAGACGATTACGTTATGCCAGAAGAATCAACAGGCTTTACTTTAGGCGATGTGTTAGGTGAAGATTTAACAGGTAAATAATGAAAAGTCAGCTTAACGGCTGACTTTTTTTATGAATTATTTGACATTTATCTTGCACCAAGTCAGCCTTCGGGGTAAACTACATAAGGATAAAAAAAGTAAAAGGATAAAGGAGGAATGACTATGTCAATCCCTACACTAGCGATTGTTGGACGTCCAAACGTTGGAAAATCAACTCTGTTCAATCGTATGGCTGGAGAGAGAATTTCTATCGTGGAAGATGTTCCTGGTGTCACACGTGATAGAATTTATGCCCATTCTGAATGGTTGGGACGTGAATTTAGCATTATTGATACTGGTGGAATCGAGATGAGTGATGAGCCTTTTATGGATCAAATTAAACACCAAGCTCAAATAGCTATTGAAGAAGCAGATGTGATTATTTTAGTGACAAGTGGTCGTGAAGGTGTCACAGATGCTGATGAGTACGTGGCAAGAATTTTATATAAAAGTGATAAACCAGTTATTTTAGCAGTTAATAAAGTGGATAACCCTGAAATGCGTAGTGATATTTATGAGTTTTATTCACTAGGGTTAGGTGATCCAATCCCTGTATCAGGAAGTCACGGTATTGGTTTAGGAGATGTTTTAGATGAGGCTATCAAACATTTCAAGCCAGTTGAAGCGGAAGAGGAAGATGATATCATTCGTTTTAGTTTAATCGGACGACCAAATGTTGGTAAATCTTCTCTGATTAATGCCATGTTAGGCGAAGACCGAGTGATTGTGTCAAATGTCGCTGGAACTACTCGTGACGCGATTGATACATCGTTTGTCTCAAATACTGGTCAAGAGTTTATTATGATTGATACAGCTGGTATGAGAAAAAAAGGAAAAGTCTACGAGAACACAGAAAAATATAGTGCGATGCGTGCAATGCGTGCAATAGATCGCTCTGATGTGGTATTAGTTGTGTTAAATGCTGAAGAAGGGATTCGTGAGTATGATAAACGAATTGCGGGATTTGCTCATGACGCAGGAAAAGGTATTGTGATTGTCGTAAACAAATGGGATACATTAGATAAAGATAATCATACAATGAAAGAGTTTGAAGAAGACATTCGCTCTGAATTCAGATACCTTGATTATGCCCCAATAGTCTATGTATCAGCTAAGACAAAACAACGTTTGCATCAATTACCTGAAATTATCGAGACAGTGAGTCAAAATCAAACATTGCGTATTCCATCATCTATTTTAAATGATGTGATTATGGATGCTGTGGCAATTAACCCAACACCAACTGATAAAGGGAAACGTTTGAAGATTTTCTACGCCACTCAAGTAGCTATCAAACCACCAACATTTGTAGTGTTTGTTAACGAAGAAGAGATGATGCATTTTTCTTATGCTAGATTCTTAGAAAATCAGATTAGACGTGCATTTGAGTTTGAAGGGACGCCAATTCGCATTATTGCAAGACGACGAAAATAGCTAATTTTAACATACATTATTTATTTTGGCAAAAAATCGATGAAATGCCTAAATTATTGAGGATTTCATTTAATAACCTTGCTAAATCAATGTTCTTGTGGTATCTTTGTTTAAGAAATATTGTATTTGAATATTTCTACTCATACATATTGATTTTTCAAAATGGATGATTTAGAAAATGATGTCACGTAAACATCGAATCTTTTTCGAGGAGGTGAAATTAGAAATGGCAAACAAAGCAGAATTAATCGAAAAAGTTGCAGAAGCAACAGGATTAACTAAAAAAGATGCAACAGCATCAGTAGACGCTGTATTTACTTCAATCCAAGAATTTTTATCTGAAGGTGAAAAAGTTCAATTAATCGGATTCGGAAACTTCGAAGTTCGTGAAAGAGCTGCCCGTAAAGGACGTAACCCACAAACAGGTGAAGAAATTCAAATCGCTGCAAGTAAAGTACCTGCATTCAAACCAGGTAAAGCATTAAAAGATGCAGTTAAATAGAACATTTTAAAGCAAGTACCGATGTTTCGGTGCTTGCTTTTTTTTATAAAGTTATAGGTATTTCTAGGAAAAAACATAAAAATAGATTAGAATAGATAAGAATAATAGAATGAGGGTGATTAACATGCATTGGATAGCAGTCATAATTGTTGGAAGTATTATTGGTGCGGTTGCGACCATGATAACCGGAAAAAAAGATTCTCAAGGGTGTTTATTTAATTTGGTAGCAGGCTTACTAGGATCAGCTATTGGACAAAAGATGTTTGGTGATGACTGGGGTGGACAACTTGCTGGCATGGCACTTGTCCCTTCTATTCTTGGTGCGATCATCATTATAGCCATTGTCTCAATTTTTCAGAAAAAATAAGATTACGAGAGTTTAAGGAGAAAAAGTTATGTCATACAGTAAACAAATGTTAGAAGCCTTATCTTCAGGAGACTTAGCACAAGCAACGGTCTATTTTAATGAGGCATTATCACATGATTTGCCTGAAGAAAAATTGCAACTTGCAGATAATTTATATCAATTAGGATTTTTAGAAGAAGCGAGTACCTTATTTAAAGATTTATTAACTCTTTATCCTGATGAAGACAGTTTAAAAATTTCATTAGGTGAAATTGCGATTGAGGAAGATAAGCTAGAAGAAGCGTTTGAGTGGTTAGAGCAAATTAAACCAAGTAGTGATTTATACGCGCAAAGTCTCTTAACATTAGCTGATATTTATCAGATGATGGAAATACCAGAAGTCAGTGAACAAAAATTAAAAGAAGCCAAACAAATTTTGCCACAGGAACCATTAGTTGATTTGGCATTAGGTGAGTTATACTTTGCGACTGAAAGCTACATAAAGGCAATTGCAGCGTATGAAGAGATTAAAACGACGTATCCTACCTTTGAGTCGCCAATCGACTTAGATGAGCGTATAGGCGTGTCACTCTCACGAATTGGTGAGTATGAGCAAGCGGTTGAGTTTTTAGAGTCTGCAATTAAACAAGACGAAACAGTTGAGCGATTATTTCAGTTGGCTTTATGTTATTATCAAATTCGTGAAAATGAGCGAAGCATTGAGTTATTAACGAAAGTAAGTGAGATGAATTCAGAGTTTAACCAAGTGTATTACCCACTTTCTCAAATTTTATTTGATGAAGGACGATATGACGAAGCACTTGAAGTAGCAGAAAAAGGAATTCATGTGAATCCGTATGATGTGTCTGTTTATCATTTAGCTTCAGAAGCATCGTATCAATTAAATCAAAAAGACCAAGCAAAAATGTATTTGGAAGAAGTCATTTCTTTAGAGTTAGACAGTGATATTTCAAAATTAAAACTAGCAGAATTATTCTTAAAAGAAGAAGAATTCGAAGAAACCATTCATTTAGTTTCTTCATTGGATATTTTAGATCAAGGTGAAGCTTATTGGTATTTAGCTCAAGCTTATAATGGATTGGAAGAATACGCCGATGCGAAAAAATATTATGAATTAGCCTCTTCATATTTAGACATCGACGCAGACTTCTTAAAAGATTATGGATTATTTTTAAGAGAAGAAGGACAACTAGATAAGTCACGTGAGGTCTTGACGAGTTATTTGAGGATGGTCCCAGATGATTTGATGATTGTCTCTATGTTAGAAGAGTAGTGTGTCTATGGCTAATTTAGAGGACAAACGAGCATTTGTGACGTGGTTGATTGAAACCATTACATTAAAAGAGAAAGAGGCTTATTGGATTTTAAATTATTTATTAAATCATGATGCGATTTTAAACCGAGTGCATATAGTAGAAAAAGCGGATAAAACGCCTAGAGGACTGATTGTTTCAGATAATTCAGAAACAGAAGAAGGCTTAGTTTTATATAAGGAGAATCATCCATTTGGTGACGCACAACAAATATTTCATGACATCAGGATGAAATACAAAGAACCATTATTTTTAGAAGTTCGATTTAGTGGCCGTGATTTTAATCAACAGTATCAGTTAGTATTGGAAGAAAATCCATTTTTAAGTTCATTTGATACCATATCTGACGAGATGTTCGAGAAAGTATTACGTGATTTTGAAGAAAAACAATATCAAGAAAAATTAAATTGCATACTAGATAAGCTAAATCATGCCATCGATTCTGGGAATGAAGAAGAGTTTGTTTATTGGTCAATTGAATACCAAAAAGAAAAAAACAAAAGTGATGATTAGCTCACTTTTGTTTTTTTGCTTGTTCATGTATTTCTTGTAATTCTTTATATGTAAATCCTTCACCTGTCACTTCATTAATATTAAAGAAGGTCATAAAAGCTCGTGGGTCGATTTCGTAACTTATTTCTTTTATACGGCTCATTTCACTAATACTTGCCACACAATAGACCATCTGACGACTTTCCTTAGAAAAACCACCTTCGCTATTGATATACGTCACACCACGTTCTAATTCGGACATAATTCGCTCACCAATTTCTCGGTCATGATCAGAAACAACGAATACTCCTTTGGCACCATATGACGCGTCTTGGACAAAATCAACGACTCGACTAAAAACAAATACGGTAATTAGCGTATACATCATTTCTTTTAACGACAAGTAAGTCAAAGAAAGAAGAAGAACTACGACGTCTAAAGCAAAAAGTGAACGGCCAATTGTCATACCAAATCTGCGTTCAATGATTCGGGCGATAATATCTGTCCCACCAGTTGTCCCACCATATTTGTACACAATCCCGCTACCAAATCCACCACAAATACCTGCGAGTAGTGCGGCTATTAAAATGTCATTATCAACTGAAATGGCTAGCGGAACTTTTTGCCACAGCCATAAGTTTAAAGAAAGTGAGAGAGAACCCACTAAAGTTAAAATTAACGGCTCCAGACCTAACAGTTTGAGACCAATTAGGATGAGTGGCACATTTAACACTAACGTGGTTAACGCTGGATTGATGGAAAATAAATTATAAATAATCAGTGCGATACCAGTCATTCCACCTTCGGCTAATTTGTTTGCCATGTTAAAATTTACCAAACCAAAACTAAAAATGCTCGCTCCAAGAAAAATCATGATACAATTAATGAAAAATTGCTTATTTATACGCATAATACGCCCCCAAAAAACCAGATTTACTGCACTCAGGTTTATCTTATCACTGTGTCGGCAGGTCAACAAGAGGTAAGGGGGACCAAAAACTAGATGTATTTTAGAACATTTTTAAAGGAGTTAAACATGACACAACCAAAATATTTATCAGATATGCAACAAGAGGTGGATGATTATATCTCGCAGTTTAAGGCAGGATATTTTTCACCACTTGCGCAACTAGCAAGATTAACAGAAGAAACAGGAGAGTTAGCCCGCGAAATCAATCATTACTACGGGGAAAAAGCCAAAAAGACTGATGAAATACCGAAAACAGTGGAAGAAGAACTAGGAGATGTGTTAGTTGTTCTCCTTATTATGGCAAATTCACTCGACATTGATTTGACAAAAGTATTTGAAGATAACATGAAAAAGTTTTATGCTAGAGATAGTCATCGCTTTGAACGAGTCGATGAGGAAAAAAGTATGGATTAGAAAGTAGATAATTATGAAGATAAATGACTTACCAATTGAATTTAAACAAGCGTTACCAGTAATAGATAAGATAAATGAGCACGGTTATGAAGCTTACTTTGTAGGTGGTAGTGTGAGAGATGTGATTTTAAATCATGAAATTCATGATGTTGACATAGCTACAAGTGCTTTTCCAGAAGAGATAAAAGAAATTTTTCCTCGTACGATTGATGTTGGAATCGATCATGGGACTGTATTGGTGTTGTATGAAGAAGATCAATATGAGATTACAACTTTTAGAACAGAATCAACTTATCAAGATTATCGTCGACCAGATACAGTCACATTTGTTCGTTCACTTGAAGAGGATTTAAAACGCCGAGACTTTACGATGAATGCATTAGCTATGACACGTGAAGGGAATATTATTGATTTGTTTGATGGAATAGAGTCCATTCATGCAAAAGAAATAAAAGCAGTCGGTAATCCTGATGAGCGTTTTAGTGAAGACGCACTAAGAATGATGCGTGCGTTGCGTT
Organism: Vagococcus teuberi; assembly: GCF_001870205.1. Taxonomy (NCBI): domain Bacteria; kingdom Bacillati; phylum Bacillota; class Bacilli; order Lactobacillales; family Enterococcaceae; genus Vagococcus; species Vagococcus teuberi. The sequence goes on along the minus strand of NZ_CP017267.1, from coordinate 1,277,172 downwards.
TTGCGAGTCAGTTGAGTTTTGATATAGAAGAAAAAACGGAAGAAGCTATTTCAAAAAATCATCAACTGTTAACAAAGATTGCGATTGAACGAATTTATATCGAATGGGTTAAACTTCTTATGGGAGCAGAAAGAAAAAGAGGTATCATCCCTTTTGTTGAAACAAATTGTTTTATCTGTTGTCCAGGGTTTAGTCATAAAAAGGAATTGTTAGTTAGCTTTGCTAATCAAAATCCTGAGATGTTGTTGACGAGTGAAGAATTAGCTTGGAGCTGTTTATTAATTGCGATAGAAGAAAAGCATGCCAAGACGTTACTCGGTAAATGGAAAGCATCCAAACGATTGTCTAATTTAGTTGAAAAAGTAATTGATTGCTATAACGAGCGATTAACCAGTCAGTGGAGTGCCAAAGAGATGTATCAAGCTGGCATTGAAGTGATTTCTTTAGTTGAACAAGTCAGAGACTTTTTCGGCTTAGAGAACAACGAAGACGAGCTAATTAAGGCATATAATCAACTGCCAATCAAATCAATGGCAGATTTAAAAGTATCTGGGCGAGATATTTTAGCTTATATGGATAAAAAGCCAGGCCCTTGGTTAGGGAGAGTATTAAAACAAACTGAAAAACACGTAGTTGAAGGTCAATGGGAAAATGATAAAAAGGTATTATTAGAAAAAATAAAGGAAATGGTGGGGTAGAAGATGACATTTAGTACAACGTTGGAAGTCACAAAAAAATATACCGCAAAAGAACTTGGTTCTGGTACCTTTGCTGTTTTAGGTACACCAGGATTAATTGCAATGGTTGAGAATGTTTGTATGAATGCCGTGGCGCAAAAATTAGAAAAAGACGAAACAACAGTGGGATTAGCAATTAATATCAAACATTTAAAACCTTCAGCTCTTGGAGCGTTGATTACGATTAAAGTAGAACTTAAAGAATGCGAGAAAAAACATTTTGAGTTTGATTACCAAGCGTTTGATGGTGAAAAGTTGATTGCAACAGGTTCTCACTCTCGTGTCATAGTTAATTCGTTAACGTTTATGGAGCGTACTAACTAATAATAGATATAATTTGTGAAAAGTTTAATAAAGTTGTTTATTTTTGCTCACGACCGTGTTACAATAAACGTGTAAGAGATATGATAAGTTTCTAATTGGAAAGAGGAGATCATTTATGGCAAAAACAATGACAAGTTTTAAATTTTATTTTAGAAATGGTGAAACATGGACAATAGACCGTGAATGTATTGGCGATTTATGGATTAGTAAAGTATCAACAAGTTATGGTCGTATTCATGGTAGTGACTTCCAAAAAATCAGACCATGTGAAGGGTTTAAAATTGAGATTTTAAGTGAAGCAGATCATGTCCAAACAGATGATATTAACTTAGGTGGATTAGAGTCAGGTATGTTTGAACGTGCGACAAAATACCAAGATATTGAAAAAATGGACATTGTTTTTGATGATGGAACAAGTGATTTAATCTACTTCCCATACAAAGACAAAGAAACACCAGGACAAGAAGGACTAGATAACATTTATCAAACAACAAAAATTTCAAAAGATAATCGTTTGTATATTGTTATCGATGAAAACAAATCAGTGGACGACGTTTATAGTGAGTTTTTATAAAAATTTAATAGTATTTGTATAAAGAGTTATGCTAGTTTTGCTTAACTCTTTTTTTGGCTCTATGTCAAATCGTGTTGATGGACAATAATATTGAGGAAAAAGTCTCAAAAATGAAATAGAATTAATTGAAGTGAGGGAAGACATTCTCTCGCTTTTTTATTTAACCTGAAAAACTTGATTTTGAATCAAAAAGATACGTCGTTTGAATAGGAGAAAGTTTCGATAGCCATAGGCCATACGTTTAATCACTTTAATTTTATTATTAAAGCCTTCTAAGAAACCATTTGAATAGGAGTATTTGAAGGCATTCATGACCCTTTGGAAGAACTTACCAAATATTTTGAATTTATCTCTAAAATACTTTGGTAATTCAACGGGTGTCTGTGAACATCACTCTAAAAATAAGAGAATCATCTGTTAAATTGAGTAGTTTCCTTGTATTATTATTCATAGTGGGATTCTCCTTTGTAAGGTTAGTTATAGACGACTTAATTTTGCGAATAAGAATGCCCCTTTTTTTTATGAATAAAACAAAAAATCGCATTGAGAGCATTTAATCTATCAACACGATTTAGTTTACAGGCATTAAAAACAGATGGTATAAGTCATCTGTTTTTTTAGATTAATTTGCCCTATAATTTTTTAGTAAAATTGATGATGTAATGATATAATAAATAAGACAAATTTATATGGGGTGACAGAATGAGTTGGAAAAACACTTATCTAAAATGGAAAGAATTTAATGAATTAGAACCTAGTTTAAAGAATAATCTGTTTGAAATAGAACAAAATGAAACCGAATTACAAGATGCTTTTTATGCACCGTTAGAGTTTGGCACAGCAGGTATGAGAGGGATTTTAGGTGCGGGAATCAACCGTATGAATATTTATACTGTTCGTCAAGCAGCTAACGGTTTAGCTTTATTTATCGCAACATTAGGTGAGGATGCCAAAAAAAGAGGGGTTGCGATTGCGTATGATTCGAGACATCAATCACCAGAATTTGCGATGGAATCAGCTAAAACACTAGCTAATCACGGAATTACGTCATACGTATTTGAAAGTTTACGTCCAACGCCCGAATTATCATTTTCTGTACGACATTTTAATTGTATTGCAGGGATTATGATTACTGCAAGCCATAATCCGGCAAATTACAACGGTTTTAAAGTATACGGGGAAGATGGTGCACAGATGCCACCACAAGACGCTGACAAAGTAACAGAATTTGTGCGTAGCGTTGAAAATCCATTGGTAATTGAAGTGATTTCTGATGACAAGTCAGATGATTTTATCAATATCGTGGGTGAAGAAGTTGACACAATTTATTTAGAAGAGATGTTATCCGTGACGATAGACAATGAGTTAATCAAACGAAGTGGCGACAAATTAAACATGGTTTTCACGCCATTACATGGAACAGGGAAAATGCTTGGTGAAAAAGCATTATCACAAATTGGCTTTACCAATGTTTCCTTAGTTGAGGAACAAGCGATTGCAGATCCTAATTTTACTACAGTGAAATCACCAAACCCTGAAGAATTATCAGCATTCGAATATGCGATTCGTTTAGGTGAGGAGCTATCAGCTGATTTATTAGTAGCAACAGACCCAGATGCCGATCGTTTAGGTGCAGCCGTAAGACTACCAAGTGGCGAGTTTCGAGTGTTAACCGGAAATCAATTAGCCAGTTTGATGGTGCATTATATTTTGAGTAAAAAGCAAGAAAAACAAGAGCTACCATCCAATGGTATGGTATTAAAATCAATCGTATCAAGTGAGTTACCAACACGAATTTGTGACGCATATGATGTTGAAATGAAAAATGTGTTAACTGGTTTTAAATTTATCGCCGAACAAATCAAAGAAGCAGAAGCTAAAAACTCGGCAGAATTTTTATTTGGTTTTGAGGAAAGTTATGGCTACTTAGTGAAACCATTTGTTCGTGATAAAGATGCAATTCAAGCATTGGTAATGTTAGCTGAAGTGGCAACTTATTACATGGAAAAAGGGCAAACATTGTATGATGCCTTACTTGATTTGTACAAAGAATATGGTTATTTTGAAGAAAAAACGATTTCTGTAACCAAATCAGGTATGGAAGGGTTAAAAGAAATTGCAACTATCATGCATGACGTGAGAGAACAATTGCCAACATCATTTGGTAGCGTAAAAGTGAACTATACAGAAGATTATTCAGTTGGAAAACGTCTATTTGCTGATGGACAAGAGCAAACACTTGAATTACCAAAGGCAAATGTATTAAAATTCTTTTTAGAAGATGGTAGTTGGATTGCTATTAGGCCTTCTGGGACAGAACCAAAAATTAAGTTTTATATTGGAGCAGTGGATCAAACACAAGAGACTGTTACTGAAAAAATAGAATTATTTACGAATGAATTAGCTAAGTATAGTGCGTAAAGGGGGAGATGTCTAGTTGAAAGAGTTAAGTTCTCAAACGATTGAACAAACAAGTCGTTTTTTTAAAACGATAGGAGACCCAACCCGATTGAAAATACTCGTTGCTTTGTCTGAAAAGGAGATGAATGTCAGTAGTATTACTCAATTTTTAGAAATGGAACAATCTGCTGTATCTCATCAACTGAAGCTTTTAAGGGATAATCATTTGGTCAAATCACGAAAAGAAGGAAAGAGTGTTGTTTATTGTTTAGATGATAAACATGTTAAAAGTATTTTATCCCAAACATTCGATCATATGAATCATATATAATTCATAGAATAAAGTTTTGCTCATAAGGGTTCTCAACTGTTAGATAACATTCTAATAGTTGAGACCTTTTTTAATAATTCTACAATCAGCGAGTCTAAAAAAGGTCGTCGCTCATTAAAATTGAAAGAACAGAGTAAATGAAAACAGTTAAAGTAATGAACATTGTTGTTGGAGATGGTATTCCTAAATTAGTTGTTCCAATGGTTGGTAAAGCAAGTCAAGAGTTAATAGAAGAAACTAAAATTGTCGCGAACTATGGTGCAGATATTTGTAAAATAGCTGTTATGCTAAATACTACAACAGATGTATTAACGCTACTTGACGCAACGAATGAGATGCAAATTTTTTTGCTAATCGCCCAATTGTGACGATGTCAATGGGCAATTAGGGATGATAAGTCGAGTCAGTGGAGAAACGTTTGGATTAGTCTTGACATTTGGATCAGTCCAATCAGCATCTACACCAGGACAAGCATCAGTACCTGAGCTAAGGGATATATTAACAACTATTCGCATAAGACTTGTCAAAATACTTCTTTAAAGGTATAATTGGACTATACCATTACTGGAGGGAATAGACATGAAAGTCATTAAAGTAACAGATCAATTCGAAGGTGCGAAAGTTGCATTTGATATGATTCAAGAAGCAATGAAACAAGATATTAAAACATTGGGACTGGCGACAGGGAGTACACCTGAAGCGTTATATAAAGAAATGGTAGAAAGTGATGTTGATTTTTCTCATATGACATCTGTGAATTTGGATGAGTATGTGGGACTGGGGGCAGACGATCCACAAAGTTACCATTATTTTATGAGAGAGCATTTATTTAATAAAAAGCCATTTAAAGAAACGTTCTTACCTAACGGACTAGCTACAGATGCTAAAAAAGAATGTGAGCGATACGATGCAATCCTTGAGTCACACCCTATAGATATTCAAATCCTTGGTATTGGTGAAAATGGACATATTGGATTCAATGAACCTGGCTCATCGTTTGATGGAAAAACAAGCGAAGTAAACTTAACGGAATCAACCATTGAGGCGAATAGCCGTAATTTCTCTGATATTTCTGAGGTGCCAACTAAGGCTTATTCAATGGGAATAGGTTCGATTATGCAAGCTAACAAAATCATTTTATTAGCGTACGGAACTAAAAAGGCTGAAGCCATCTATCAAACAATAAAAGGACCTATTACAGAGTTAGTTCCAGCAAGTGCTTTACAAGTTCATCCTGATGTGACTATTATTGTGGATGAAGAGGCAGGAAGTAAACTATAATTTCTCAAATCTGTTTTTTTAAAGGATAAAATTCTTTAAAAAATCAGGTTTTTTTTATAGAAATAGTTTATAATATTGAATAGTTAAATAAGTAAAGGAGAATCAGAATGGAAGGCTCTCAAGTAATTTATGATTTTGTCAGTTCAGCTATTGAATCAGGAGGATGGATGAAAACAGATCGAGCTTATTTACAAAATAAGCTCACTGACATGACAGGGGTCGTTGTCTCTTCTAATAATGTAAATCAAGTATCTAATATGACGGCAGAGGAATTATGTCAAATACTAGTTGATATGGCCAAGGATAATAAAGCGAATGAGTATCAAACTGAGGAAGACATTGATCAGTTGAAACAAAGTATAATGGAGTTACTAACGCCACCACCATCAGTAGTGAATGCGATGTTTGCTAAAAAATTTGACAGATCACCGTTAGAAGCAACCAACTATCTTTATTGGCTTAATCAGATCAATGGGTATCTATCAGGAGGTAAAGAAACAAGTTATGGAATAGAATTTGATGCTCCAATGCATGGTAAATGTCCATTGTGTTTTGAAAATGAAGGTACCTATGAGCCTGGTTCGGCATTTTTGAAGAAAACGCGACGTTTTATCCGTTTGAACTTGAATAATGACAGTTGGGGATATCAATTGTCACCATTAGAAAAAGATAAAGAAGTCGGATTATTTTTTCCTGAAGAACATACAACCTTATTTATGACTAATCTTCTCATAGATCAGATGGTCCAATTAGTTGATTTATATACGCATTATGAGATACACTATTCACAGTTTAATTATTTTTATGGTCATAGTTTTTTAGTTGGTAAACGTGTGAATAAAGATAGACAGATTTTATGTGAGTATACCTTACCATTTTTTAGAGAATCTAAATTTGCTTATGATATGGAACAAGCAAATGATGTTGTGATTCAAACGAATCGACCTCAAGATATTTGGCTAATGATTAATTATATTTTTTCTTTAACAGTCTCTCATAAAAGAGGGTTGTATACAATGGATTTTGATTATTACTTATCGAAAACAGAGACAGATTATCAAATGATTGTGAGTATACACGATAATGCTTCTAATAAATCGAAAGATAATTGGTTGTTTACGTTAGAATTATTAAAAAATGAATTGGAGGTTAGATATTGAAAAAGTTTGTTGTCTTTATAAAAAAAGTCGGGTTGTATATTGTTGGGCTATTGATTATTTTGGGAATGTTGTTATTAAACGACGTACCAACATTAGTTCTTAATTTATTTGAACCAATCTTCAATAAAAAGTCAAATGGTGTAAGTATCATCTTATTCTTATGTTGGTTGGTTATTTTAGGTGCAATAATTTGGTTTATTTGGCGTTTTTATCAAAATAAATCACACGATACTGATATTAGTTTAAGCAAAAAAGATATTTGGCGAGCTTTTAAAATATTTTTAATTGGTCGAGTAATTGTCTTTATAGGGACTGGTTTAATGCAATTAATCTATGGCGATGCCCAAAGTGCAAATGATGATGCGATAGCGCAATTATTTGGTCCAAATCAAACCATTTACTATGTGTTAATTATGACAATTATCGTTGCAGTTAAAGCTCCGATTTTAGAAGAACTTATTTTTAGAGGGTTGCCTACAACATTATTATTTAAAAATATGCCGTATTGGGTGCCAATGATATTAACTTCTTTAGCCTTTTCAGCTGTTCATTTGTCGTCAAATATTATTTCGTTTGCAATGTATGCTGCTTTAGGAGCATTAATGTATTGGGCGTATTGCTCAAGAGGTCGAATAGTAGATTCGATGATGGTGCATTTTTTTAATAATATATTAGGAGCTATCATGTTACTATTATCTTACTTGTTTGGTCTACCATTATCATAATCATTTAAAGAGAAAGGGTGCAATGAGTACTCTTTTTCTTTTTTGTTTGCGAATAACACAAGTAGTGAGTCTTTTGTGCTACAATGAAACAGAAAAATAGAAAAAGGATTGGTATAACTATGACAATACTAGGTATTGATACATCAAATAAAACACTAGGTGTCGTAATTGGAGAAGAGAATCAGGTAATTTCCTCATATTATAGTCAAGCTAGCAAAAATCACAGTGAAACCTTGATGCCAGCAATTGACTTTTGTGTGAAAGAAAATCGGTTATCACCTAAACATATAGATAAGATAATTGTGGCAAAAGGCCCCGGATCGTATACTGGATTGCGTATTGGGGTCACAACAGCGAAGACATTAAGTTGGACTTTAGGTGCGTCTTTATATGCTGTGTCCTCATTAGCTTGTTTGGCGAAAAATAGTCAGGAAAAAGATAAGTTGATTGTGCCTTTTATAGATGCACGTCGTGGTTTTTTATATACAGGAGCATATAAATATGAAAATAACCAATTGATTAATGTGTTGCCTGATCAATATATTTCATTTGATGAGTGGCTAGATGTGTTATTAAAACAAGAACAAAAATTGGTCTTTATCGGAGAAGAATACGGGAAATTAGAAGAAAAATTTAATGATTTAAGTGAAAGTACCGATATTGAGGTTATCCTCCAACCTTCTAATCCGGCTGTCATGTTAGATATGTCTTGTTTATTAGAAAAAATAGAAGACGTAAATGAATTTGTTCCAACCTATCTAAAAAAAGTAGAAGCAGAAGAAGAATGGCTAAAGAAACAACAAGGAAAAGAAGTAGAACCACAATCTTACGTTGAACGATTAAGTTAACTAGTAGAGGAGTGGCAGTGTGATTGAGAAAAAATTAGAATTTCAGTTAGCAAAAGTAACTGATATTATGGCATTTCAACAAGTACTTAAACATGTTTATGGTGGTGAATCACCTTGGAGTACAGCTATTTTATGGATGGAACTTAGTAAGAAGAAATACGGTCGTTACATAAAAGCATGTCTAGATCATCAATTAGTTGGTTTCGGTGGGATACGGATTGAGTGTGATGATGCACATATTACTAATATTGCCGTGTTACCAGAATATCAGTCCCAAGGTATTGGAACATCACTTTTAAACGAGTTGAAAGAAGAAGCAAAAAATTTATCGTGTCACTCAATGAGTTTAGAAGTTAGAGTGTCTAATCAACAAGCTATCTCTGTATATCGATCATTTGGATTTGAACAGGTAGGTATTAAAGAAGGATATTATCTTTCTGCTAGGGAAGATGCTATTGAAATGCGATTAAAGTTCTAGGAAGTGATTCTAGATGGATAATAGACAGTTAGCAAAACGATTATCAGAATCAAGTGACATCATATTTAAGTATGGGAGTCCATGGTCTGAAGCACAATTTTATGATCAATTAGCTCAAAAAAACAATATCACGCATGTAAAACTTGAAGACGACAAGGTAATAGGATTTATTATTTGCCAATTTGTGCTAGATGAAGCAGAATTATTATTAATTGGCGTGCTGCCAGATTATAAAAATAAAGGCATAGCAAGTACACTTTTAACTGAAGCATGTGAGTTGTTAAAGCAAAGCAACGTATCTCATTTATTTTTAGAAGTAAGAAGTCAAAATGAAGAAGCAATAGGGTTTTACAAAAAGTATCAGTTTAAAGAGCTAGGTGTTAGAAAAAATTATTATCATCATCCGACAGATAATGCTGTGATGATGCAGTTAGAGATTTAGGATGTGAAGAAATGGAACAAACGGATATTTATATATTAGCTATTGAGAGTAGCTGTGATGAAACGAGTGTCGCGATTGTGAAAAATGGTCGTGACGTTTTATCAAATATTGTTGCGTCTCAAATAAATAGTCACAAACGGTTTGGCGGAGTTGTACCAGAAGTGGCAAGTCGTCATCATGTGGAGCAAATTATCGAGTGTATTGATTTAGCGATGGAAGAAGCAAGTGTCAAAATAGAAGATTTATCAGCAGTAGCTGTCACATATGGACCAGGATTAGTTGGGTCATTATTGATAGGGATTACAGCGGCAAAATCATTTGCATGGGCGAATGAGTTACCGCTTATCCCAGTTAATCATATGGCAGGACATATCTACGCAGCCCAGTTAATAGAGGAACTAGAATTTCCACTAATGGCATTGTTAGTGAGTGGTGGGCATACTGAGCTTGTTTATATGACAGAGCATGGAGATTTTGACATCATCGGCGAGACAAGAGATGATGCAGCTGGTGAAGCATATGATAAAGTTGGTCGAGTGTTGGGATTAACTTATCCAAGTGGAAAAGAGATTGATGAATTAGCTCATCAAGGCAAGGATAGTTATCATTTTCCAAGAGGGATGATAAAAGAAGATCATTATGATTTTAGTTTTAGTGGCTTAAAAAGTTCTGTGATAAATCTTGTCCATAATGCGAAACAACGAGATGAAGAGTTATGTGATGTTGATTTAGCCGCAAGTTTTCAAGAAAGTGTGATTGATGTTTTAGTTGATAAAACAATCCGTGCTTGTCAAGAATACAACGTAAAACAATTAGTCGTTGCTGGTGGAGTCGCAGCGAATAAAGGGTTAAGAAATCGTCTGAAACAAGAGCTAGACCAAGTGTTACCACAAGTTAAACTAATTGTACCACCAATAAACTTGTGTGGAGATAACGCCGCAATGATTGGTGCAGCTGCGTACGTAGAGTACCAAAAGCAACACTTTTCAGATATGCATTTAAATGCCAAACCATCTTTAACATTATAAAAGAAGAAGTGACAGGAAACTGTTACTTTTTTTATACTACAAAAGACATAATAAACCATTAAAATTCGATGCTTTAACTTGAAATATATCAAAAATAAAGGGAAAATAGAATTTAGATGAACAATATAAAGAACGAGGTAGATGTTATGAATAATCAGCCAATCGGTTTTTTGGATTCAGGTGTAGGAGGATTAACGGTTGTGCGTGAAGCATTAAAACAACTGCCGAATGAAACCGTCTATTATGTGGGAGATACAGCAAGATGTCCTTATGGACCACGTCCTGTTGACCAAATTAAAGAATTCACATGGGATATGGTACGGTTTTTATTAAAACAAGATGTCAAAATGATTGTGATTGCTTGTAATACGGCGACAGCTGTTGCGTTAGAAGAAATAAAAGAAGCACTAGATATTCCGGTTGTTGGTGTGATTGTTCCGGGATCAAGAGCGGCGTTACGTGAAACACGCAATGGTCGTATTGGAATTATTGGAACAGTTGGAACGATAAATAGTGAGGAATACACAAAAGAAATTAAACGTAAATCTTTGGATGTTGATGTGTTGGGACTTTCTTGTCCAAAGTTTGTACCAATAGTTGAAAGTCATGAGTATCAATCTGATATTGCTAAAAAAGTGGTAAATGAAACATTAAGTCATTTTAATGCATCAAATATTGATACGTTAGTTATGGGATGTACCCACTATCCGTTGCTAAAGCCATTTATTAAAGAAGCAATGGGAGAACAAGTTAAATTGATTGATTCAGGTGCTGAAACAGTCACAGAAGTCAGTGTGTTACTCGATTATTATGATATTTCAGCTTCACCCAATTCAGATAAAAAAGAACATCGTTTTTTTACAACAGGTTCTGTACGAAATTTTGAAACCATCAGTTCTGATTGGTTGCCAATTCAAGATATATCAGTGAAACATGTAGATATTACAGATATAGGAGATTAGAAAATGAGACATGACGGCAGAAAAAATAATGAAATGCGAAAAGTATCATTTGTATTAGATTACTTAGATTACCCAGAAGGATCAGTTTTCGTTAGTTTTGGTCATACAAAAGTCATTGTCAATGCAACAGTTGAAGACAATGTACCACCATTTTTACGTGATAGTGGGGCTGGTTGGGTGACGGCTGAATATAGCATGTTACCACGAGCAACACATACACGAAACAGACGTGAGAGCAGTAAAGGAAAACTTACGGGTAGAACGATGGAAATCCAACGCTTGATTGGTCGTAGTTTGCGTTCGGTCATTGATTTGAAAAAGTTAGGAGAGCGTTCGATTGTAGTTGATTGTGATGTGATTCAAGCAGACGGTGGAACTAGAACAGCTAGTATTACTGGTGCGTTTTTAGCGTTGAAATTAGCGACTGATCGATTAGTCCAACAAGGTGATTTACTTGAAAGTCCGATTACGTCTCACTTGGCCGCTATTAGCGTGGGGTTAAACTCATATGGTGAAGTAATTACTGATCTAGACTACCAAGAAGATTCCACTGCACAAGTTGATTGCAATGTTGTTATGACAGAAAAACTTGAATTAATCGAAATTCAAGGGACAGGTGAAGAAGCAACCTTTACACGAGGTGAGTTAAATGAGTTACTTGATTATGCTGAAACAAGTATCAACGAATTGATTCGTCTACAAAAAAATGCGCTAGCTTTACGAAATGTTGCGAAGAAACATGAAGAACCAGTATTACAACATCAATTATTGATTGCGACAAAAAATGAAGGAAAAGCAAAAGAATTTGTCGAGTTATTTAAGTCAAGAGGTTATCAAATCAAAACATTGTTAGATTTTCCAGAGATAGAAGACATTGAAGAAACTGGCAAGACGTTTGAAGAAAACGCACGATTAAAAGCTGAAGGAATAGCGAATCAATTGAATTGTTTGGTCTTAGCTGATGATTCAGGATTGAAAGTGGATGCGCTTGGCGGTCAGCCAGGGGTGTACTCAGCAAGATATGCTGGTGAAAGAAAAAGTGATGCAGCGAATAATGCTAAATTACTTCATGAATTAACGGACGTTCCAATGGAAGAAAGAACAGCACAATTCCACTGTACACTTGTTTTAAGTGAACCAGGGAAAGAAAGTTTAGTCGTATCAGGAGAGCTACCTGGAGTAATTGGACGCATTCCACGTGGAGATAATGGGTTTGGTTATGATCCATTATTTATTATTCCAGAAACGGATAAAACAATGGCAGAAATGACATCTGAAGAAAAAAATCAGATTAGCCATCGTGCAAAAGCTCTGAAAGAATTGGATAAAAAAATTGATACTTGGTTGGGAGAGAAAAACTAATGAAATATTTAGTAGTGAGCGATAATCATGGAGTGGAATCTTATTTAGAAGACATAAAAGCAAAATGGCTAAATGACGTGGACTACTTTTTCCATTGTGGTGATTCAGAATTATCACCAGAGAGCGATATTTGGTCAACTTATCATGTTGTTCGAGGAAATTGTGATTACTATAATGAATATGACAATGTAAAATTAATCGATACCACACAAGACAAGGTGCTGTTAACACATGGGCATTTGTTTAATGTCAATATGACGTTTGATAAGTTACTTTATCAAGCCGAAGAGATGCAAGCAAATATCGTCTTATATGGGCACACGCATCAATTATTTGCGACAATGGTAGATGATATCTTGCTACTAAATCCAGGCAGTATTTCTCAGCCACGTGGTAAATATAGCTATTTAAAAACATATGCCATTATCACACACCAGGAAGATGGGTATTTAGTAGATTATTATAATGAACGACATGAATTACAAAAAGAACTGACTCACTTTTTTTCAATGAACTAAAATTTTTAGCTTGTATGGAGGAAATGACAATATGATTGGAACGACTGTAAGAAAGATGTTACTGGAAAATGAAGACGACTTTTTAATCTCTTCTGATAACGTGGCAACCTTAAGTGAATCAAATTCGCTTGAACATGCAATTTTAGTATTAACTAAAATTGGGTACTCTCGCGTTCCTGTGTTAAATAAAGAGGAACAACTAGTTGGCTTAGTTTCTTTATCTCAAGTAGTTGACCAGATGTTTGGAATAGAAGATTTAGAACCTGAAAATTTAGCAAATAAAAAAGTGGTAGATGTCATGGATACAGACATTCCAATGATTTCGTTACCACTAGATTTAGAAAAAACACTTCATTTGTTAGTTAATGATAGTTTTATTCCTGTTGTAAATGAATCAAAAGAATTCACAGGAATTATCACAAGAAAAGAGATACTAAAAGCCGTGAACCATTTGGCTCATGAACTTGAAATAGAATATGATGTAATTGAAAAAGTGAATATTTAGGTGAAAATATGAAAAAAATGACAGAAGAAGAACTAATCGCGATTAGGCGAGAACTACATCAGATTCCAGAGATTGGAATGGAAGAATATCAAACAGCAGAGTATTTGTTAAACAAAATAGCAGAATTACCACAAGAAAAACTTGATATAAAGGTACAAGACACAGCGATTATTGTGGTCGTAAAAGGAAGTGAACCGACTAAAGTAATCGGGTGGCGTACTGATATGGATGCTTTGCCGATTACTGAACAGACAGGTTTACCTTTTTCTTCGCAACATGAAGGAGTGATGCATGCTTGTGGTCACGATATTCATATGACGATTGCATTAGGCTTACTAGATAAGGTGATTGATCAACCGTTAAAAGAAGATATCCTGTTCTTTTTTCAACCAGCTGAAGAAAATAAAAGTGGTGCCAAAATATATACGGATAATGGATTTTTAGATGTTTCTAAGATTGATGAGATGTATGGTTTACATGTCAATCCTGATTTACCAGTTGGCGTGATAGCAACAGCAGCAGGAACCATGTTTGCTGGAGACAGTAGTTTTAAAGTGACGTTTACTGGAAAAGAAAGTCATGCAGCCCTTCCGCATGAAGGTAATGATATGATAGTCGCCGCTGCTTCATTCATTCAACAAGCACAGACCATAATTAGCCGCAATGTGAATCCGATGCAGTCAGCTGTTATAACGTTTGGTGAATTGAATGCAGGTTTTGCTAGTAATATTTTAGCCGGTACAGCTTATTTAAGCGGCACAATTAGAACGTTGACTCATGACATGACACACTTAGTCATGTCAAGAATCAAAGAAATAGCAAACGGAATAGCTGTAAGTTTTCAGTGTGATGTGTCTATCGAGTTTGATAACTTAGGTTATGTTCCTGTGGTTAATGATGATACGACTACCACACGATTAATCGACTTTTTATCATTACATCCAGACATTGAACTAGTAGCGTCTGAACCGCTAATGACGGCAGAAGACTTTGGCTATATACTGAAGCAAATTCCGGGTACAATGGTATGGTTAGGTGTCGCTAGTGAGTATGGTCTGCATCATCCGAAATTTAATCCAAATGAACAATCTATTCAAAAAGCTGTTTCTGTTATGGGAGATTACCTAGTGGCGTTGGCTAAGTAAAAAACCACGAGATATCTAAATAATAAAGGATATCTCGTGGTTTGATTTATATTTTTAAATTAATCGGTGTAGTCGGTAACTTAATTCCTGCTTTTGTCAAAGCTTCTATATACGCCGTCATCATTTGAGTTTTAACACCAAATTGAGAGCCACTAATAGCATAAACATTCGAACGAATCGCAAAATTGCCGCTTCCTAAATCAACTAATCCTACGATTGTTGGTTCAGAACGAATATCTGTAATATTGATGATTTGTTTTTTATTGATGGATTTCATAATATCCATAATACGATCAATATCGTCTGTTGGGTCAACCCGAATATCAACAACAACTAACTGATTACCTCGCGATAAATTACTTACAATAAGTATCTGCCGATTTGGGATGTAGTTCATCGTTCCGTTAAAACTTTTAATTTGTGTTGTTCGTAAGCCAATATCGTTAACGATACCTTCAATATTATCAATAACAACATGATCCCCAACATCTAACTGTCGTTCGTAAATAATAAAGAAACCAGTTAATACATCATTTATAAAGCCTTGAGCACCAAGACCAATGGCAACCCCAGCAATCCCGGCCCCGGCAATTAACGATCCAACGGGAACACCTAAAATCGTTAAAATAGAATAAATTCCTATAAAAAACAGTGTGTACTGGACTGCGTTTTTTGTTAGTGTTCTTAATGTGTGCATTCTATTTTCACTATAGTTGTCTTTCTTCTTATTTGTAAAAGACTTATCAATTAACTTTAATAAGATTTTTCGGGTAATCGTTAATAAAATGATGACAACAAAGATTAGGATAGCTTGATTAATAACCGATGCAATAATCTTATTCCAGTCTAACTGGTTAAAAAAGCGATTAATACCTCGCACGTTTTTTGCTGCTTCGGTAATTACTTCAGGTGTTGTGGAAGTAGTGGTAGTTTCTTGCAAAATGAACACTCCTTTCTTATTTCTTCTTACTATATCATAATGTATAAATTGTTGTTAAATCAAGTAGATAATGGTATTCTAATGGTAGTAAATTACAGGAAAGGTAGGAGATGTTTTATATGACAGGTATAGAAATAGCTGCGATAATTGCTGCTGTTGCGTTTGCCGTACTAGTCGTGGTGCTAGTTATTTTTTTATTACAATTAAACAAGAATATAACGAAGTCAATGGAAAAAGTCAATGGCATTTTAGATGAAACAGATAAAACAGTCGCTATATTAACACAAGATGTTGATATCTTACTGAAACAAAGTGAAGACTTATTGGTTATTGGTAATGACTTATTGGCAGATGTCACTCAAAAAGTTGAAACGATTGATCCGCTGTTTCATGCGGTGGCAGATTTAAGTGAGAGTGTTTCCGAGTTGAATGACTCAAGTAAAGCGATGCTTGCTAAAGTAGGTGAGGCAGGAAAAACAGTTGCCACAGCTACAGTTGTTGGCAAAACCGCTCAAACTGCGTCACATTTATTTAAAAAACATAAATAGTAATATATTTAAATAAAAATCATTGGGAGGAATAGTTATGTCGAAAAAATCAAGTGGCTTTTTAGCAGGAGCGGTAATTGGAGGTGCCGCAGCTGCAGCCGCAGCATTGCTCCTTGCACCGACAAGTGGTAAAAAATTGAGAAAAGATTTAATGGAACAATTAGATGATATTTCTGACGGTAAAGCAAGTGAGTTTGTTGATTTAGCACAAGAAAAAACATCAGAATTTAGTGAATTAGCGAAAGAAAAATCAGCCGATTACCCTTGGGTGGGTGAGCAATTATCACAAGTAAAAGATAATTCAGCTGAACTATTTGATTACCTAAAAGATAAAACTCAAACTATTAGCCAAGATTTTCAAGCTAATTCCGAAAAATTAAAGTCAGCTGTAAAACCTGTTGTTGAAGATGATATCGTTTTAAGTACTGATGATATTTCAAATGATCTTTATGATGTAATCGAAGAAGGTAAATAAAAAAAGTGAGTGGGTATCTGCTCACTTTTTTAATACAGTTCTTTTTCTAGTAGGACACAAATAATGCCATCTTCTATAAATTCATCAGAAACAACTTTATAACCTAACCTTTGATAGAATCCTACTGCTTGTTTTTCACCATGTATACGAGATAAGGTGCAATGTTGTTTTCGCCCTATCTGTTCTAATTCTAATAGTAAACGTCGTCCTAGCCCTTGTTTTCGCCAATTTTTATGAACGCATAATCTGTCAGGGCGAAGTGTTTTCTCATCGTCTTGTTGGTATCTAGCAGTAGCAACAGGCGTATTATCATAATAAATGACGATGTAAAACGTCCTATCAATATCTAATGCATCAAATTCAGCTTTTAAAGAAATACCTTGTTCTTGGACAAATACCAGAGTTCTTAGAAAAAAAGATGCAGCCCTATTCCAAGGTGCGTTGTTAAAGACAATTTGAATCATGTGACGATCTCCTTTTCAAATAGAGAGTTTCAGTGTATCATACAACTATCTTTATTTTGGAGGTAAGTATGAAAAAAATCTTGATTTATGGAATCGTTATAGGCGTTATTGTCATCGTGATAGGTCTTGGTGCAGGAGTCAATTATCTATTTAATTATGCCATTGTTGCTGGGAAGAAAGATTTTATCAATGATGTTAAACAAGAACAAATAGAAAAAGATTGGCACTTTGCTCAAAATCATTTGAGTGAAGAATCGATTAAAAGTGACGATGGATTGAACTTAGTCGCTAAAAAAGTAACGCACGACAACCCAAGTAAAAAAGTTGCTATCGTAGCTCATGGCTATATGGGGAAAAGTGATTATATGGGGCAATATGCACAGCTTTTTTATGATGAAGGGTTTGATGTGTTAGTACCTGACAACCGGGCACACGGCAAGAGTGAAGGCAAGTACGTTGGTTTTGGTTGGCTAGATAGAAAAGATTATGTTAGATGGATAGATGAAGTGGTGAAAGAGTATGGCACTGATGTTAACATTGTGCTTTACGGATTAAGCATGGGTGCTGCTACTGTGATGATGACAAGTGGTGAAGATTTACCACAACAAGTTAAAGTTATTATTGAGGATTGTGGCTATGATTCAGTGAGAAATGAATTAGCATTTCAATTAAATGATATGTTTAATTTACCGTCTTTTCCAATGATTCCATTAGCTTCATCTTATACAAAACTACGTGCAGGTTACTCATTTGGTGAAGCTAGTGCTGTTAAACAATTAGAGAAAAATAAGTTGCCATTATTATTTATACATGGTGATAAAGATGATTTTGTTCCTACCGATATGGTGTATCAAGTTTATCGTGCAACAAAGGGACCTAAGGAATTAGTTATTTTTGAAGGAGCTAAACATGCGGAGTCCTTAAAAAAACATCCCGAAGAATATAAGAAAACAGTCAAAAACTTTTTATCTAAGTATTTTCCCAAATAGCTAAGAAGCATTGACAGGTAGAGCTTTTTTCTTTATAATTTATTTGCTACTTAAGGATATATTTTTAAATGACAAAACAATCAGAGAGTACTTATATGGTGGAAAAGTACAATTAATTTAAAAATGCTCCCTTTTGACTTTGATAAAAGCTATCACGTGTTTTCGCGTTAAGAAACAAAAGAGGTAATGACTGTTAAGAGCATCATTGCAATCAAGGTGGTACCGCGGTAAACGTCCTTGGCTGCAAGGGGTGCTTTTTTATTATTTTAGGAGGAATATGAATGAAACAATTATCAAGTAGTCAAGTTAGACAATTATTTTTAGATTTTTTTGAAACAAAAGGACATAAAATTGAACCTAGTGCCTCTCTTATCCCGATTGACGACCCAACCTTATTATGGATTAATTCAGGAGTGGCAACATTAAAAAAATATTTTGATGGATCTGTTGTACCTGAAAACCCAAGAATTACCAATGCTCAAAAGAGTATTCGTACTAATGACATTGAAAACGTTGGGAAAACAGCACGTCACCATACAATGTTTGAAATGTTAGGAAACTTCTCTGTTGGTGATTATTTTAAAAAAGACGCGATTCATTGGGCCTGGGAATTATTAACGAGTGACGAGTGGTATGGTCTTGATAAAGACAAATTATACGTGACGATTCATCCAGATGATGAAGAAGCTTTTAGAATTTGGCATGAAGAAGTCGGTTTACCAAAAGAGTCAATCATTAAACTAGAAGAAAACTTTTGGGATATTGGAGCTGGTCCATGTGGTCCAAACTCTGAGATTTTCTTTGATAGAGGACAAGAATACAATGATGTCGCAGAAGACGATCCTGAAAACTTCCCTGGTGGCGAAAATGAACGTTACTTAGAAATTTGGAACTTAGTATTCTCAGAATTTAACCATACTGAAAACAATGAGTATTTACCATTGCCACATAAAAACATTGATACGGGGATGGGATTAGAACGTATGGTGTCTATTTTCCAAGATGCTCCGACAAACTTTGAAACAGATTTATTTATTCCAATTATTGAGGCAACACAAAAAATGTCTGATGGTAAAGAATATGGAAAAGATAGTACAACAGATACGTCTTTCAAAGTCATTGCTGATCATATTCGTGCTGTATCATTTGCAATTGGCGATGGGGCGTTGCCATCAAATGAAGGTCGTGGCTATGTGTTACGTCGTTTAATTCGTCGTGCGGTGATGCATGGTAAAAAACTCGGAATTGATAAAGCCTTTTTAGTTGATTTAGTACCTGTTGTTGGACAAATTATGGAAAGTTATTACCCAGAAATTGTCGAAAAACAAGACTTTATTCAAAAAGTCATCAAAACAGAGGAAGAAAGATTCCACGAAACAATTAATGATGGTTTATCCATTATCAGCGAGTTAATCAAAGATATGAAAGCAGCTAATCAAACTGTTTTATCCGGTAAAGATATCTTTAAATTATATGATACCTATGGCTTCCCAGTAGAATTGACCGAAGAGATGGCTCAAGACGAAGGATTAAGTGTGGATCACGAAGGATTTGAAGTCGAAATGACGGCTCAAAGAGATCGTGCTCGTGCGGCTCGTTCGAAAGAAGAGTCAATGTCTGTTCAATCTTCTTTATTAACTGATATTAAAGTAGTGAGTGAATTTGTGGGATATACAGAAGACACAGTCGATGCTAAATTAATGGTAATCATCCAAGATGATGAGATTAAAGAGGCGACAACTGAAGGCAATGCACAATTAATTTTTGGTCAAACACCATTCTACGCCGAAATGGGTGGACAAGTGGCTGACAAAGGAACAATTTATAATGCAACAGGTGATTTAGTGGCTAATGTTGTCAACGTCAAAAAAGCACCTAATGGCCAATCGTTACATCAAGTAGAAGTGTTTGGTGAATTAAAAACAGACGACACATACCAATTAGTGATTGATAAAGAGTTACGCCAACGTATCACAAAAAATCATACAGCGACTCATTTACTACATCGCGCGTTAAAAGATGTATTAGGAGAGCATGCTAATCAGGCAGGATCACTTGTAGCACCAGGTTATTTACGATTTGACTTTACTCATTTTGAGCAAGTGACTCCTGACGAGTTAAAACAAATGGAAGAAATCGTGAATGAAAAGATTTGGGCACACCTACCAGTTGTCACAGTTGAAACAGATATTGATTCAGCAAAAGAAATGGGTGCAATGGCCCTGTTTGGTGAAAAATATGGTAAAAATGTTCGTGTGGTAAATGTTGATGGTTACTCTATCGAATTATGTGGTGGGGTTCATGTAAGCAACACTTCTGATATTGGGGTTTTCAAAATTGTTTCTGAATCTGGAATTGGAGCAGGTGTTCGACGTATCGAAGCTGTGACAAGTAAAGAAGCGTATGAAGCCTTTAGAGAAGAAGAAGGATTACTCCGTCAAGTATCTAAATTTGTTAAAGCACCTCAACTAAAAGATACTGTTCAACGTGTGGAACAATTACAAGAACAATTAAAACAAGCACAAAAAGAAGTGGAACAATTAAGTGCAAAATTAGCTAACGCTGAAGCAGAAGATGTATTTAAGGACATTAAAGAAGTGGATGGCGTGACTTATATTGCATCTAAAGTAGCGGTTAAAGACATGAATCAATTACGTCAATTAGCTGATCAATGGAAACAAAAATCACTATCTGATATTTTAGTCTTAGGATTAGTACAAGGTGAGAAAGTTAACTTACTTGTAAGTATGACAAAAGAGATGAATGATCAAGGATTAAAATCAGGTGATTTAATCAAAGCAATTGTGCCACTTGTTGGTGGTGGCGGTGGTGGTCGCCCTGACATGGCTCAAGCCGGTGGTAAAAATCCAGAAGGGTTACAATCAGCGCTTGATGCAGTAGAACCTTGGGTTAAAGAACATAAATAATTATTTAACTGGTTGTTACTTTTGACGTGACAACCAGTTTTTTCATATGTTGTAAGAATTGAAAGGTATAAAAATTTATGATATAATAACTTAGTTAATAAATAAGGGGGCGTTACGGATTCGACAGGCATAGTTTGAGCTTGAATTGCGCTTCGTAGGTTACGTCTACGTTAAAACGTTACAGTTAAATATAACTGCTAAAAACGAAAACAATACTTTTGCCTTAGCTGCCTAAAAACAGCGGGTAAAGATCCTCTTGGCATCGCCCATGTGCTCAAGTAAGGGTCTCAAATTAAGTGGGATACGCTAAATTTTTCCGTCTGTAAAATTTAGAAGAGATTATCAGACTAGCGAAAGTTACGGCCTGTTATTCGGCAGAGACTTGAGCGAATTTCAAATAGGATAACTATGAGCGTAGATGTTTAGGTGGCAATATGTTTGGACGCGGGTTCGACTCCCGCCGCCTCCATTGTTTAGAACTTGTTGGAAGTCTGTTAAAACAGCCTTTGTGCAGGTTTTTTTGAGCTCTTTGTCAACTACTGTTGGTAAGAGTTAAAACGTTAGAATTTAGGATCTAGAAAACAACATGTTTTCTAGATCTTTTTTTATATGTTTTGAAAACCACCTGCTATGCGGGTGGTTCTAGAGAGCTTTCAGCGTGGCATTAAAAAATCCTCCTAAAATGATAAGATAAATTAGGTTTCCCGACCACAACATATCAATCATATAGGAGTAGGAGGTTTCTTATAAAAAAGGATAATCAAAGTTTATCACACACAACATGGAAATGTAAGTATCATATAGTTTTCGCACCTAAATACAGACGACAAATTATTTATGGAAAATATAAACAGAGTATCGGAGAAATTCTGAGATTATTATGTGAGAGAAAAGGTGTTGAAATAATAGAAGCTAACGCATGTAAAGATTATGTTCATATGTTAGTGAGTATTCCGCCAAAATTAAGTGTTTCAGGATTTATAGGCTACTTAAAAGGAAAAAGTAGCCTCATGATCTTCGATAGACATGCTAATTTGAAATATAGATATGGTAATAGAAAATTTTGGTGTCAAGGTTATTATGTTGACACAGTAGGACGAAATAAGAAACAAATAGAGGAATACATAAGAAATCAAATTCAAGAAGATTATTTAGCAGATCAATTAACATTATTTGAGGATTATGATCCGTTCACAGGAGAGAAAAATAAAAAGAAATAAGTAATCCTTTTAGGATTCGTGGGTAAATGTGGTGCATAAGGGAAACCGATTCAGTGAGCCTTTCAGGCTCAGTCCGGTAACAGAGGCTTTCAGCCGAAGAACAAACCTTCAGTTCACTCTGGAAAGAGGTTAAAATACCTCCTCTTTTTTTTTACTTTATGACTACCTGTGTTATCGTAAAAAGTGATGACTATTCTTTCAGAGATAATACGGACTTTTTTAGAAAAGGTCTTTTTTTTTGAAGCGAGTGAAGAAACTCACTTTGAACAAAAATATAGAGTTATGAGGACTTAAAAAATTATTATGATGACTGTGTACTTTCAGGGATTCTATCGGAAAAGGAATCAACTACTTAACCTTATTCAAAATAAATATTAAGAGAAAAAAGATAATATCTGTTGACAACGTATAGATGTTCGTCTATATTAGTTTTATAAATAGATGTCCGTCTATATGTACTTTGTAATAAGGAAGTGACCTAGTGCCACCCTTACAAAGATTAACAGCTCGAGTACTTGGAGTTCTTTTGTCAGTTGTTATTGCTTATCTCCTTAAGATAAGCTTACCTATAGGCTTGATAATCAATATTCTTATCGTTATATTTGTCCTATACATAGTAGAAAAAAAGAAAGAAGTGAAGAAATGAATTACGAAGCTTATTCAGCCAAATTAAAAATAATAACTGACCCAAAGAGAATGAAAATTATTGACCTATTG
This sequence comes from Vagococcus teuberi, assembly GCF_001870205.1. Classification (NCBI taxonomy): domain Bacteria; kingdom Bacillati; phylum Bacillota; class Bacilli; order Lactobacillales; family Enterococcaceae; genus Vagococcus; species Vagococcus teuberi. Next base: position 1,254,072 of record NZ_CP017267.1, on the reverse strand, counting down.
TCTTGTGGTGAAATGTGTGCCTGTGATATTTTAGAACATTTTGATTTTACACAACCTACATTATCTCATCACATGAAAACTTTAGAAAATGCTGGTTTTGTAAATGTGAGTAAAAGAGGTAAATGGAACTACTATAGCTTAAATCAAGAAACTCTCACTAACTTTATGAGAGAATTTAATCAATTATTTTTTAATTCAGATAATTGTATCTGCCAAGAAGAACATAATAAAGAAACTAATGAGGAGCGTTTATTATCATGAAACTAGAACTATTTGAAGAAGCTTTATGTTGCTCAACAGGTGTCTGTGGACCATCAGTAGACGAAAATTTACTACGAATCACAGGGGTTTTTGAATCATTAAATAAAATCAACCAAGTGACAGCAAGTCGCTATAATCTATCATCAAATCCTGCTGACTTTACTAAAAATGAAACAGTTTTAAAAGAGTTACAGGAAAAAGGTAATAACATTCTTCCTATTACATTAGTTAATGACAAAATTGTAAAAACAGGAAGTTATCCAACAAATGAAGAAATTCAAGAATTTACAGGAATTACCTTTGTCACTCAAAACTCACAAAATAGTTCTTGTTGTGAAGGTAATGGAACATGCTAAACGACGTTGAATTATTTAATCCTTTGGAGATTGATTTGACTAAATACATGTTCTTTACTGGTAAAGGTGGCGTTGGTAAAACAACGACAGCTTGTGCTACTGCTGTAAAATTTGCTAAAGAAGGAAAAAAAGTTCTTTTAGTCAGCACTGATCCAGCATCAAATTTACAAGATGTTTTTAATACTGAATTATCTAATAAATATAAACCAATAGAAGGAATAGACAATCTTTCTGTAGCAAATTTTGATCCCATAACAGCCGCTGACGAATACATGGAGTCAGTTGTAGGACCTTATCGTGGCGTTTTACCTGATTCAGCTGTGGCTAATATGGAAGAACAATTATCTGGTTCTTGTACGATTGAGATTGCTGCCTTTAATGAATTTGCTAATTTATTAACGGATAAAACAGTCAATGCTGAGTTCGATTATGTATTATTTGATACAGCACCAACAGGTCATACGTTAAGAATGCTACAATTACCAGCTGCATGGGATAATTATTTAGATGAAAACACAACAGGTACGTCTTGTTTAGGGCAATTATCTGGTTTAGGTGACCAACAAGAAACCTATAAACAAGCTGTTGAAACGTTAAGTGATGATTCAAAAACAACCTTGATTTTAATTTCAAGGCCACAAAGAGCGTCCTTTATTGAAGCAAGTAGAGCTTCTCAAGAGCTGCAAGAACTTGGTATTAATAATCAAATTCTTGTCATTAATGGCATTTTACCTGGACACGATGATGAAGTCTCAACTATTATTTATAATCAACAACTTCAAGATATTGAAGAACGTCCAGACCATCTAAAATAATTTAAAACATATCAAATTCCATTAAGAACGTATAATGTAACTGGTTTAGATAAATTAAGTGTTTTACTTGATAATGAACAACCTAAAGGAACTTCTAATGTTGAAATTAAAGAAGATTATCCTGAAATGACTTCTTTAATTAATGAATTAGATAAGAAAAATACAAAAATCATTTTTACTATGGGAAAAGGTGGTGTTGGTAAAACAAGTATTGCTATTGAGATTGCTAACAAGTTATCTCAACGAGGTAAGAAAGTTCGCTTAGCGACAACAGACCCTGCTGACCATCTACACTTATTTACTCAAGATAATAATATTTCGATTAGTCATATTGATGAAGATAAAGAACTCGAAGATTATACAAATGAAGTTTTGAAAAAAGCTCGTCAAAACCTAAGTGAAGATGAAGTGGCTTATGTAGAAGAAGATTTAAAATCTCCATGTACACAAGAAATTGCAGTCTTTAGACGATTTGCTGAAATTGTAGATTATGCGGAGCAAGATGATGTAGTTGTTATTGATACAGCACCAACAGGTCACACACTTTTACTATTAGAATCATCACAAAACTATGCAAAAGAAGTTGAAAAAACATCTGGAGAAGTTCCTGAATCAATTATAAAATTACTTCCTAGATTGCAAAATCACGATGAAACTGAAGTTATTATGGTAACTTTACCTGAAACAACTCCAGTCTATGAATCCATGCGACTAGATAAAGATTTAGATCGTGCGAAAATCGCTCATAACTGGTGGATTGTCAATCAAAGCATGTTTGCGACACACACAACTAATGAACTCTTAAAGACAAGAGCCATGAATGAGGTTGAATGGATTGATAAAGTCTCAGAATTATCAAATGGTAAATTTGTTGTAAAACAATGGGAAGCAGAAAAATAATTTTTTTTATCAATATATAGGTTAGTGTCTATATATTGGTAAATATTATTGGAGGAATTATTACCATGAATAGTGTATCAAAAAAAATGTCCATATTAGATAGGTATTTAACCTTATGGATTTTCTTAGCAATGGCTGTTGGTATAGGAATCGGTTATCTATTTCCTGGAGTACCAAAAGCAATGGACAATATGTCTTATGGAACAACTAATATTCCTTTAGCAATCGGATTAATATTAATGATGTACCCACCTTTAGCCAAGGTGAAATACAAAGAAATCGGTCGCGTGTTTAAAGACTGGAAAGTGCTATTATTATCTCTATTTCAAAATTGGGTGATTGGTCCTGTTCTAATGTTTATTTTAGCAGTCGTGTTCCTAAAAGATTACCCTGAATATATGGCTGGTTTAATTATGATCGGTTTAGCTCGTTGTATTGCAATGGTTATTGTTTGGAGTGAACTGGCCCAAGGTGATAACGAATATACTGCTGGACTGGTTGCTTTTAACTCAATTTTTCAAATATTTTTCTATCCAATCTTTGCTTATATTTTCTTAACAGTTCTACCTAAAGCGATAGGTTTAGAAGCTCATACGTTAAACATTACAATGGGTGAGATTGCCAAAAGTGTTTTCTTCTATTTAGGTATTCCTTTTATTGCTGGTTTCCTATCTCACCTTGTTCTCACTAAAGTAAAAGGTGAAGAATGGTATGAAACAGTCTTTATCCCTAAAATTAGCCCTATAACTTTAGTAGCTTTACTATTTACAATTGTGACAATGTTCTCTGTAAAAGGAGACAAAATAATTGAATTACCAATGGATGCTATTAGAATAGCCATACCATTGCTTATATATTTTGTTTTTATGTTTTTTGTTTCATTTTTCTTATCTAAGAAAATGGGAACTAGTTATCCAGTAGCCACATCACTTTCATTTACAGCAGCAAGTAATAACTTTGAGTTAGCAATCGCTGTAGCCGTAGGAGTGTTTGGTATCAATTCAGGAGAAGCTTTCGCAGCAGTTATTGGGCCTTTAGTAGAAGTCCCAGTGTTAATAGCATTAGTTAACTTAGCTTTAAAATGGAAAAATAAATATTTTAATCAAAAGGAGTCTATATAATAATGAAAAAAATCTATTTCTTGTGTACAGGTAATTCATGTCGTAGTCAAATTGCAGACGGACTGGCAAAAGCAATCCTAGCGTCTGATGAATGGGAAGTTAAAAGTGCAGGTATAGAAGCACATGGAATTAATCCAAGAGCAGTGAAGATTATGAGTGAAATTGGTATTGATATTAGTCAAAACAAATCTGAAATTATAGACATTGATTATTTAAATGAATCTGATTTAGTGATTACTTTATGTGGAGATGCGTTAGATAATTGTCCAGTAATTCCTAAAACAGTAGAACATCAACATTGGGGGTTAGAAGACCCTGCGAAAGCAACTGGAACAGAAGAAGAAATTATGAATATGTTTAGAGAAACAAGAAATGAAATAAAAAATAGAATCGAAAAACTAGTAATTTAAACCATTGGTTACTGTAGTCAAAATGATGATTTCATAAGTAAAACAACTTGAAAAGATTGAAGTATTAGAAAATTCTGGAAATCAAACAATATATTATCCTAAGAATATTTCTGAAAAATTTCTAAATCATACTTTTATAAATTAAAACCAGAACAATAATTGAATGGTGTAATTCACTATTGTCGAATCAAGGAGATAGAATTTTCTTGAAAAAATTATATACTGTTATATTGGTATCAAGGGCAGTCCGTCAAATGTTCTAATCCCTAAAACAATAAAAATAACAAGTTCTTAAAAATAAAAGTAACAATTTTATGTGGTTTTATCATAAAAAAATGACTTTAAATTCCTCTCGGCATCGCCCATATGCTCAAGTAAGGGTCTCAAATTAAGTGGGATACGCTAAATTTTTCCGTCTGTAAAATTTAGAAGAGATTATCAGACTAGCGAAAGTTATGGCCTGTTATTCGGTAGAGACTTGAGCGAATTTCAAATAGGATAACTATGAGCGTAGATGTTTAGGTGACAATATGTTTGGACGCGGGTTTGACTCCCGCCGCCTCCATTCCTTTAAAATGATAAGACTGTTTAAACCTTGATATATCGATGATATGTCAGAGTTTAGCAGTCTTATTTTTTGTTTTGAATGATGAAAAAACGAACGTACGAAAGATACTTAACTAAATCTTTATAATACAAATTAAATGAACAGATGAATTAAGCAGGATAAGAAGTTCTATTGCTTTTATTTTGCATATTTTAACCCGTTCATCATGATTTTTAAACCATCCAATGTTATACTACGAATAGTTACATGAAATTTTATAGAAAAGGGGTTTTATTATGAATGACGTGATTAAGTTACAATTAAACCATAAAAGTATTAGAAAATTTAAAGATGAACAACTACCTAAAGAGGTCATTGAGACATTAGTTAATGTTGCGCGACATACGGCAACTAGTAATTTTATGCAATCATATAGTATTGTTTGTTTATCATCACAAGAAAAGAAACAAAAGTTGGCTGAAATTTGTAACCAACCATACGTAGCTGAGGCAAGCCACGTTTTTATTTTTGTTGCCGATCAATATCGAAATCGACAAATTGCTGTAGAAAATAGTCAAGAAACTAGTGTGTTACATAACATGGACCGTTTCATGGTAGCAATGACAGATGCTGTTTTAGCAGCACAAAATGTTAACTTGGCCGCTGAAAGTTTAGGACTTGGTACGGTCTTTCTAGGTAGTATTTTAAACGATAATAACAAAACATCAGAATTATTGGAGTTACCAGAGTTAACATTTGCTGTTCTTGGATTGGCAATAGGTTATAAAGACCAAGAGCCACAACTTAAACCACGCTTACCACAAGATATCATGTTTTTTGAAGAATCTTACCAAACGTTTGATAATTATGTTGAGGCGTTAAAAGACTATGATGACGTTGTGACAACTTATTATGATTTGCGTGATGCTAATAAACGGATTGAGTCGTTTACTAATCAGATTACTGCGGCAATGAATCGCAAACCAGAAAAGCGGTTAAAAATTAAATCAGATCTTGAAAAACAAGGGTTTATCATTGATTAAATAAAAGGTGAGTAGAGGGAGGCAGTTGGTTTGGGAAACATAACTGAAGCATATCGTAAAAATGAAGCAATTAAAAAAGGTGTCATCATTATTTTAGCTGGTTTGGCCATTGCTGTTGGACTCAATATGTTCTTAATTCCAGCAGATGTTTTTTCTGTTGGTGTTACTGGTATTTCACAATTAATTTCAGGCGTTTTAACAAATCTATTTAATATAAATATTGGAACAGGTGTTTGGATTTTTATTTTAAATATTCCGATTGCTATATTAGGTTGGATTAAGTTGGGACGCTCAGCAACAATTTTAAGTTTATTAACGGTCGTAGCTGTATCAGTCATGACGATTTTAATTCCGGTTGTGGAAGTGACAGATAATCCATTAATGAATGCTATTGTCGGTGGTGTTTTGAGCGGGTTAGCGATTGGATTAACCATGAAATATGGATTTAGTACTGGTGGTATGGATATAGTCTCACTTGTTCTATCAAAAACAACTGGTAGAACTGTGGGGTCACTAATGTTTATTATTAATTTATTCATCATTAGTGCAGCGGGCTTCTTATTTAGTTGGGAGTCGGCTTTGTATACGATCATTTCTATTTTCTGTACGACACAAGTAGTGGATAAGATTCATACAAGTCATCAAAAAGTGACGGCATTTATTATGACAAACAAACCAGAAGAAGTGATTTCTTCAGTTCAACAATCGATTGTTCGTGGGATGACATTGCTTCCAGGAACAGGTGTTTTTAGTCGTAAAGAAGTAGCTGTTATTATGATGGTTGTTACTCGCTATGAATTATATGATTTAGAGATGGCAGTATACAACGCAGATGATAAATCATTTATCAATATCATTCCAACACAAACTGTTTATGGTCAGTTTTGGAGTGAAGATGATCAAAAGAAAATCAGAGCATCAAGGTTAGAGGGATTATAATCTCTCTTTTTTTATATCCATAATCATTGTTATATCAACATTTATCTGTATTTAATGAGTATATTCGAAAAAAAAAATAAAAAATGCTTGCTTTTTATAAAACTATTCCATATACTTTGATTATCAAATCATTTGATTATCAAACTATTTCGCATTGCTTTTTCTTTTTTTTACCCATATACTTTGATTATCAAACAATTTAAGGAAGAGGCAAGTATATGGATGAGAAAATAACGATTGTCAATTCTCAGTTGGTTAAAGTATTTAATGATATTTTGACAATTGAAGAAACAGAGCTTAAAAAAAGTGATTTTTCTGATTTGTCAATTAAAGAGATGCACACGATTGAAGCGATTGGTATGAGTGGAAAGAAAACAACGGGTGAAGTAGCAAAAGAATTGTCAATAACCGTTGGGACGTTGACTGTGGCAATCAATAATTTGGTGAAAAAGGGTTATGTTGACCGTGTGAGAAGTGAAAGTGATCGTCGTATTGTGAGATTGAAATTAACCAATCGAGGACGTCTGTTTTATCGATTACATCAGCATTTCCATAAAAAAATGGTCGAAGCTGTTTTAGAAGACATGTCTGAAGAAGAAAAGAAAGCTTTAGTCAAAGGACTCAGTAGCTTGCATCATTTTTTAAAAAAATACTATTAAGTAGTGAGGGAGTCAGGGATGCTATACCCTAAGATAACAAAAACTGCTAAGGCACTACCTAAAAAAAGAGTAACAAACCATGATTTAGCTCAGTTTTTAGAAACAAGTGATGAATGGATTACACAACGAACAGGAATTAAAGAACGACGTATTTCTGTTACAGAAAGTGTGGCTTCACTTAGTGTGGAAGTAGCTAAAAAATTAAGTCAAGATATAGATGTTACAACGATTGATTTAATCATTGTGGCAACAATGTCGGCTGACTATTCGACACCATCTGTTGCGTGTGTTGTTCAAGAATCTGTTGGTGCTGTAAATGCCATGTGCTTTGATGTGAATGCAGCGTGTTCTGGATTCGTTTATGCATTATCTATTGCAGAAAAATACTTGAGCCATCCATCATATCAGACGGCTTTAGTGATCGGAACTGATGTGATGAGTCATCTTGTAGATTGGAGTGATCGACAAACTGCGGTATTGTTTGGTGATGGTTCTGGTGGTGTGTTGATTGAGAAAACATCTTCACAACAATCTTTTCTTGCAGAATCTATTCATTCTGATGGTAAAAGACATCAAGCATTGTTTGGTCATGTGATTGCTAGAGATAATCGATTTAGGCAAATAGGTGATACCCATCCTTTTCTAGTAATGAATGGCAAACAAATTTTTGATTTTGCTATGAGAGATGTATCCAAAAATATGCTGGAACTCTTACTAAGTCATTCTATCGCTACTGAAGACATCGACTATGTGTTGGCACATCAAGCAAATTTTCGTATTTTAGAGGCATTGGCAAAAAAAACAAACATATCAAGTGATAAATTTCTATCAAATGTTGATAGATTTGGTAACACATCTGCTGCATCTATTCCATTGTTATTGGATGATGCAGTTAAAACGGGCGTTATACCATTATCAGGAGAGTCTTTGTGCATGTTAACAGGATATGGTGCAGGACTTACCTGGGGAAGTTTACTAATTAAATTATAAAATCATTGGAGGAATTCATTATGACAACTTTTGAAAAAATACAGGAAATTATTGTGGATCAATTAGGAAAAGATGAAGAAGAAGTACAGTTAACGACCAATTTTAGAGAAGAATTAGAAGCAGATAGTTTAGATTTATTCCAAATTTTAAACGATATTGAGGATGCTTTTGAAGAGTACGACGTAAAAATTGAGACAGATGAAGGTCTTGTAACCGTACAAGATTTAGTGGCATTTGTCGATAAGCAAATTGCACAAGCAAAATAAATGATAATAGCATCAGCGATATACAGCTGATAGCTATTTTTTTAAACCAAAAATGAGGTGGATCGATGGAAAAATCAACAATTTGTCAACTTTTAGATATAAAATACCCGATTATTCAAGGTGCGATGGCTTGGGTTGCTGAGGAACAATTAGCCAGTGCAGTGTCAAATGCTGGTGGTTTAGGACTGATAGCATCCGGACACGCACCAAAAGAAGTCATTCATGAAAAAATACACGCGGCAAGAAAATTAACGGATAAAACATTTGGTGTCAATATTATGCTAATGTCCCCTTTCGTTGAAGACATTGTTGATTTAGTGATTGAAGAAAGAGTTAAAGTTATTACAACAGGAGCAGGTTCTCCAGGGAAATACATGAAACGATTTAAAGAGGCTGGAATTATTGTGATACCAGTGGTGGCTTCTGTCGCACAAGCGAAGCGAATGGAAAAAGAAGGCGCTGACGCTGTCGTTGTTGAAGGGATGGAAGGTGGCGGCCACATTGGAAAATCTACCACGATGACATTAGTTCCACAAGTAGTGGATGCGGTTAGTATTCCAGTTATTGCTGCTGGTGGTATTGGTGATGGCCGCGGGGTAGCTGCAGCTTTAATGCTTGGAGCTAAAGCAGTTCAACTAGGAACACGGTTTTTAGTGTCGAAAGAATCGATTGCACATGATAATTTTAAAACGAAGGTTGTTAAGGCAAAAGATATTGATACGGTTGTAACAGGTATGTTAACAGGACATCCTGTCAGAGGACTTCGAAATAAATTAACACAAACCTTTGAAAAAGCAGAGCGATTTGAAGGTGGAAAAGAAAACCCTGATTTTGATCGATTAGAAGATTTGGGTAAAGGTGCACTTAAACGTGCAGTGATAGATGGCGATATAAAAAATAGTTCTATGATGGCTGGACAAATTGCTGGCATGATTAAAACTGATCAACAAACCTGTGAAGAAATAATTTTAGAATTAATGGCTGAAACGTCTGAATGTCTAACAAGTCGTTACAATGAGTGGGTCATAGAAAAGAGGTAGTAAATGACATTAGGATTTATCTTTAGCGGTCAAGGTAGTCAATATAATGGAATGGGACAAGAATTGTACGAAGAATTCCCAACTTTTAAAGAGTATCTTGACTGTGCGAGTGATGTGTTAGGACTAGATATGAAGAATATGATGTTTGAAGACAATTCATTATTACACGAAACCAAATACACACAACCTGCTATTTTAACAATGAGTTGTGCGACGTCTGCGGTGATTAAGCAAGAGTACGATTTATCACCCACAATGGTAGCCGGCTTAAGTTTAGGAGAATATAGTGCATTAGTAGAAAGTGGCGTACTTTCCTTTTCTGACGCGGTATCTTTGGTACACAAACGTGGAGAACTGATGGAGACAGCTGTCCCACAAGGAAAAGGTGCGATGAGTGCTGTAATAGGATTAGATAGAGATATCGTGGAAACGGTGTGTCAGGAAATAAGTTCTGAGAATGCTCTTGTCATCCCGGTGAATTATAATATGCCACAACAAATTGCAATTGCTGGACATAAAGAGGCGGTTTTAATTGCACAAGAAAAGCTAGTAGAAGCTGGAGCAAAAAAAGTGGTGCCGCTAAACGTGAGTGGACCGTTTCATACACCATTACTAAAACAAGCAGCAGAGATATTTTATCAAGAACTACTGAACACAATGTTCTCTCAAAGTAAGCTGCCACTCGTGACAAATGTCACTGGAGACGTATTGAAAGAGACAGATGATATTAGATTAAACTTAAAAAATCAAATGATGTCTCCCGTTTATTGGGAAGAAACAATCCATGCATTTAAAAGAGCATCAATTGATACTTTAATTGAATTAGGACCAGGAAAAACATTGTCCCACTTTGTTCGTGCTACTGATAGTACGATAAACGTACAAAATATAGAGAATATCAAAACGCTTCGTCAACTAGAAAAAAAGTTAATAAAATGGGGGAAGTAAATGTTTAAAGATAAAACAGTCGTTATTACAGGAAGTTCACGCGGTATTGGGAGGCGACTTGCGATTCGTTTTGCTAATGAAGGAGCCAATATTGTCTTAAATGCTAGAAAAGTGATAGATAGTGATTTAATAAGTGAAATCGAGTCATATGGTGTTAAAACACATTGTGTGATTGGTGATGTACAAGAGTTTGAATCAGCCAACCAATTAATCACGGAAGCTAAAGAAGTATTTGGTTCAGTCGATGTCTTGATAAATAATGCGGGAATTACAAAAGATATGCTATTAATGCGTATGTCTGAAGAAATGTTTGATGATGTGATTTCAGTCAACTTGAAAGGGACGTTTAATACCATTCATCATGCTTCTAAAGTGATGTTAAAACAGCGTTCAGGGACTATTATCAATATGTCGAGTGTGATTGGGGAAATTGGGAACATTGGACAAGCAAATTATGCAGCCAGTAAAGCAGGTGTGATTGGTCTAACTAAATCAGCCGCAAAAGAGTTGGCAGCTAGAGGAATCACATGCAACGCTATTGCACCAGGATTTATTGAAACAGATATGACAGATAGTTTGTCTGAAAAAGTCAAAGAGGCGACTTTAGCACATATTCCATTAAAAAAACTAGGCAACACAGACGATATTGCAAATACTGCCATTTTTCTGGCAAGTCAAACATATATTACAGGTCAAGTCATCAATGTAGATGGTGGAATGGTGATGAACGCTTAGGAGGAAAAACATGAAACGAGTGGTAATTACAGGTGTTGGAGCAGTGACACCAATTGGAAATACAGCAGAAGAATTTATCGAAAATGTGTTAAATGGAACAAATGGGATTGCCCCAATTCAAAAGTTTGATGCAACAGAAACAGGAATTCATGTAGCAGCTGAAGTGAAAGAATTTGATCCAACCATATATATGGAAAAAAAGGAAACAAAACGAATGGATATGTTTTCTGTATATGGCATCTCTGCAGCCAAACAAGCAGTGGCAGACAGTCAGATTAATATCGACGAGATAAATGTGGATCGTTTTGGTGTCATGGTCAGCTCTGGTATTGGTGGGATGAAGACGATTGAAGATCAAGTCATTCGTATGCACACAAAAGGGCCAAAACGTGTCGCACCATTTTTCGTCCCGATGGCCATTAGTAACATGGCAGCTGGAAACATTGCAATCAAGGTCGGAGCAAAAGGTATTTGTACGTCTGTTGTAACAGCATGTGCCTCATCTACCAATGCAATTGGTGAAGCGTTTCGAAATATCAAACATGGGTATTCAGATATTATTTTAGCTGGTGGAGCGGAAGCAACGATTTGTGAAATTGGTATTTCTGGTTTTGCTGCTTTGACAGCTTTGAGTGATTCTGATAATCCGGAAAAAGCGTCAATTCCATTTGATAAAGATAGAAATGGTTTTGTCATGGGTGAAGGTAGTGCCATTTTAGTTCTTGAAGAATTGGAACATGCGAAAAAAAGAGGTGCTAAAATTTACGGTGAAATCGTCGGTTACGGCTCCAATTGTGATGCTAATCATATAACTAGCCCAAGTAGTGATGGCTCTGGTGCTGGAAAATGTATGATGTTAGCAATGGAAGAAGCAGGTATTACACCTGAAGAAGTTAGCTATATTAATGCACATGGAACAAGTACACCGACAAATGATAGTGCGGAGACAATGGCCATAAAATATGCTATGAAAGAAGAAGCCTACAATACACCGGTATCAAGTACCAAAAGTATGGTAGGTCATTTATTAGGTGCAGCTGGAGCCGTTGAAGCGTTAGCGTGTTTAGGCGCTTTAATGACTGATACGATTCCACCAACTATTGGTTTAGAAAATCCTGATGAAGCTTGTGACTTAGATTATGTGGCGAAAGAAAAAAGAGAGGCGACTGTCAATTATACATTAAGTAATTCATTAGGATTTGGTGGTCATAATGCCGTCATTGCGATGAAAAAATGGCGAGGTGAGTAAAATGAGTTATGAGTCTATCAAAGAGTTAGTTGATCGATTTGAACATAGCGACATACGTGAAATGAACGTGTCCATTGAAGGGTTATCTCTTTATTTAAGTAAAAATGATAGTAAACAATCTCATGATATTGTTGTCAAAGAACACGATAATCAGGTTAAAGAAGTTAGTGTAAGTGATGTTGAAACAACAGAAGTTTCACCAAAAGTAGAAGATATTTCAGGACAAACGATTAAGTCACCAATTGTTGGAGTTGTTTATACTGCCAGTGAACCTGGTAAGCCAAATTTTGTGTCAGTTGGCGATAGTGTACAGGTGGGAGATACGTTATGTATTATTGAAGCCATGAAAATTATGAATGATGTTGTCAGTGATGTTTCTGGTGTTGTAACGGAAGTTTTCATCACCAATGAAGAGGTTGTTGAGTTTGGACAGCCACTATTTAAGATTTCGTAGGAGGAAGAAAAATGCAATTAAATGTACAAGAAATTATGGAAATTATTCCAAATCGTTACCCGATTATGATGGTTGATAAAGTAGTAGAATTAACACCAGGAAGTTATGTTAAAGCAATAAAAAATGTTACGTACAATGAGCATTTTTTTCCTGGACATTTTCCAGGAGAACCTGTTATGCCAGGAGTATTAATATTAGAAGCTCTTGCTCAAACTGGCTCTATACCTCTATTAAAAAGTGAAGAATTCAAAGGGAAAACTGGTTATTTAGGTGGTATTGATAAAGTAAAGTTCCGCCAAAAAGTTGTACCAGGTGACGTGCTAGTGATGGAGATGGAAATTATTAAACAAAAAGGAAATATTGGCGTTGGAAAAGCAACAGCTAAAGTGGAAGACAAAGTCGTTTGTCAAGCACTCATGACATTTATTATTGGGGCATAATGATATGTTTGATAAAATACTAATAGCTAATCGAGGCGAGATAGCAACTAGAATTATTCGAGCATGTCAAGAACTAGAAATTAAAACCGTTGCTATTTACTCAGAAGCTGATAAAAACGCGTTGCACGTTGCATTAGCTGATGAAGCAATATGTATTGGTTCGTCAAAAGCGAGTGAGTCATACTTAAATATGCATAATGTGTTAAGTGCTGCTATCGTGACAGGTGCGCAAGCTATTCATCCTGGATTTGGTTTTTTAGCGGAAAATAGTTTGTTTGCTGAAATGTGCGAAGAATGTCAGATCACGTTTATTGGGCCAAAATCTAAAACGATTGAAGAGATGGGAAATAAAATCAATGCCCGAAAGATAATGTTAGATGCCAAAGTTCCTGTTATACCAGGTAGTGATGGTGCGGTAGACTCAATCGAAGATGCAATGAAGATAGCAAAAAAAATTGGTTACCCTTTAATGTTAAAAGCAGCTGCTGGTGGTGGTGGAAAAGGGATTAGAAAAGTACTACATGCTAAAGAGTTGCCACATCACTTTTCTTCTGCTCAACAAGAATCCCTTGCTGCATTTGGTAGTGGTGAAATGTATATTGAAAAAATTATTTACCCAGCTAAACATATTGAGGTGCAAATATTAGGTGATCAGTTTGGACATGCCATTCATTTAGGTGAAAGAGATTGCTCACTGCAACGAAATAATCAAAAAGTATTAGAAGAAGCACCAGGTTTTTCTTTATCGGATGATTTACGAACTCGTATTGGCGATACAGCGATTAAGGCGGCAAAGGCTGTGTCTTATGAAAATGCCGGAACCATTGAATTTTTAGTGGATGAAGAAAATAATTTTTATTTTATGGAAATGAACACACGAATTCAAGTCGAACACCCGGTAACTGAAATGATTACGGGAATTGACATCGTAAAATGGCAAATAAAAATAGCGGCCCATCAAAAACTAACATTAACCCAATCAGACGTGTCATTTTCTGGTCATGCCATTGAATGTCGATTAAATGCTGAAAACCCAGCATTTAACTTTGCGCCCTCTCCAGGTAAGATCACGTCATTAATTTTACCATCAGGAGGGATAGGATTACGCGTGGATAGTGCCATGTATCAAGATTATACTATCCCACCGTTTTATGATTCGATGATTGCTAAAATTATTACGCACGGTCAAACGCGAGAAGAGGCCTTACTAAAAATGAAACGAGCGTTACTTGAGTTAGTCGTCGAAGGAGTGACAACAAATCAAATGTTTCAACTAGATTTACTGACTCATCCATTAGTGATTGAGGGAAGTTATGACACGTCATTTTTACAGAAAGAGTTTTTACCAAACTGGTCACAAGACTAATACGTCAAAAGGAGGATAGATATGGGATTGTTTAAAAAAAGAGACTATATACGTATCACTCCCTTAAATAAATCGGTTCAAGAAAGTGACAAACCTCATGTGCCAGATGGTGTGTGGGAAAAATGTCCGAGTTGTCAAAAGCCTTTGCACCGAAAAGAATTAGGTCAAGAAAGAACTTGTCAGCATTGTGGTTACTGTTTTAGATTAGGTGCTTATAATCGTCTTGATATGATGATGGATGAAGGAACATTTCAAGAGATGTTTACCGATATACCCTTTAAGAATCAAATTAATTTTCCAGATTATGATGAAAAAATAAAAGACGTCCGAGAAAAGACTGGATTAGATGAGGCTGTAGTAACAGGGATTGGCTATATGAACAATCATAAAGTTGCGATTGGTGTGATGGATAGTCAATTTATTATGGGGAGCATGAGCCATATAGTTGGTGAAAAAATTACGCGACTCGTTGAACTAGCCACTGAAAAAAAACTCCCTGTTATTTTGTTTACAGCATCAGGTGGTGCTAGAATGCAGGAAGGGATTATTTCTTTAATGCAAATGGCTAAAATATCTGGAGCTATAAAAAGACATAGTGAAAGTGGTTTATTATATATCACAGTTTTGACCGATCCCACAACAGGAGGTGTCACGGCAAGTTTTGCTATGCAAGGAGATATTATTTTAGCTGAACCACAAGCATTGATAGGGTTTGCCGGACGTCGTGTGATTGAGCAAACCATACGTCAAACGTTACCAGATGATTTTCAGCGAGCAGAATTTTTATTAGAGCATGGGTTTATTGATAAGATTGTGACACGTAAAGAAATGAAATCTACGTTGTCTACCCTTCTGTTACTTCATAATGGAGGTGAAGGAGATGACTAAATATACGGCAAATGACATTGTGCAACTAGCTAGAGATAGCAAACGACTTACGACGAAAGAAATAATCGATGGTGTCACGGAAGAGTTTATTGAGCTTCATGGCGATCGTTATTATGGAGATGATAAAGCTGTAGTTGGTGGGATTGGACTAATTAACTCGATACCTGTAACGATTATTGGTATTCAAAAGGGACAAACGTTAGAAGAAAATGTTAAAACGAGATTTGGCTCTCCAACACCAGAAGGATATCGAAAAGCGTTGAGATTGATGAAACAGGCAGAGAAGTTTCATCGACCGATTATTACTTTAGTCAATACACCAGGAGCATTTTGTGGTGTAGAAGCCGAAGAACGTGGCGAAGGTGAGGCGATTGCAAAAAATTTGTATGAGATGAGCCAACTCTCTGTCCCAATTCTTTCTATTTTGACAGGTGAAGGGGGAAGTGGTGGTGCACTTGCATTAGCTGTAGCAAATGATGTTTGGATATTGGAACATAGTATTTACTCAATTCTCTCACCTGAAGGATTTGCTTCAATTTTATGGAAAGATAGTTCTAGAAGTTCAGAGGCAGCAGAAATTATGAAGTTGACAGCTTTTGAATTAAAGGAATTACATGTTGTTGATAAGGTAATATCTGAGACATGTGGCAATGATACGTTATCTAAAAAAGACATTATCAAGAATCTTAAAAAGACTATTATTGATCAGTTGAATGATTATCAGACAATGTCGGTAGATGAGTTGAAAAATCAACGATATAATCGGTTTAGAAAATATTAAATTTTTGTGAGCATTAGCTAAGTCGTTTACAAACACTCATTTCTCAGTTAATATAAAAGTGAGTTTATATTGAGGGGGTAGAATGAAAATGAGTGAGTCAAAATGGACTGAAGAAGAACTAAATGAAGTAAAAGAAGATATTCTTGCTGCACTAGAGACGGTCATTGACCCTGAATTGGGAATCGATATTGTTAATTTAGGATTGGTCTACGAAGTGAATTTGGATGAAGAAGGTTATTGCGAAGTTAAAATGACGTTGACTACGATGGGATGCCCATTAGCAGACGTTATCACAGAACAAATTCACGATGCATTAAGTGATATAGATGAAATCAAAAAATTAGAAGTAAAACTCGTTTGGTATCCAGCGTGGACGACTGATCGTATGAGCAGATATGCCAGAATATCTTTAGGGATTAGATAAGGCTGATATAGCAAGGGTTTTGAAGGTGTTTCAATTAGGATTTGATGAGTGAAATGCTCACTTAGTATGGTATCCAAGATGAATTTCTCATAGTTTGGATTACTGACTAAAAGAGTCAAATTTTGAATGATTCCCAAATTAAAGTGACAAGAATTAATAAGCTCTTTCGTTAATTAATATGTTAGCGAAGGAGTTTTTTTGTTATGGAAAGATTGTTATTAAAGGATTTAGTAGAGGAGTTGGTATTTAGTGATAGGACAAGAGGATTGTCTCCAAAGACGATAAAAAAACATGGGAAACTTTGAGTTTATTTCTGAAATTTTTAGGGGAAAAAATATTGACTCACTAGGTATGGTTACCATATCTCATGTACGCGATTTTTTGATTAAAAATATTGAAGAAGGAAAAGCAGAATCTTACGTAAATAGCCATTTACGTAACATTAGAACATTTTTTAGGTATTGTGTAGATGAGAATTACATGAGAGAAAAAGAAATTGCATGTTGGTATGTAAAGTGGGTAAAAGAAAGACAAGTTGTTATCAATAGATTCTCTGATGATGAGGTAAAACAGATGTTAAAACTCAAAAACCTTCACTAATGTAAAACGTAAGGATAAGTTCCATCTAGGGCTTCAGACGAAGTTTACAAATGAAAGAAATTACTTACTGTTACTGATATTAGTTGATACTGGTCTCAGAATAAGTGAGATTATGAATCTTAAACAGTATCATATTGAAGAATATCAAATTAAGGTGGAGAATGGTAAAGGAAAGAAAGGTAGAGTGGTTCATTGTTATCTAACAGTTCTTCTAAGAGATATTGATAAATACGTCGATTTTAGTTTTATTTATCAACTTGTTGAGGATAAATATGATCAGTCTAATGGACGACCTAGTTTAGATCCAGTTATGTTAATCAAACTTCCCTTGATACAATACTTATACGGAATTAAGAGCATGAGACAAAGGATTAAAGAAGTCGAAGTAAATATGGCTTACAGATAGTTTTTAGGTTTAGATATCCAAGACTCAGTCCCTCACTTTTCAACTTTTGGTAAAAATTACTCAAGAAGATTTAAAGGAACAGATATCTTTGAACAAATTTTTTATGGTATTTTAGCGTAGTGTATAGAAGTTCATTTAGTTGATACGTCTGAGATATTTATTGATGGGACTCGTATCAAAGCACATGCAAATAATAAAAAGTATGAAAGCAAAGAATTAACTGAAGACACATTATTTTATGTAAAATCACTTTAAAAAGAAGTTGAAATCGATAGAGAAAAACAATTAAAAAAGTCCTTAAAAAGAAAAGAAAAAAGTGAGACAAATACAAAGGTTAAAAAAATTAGTAAAAATGATGCTGACAGTGGCTGGTTTCATAAAGGAGAACATAAACAAGTCTTTGCCTATGCCACACAAGTGGCATGTGATAAAAACGGATGGGTTTTAGGATATACAACGCATCCAGGTAATCAACATGATAGTCGTACTTTTATCTCTATTTACAATAAATTAAAAAGTTATTTCACTCTGAATAAATTAGTGATGGATGCAGGCTACAAGACACCAGGTATTGCTCATTTGTTATTTCAAGATAACTTAACACCTATTTTTCCATATAAGAGACCTAGAGGGCTCTATTTTTTTGTCTATTTTTAATTATTTACCTAAATTAATCATAGGATATAAAAAAGACAACCCAATTACTCTTAATGAGTAATTAGTTTGTCTTCATTCTGAGCACAATTTTATTAGATTGTGCTTTTTTATTTTATAATAACGAATAAATTTTTAGAGTTAATTTAAGCAAACTACTTTTCAAAGTGTTGAAAATGAGTTATATTTGACTGGTCAACTATTGATTAATCATATATGAAAGGAGTAATAGATGAATTTAAGAAAACTTAGCAAACTATTTTATCAACTTAAACTTGCCAATCAAGAAATGACTACTAAATTTGAAAAAGAAACAGGATTTAGTATTACACGTTATGAATTAATGTTATTTCTGAAAGAGAATGGACAGTGTTCGCAAACAAATTTGCAACATGAGTTGAAAATAGATAGTGCTGCGGTCACTAGACATTTAAAGATTTTAGAAGAAAAAAATTATGTTATACGTGAAAGAAACAAAAATAATAATCGAGAAGTTGTTGTTAGAATTACAGAGAATGCAACAAAAGAACTGGAACATTGTGAAAGAGAATTTGGTCATCCAAATAAAACGATGATGTCGCCATTGAATGAGGAAGAAGAAAATACTCTACTAAATTTATTAACAAAATTAGTGAAATAAATATAGGGAATTGGCTTGGCGAATGAAGGAGAGGACAGAACGGAAAGCAAGAACAACTTTTTTGAATGAAATACAAAAACCTGTACTGTCTGAGAATAGTATAATAATCAAAGTTCATTCAGCAAGTTTGAATCCAATTGATTACAGAATTCGCAATGGTGATGCAAAATTTGTTTTGCGTTATTCAATACGCTTGATACTAGGGCATGATTTTCAGGCGTTATAGAAGCCGTGGGTTCAAAAATCACAAAATTTAGAGTAGATGATTCTGTATACGGAAGAACACCGATGACAGGGGCTTTCCAAGAATACGTTGTTGTTGGTGAAAATGATATAGCAAAAGCACCAAAAAATCGTTCTCTTGTTGAATCAGCTTCAGTTCCGCTTGCGGGATTAACTGCCTATCAAGGATTGTTTGACTGGCTTCAACTAAAGGAAAAACAATCTATTTTAATTCTTGGTGGATCAGGTGGAGTAGGTCACATAGTCACATAGCTATTCAATTTGCTCTTTTAACCGATACAAAGGTTTATAAGACGGCAAGTAAGGAATGAAAAGCTTTTTTACAACAATTTGGAAGTATTGAATTTATTGACTATCATAAAGAAAATTTTTATGAAGTGCTGCCTCCAGTAGATGTTGTTTTTGACATGAGAGGTGAAGAATGAACTAACGCATTCATTTGATGTTGTGAAAATCGGAGGAAAAATTGCCTCTATCACGAGTATTCATACGCCATCTTATACCAAATCAGCTATGAAAGAAATAAGCAGCGGACGTGTGAAAGGGAAAATTGTAGTTGATTTTACGAATAAAAAGATAAATGAGTAGAATGAAGACTCATAAAAAGCGTAATAGCATAAATTGGTTTTTAAAAAAATTGTAAAAATGAAATGGAAGAGGAAAGAATATGTCAAAAAATTTGGTAAACAATGATTTTTCAGAAATTATATTTGGAAGAAAATCTGTTCGTGGATATGATGAAACAGTAAAAATATCTCATGAAGAAATGCTTGAAATGATTCAAGAAGCAACGACTGCACCATCATCAGTTAATATGCAACCTTGGCGTTTTGTCGTTGTTGAGAGTGATGAACAAAAATCTAAACTAAAACCATTAATTCGTTTCAATACAAAGCAAAATGATACTTCCTCAGCAATGGTTTTGATTTTTGGTGACATGCAATGCTATGAATTAGGGGAAGATATTTACAACCAAGCAGTTGAAGAAGGTAAAATGCCAGCTGAAGTAAGAGACCAACAATTGGCTGCAATTATTCCATATTACAAAAATTTTACTAAAGAACAAATGAATGATGTAGTAAAAATTGATTCAAGTTTAGTTGCGATGCAATTCATGCTCATTGCTCGGGCACATGGATATGAAACGAATCCAATTGGAGGATTCGAGTCTGATCAGTTAGCAGAAGCTTTTGGGTTAGATAAAGAGAGATATGTACCAGTAATGATTTTATCTATCGGAAAAGAGAAAGAAGCTGGATATACTTCTGTTCGATTGGCTGCTGAAAAAATCACTGAATTTAAATGAGAGGAGGGAGAAAAATGAAAATTATACAAGCAAATTTTTATGTAAAAAATGATAAAAGAGAGGATTTTTTAGCGGATATAGTACCTTTAATTGCTTCTACACGATTGGAAGAAGGTTGCTTGCTATATGATTTATATGAATCAGTGGAAAAGAAAAATCAATTTGTGATGATTGAACATTGGAAAAACCAAGAATCAATTGATAAACATAACCAAAATCCACTATTAATAAACTTATTTGGAAAAATGTCAGAATATGCTGAGAAGAAAACAGAATTAATTATCACAGAAAATGAGGAATAGAGATGTCTATAATTTCAACTGTTTTAATCGTATTTGTTGCTTTGGAATTTTTCTATATCATGTATCTAGAGACTTTTGCAACTACATCAGGTGTAACGAGTAGAGTTTTTAATATGACAAAAGAAGAATTGAAAAGAAATTCTGTAAGTACCTTATTTAAAAATCAAGGGGTATATAATGGTCTAATTGGTGTAGGATTGTTGTATAGTGTATTTTTATCAAAGACTTCACTTGAAATTAGTCGGGTATTATTAGTTTATATAATTTTAGTTGCTTTATATGGTAGTTTAACAAGTGATAAAAAGATTATTTTAACACAAGGTGGTTTAGCCATTCTAGCACTTGTTTCAACCTTCTTTTAAAGAGAAAACGACAATCAATTAAGGTTGAGGTTTTTGCGGCTCTATGTCAAATCGTGTTGATGGACAATAATATTGATGAAAAAGTCTCAAAAATGAAATAGAATTAATTGAAGTGAGGGAAGACATTCTCTCGCTTTTTTATTTAACCTGAAAAACTTGATTTTGAATCAAAAAGATACGTCGTTTGAATAGTAAAAAGTTTCGATAGCCATAGGCCACACGTTTAATCACTTTAATTTTATTATTAATGCCTTCTAAGAAACCATTTGAATAGGAGTATTTAAAGACATTCATGACTCCTTGGGAGAACTTACCAAATATCTTGAATTTGTCTTTAACATACTTTGGTAATTCAACAGGTATCTTTGAACATCACTCTAAAAATAAGACATAATCGTTGGTTCTATAAGCATACTTCAATTCTTGGATAAAATGATACGCTTTTGTTAATAGAGAACTATAAGAAAGTAACTCATCTACACAAAGAGCCGTGGGCAAGAAATTAAAATTCGGTTGCTGATGATTCGTAAATGATACTAACACACGTTTAACAGTATTTTCAGAGACACTGTGGCATGCTGCGATTTTTTTACGTGATCGATTCTCTTTTAAGTCAAACGCAATTTAGTATTTAAGTTGTTTAGAAATGTGACAATAGTCATCTACTAGAGAAGTAGAAGCACTGAAAGTTGATCCACAGTTTCTACAAAGGTAACGTTCTCTGTGAAGTTTCAGATAAGTTTGGCGACGTTCAACTGCAGGCAATTGACTATTTGATGCGTTCCGTTTTTAACGGATTGATAACATCCACATTTCTGGCATTGCTTATCTTTATTCACTAATCGACCTGTCATCATGTTAAATGAGCGGTTGTTTCTCGCTTCACGAGACAACCAATTCTCATTCAAAATAAGAGAATCATCTGTTGAATTGAGTAGTTTTCTTGTATTATTATCTATAGGGTCATTCTCCTTTGGAATGTTAGTTATAGACGACTTAATTTTACCAATAAGAATACCCCTTTTTCTATGCCCAAAATAAAAAAACGCATTGATAGAATTTAATCTATCAATACGATTTAGTGTACAGCCTCTTTTATTATGATAGTACAAACTCGGCAAAATAAAATCATGAACTAGTCAAATCTCTTCATCTTTACAAGCCAGCATGTTTAGTTAGAATGCTTTATGTAGTGTTCTAAAATTTGTACGGCATTTGTTGCAGCACCTTTTCTTACTTGGTCGCCACAACACCACAGAGTTAAGACTGATTGATTACCGACTTTACTTTTTCTGATACGCCCAACATAAACTAAATCTTGGTTAGATGTATCAAGTGGCATTGGGTAACCTTGGTTGTCTAAATTATCGACTAACTTCACGCCGTCAGTTTCGCTGATGATTTGACGTGCTTCTTCAACGCTCAAATCATTATCTAAGAAAAGAGTGATCGCTTCGGAGTGCGAACGAACGACAGGAACACGCACACATGTACATGTTACATCAAGTGTTGGATGATGGAGGATTTTACGTCCTTCATTTTGTAATTTCATTTCTTCGCTTGAATGCCCTTCAGCATTAAATCCACCAATTTGCGGAATTAAATTATAGGCAATCTGATAAGGGAAGACATGAGGAGTCACACTTTTTCCTTCAGAAATATCAACGACTTGAGTTTCAAGTTCTTCAATCCCTTGTTTACCAGCACCTGAAACAGCTTGGTAAGTTGACACAATCATTGAATTGATAGTTGCTTTTTTGTGTAGTTGGGCAATGGCAACAAGTGCAATAATTGTTGAACAGTTAGGGTTTGCAATGATCCCTTGATTGGTATAAATATCATCAGGATTCACTTCTGGTACAACTAAAGGTACGTCTTCATCTAGTCGATAAATACTTGAATTATCAATAATTAAACAACCTTGTTTTTTGGCTTCAGGCAGGTAGATACGAGCAATATCGTCATCTAACGCACATAAGACAACATCAATTCCTTCAAAACAGTCTGTTGTTAATGTTTCGATTACTAATTCTTTGTCACCAAACGCAACTTTTTGTCCAGTACTTCGTTTAGAGGCAAATAATCTTAATTCTTTAATGGGAATCTGGCGTTCTAACAGAGAATTTAACATCTCTTTTCCAACTTCGCCAGTGGCTCCTAAAATTGCTACAGTTAACTCGCTCATAAACTATCGTCTCCTTCAAATTCATAATAGATTGTTTGAATCGTGGTATTATAATCTTCGTTTTTAACACCAATAATAATGGTTAATTCATCACTTGTTTGGGAAATAAGTGAGATATTAATCTGTTGCTCTCCAAGAGCGCTAAACAAACGCCCACTCATGCCTGTTTTGTTTTTCATAAAACGAGACACAATCGCAATAAGGGCGAAATCGTGAATGACACTGACTTTATCAGCTTGTGTACTCGCTTTTAAATCAGAGATAACTTCATAATAAAATGGTTTTAATTTTGCTGTTTCAACCACTAAAGAAAATGAATCCACACCAGTTGGGATATGCTCGACAATAATACGGTATTTTTCCATACATTCGAGTGCTTTTCGAATGGTTCCAAAGTCATTTGACATGTGGGATTTAACAACCGTAATAATCGAGAAATCTTTCTTCCCTGTAATCCCAGTAATCGCTTGACGTTTTTCTTGCTCGTCTTCAGCTGTGATAACTGTTCCACGATTTTGTGGGTCATTCGTATTTAATATGTGAATAGGAATCCCTTTTTGTCTAACAGGGTTAACTGCTTCCTCATGGATAACATTAGCTCCCATATAAGCTAATTCACGTAATTCTTCATAGGTAATGGTTTCAATTTGTTTTGGATTGTTCACGATTCTTGGATCGGCTTTTAAAATACCAGAAACATCTGTCCAGTTTTCATAACACACAGCGTCCATGACATTTGCTAGGAAACTTCCCGTAATATCACTTCCGCCACGAGACATCAAGTGAATAGATTTATCAGGATACGCCCCGTAAAAACCAGGTACGACGATTTTATCAGATTCTTTAATAAGATTTTGAATGGCTTTGCATGAGCGTTTTTCATCAATTTGGCCATTTGGTTTAAAGATGATAATGTCCTTTGCATCAACAAACTTAAATCCCAAATAATTGCTTAATAATTTAGCTGTTAAGTATTCCCCACGACTGACAAGATAGTCAATGTCAATTGAATCAGAAAGTTTTTGATACAAAAAATCTAAGTCTTCAGAAATCGTTGACTCAAGATCTAATTCATCTTCAATACGAGTTAATTTGTCGCGAATCATTTGAAATAAATCATCAAATGGCATTCCGTAACGTTTATGCTCATAGCATAGGTAAAGTAAATCGGTCATTTTGTGGTCGTCAGATTGTTCTTTCCCACTGGCACTTGTGACCACAACAGTACGGGTTGGGTCACTATCAATAATATTTTTAACTTTTTTAAATTGAGTGGCATTCGCAACACTGCTTCCGCCAAATTTTGTTACTTTAATCATGCCAATCCTCCTGAGTAATCACTCTTACAATCAGAGAATCATTTAATTGTGTTTGTTTTTTGATGTCAGCTAATGTAATAGGATGAGTAATGAAATAATCACCATCTTTTTCTTTAATTAGCGCATCATCAATTGTTTCGTTTGTTCGAATAAAGAATGTATAGCGATTTATTTTTTTTTCAATTATATCATTATTTTCAACGTTGTCAGTATCAATATAAGAAATATTTTTTGAAATATCTAAAATATCTTGTACAACGGCATTAGCGGTTGGTAATTTACCTGCACCTTGTCCGTAGAATTTTAATGTTCCAATTGTTTTTCCTTCAAGACTAGCGATATTATTGTTACTTGGAATCGTCGCTTCTGTAAATGTTTCTGGTACAGCATGTAACGAGATAACCCCTTCGTCATGCGTAATTTCACCGATGTATTTTACAATATGGCCTTTTTGTTTGAAGTAATGAATATCGCCTTTTGTGATTTGTCTCATTGAGTGAACAAAGAAATCATCTGGATCGAGTTTTTTATTGAATGCTTTTCTAGCTGAAATAATTAATTTATTTAACACATCAAAGCCATCAATATCTGCACTTGGGTCAGATTCTGCGTAACCTAAATCTTGGGCTTCTTTTAATACATCATCAAAATCTTGGTCTTCTTTTAACATGGTATCTAAGATAAAGTTTGATGTGCCATTTAAAACACCATAGCATTTTGAAATAGCATCGATTCTTGAAGCTAATTCCACGTTTTTAATCCATGGAATCCCACCACCAACACTTGCTTCAAAGTTAAGTGACACACCATTTTCTTTTGCTAAATCAGTTAATGCGTCATAATGTCTTGCGATAACGGCTTTATTTGCAGTGACCACATGTTTTTTACTTTTTAACATGCGAGAGATTAAATCAAACGGCACATCAATGCCACCTAATACCTCGACAACCAGTTCAATGTCTTTATCGTTTATAATGTCTTCAATATTAGAACAAAATTTTGGAATGTCAATTGTGTCATTTGGACGACACCATACTTTTTCCACGCTAAATTTTTTTGCTAAATTTTTTTGCTGTAAAATTTCATAAACACCTGAACCAACTGTTCCAAAACCAAGGATTGCAATTTTCATAATAAGTCCTCCTGTAAAATACACTTGTTTTTGTATGGTGAACATTGTATCATAGACTAAAATGAAAGACAAGGAGTGTTACGATGGAAAAAAAATATCAAAGTACAAGAAACGAAACAATTAACTATTCCGCTAGTCAAGCGATTTTAGCAGGGTTAAGTCCTGATGGAGGATTGTTTGTCTTGCCTAACTTAGATGATGTGAATTTAGATGTATCGACTGTTTTAGATAAGGACTATCAAGAGATTGCTTCACTGGTTATCAATCAGTTTTTCAATGAGTTTTCAGAAAATAACATCAAAAAATGTGTGAAAGAGGCTTATACAAACACATTTAGCGATGAAAAAATCACGCCATTAAAAAAAGTAGGCGATGATTATGTTTTAGAATTATTCCACGGGCCAACTTGTTCATTTAAGGATGTTGCCTTATCACTGTTACCAAAACTAGTAAACTTATCAGCAAAAACACAAAATAATACGAACAAACGATTAATTTTAACCGCCACAAGTGGTGACACTGGTAAAGCTGCTTTGGAAGGATTTAAAAATGATCCGTTAGTTGATATGATTGTGTATTACCCAAATAATGGGGTATCAACTATTCAAGAAAAACAAATGCAAACACAAGATGGAGGAAACGTGGCGGTTGTGTCAATTAACGGAAACTTTGATGATGCGCAAAGTAATGTGAAACGTTTATTCCATGATGAAGAATTAGTGGCATTACTAAAAGAGCATCACATTGAATTCTCAAGTGCCAACTCAGTTAACATTGGTCGTTTAATTCCTCAAGTTGTTTACTATTTTGCATCATACGCAGAACTTGTTAATACGGGGGAAATTAAATTAGGTGAAAAAGTTGACTACATTGTGCCAACAGGAAACTTTGGTAATATTTTAGCCGGATATTACGCGCAACAAATGGGGCTACCAATCAATAAACTCATTTGTGCTTCAAACGAAAACAACGTATTATATGATTTCTTAAAAACAGGAGAATATGACACAAATCGTGAGTTTAAAAAGACGAGCTCACCAAGTATGGATATTTTAATTTCATCAAACTTAGAAAGAATGCTGTTCCATTTAAGTGGAGGAGATGCTCATTATGTGGCTGATTTGATGAATCAGTTAAAAACGACAGGGAAATTCAAAATTTCTGACGAGTTATTACACACTATTCAAGAAACATTTGGAACAGGTTATGCAACAGATAAACAAGTAGCTGAACAAATCGATAAAGTATACAAAGAAAAAGGCTACCTACTTGATCCACATACAGCAGTGGCTTCTTATGTATTGGAAAATAGTCCTGAGAAGAAAGAAAAGACGGTTATTTTATCAACAGCTTCTCCTTATAAGTTTGTACAAGAAGTGAGCAAAGACATTCCAGAACTTGCGATTGATAGCTCACAAGACGAGTTTAAATTAATTGATGAGTTAGAAGAAAAAACAAACGTCTATGCACCAAGTCAGTTGAAAGACTTGAAACATGCGCCAATTTTACATAATCAAGTGATTGATATTGATGAGATGAAGGCTATTATTATTAAACAGGTAGGTGAGTCATAATGGTGTGTATTAAAGTTCCGGCAACATCTGCCAATGTCGGTGTCGGGTTTGACACATTAGGTTTAGCTGTGACGTTTTATGGTGAGTGTGAGGTTGAATTATCAGACAAGTTGGAGATTACAGGGTGTCCTGTGGCATTTCAGACAGAAGATAATTTAATTTATCAGTCATACAAATACGTGCTAGATGACTTAAAACGACCTGTGACACCAATTAAATTACAGATAGATAGTGATATTCCGTTTGCACGTGGTTTGGGTAGTAGTGCAGTGTGTATCGTGTCAGGTGTACTAGCAGCCAATGAGTTGCATCAGCTTCATTTAAGCCAAGATGAGTTGGTGAAGTATTGTACTCAAATTGAAGGGCACCCTGATAATGTGGTACCTGCTTTATTAGGGGGATTAAGTGCCTCTTATCAAATGAATGACGATATTTTTTTCCAGCATTACCCAGTTGATGAGTCGTATCAATTTGTGGCTTTTGTTCCCGATTTTACGTTGGAAACATCAGTCGCACGAGGAGTGTTACCTGAAAGCTATCCGCTAAAAACGGTCGTAGCCAATCAAGCAAAATTATTATTTTTATTAGACGCATTAAAAACAGGAGATGCGGCTAATTTAGATAAATTTTTAGATGATGGCATTCATCAGCCATACCGCAAAAAATTAATTGACGAATATGATATAGTAGAACATATCGCAAAAGAATCAGGAGCAAAAGGGTTTTATATTTCTGGTAGTGGCTCAACATTGATGGGAATTTTCACGTCACAAGTTGACATGAAAGGATTAAACACCTCACTTAGTACGTTGAAACATAAATGGAAGGCTCTTGATTTATTGGTAGATTATAAAGGAGCAGAAGTATGTCACAGAACTATCTAATCGTCAATCAAGAAGTATTACCAGACGTTTTCTCAAAGGTAATCGAAGCAAAAAAATTATTAAACTCAGGAGATTTTAAAAATGTGAGTGAGGTTGTTAATGAAGTTGGCCTATCTCGAAGTGCGTTTTATAAGTACAAAGACCATGTGTTTGTCGCTGATAAAACGGCACAAATTAGAAAAACACTTATCTCTTTTAACTTAACCGATAAAAAAGGATTGTTGTCGTCTGTGTTAAACCGCTTGTCAGAACTTGGGGGAAATGTTTTGACGATTAATCAAAACATTCCATCCAAGACACTGCAACAGTCGCTACTCAGATGTTGAGTGAGGTTGTTAATGAAGTTGGCCTATCTCGAAGTGCGTTTTATAAGTACAAAGACCATGTGTTTGTCGCTGATAAAACGGCACAAATTAGAAAAACACTTATCTCTTTTAACTTAACCGATAAAAAAGGATTGTTGTCGTCTGTGTTAAACCGCTTGTCAGAACTTGGGGGAAATGTTTTGACGATTAATCAAAACATTCCCATCCAAGACACTGCAACAGTCGTCATGGGGATTGATATCAAAGAACTATCAGTGTCAGTGAATGAACTCTTAGTGGAATTAGAAAAATTAACAGGAGTCAATCATCTTCAACTATTATCAATTGAATGATAAAAGCCGAATACGACGTTTTTAAGATATCGTGTTCGGTTTATTTTTTAGTTAGTTTCTAATTTTTCTACACATGTAGAAATGTGTTCGATTGTTTTATCGATGTCTTCTTGTGTCGTTTCAGGCGAGATGGTACACATACGTAATACTGTTTTTCCTTGAAGTTTTGTTGTCAAAATTTGAGCAAACCCTTGATTAGAAATCATATTTGATAAAGCTGTATTGAACGAATTTAATTCTTCTTCGCTTAAACCTTCACGGTAATACCTAAAGTTAAGAATCGCTGTTTGAGCAGGTGTGACAATGTCTAGTTTTGGTGTATTTCGCACGACAGACTCAGTGTATTCAGCTAGTTTGATTCCATAATCGATGGTATCACCTAATTTCTTCGTTCCAAGCGCTTGCATGGATAACCATAACTTCACACCACGAGCTGGACGAGATAAATCAAGTCCTAAATCCCATGTGTTGATGTGCTCGTTTTCAGAAGCATCTTCTAAATACTCAGGTGTTTCACTAAAACTTCGCAATAAATCGGCTTTATCTTTTACTAGTAACATCGCACAAGAGTAGCTTTGGAAGAGCCATTTATGTGCATCCCACGTGATACTGTCAGCCTGTTCAATTCCTTTAAGTAGGTGAGTGTGGCTTGATGATAATAACACCGATGCGCCAAACGCTCCGTCCACGTGCAGCCACATGTCTTCTTCTTTACAAATCTTAGCCAATTCAGTTAATGGATCAATCACCCCCGCATTTGTTGTCCCGGCTGTCGCAATGACGATAAATGGACGTAATGCATTCTTTTTATCAGCTTTGATTATTTCTTGAAGTGCTGTTGGGTCAATTTTTAATTGGTCATCTGTCTTTACACGACGAATTCTTTCATCTGGAATACCAATCACGTGAAGTGCTTTATGGACACTATGATGTGCCTGATCAGAAATATAAACCACACCTCTTGTGATGTCATCTAACGATAAATATTTATCTCTGGCAGCTATAGTGGCATTTAGATTGGCCATTGAACCACCTGATAAAAATGTGCCACTTGCTTTTTTGGGATTATATCCAGCTTTTTCACATAAATAAGCCATCATTTCTTCTTCGACGACAGCTGTTCCAGAGCTAGAATAAAATCCTGCAGCGTTTGGGTTATAAAATGATTCAAATAAGTCACCTAATTTTGAAATATCAACAACGGGTGCAGGAATAAAAGCAAAATTTCGTTTATGTTCACTAACATTTCTAAAAGGATAGACACTTTCTTCTAACATTTTCAGTAGACTATCTAAATCACGTCCATTTTCGGTGATGGTCGTATTTTTTAGTGCGTTGATGGTGTCGTTAGGAATCAGCTCAATTGGCTTTCCTTGTTGAATGTCTTGTTTATTTTCGTAAAAAGTATCAATAAATGCTTTCATGTAGTCTTGAATGTCCATTATATATTCCCTCCAATGTATATTCAGCATAGCAAGATTATTTTAACATAGTCATGTGAGTCATTGCGGTTTATGATTATAAAATGAGGATTTTTCAGGTTGTTTTAATTAAAATCTAAACGGGTGATTAAGGTACAGCTAACATAAGGTAATTCTGCGTAAAATGAACATATAAAATATAAATGTATTGTAAATGAATAAAATAAAGGAAACGTACCTATTTTACTATAGAAAAAATTTAAAAATAATAAACATTTTTAATAATTACTGTTAGAATGGAACTGTTATATTTTAGAAAGGTGTAGATTGGAAAATTGATTAAAGAAAAAAGAAAGCAATTTATATTAATTTTTTTATTACTTATTCTTATTGTAGAGGTTATCTTTTTAGTTCGTCGAATGACTCTTGATAAAAAAGCGAGTCAAACACTAAGAAGTGTGACAAGTGAAAAGAAAGTGATTGATCAGTCAATTCAAGAATTAAGTCAACAAAATTTAGAAAACTTTGTGATAAATCAAGACTTGCTTAAAACCGCGAATCAAACGAAGGATAGCGTTCATCAAAGTATTAAAACGGTTGATGATATTTCAAATATTTCTGGAAAAGTGAAGAATCAAAAGAAACAATTGATGCTTGGTTTAAACAAAGATGCTGAAGCCATTGATGCCATCCAGAAAAGAATTAAAGCATCACAGCAAATGTCTACTATTTTTGGCACAAAACCTTTTAATAAAAATAGTTTAGTCAAAGATTTAGCCATCTCACAATCAATTACTCAATCTATGAAAGATGAATTGGATTCAAATGTGACGTCGTTACCTAAAGATGAACAAAAAGCCTCTTTAGAAGCTGGGTTAAAACAAATCACCGAACAAAATAATGCACTTGTATCTTTAGACAAAGAGATGAAAACGTATATTCAAGATAAAAAAATTAAGACAGTTCCAACTTCTGACCAGTATAAAAAGCTGAATAAAGAAGTGAGTAGTCTTAAAAATGATAAGCTAAGACAAGTTTATGCGAGTCAATTATCCGTGTTACAAAAAGAAGTAGTAAAAAATGATCCAACGATTTTAAACGATGATAAGAAAGTGGCCTTAACATTTGATGATGGACCAAACAACACCAGTTCCTTACAAATATTAAATACGTTAAAAAAATACAACATTAAAGCCACATTCTTTATGTTAGGGACAATGGTTGATAATTACCCAGATGTTGTGAAGAAAATTCATGAAGCAGGACATGACATTGGGAATCATACGTATGACCACAAAGACTTGACAAAATTAGATGAAGCAAGTATCAAGCAAGAAATTGATTCAACCAATCAAAAAATAGAAAAACTAACAGGTGAAAAACCAACGCTTCTTCGTCCGCCATATGGTGCGTATAATGATCGTGTGACAAAAGTTGAACCAAATATGACGATTGCGTTATGGAATATCGACACACTCGATTGGAAAACACATAATCCCACAGCTATTCTAGGGGAAGTCAAAAAAGAATTGCAACCTCACAGTATTGTGCTGATGCATGATATTCACCAAGATTCAGCAGATAGTTTAGAAAATGTCATTAAGTTTTTAAAAAGCCAAGATTATACTTTTGTATTGGCTAAAGACTTAATCAATTAAAAGTAAAAAAGATGATTAAATACCCGTTTAATCATCTTTTCTTATTTTTTCTAGCGTCTAAATTTTACTTGTAAGCTAAAACACTGTATAGTACTTATGGAACTAAATTAAAAAAATGAGTTGTACGATAAGGGAGAGTAAACTATGTCAAGAATTATTGGAACTGTATCAAGGGGATTACGTTGTCCAATTATTAATGAAGGAGACGACTTGGAATCTATCGTGATTGATAGCGTGATGGAAGCTTCTAGAGAAGGGAATTTCTCAATTCAAGACAAAGATATCGTTGCAGTGACTGAGTCAATCGTTGCTAGAGCGCAAGGAAACTATGCATCAATTGATCAAATCGCAGAAGATATTCGTCACAAATTTAATGAAGATACAGTTGGGGTTATCTTCCCAATTTTTAGTCGTAATCGTTTTTCAAACTGTTTGAGAGGAATTGCTAGAGGAAGCAAAAAAATTGTCTTAATGTTAAGTTATCCATCAGATGAAGTGGGAAATCACTTGATTTCACTTGACGCATTAGATGAAAAAGGAGTTAATCCTTGGACAGATACGTTAACTGAAACAGAATTTAGAGAGTTATTTGGTTATCAAAAACATACCTTTACAGGTGTTGACTATATTGACTATTATAAAGAATTAATCGCAGCTGAAGGTGCTGAGTGCGAAGTAATCTTTTCTCAAAAACCTAAAACGATTTTATCTTATACAAAAAATATCTTAACATGTGACATTCACACACGTTACCGTACAAAACGCATATTAGAACAAAATGGTGCGGAAAAAGTGTACACTTTGGATGATGTTTTATCTGAATCGGTTGATGGAAGTGGCTTTAACGAGCAATATGGATTACTTGGTTCAAATAAATCAACAGACGATGGCGTGAAATTATTCCCAAGAAACTCGCAAGAAACAGTGGATAATATCCAACGTAAACTAAAAGAGTTAACTGGTAAACAAGTGGAAGTCATGGTTTATGGAGATGGTGCGTTTAAAGATCCAGTTGGAAAAATTTGGGAACTTGCTGACCCAGTTGTATCTCCTGCATACACATCAGGTTTAGAAGGAACACCTAATGAAGTGAAGTTAAAATATCTTGCTGATAACAATTTCTCTGACTTACGTGGAGCTGAACTTGAAGAAGCAATCAAAAAACACATTGATTCAAAAGCAGATGATTTAACAGGATTAATGGAAGCTCAAGGAACAACACCTAGAAAATTAACTGACTTAATCGGTTCATTATCAGATTTAACGTCAGGTAGTGGAGATAAAGGAACACCGATTGTCTTTATTCAAGGCTACTTCGATAACTTTACTAACTAATCAAAGCTAATAAAGGAGGCGTGTGGATATGACACAAGAAGAAATGGATGTGTTGACAAAACATTTATCAGCAGACAAACAGTTTATTCATGATGGGTATTATCGTTTAAGAGAACTAGACGAAAGGACTTATGAGTTTGCATTTTTAGTGGCTGATGCGTGCGGGGCAACGAGTGTGCACCCACAAATCACGATTGAAAAACAAGGTGATACATGGCAAGCTGTAAAATTGCTTGATTTTGTCTCAACACCAGTTGAAACGATTGTGTATTCACAAGAAACGGCTCAAGAATTATCAGAGAGATTAGAACAATTATGTAAACAAACATTACATGCGATAAATCAATAAAGCACAAGCAAGAGAGCAACTCGTTCTTTTGCTTTTTTTGTATGAACGGATAGTGAGTTTGTCATTGCAAATTAGACATAAATCCTATATAGTGATTAAGTGTACAAAGTAGAAATGAGGAATAAATAATGAAACCATCTATCTATGATTTAACACAGACTCAACTTGTTGACTGGTTTGTGAAAAATGGTGAAAAGAAATTTAGAGCAGCCCAAGTGTGGCAATGGTTATATGAAAAACGTGTGACAGATTTTTCTGAAATGAGCAATCTCTCTAAACAAACAATTGAATTATTAAATGAACACTTCGTGTTAGACCCTTTGAATGAAGTCGTTGTCCAAGAAGGTCAAGATGGGACGGTAAAATATTTATTTGAGTTGCCGGATCATCATATGATTGAAACAGTGTTGATGCGACAAGCGTATGGATTATCAGTTTGTGTGACGACACAAATTGGTTGTAACATAGGCTGTACCTTTTGTGCGAGTGGCTTATTGAAAAAACAACGTAACTTAACAACAGGAGAAATTGTCGCCCAAATTATGAAAGTGCAGCACTACCTAGACAAACAAGGGCAAGACGAGAGAGTGAGTCATATTGTGGTCATGGGAATTGGTGAACCGTTTGATAATTATAATAACGTGATGGACTTTTTATCTATCATGAATGATCCAAAAGGGCTACAAATAGGGGCAAGACATATGACTGTATCAACAAGTGGATTGGTACCAAAAATCAAGCAATTTGCGACAAATGGCTTGCAAGTTAACTTAGCAATTTCGCTTCATGCACCAAACAACGAAACACGCACATCTATCATGCAAATTAATCGAGCGTATCCATTAGAGCGTTTGATGGATGCAGTGGATTATTATTTAAAAGAAACCAATCGCCGTATTACGTTTGAATATATCATGCTTCGAGGGGTGAATGACACACCAGAGCATGCCCAACAATTGGCAGATTTATTGAAAGATAAGAAAAAACTAACGTATGTCAACTTGATTCCTTACAATACAGTGGAAGAACATGACTTGTATCAACGAAGCACAAAAAAAGACACGCTAGCTTTTTATGATGTTTTAAAAAGAAATGGCATCAACTGTGTGGTCAGACAAGAATTTGGGTCTGATATTGATGCAGCGTGTGGGCAGTTAAGAAGTAAACAAATGAAAAAAGAGAAGAGTAAATAAACTAAAAAAGCTACGCCATTTTGATAATGACTGTAGCTTTTTTATCGTACAATTGCTTTTTGAATGAGGTGGCACATCATCGCCACGACAATCGCAATGACAATCCCAATGAATAAACCAATAAATCGATTCGCAATTGACACGCCACTTGGAAATATTACCAGTGCAGCATTCATGGCTGCAATAGAGTTGACAATGGTTTTATGTTTGTAATCGACTAAAAAGTAACTGATAAATCCAACACTTAGTATAAAGGCGATCGCATAAGGTGTTGGAATTAGTTTGACTAAAAATAAATAAAAGACAATCACGCCAAATGCTGTGCCAATAATGCGTTCGCGTGTTTTTTTGACAGTCTCACTAAAGTGAATTTCTGTTAAAGACATCGCCACAATACTAATCCAAAGAGGTTTTGGTGCATGAATCAAAATAGCAACTGTCATAGCAATCGACACACTTAACGTCATTTTTAGTAGATAGATTGGATTAGAAACGGAGCGTTTGATTTGTTCGTCTAGATTTAATTTTGTTACAGTTAAAGGCTGCCTTTTCTTTGATTTGACGGCTAAAATACTTAACACAACGCTCCCTATGACTAGACATATTATCCGGTTTAGCGCGTGAGTAGACTCGACAGGAGTTGCCTGGCAAAATAAAAAATTAATCATATATGGAATAGAATATTGAAACGCAATTGGTTCAGCAGTTAAGATTAAAATTAATAGAGTGAACGCAGCATAGACAAAAAATAATAAAAACGGCTGGCTATGTGGCAGTTGGGAGATGATACCTCCAAGTGGAAATAGTAAGTTTGTCATGATAAGAACCTTGTCTGTTACGCCGAAATTAATTTTAGGAAACATTAGAAACCCAACGCTTAATGCGACAATAGGGAGTAAATTTTCTTCACCAAAAATTAAAGTGAAAATTAAGATAAACAATAGATTTGTGGTGAAATCTACTAGATTTTTACTGAAGTTTTGTTTTATGTGGGTGGATAGTTTTGTTAGCATAAATAAATCAACTCATTTCTTTTAGTACACAAATATGTACTAATAAGGTATCATGAAGAAGATAAAAAAGTCAATTTAGGAGTGTGTAAAATGGAAAAAATCGCAAATAAATTATTAAAACTATTACCCTATTGGCATTTCAATGTGGAAAGACGCATCAAACAAAAAAATGATTTAAACATCACATATGAAGGGTATTATTGTTTACTAGGCTTAACACAAGTGCCGTCCATGACTATGACAGACATCGCCACAGATTTTTATTTTGGTAAACAACAGACAACACGGATTATCTCACAACTGGTATCACATGGTTTAGTAGAAAAAACAGTTAGTCCATTAGACAAACGAATTACTAACGTGTCCATTAGTGAAAAAGGGATGAGTTATTTAAAGAGAAACCCATTTGATACAACAGATTTGGGTGAAGATTTAAATGAAAAACTGACTAAAGAAGAGATGGAAGAATTAAATCATGCATTAGATGTTCTACTTAAAATATTTCAAAAATGATAAAATTTTTATTAACAACCCCTTTATATAACTTTTAGATAAAGGTCACAAACAAGTTATGTTATAATACTTTAGTATACTGTTTAAGGAGGTGGCATGATGAAAAAGACGATTAGACAAGAGATAATTTCACGGTTAAATCATCTTGCAACACAAGAAAATAAAAAAAATAACATAGAAGATGAGATGTTGTCGCGGTTATTTGAAACGAGTCAATGGCAGCAAGCGACAGTCATAGCTACGACCTATCCAATGACACATGAGTTTGATACAAAAAAATTGATGAAACGAGCCTTTAACGAAGGGAAAACGATTGTGATTCCAAAGACGCAAAAGTTGGGGTTAATGGATTTTTATCTGTATGATGACTCGGTTGAACTTGAATTAACACGATTTGGTGTGTACGAGCCGATTGACAGCCAGCTTTATGACAAAACAGACATTGATTTGATGATTGTGCCTGGTGTTGGATTTACCACAGAAGGTAAACGAATTGGGTACGGTGGTGGATTTTATGACCGTTACTTGACTGATTTTAAAGGGCACACAATAAGTTTGGTCTTCCAAGAACAGTTATTAGAGGAACTAGAAACTGAACCACATGATAAAATCGTGGACACATTGATTTGTGCACGTAAGGGGGAACTGAATGAGAGGATATAATACGACACGTTGGATGCGTTTCAAACGTGGACCGTACTTTACTTATTTATTTTTAGCGATTCAAATCGTCGTATTTATTTTGATGGAGTTAGTTGGATTAACGCAAGGGATTTATTCAGGCTCAGAGAATGTTGGGATTTTGTATCAATTCGGTGCCATGACTCATGCAGCAATTAACATTGATGGTGAGATTTGGCGACTGGTTACGCCAATTTTTGTTCATATTGGCTTTTTCCATTTATTGTTAAACTCTTTAGGATTGTATTTTGTCGGTCGTATTTTAGAGCCGTTGATTGGACACGCTCGATTTTTCCTTGTTTATATGTTAAGCGGGATTTTTGGTAATTTATGGAGTTTTGCATTTGGTTCAGACAATGCGATTTCTGCCGGAGCAAGTACCTCGTTGTTTGGTATTTTTGCGGCCTTTATTATTTTAGGACAAATTTACAAATACCATCCAGCAATCAAATATATGTCGCGTAACATGACACTACTTATTTTAATGAATTTAGTGATGAATTTATTTGATTCAGGTGTTGATATTATGGGACACTTTGGTGGAGCGCTTGGTGGGTTACTGATTATGATCATTGTAGGTGTGCCAGCAAATAAACTTGGTTTCAATGAAAACATTGATAAAACAAAACGATTGTTATCTTTAGTGGTCTTTGTTCTGTTATCAGTGGGATGTTTATATAAAGGTTTTTATGGATAAAATGAAAATAAATGCAGACGGTACTAGGAATACCAAGGATATATCTGTATAATAAGGTCGGTAATGAAAATTGAAAACAATGTATGATGTGCAACAGTTATTTAAACGATTTGGTATTTTTATTTATGTCGGAAATCGGCTATGGGATATTGAATTAATGATGATTGAATTAAAGCAACTGGAAGAAGCAGGATTGATAGACAAACAGGAATACATAAAAGCCATGCTAGTTTTAAAACGGGAGCATCATCTTGAAGAAGATTATCAGGAGGGTCAATAATGACAAATAAATTAATAGGTATTGATTTAGGTGGTACAACAGCAAAATTAGCGATTTTAACTGAAGATGGTGAGATTCAACAACGATGGAGTGTTGAAACAAATATTGAAGACAACGGCTCACACATCGTCCCAGATATTATTGAATCAATCAAACACAGATTAGATTTATATGGCATGAAGCCATCTGATTTTATTGGGATTGGTATGGGGACACCAGGAACAGTCGATAAAGAAAATGGAACGGTGATTGGTGCTTACAACTTAAACTGGTCAACTCTTCAAGAAATAAAAAAACCAATGGAAGAAACGTTTGGTATTCCATTTGATTTAGATAATGATGCCAACGTGGCAGCACTTGGTGAGAGATGGAAAGGTGCTGGAAATAATGCCCCTGATGTTACGTTTATCACGCTAGGAACGGGTGTTGGCGGAGGTATTATCGCTGAAGGTCATTTACTTCATGGAGTCGCTGGAGCAGCTGGTGAAATTGGTCATATTACCGTTGATCCGGAAGGCTTTGATTGTACATGTGGTAAAAAAGGTTGTCTTGAAACAGTCGCATCAGCAACAGGTGTCGTTCGTTTGGCTAGAGAGATGAGCGAAGAGTTCTCTGGCACATCAAGATTAAAAGATATGATTGATGACGGACAAGAAGTGTCAAGTAAAGATGTTTTTGACTTAGCAAAAGACAACGATCACTTTGCGTTATTAGTTGTCGATAAAGTGTGTTTTTATTTAGGTTTAGCATGTGGGAATATCGGAAATATGTTAAATCCTAATGACATTGTCATCGGTGGTGGCGTGTCAGCAGCGGGAGAGTTTTTATTGGAAAAAGTGCAAGTGTACTTTGACCGATTTACCTTCCCACAAGTAAAAAATAGTACGACCATTAAATTAGCAGAATTAGGAAATTCGGCTGGTGTGATTGGTGCAGCATCATTAGCATTAAAGTTTAAAAAAGATAAATAATAGATAGAAAGGTAAATGTCCCGTGAATTTGTTAACAACTATATTAATTATTATTATTGCGAGTTATGGATTGTATAAGCTATTCTTTTTTATCAAGAGAAAGCGTGCAGCTGAGTGGATTGAACAAGATAAATTCCAAGAAACGATGAGAACAGCTCAAGTTATTGATGTGAGAGAAAAAGAGGACTACAATCGTGGTCATATTTTAGGAGCAAGAAGTGTGCCGTATACTATTTCAAGAGCGCACAAAGAATATTTACTTGCTATTCGTAAAGATGCACCAATCTATTTGTATGATAACCGTACAAGTATGGCAATTTATATGGCTGGTTTGCTTAAAAAAGAAGGATACAAAGATATCTACATCTTAAAGGGTGGTTATATGAACTGGACAGGAAAAACGAAACAAAAATAAAAAAGAGATGCCGGATTTTTTCCGACATCTTTTTTAATTGATTGAATGAATACTTGTTTTGGTTACTAGTGGATAATGGATTAAGTCTGAGGCGTCAAGGTTTTCATGATGTAGAGAAACGGCACTGATTTGGCTATTGTTATATGTTTTGTAGTAATAAATGCCTGTATCCGTATCACAACAAGAAGAATAGATAGTGTATTCATAGTGTTCCTCGCCAACGTCACATAACCCTTTTGTTTGCCACACAGAAGATAAAATATGGAAAAACTGATTGATATCTTCTTCCACAGTTTGAAACTTTAGACTGTGTTCTTTAGTGAAGGTTGCACGAACAAAACGTGACATAGAGGATAAATCTCCTGGCAAACCAATTGCTCCCATACCATTACTGTAGGCATCTAAGTCTAGTTGTGGTGCAAAGAAGTTCGCACTTGTTTTAGCAGACAAATGTCTGTAGTTGTTTAAATTAAATAATTGAGTAGGAAATGGTGGATTGTTTGTCAAAACACCGACAGGATTATCATAGACATGTAAACCATCTCTATCAGACTCAACTGTGATAGCAGCATGTTTATCAGCAATGATCCAATGCAGTGGAGAGCTTGGAAATTCAGGACTGAAAGCCACATCAGTGATAATGAGATCATCTAAAAGTGATTTAACCTCATCAATGGTGGTACATTGAGACAACACATAAGGAATCAACTCAAAAGACGCGATACTGTTTTCTGTCTTTTCGTCTGGTTGATAAAAAGCATTTTTAGGATAGTTCAATCCAGCGATACTCAAGCCTTTTTCATTGGTCGCATCAAAATAAAGTGGGTAGTTATCTGAAATTACAGCCATGCCAATCATCGCAAAATGAGAGGATAAAGTTTGCCCGTTTCTTAATTCAAACACGACATTTCTAGGTGTAATGACGACTTCTTGATTAAATGTATAATCTAAATCAAGGTTTCGTCCAAAATAATGATGGTTTCCATTAAAACTAACTGATGTACACATATTGTCATCTCCTAAATAAAATCTACCATGAGTATAATGCTAAAAAATATTTATAACAATGAATTTTTTATGAAGAATAATTAACTATTTTATTAATTTTTGGACGTGTGCTTTAAAAACGGGAACAATAGCTGATTCAAATTCTGGATGTTTGGCAAACCAACGAAAATTTAGTGGGGAGGAATGCACTATCGGAAAATAAGTTGGTAAGTATTCTTCATAAGCAAAAACTGTTTCGGTTAGTGTTTTTTTCGCTTTATCTTTTAAATAATACTTTTGAGCATATGTCCCCATAAGAATAGTTAACTCAATGTTTGGCATACATTCAATCAAAGATGGGTGCCATTTTTCAGTAAAATTCTTTCTAGGTGGTAAGTCACCATGAGCTGCTTTTCCTGGAAAATAAAAATCAAGTGGCAACACGGCAATTTGTTTTGAATCATAAAATATGTCGTCTGTTACACCCATCCATTCACGTAGTTTTTCCCCACTTTTATCACGGAATACTTGTTCTTTTTCTTGTGTTTTAATTCCAGGTGCTTGTCCGATAATGAGTATTTTTGCTTCAGGATAGGCCATAAAAACAGGTTGCCATCCTTTTTCAGTGAAAGAGGCATTGTCAGGGTCATGAATGATTTGTTGTCTAATTTCTTCTATCGTCAATCTGCTCACTCCTTTTTAGGTAAATAAAAAACCAAAACATAACACCGGGTTATCTTTTGGTTTCATTATGTTATCTCGCTCTACTTTTACGCATTGCTTTTTTACGATTGTCGTCAATCATTTCTTCTTTTTCCTCGATTGGTTCGATTAATACTTTTTTCACGCCAAAAGCAACACCTGTTAAGGCTGCTAAAGTTGTTGCAGTACCGACTAAAAATCCTTTTGAAAATTTCTTCATAGCACTCACGTCCTTATCTGAATTTATACCTTTATTATACGCATTTTATAATAAAAATCTAGTGATAAGGGATACAACGACTATTAATTTTACATAAAAATGGTAGAATGAAACAGAATGGAAGTGATAAAATGACAAAAGTAATTGCCCATAGAGGAAGTAAGGGGACACATCCGGAAAACACACTACCGGCGTTTCAAGAAGCCATTGATGTAAAGGCAGATGGAATCGAATTAGATGTTCAGTTAACATGTGATGGTAAGTTGGTTGTGATTCATGATGAAAAATTAAACCGAACCACGAATGCAAAAGGGTGGGTAAAAGATTTAACCTTAGCAGAAATTAAACAGCTAGATGCTGGTTCTTGGTTTGATGAAAGATTTAAGGATACGAAAATTCCGACATTAGAAGAAGTTTTGGCACTACTGAAAATTAATCAGTTTAGAGGTTTATTAAATATTGAATTAAAGACAGATCGCATAGAGTATTTAGGTATTGAACAAAAAGTATTACGAGCCATCGAGGAAGCGGATGTGTCATTTACCATCGTTTTATCCAGTTTTAATCGTGATACGCTCAGACGATTGAAGGCCCTTGATAAAACGTATGAAATTGCGTTTATCGCATTTGGCAATAAGTATGATATCGCGTGGTTAGATAAACATCGAGATGTGAATAGTTTTCATCCAGATATTCGATGGTTGAAACGACACATCGATCAGACGACACATATTGAAAACGTCCGTCCATGGACCGTAAATAAAGAAGCTGATATGGTATTTTGTATTGAACAGAAATTAGCAGGGATGTTTACAGATTTCCCTAAAAAAGCACTTGAGGTAAGAGATAATGGATAAGCAAAAAGTCTTAGTGATTGTGGGTCCGACAGCGGTTGGAAAAACGGCTCTAGGGGTCAAACTAAGTCAACGATTTAACGGTGAGGTCATCAGTGGTGACTCGCTACAAGTTTACAAACAATTAGATATTGGAACAGCAAAAGCAACAATTAACGAAAGGAAAAATGTGCCACATCATTTAATTGATATAAAAGAGCCGACTGACACTTATTCGGCTCATGAATTTAAACGTCAAGCAATAGAATGTATCAACGAATTGGCGACTCAAAATAAGTTGCCTATCATCGTAGGTGGTACAGGACTTTACATTCAATCGCTGCTTTATGATTTTCATTTGGGCTCATCAGAGTTAAGTGATGATGAAAAGAAAAGTCGTAAAAAGTGGGAAGAGTTTGCTAAAAAACTGTCCAATGAAGCATTATGGCACGAACTAGAAATAATCGATCCAAAAGGGGCCAATACGATTCACCCGAATAACCGCAAACGTGTGATACGTGCACTAGAAGTGTTTGATTTAACGGGAAAAAGTATCAGCGAGCAACAACAGATTGATTTAATGGATCTGTCAAAAAGTTCGTTTGATGTGAAACTGATTGGATTAACCACGGATAGAGAGGTTCTGTATAAGAGAATCAATCAACGAGTAGATGTCATGATGGCTGAAGGTTTGTTAGATGAAGCCAAGATGGTTTATGAGTTAGATTGCCCGCAAGCAAGTCAAGGTATTGGCTACAAAGAGTTTTTCCCTTATTTTGAGGGGAAGTGTTCACTGGAAAAATCAGTGGAAGAAGTGAAACAACATTCAAGACAATATGCCAAACGCCAATTAACGTGGTTTAGAAATCGAATGCCAGTTGAGTGGTGGGATATTGTGTCTGATGAGGCCAATGTGAGCTTACTAGAGAGTTCGGTAGCTGGTTGGCTGGGTTGAGAAAGAAGGAATGACATGATAGAACGCGTTGTAACCGTGGGGGTTGAAACCCAAGAAAATTTTTATTATTTTGATGAATCAATGAAAGAATTAGAAAATCTAACACAAACGGCTCAAGGTGAAGTCGTTGGGACAATGACACAAAAAAGACCAACAATTGACCGCAGAACCATTGTTGGTAAAGGAAAATTAGTTGAACTTGAAGCACTTGTGTCCTCAACTGATGCGGACATGGTGATATTTAACCATGAACTAACAGCTAGGCAAACAGCTGTGATTGAAGAAGCCGTGAACGTAAAAGTGATTGACCGTGTGCAATTAATTTTAGATATTTTTGCCCTAAGAGCTAAATCAAAAGAAGGACAATTAC
Organism: Vagococcus teuberi; assembly: GCF_001870205.1. Classification (NCBI taxonomy): domain Bacteria; kingdom Bacillati; phylum Bacillota; class Bacilli; order Lactobacillales; family Enterococcaceae; genus Vagococcus; species Vagococcus teuberi. The sequence continues at coordinate 1,210,582 of NZ_CP017267.1, read as the reverse complement.
AAGTTGAACTGGCACAGCTATCTTACTTGTTACCAAGATTAAGCGGACAAGGAGCTAGCATGTCCCGTCTTGGTGGTGGTATTGGAACACGTGGACCAGGGGAAACAAAACTTGAAACAGATCGACGTCATATCCGATTTAAAATGACGCAAATCAAACAAGAATTAAAAGAAATCGAAAAACATCGTGAAAGAAGTCGTAAAAAACGTCAAGAGTCTGACACGATGCAAGTGGGCTTGATTGGTTACACTAATGCTGGAAAATCAACCATCATGAATTTGTTGACTAAAGCAAATACCTATTCAGAAGATCAATTATTTGCGACACTTGACCCATTAACCAAAAAGTGGGAATTGCCAACAGGGACACAAGTGACATTAACTGATACAGTTGGGTTTATTCAAGATTTGCCAACCCAATTAATCGAAGCGTTTCAATCGACATTAGAAGAAAGCAAGGCCATGGACTTTTTACTTCATGTCGTGGATGTTACCTCCACCAATCGAGACCAACAAGAAAAAACGGTGCTAGAGTTATTGCATGAGTTGGACATGGATCACATTCCTGTGTTGACTGTATATAATAAAGCAGATTTGTTGGAAGGAGATTTTGTGCCAACACTCTTTCCAAATTGTTTGGTTTCAGCAAAACGTATCGAGGATAAAGAGAAGTTGACGCAAGATATTATGGATTTCCTAAAAGAGAATTTAACCAAATATCATTTGTTATATACACCAGCTGAAATGAAAGATTTTAACCAACTAAAAGAAGCCACGCTTTTAGAAACTTATGAATATGATGAATCATTGAACGAATATGAATTAATCGGGTATGCAAAAAATGTGGCACGTTGGAAAAAAGGGGATAGTGAAGATGAGTTGGAGTGGTAAATTACACCCAGAATTGGTAGAAACCATCAAAGAGGTTGATAAAGATATATTAGAAGAACGTCAAAAAATGCAAGATGTGGCATTGGTTAATCAAGCAAAAGTATTAGAAGCATTTAGAGAACATCATGTATCAGAAAGTCATTTTGCCCCATCGACTGGGTATGGCTATGATGATATTGGAAGAGATGCATTAGAATCTGTCTATGCCTCTGTTTTCCGTGCAGAAAAAGCGTTAGTTAGACCACATATCGTCTCAGGAACGCACGCAATTTCGACGACTCTATTTGGGTTACTTCGTCCTGATGATGAATTGATTTACATTACTGGCACACCTTATGACACATTACTTGAAGTCATTGGCGTAGCAGGTGATGGCATTGGGTCATTAAAAGAGTACAACATAGGGTACAAAGAAGTGGCACTAAAAGAAAATGGCTCAGTTGATTTTGATGGCATAAAAAAAGCACTAACTGATAAAACAAAAGTCATCGCCATTCAACGTTCACGTGGTTATGATTCACGTCCGTCTTTTACAGTAGAACAAATTGGTGAGATGATTCGATTTGTTAAAGAGATAGATGACAATCTAGTCGTGTTTGTCGATAATTGTTACGGTGAATTTGCCGAAGAAATGGAACCGACTGATGTTGGCGCAGATATTATGGCTGGCTCTTTAATCAAAAATCCTGGTGGCGGTATTGCTAAAACGGGTGGATACATTGTCGGAAGAGAAGAATTAGTTGAAAAAGTATCGTATCGTTTAACCACGCCTGGAGTTGGTGGTGAGGGTGGCGCGATGATTTATAGCACACACGAGATGCTACAAGGATTTTTCTTAGCACCTCATGCTGTTAGTCAAGCCATACAAGGTGCGATATTTACCGCACGCTTATTAGAAAAGTTTGGTGTGGAATCAACACCGAAATGGAACGATAAACGCACGGATTTAATTCAAATGATTGAATTAAATGACAAAGAAAAAATGATTGCGTTTTGTCAGTCAGTACAAAAGTTCTCGCCAATTGATGCACATGTTTTACCAATTCCATCTTATATGCCAGGTTACGAGGATGATGTAATCATGGCAGCTGGGACGTTTGTTCAAGGTGGTAGCTTAGAATTAACGGCAGATGGACCAATAAGAGAACCATACCAATTATATGTCCAAGGTGGATTAACCTATGAGCATGTCAAAATTGCCGTCAGTGAATCGGTAAATAGTATCTATTTTTAATGAGTGAAAAAAGTTGATTAGTCGTGTTAGATTATCTCACATGATTAATTGACTTTCTTTTTTTTTACTGTTATTCTGTTTTTAACCTTTTATGAAAGGAGAAGAAAAAATGAATAAAAGAGACTTAAAACGTAGTAAATCTGTGTTTCCGATTGGCTCAGTGATGTTACTAACAGAACTTACTGCAAGGCAAATTCGTTACTATGAAGAACAGCAGTTAATTCATCCTAAAAGAAATGAAGGAAATAATCGGTTATTTTCTCTTAATGACATTGATCTTCTACTGGACATAAAAGATATGTTAGACGATGGGTATACCATTAAAGACATTAAAGCATCTTTTGATAAGGAAAAAAGAAAACAGGAAAAATTATCAGAAGAAAAGATTCGCATTGCTTTGTACAATGATTTAATGAATGAAAGTCGCTTTAACAGATACTAGTAATAAAACTTTAATTAAAAGGGTGGAAATCAATGGCAAATTATTCAACAAGAGAAGAAATCAAAGCACTTGCAGAAAAAGAAAATGTTCGATTCTTAAGACTAATGTTTACTGATATTTTAGGTAGAATTAAAAACGTAGAAGTTCCAATTAGCCAATTAGATAAAGTTTTAGACAACAAAATGATGTTTGATGGTTCTTCCATCGAAGGATTTGTGCGTATCGAAGAAAGTGACATGTACTTGTATCCTGACCTTTCAACATGGATGATTTTCCCATGGGAAAGTGAAAAAGGAAAAGTGGCACGTTTGATTTGTGATGTACACGGAACAGACGGCAAGCCATTTGCAGGTGACCCACGTAGTAATTTAAAACGTATCATGAAAGAAATGGAAGACTTAGGTTTTACAGGATTCAACATTGGACCTGAACCTGAATTTTTCTTATTTAAATTAGATGAAAATGGTAATGCGACGAAAAAGTTGAATGATCAAGGAGGCTATTTTGATTATGCCCCAGTTGATTTAGGTGAAAATTGCCGTCGTGATATTGTGTTAGAATTAGAAAGCCTTGGATTTGAAGTAGAAGCGTCTCACCATGAGTGTGCACCAGGACAGCATGAGATTGATTTCAAATATGCAGATGCGATTGAAGCGTGTGACAATATTCAAACATTTGAATTAGTTGTTCGTACGATTGCTAGAAAGCATGGTTTACATGCAACATTTATGCCAAAACCATTACACGGTATTGCTGGTAGTGGTATGCATATCAACATGTCTTTATTTAACGATAAAGGAAATGCATTCTTTGACGAAAATGGTGAAGATCAATTAAGTCAAACAGCGTATCATTTCTTAGGTGGTTTGTTAGAATGTAGAGGATATCTGCAATAATGAAGTAAATATCATTTCTTAGGTGGTTTGTTAGAACATGCTAGAGGATATACAGCTGTATGTAACCCAATTGTTAACTCATACAAACGTTTAGTACCTGGTTATGAAGCACCTGTTTATGTGGCTTGGAGTGGTAAAAACCGTTCACCACTAGTGCGTGTACCAAGTTCACGTGGTTTATCAACTCGTTTAGAATTACGTTCAGTTGACCCAACAGCTAATCCGTATTTAGCAATGGCAGTGCTATTACAAGCTGGACTAGACGGTATCAAACGTAAAATCGAACCACCAAAAGCAGTGGACCGCAACATTTACGTGATGACAGAAGAAGAACGTGAAGCAGCTCATATCACGGACTTACCATCAACATTACACAATGCTGTAAAAGCAATGCGTGAAGACGACATCGTCAAAGAAGCATTAGGAAGTCATATCTTCAACAACTTCATCGAAGCAAAACGTATGGAGTGGGATGCGTATCGCCAATCAGTATCTGAGTGGGAACGTGAGCAATATTTAGAAATGTATTAAAAAAAGAAAACTTGCAGCCAAACAGGTTGCAAGTTTTTTTTGTTTATTTTTATAGGGGGGAATTGTTTATAAATTTTACCGCTGTACCATAAGCTGCAACTGATTGCATGTCAGTTCCGATAGAGCCTGAATCAAAACGCATCATCACAATCGCATCAGCTCCCATATTTTTTGCATTCTCTTTTAATCGTTGAATCGCTAATTCACGAGATTCTTCTTGCATTTCAGTATAAGCTTTAATTTCTCCACCGACAATATTTTTAAGGCCAGCACCGATATTGCGAACCACGTTTTTAGAATTTGTTGTTAAACCAAATACTTCGCCAATAATTTCGTAATTTTTTCCAGGGATATTTTCTGTTGTTGTAATAAGCATGTGATCAAACTCCTTTGTTGATATTGTTTTTATATTGTCTATTTTATACCTAAATTTATGTGAGGATATCCAACTAAAGTTGTATCTTTAAGGTTAAATTCGTCAGCAAATAAAATGAATGGTATCATTTCAAAAAAGATTTATTTTAAAATAAGGAGTTAAACCAATGAAGTTAAGAACAATCCGAAATGAAGATTATAAGGACGTTAAAGAAGTGATTACTAAGGCTTTCGAGCGAAGTAATCATGGTTATAATGGTGAAGCAACATTAGTTGAAACAATTAGAGAACTACCAACTTACAATCAAGAGTTGGAAGTGGTGGCTTTTGTAGATAATGATATCGTGGGACATGGTTTGTTAAGTGAGGCAGTGGTAAAAAATGATACAAATGACTTGAAAGGTTTGGTATTAGCACCTCTTTCAGTAGTAACTGATTATCAAAATCAAGGAATTGGTAGCCACGTCATGTTAGAGTTAGAAAAACGAGCAAAAGAAACGAAACATGCCTTTATTACGATTTTAGGTGACCCATCTTTTTATAGTCGATTTGGTTATGTGCCGGCGAAGAATGCTCATGTGAGTTGCCCATTTGATGTACCAAGTGAGTACTTACTAATGAAAAAATTAAAGCTAGAGATGATAGAAGGCATCCTGTTTTATAATCGTGCATTTGGTTAAAGAATAATCTAAAATTGGTTTATTTTATGGATATAAACGTGTCTAGGACGTGTTTTTTAGTCGTTTTTACCACAAGAATATTTTATTATGGTTCATTTTATGCTATGATACGGTTAGTAACTATTAAGGGAGATTGAAAAATGATATCAGCAGTTGATTTAAGAGCAGGAAACACATTTGAAAAAGATGGTAAATTAATCAAAGTTTTAGAAGCAAGCCATCATAAACCTGGTAAAGGTAATACGGTTATGCGTATGAAACTAAAAGATTTACGTTCAGGTTCAACCGTTGAAACAACGATGCGTCCTGATGAAAAAGTAAAAAAAGCACATATTGATACAAAAGCTGTACAATACTTATATATCCAAGATGATATGGCAGTATTTATGGACTTAGAAACATATGAACAATATGAAATTCCAGTATCAGTGATTGAACATGAATTAAACTACTTGTTAGACAACATGGAAGTATCAATCCAATTTTACGATACAGAAGTAGTTGGCGTATCTTTACCAACATCTGTTGTGTTAACAGTAGCAGAAACTCAACCTTCAATTAAAGGGGCAACTGTTTCAGGTTCTGGTAAACCAGCGACAATGGAAACAGGCTTAGTAGTCAACGTTCCTGATTTTATCGAAGTAGGCGATAAATTAGAAATTAATACGTCTGAAGGAAGCTACATGAAACGTGCGAAATAATCAATGAATCAGCAGACTGTAATCTAACAGACTGTTGATTTTTTTTGTGCTATAATAGATGAAAAAGTGGAGGTAATTTAGTATGACATGGCACACAATGCATGATTGGAAGATTGTATTTGATAATAAGTATGCAGATCATTTTACCTTAATGACAAATGATGAATATGTTTCAATTATTTGTTTGAAGACACAGTTTGGTGATTTTTCACCTATTATTTTTAAGTTAACCGACGCCACAGCAAAATTAATGAATCAACCTCATTTTGTCGAATCGATCACGATTAGTTTAGACAAAGTGATTACAATTGAATTTAATGATTTCTTTGGTTTTTAAAATTTAGAATAAAATCAAATAGAAGTATAAGAAAGAAACTTGAAAGATATCCTACCAACTAGATAGAGGGTATCTTTTCTTTATGATAAGGAGAGAATATTATGCCTGGCATGTCTCGGATGGATAAAAGAAGACAAGAAGAAGCAAAAAAACATGAAACAAAAGATAAAAAAAGTGACAGACGACAACCTAGTGACGCACAACCACCAACAAGTAAAGGCGTTCCACCGAAAAAGAAACCAAAGAAGAAAAAATCTTGGGGCTTTTGGGTGTTAATCGTACTCGTTGCGTTAATTGGTTTATCTGGTGTTGGATATGCTAAAGGGTATTTCACAGCGAAAATGGATAAAGACAACAAAGAATTTGAAATGACAGCATTTAAGGGTCAAAAGAGTCAAAATGATAGTGTCAATATTTTATTATTGGGTAGTGATTCTCGTGGCGAAGATCAAGGACGTTCGGATTCGATTATGATTGCACATTACAATAAAAAAACCAAACAACCACAAATTGTGTCAATCATGCGCGATACGTTTGTTGGAATACCGACGCAAGATGGGCTTGAATACAATAAAATTAATGCAGCATATTCGTATGGTGGACCAGAGATGGTGAGACAAACGATTGAAAATAATTTTGGTATTCCGATTCAATATTATGCGGTCGTTAATTTTGATTCGTTTCCTAAAATTATTGACGTGTTAGCACCACGTGGCTTGCCAATTACAGCTGAAAAAGATTTAGAAGTTGAAGGAACAGTGATTAAAAAAGGGCAGACTAATTTAAGTGGTCATGAAGCCTTGCAATATGCTCGTTTTAGAAAAGATGCTGAAGGAGACTTTGGTCGCGTGAGACGTCAGCAACAAGTCATGAGTGCTATCACCAAACAAGCAACAAGTCCACTTCATGCTTGGAAGTTACCAGAGATGCTTGGGGCAGTTGTTGGGTACACACAAACCGACGTTCCATTGTCTACTTATCTGTCGGTTGGAAGTAGTTATTTATTCAGTTCACATAAATCTCTCGAAATTCTAACAGTCCCAGTCGAAGGTTCGTGGGAAAATGGTTACTATGACTACGCCGGAAGTGTCTTGGAAATCAATGAAGAAATGAATAAGCAAGCCATACAGAAATTTTTCAGTAAATAAAATAGTGTTCAGACTTTACTTTAAACTCTAAGAAACCTATAATGTAAGTTGTGAACTTAGCGTAGTAAATAGAATTGAGGAAATACAATGAAGATTGCAATAGTGACGGATAGCACCGCTTATATACAAGAGCAGTACCTAGATCATGAAAATTTATTTGTTTTATCTGTTCCATTAATTATTGATGATGTCGTTTATCAAGAAGGAATTGATATTACAGACGAAGCATTTTATGAAAAATTAAAAGTAGCCAAAGAATTTCCTAAAACTAGCCAACCTGCACTGGGTGAAGTTTATGAACTTTACGAAACATTAGCTAAGTCAGGATATGATGCAGTAATTAGTATTCATTTATCAACTGGGATATCTGGATTTATTACGACATTAAATGGTATTTCAAAAGATTTTTCTGACATCGATATTTATCCATTTGATTCTTATATCACAAGTGGTCCAATGGGTCGAATGGTTGAAGTCGCTTTGGAGATGACTGAACATAAGGAAGCAAACCCTAAAGAGATTATTCAACATTTAGAAGAAATGAGACGATTTGCAGAAGGGTATATTGTCGTGGATGATTTAAATCACTTAGTTCGTGGTGGACGGTTAAAAAATGGGGCAGCAATTATTGGAACCTTATTAAAAATCAAACCTATTTTACGTTTCCAAGACGGTGACATTATTTTATCAGAAAAAATTCGTTCTCAGAAAAAAGCCTTGTCTCGCGTGATTGATATTGTGCTTGAGGAAGTGCCAAGTAAACCACATGATAGTCTGTTTTATGTGATCCATTGCAATAACATAGAGGTAGCAGAACACGTAAAAGAAGACATGCTAAAAAGAGATAGCCAATTAAAAGTCATTTTATGTGATTTCGGTCCAGTTATTGGAACACATCTTGGTGAAAAATCAATCGGGATAGGTGTTATTCCTAAAAAATAGTGACATGGTAGGAGGATAATTTAAATTATCCTTCTTTTTTAATAAATTTCAGAGAAAAGAGTGACGTAACATGATAGAAAGTACACATAGACCAAGTAAAGTTGTGGTGGATTTATCTGCCATTGAATACAATGTTAAACAAGAATTAGCTCGATTGAATGATGAGCAAGTCTTATTTGCAGTCGTTAAAGCCAATGCATACGGTCATGGTGCAATCAAAGTCGCGCAAGCAGCCGAAAAAGCCGGTGCAACAGGTTTTTGTGTGTCTAATTTAGATGAAGCACTGGAATTAAGAGAAGCCGGCATCACGTTACCAATTTTAGTATTGAGTTATGTGTCGCCGAACTATATCGATTTAGCTATCTCACAAAGCATTTCTTTAACTGCACCTTCACTTGAATGGCTAAAACAAGTTGAAGAGACTCTAGCAGAAAAGCCTATGATGAATCCATTAAGTGTGCATTTAAAAATTGATACAGGGATGGGACGCATTGGATTAAGAGATGAAGATGAAATGGTTCAATCAAAAGAATTATTTGTTTTATCCAATTACATGACGTTAGATGGTATTTTCACGCATTTTTCTAGTGCAGATACAAAAGACACCACGTATTTTGAATTGCAACAACAACGATTTACTCGTGCAATGGATATTTTCTCTGATCTAGAGATTCGCTACATTCACACATCAAACTCGGCGACAGCTTTATGGCATGATGCGTGGAATAGTAATTTGATTCGTTTTGGTGATGCATTATATGGCTTAAATCCTTCAGGGAAAGCCCTTGATCTGCCTTATGAGTTAAAACCAGCGTTGTCTCTTACAACCGAGCTAATCCATGTTAAACAAGTGTCTGCCGGAGAAAAAATTGGGTATGGTGCGACTTATACTGCTGAAAAGGAAGAATGGATTGGCACACTTCCCATTGGTTATGCGGATGGATTGATTCGACAATTCCAAGGTTATAAGGTGATTATTGATGGAGAATATGCTGAAATAGTGGGACGAGTGTGTATGGATCAATGCATGATTCGTCTGCCTAAACGTTATGATGTTGGCACACCGGTGACGATTTTTGGCAAAAATGGCACACTAGAAAATACGTTAGATGATGCCGCAGAATTTATTGGCACGATTAATTATGAAATCGTGTGTGGCTTAACGGATCGATTGCCACGTTATTATCTAAATGAAAGGATAAACAATTAGATGATTACGGCGTATTTAAATATTTTAGTGGTATTTGCGATTATCTTTTTAGGCTATATGCTGACTAAAAAACAATGGTTTGATAATCATATCGCTAATGTATTTTCAAAATTAGTGTTAAATATCACGTTGCCTTTAAGTATGTTTTTAAATATGACACAAAAATTTACTCGAGCAGAATTTTTAGAGCTATTCACAGGATTAGCATTACCATTTGTCTCGATTATTGTGACGTTTTTGATTAGTATGGTGTATTCTCGTTTTACACGTGTACCAGATACGCGTAAGGGATCGTTTCGCACCATGTTTACGGCGGCTAATACTATTTTTATGGGATTACCTGTCAATATGGCTATTTTTGGTGAAAAAGCGATTCCCTATGCGTTGCTTTACTATATTTGTAATACCACGTTTTTCTTTACAGTTGGTATTATGTTGATTAGTCGAGATAACCCAAATAACCGTTTAGAAAAAGCCAATTTTAGTTTTGAAAAATTATTGAAGCAATTATTGTCACCCGCTATTTTAGGGTTTTTTGTTGGAATTTTATGGATGTTGACAGATATGGCTGTACCAAAACCGATGATTGATTTTTCTTCTTATGTTGGTGGGATGACAACCGCTCTGTCTCTTTTTGTGATTGGCATTATCATTTATCAAACAGGATTTAAAAATTTAAAAATGGATAAAGATGTCGCAGGTGTGATGCTTGGTCGCTATATTATTTCACCGCTTGTGGTATATGGATTATCTTTTATTATTCCTGTGCCTAGTTTGATGTTAAAAGTCTTTATTTTACAATCTGCCATGCCAGTTCAAAATGCGTTGCCCATTTTAGCAAAAGGTTACGGAGCAGACGCGGAATTTGCGACAACATCATTAACTTATTCCATTATTTTATATACTGCCTTTATATTCGTCATTTTAACATTATTTTTTTAGTTGAAACTGTGCTATAATGCCAAAGGAACGTAAAGGAAGGTGAATACAATGACAAAATTTAACCAATTCGGATTAAACGATAACTTAATCCAAGCATTAGACGAAATAGGATTTAAAGAAGCAACAGAAGTGCAAGAGACATTGATTCCAGTGATAAATAAAGGAAAAAGTGTTGTTGGACAATCACAGACAGGTTCAGGAAAGACACACACGTTTTTATTACCACTGATGAATAAAATAGATACCAAAAAAGAAGAAGTTCAAGTCATTATCACAGCACCAAGTCGTGAGTTAGCAGAACAAATCTATCAAGCAGCCAATCAATTGGCTGGCCACTATGATGATGAGTTACGTGTGAGCAACTATGTTGGTGGAACAGATAAAAAACGTCAAATGGACAAGTTAGCAAACCAACAACCACATTTAGTGATTGGAACGCCTGGTCGTATTTTAGATTTAATCGAAAGTGGTGCACTAAAAACACATACAGCATTTGCTTTTGTCGTGGATGAAGCGGATATGACACTTGACATGGGATTTTTAGAAGATGTCGATAAAATTGCCGCAACATTACCTGGTAATTTACAAATGTTAGTCTTCTCAGCGACAATTCCAGTGAAATTAAAACCATTTTTGAAAAAATACATGGACAATCCTGTTGTTAAACATATCAAACCCACGTCTGTTATTTCTGATACGATTGACAACTGGGTTATCTCGACAAAAAGTAAAGACGTGGAGCAAGTCGTGTATGATTTATTAACGATTGGCCACCCGTTTTTAGCGATGGTATTTGCGAACACGAAACAAAAAGTCGATGAAATCACAGATTTCTTAAAAGAAAAAGGCTTGAAAGTAGCGAAGATTCATGGGGATATTCCACCACGTGAACGTAAACGTGTGATGAAAAGCATTCAAAACTTAGATTATCAATTTGTCGTGGCGACAGATTTAGCTGCTAGAGGGATTGATATTGAAGGCGTTTCTCATGTGATTAATGCGGAAATTCCAAAAGATCTAGAATTCTTTATTCACCGCGTGGGCCGTACTGGTCGTAATGGACTTCCAGGTATTGCGATCACATTATATGAGCCAAAAGATGAAGCGGCACTTGCTGAATTAGAAAAACTTGGCATTCGATTTGAACCAAAAACCATCAAAAAAGGGGAAATTGTGGATCATTATGATCGAAATCGTCGTGAGCAACGTTCACGTACGCAAAAACAATTAGACCCAACGATGATTGGTATGGTGAAAAAACAGAAGAAAAAAGTCAAACCAGGTTACAAGAAAAAAATTCGTTACGCAATTGCCGATGATCAAAAACAAAAACGTAAAATCGAGCAACGTCAATCAAATAGAAGCAAACGTAAAGCAAGAAAACAAGATTTTTAATGTAGGTTTAGTATAGAGATTAGTTATTTTAAACTGATTTCTATACTTTTTTATTGTATGATTATTCTTGGGAGGTAAGCTGATGAAAAAAAAAATAATAGCTTATTTAGATAATCAAACCTCATTTTTTAGTTTTGATTATGTAAGTGATGTATTCACTGCATCAAAAATTGCTGAAATATTTAATGTGAAAAGAAATACAATCAGTCACTATCTAAATCAATTAACTTCAGAGGGAAAACTTATCAAAGTTAACTCTAGACCAGTTTTTTATTTGAGTAAAAAAACATTTGAAGAAGAAAATTTTAAGCTGAAGAAGAATGTTTATTCTTCTTTTCAAGAGATATTAAATGAGAAGCCTTATTTTAAAAAAGAGAGAGATTTCTTTTCATTAATGATTGGACATAATCAAAGCCTAAATAGAGCGATAGACCAAATAAAAATGTCATTAGCTTATCCTAATAATGGCTTACCTGTTCTTATTACAGGAGAGAGTGGTACTGGGAAAAGTTATCTGGTCAAATTGGTTTATGAATATTGTATTGAAAATGATATTCTTAAAGAAGATGCACCGTTTATTACATTGAATTGTGCTCAATATGCGAATAATCCAGAACTTCTAACAAGTAATTTATTTGGCTATGTTAAAGGGGCATTTACAGGAGCTAATGAAACGCAACAAGGAATATTTGAATCAGCAAACGAGGGAATATTATTTTTGGATGAGGTTCATCGATTAAATGCTGAAGCGCAAGAAAAACTATTCACATATTTAGATCAGCATATTATATATAGAGTAGGTGATAATAGCCACCCGCTCCATATAAATACACGATTATTTTTTGCTACTACAGAAGATCTTGAAAGTAATTTTTTAACAACCTTTATACGACGAATTCCTATTCAAATAACTTTACCATCCATTAAAGAAAGAAGCCGAAATGAACGAATCGAATTAATCTATTCTTTTTTTATCTCAGAAAGACATATTATTCAAAAAGATATTAGTATTTCGTCTCAAGTAATAAATCTTTTAGCTGGAAATCACTTTAAAGGGAATATAGGTGAGTTGAAAAATTGCGTTAAAGTAACAGTTGCAAAAGCATTTATGGAACAAAAATCAGAGCAAGTTGTTAATATTTCTATACATTACTTACCAAGTTATTTGTTAAGGGATACAGAGCAATTAGTTTATAATATTGATGAAAACAAGATATTAATTAAGTCAGATACTACTTTGCAACAAATGATAAAAATAAATCAATTAACTCAAAAAGGTGTTATTGAGACGTTTGAAAAAGTACTTTTAATTTATCGTGAAAATCATCAAGATTTATCAATTTGTGAAGAAGAGATAAAGAAACATATAAATAAATTGTTTGATGAATTGTTTTTTTCAAAACAACGTTATTCACAGTATGAGTTACTAGTATATGTTACACAATATATTAGAGAAACATTTCGTCAAATGAGAACAGCTTATGGCATCCAATTTAACGGCAACAGTGTATACGCTTTAAGTTACTATTTATTACAACGAGGTTCAACAAAATGGTATCCAGAAAATGATGAATTATCGAAAAGTATTGCTCATCTTAATCAAGAAATTAAATCTTTATACCCTGACAGTTATCATTATGTTAGTCGCATTCTAAATATTTGTCAGCCTCTTATCGATTTAGATATTGCTTTAATGGATTATATTATTTTAACACTATATTTTAAAAAAATTGATTGGAAAAAAGAACAAGGAATACCTAAAGCGATTATAGTTGCTCACGGTTATGCAACAGCAAGTAGTATTTCAAATGTTGTGAATCGTTTGTTGGAGAAAGAAATTTTTGAAGCATTTGACATGCCTCTTGAAACTACTACGAAACAAATTTCAGAAGAAATTATAAACTATTGCACGCAAAATGAGTTATCAAACGGATTGATTATTCTTGTTGACATGGGATCATTAAGGGAACTATATCAGTTTTTCCCCAAGCAAATTGAGACACCTATTATTGTGGTCAATAATGTTAGTACACCATTAGCGTTGTCTATAGGAGAAAATATACAGAAAAAATTACCTTTTGAGGAAATGATTGAACAATCTGTTGATTCAGCAAAATTAGATTGGGAAATTATCTATCCTCAAGAAAATAGAAAAAAAGTACTTTTAACTGTATGTCAAACGGGTATAGGTACAGCTAGACAAATTAATCAACTATTAGAAAAGAGCTTACCAGTATCATGCGACTTGAAGATTATGCCTTATTCCTATGAATCCTTACATGTAAACAAAAAAGACGACACTATTTTTTCAGTCTACGATGTCTTAGGTATTGTAGGAACAGAAAATCCAAACATAGAAAATTTAATGTATGTCTCACTTGAGGAATTGATCTCAGGTCAAGATACAAATCGATTGATGGATGGTTTATCCTCTGTTATGACGAAAGAAGAAAAAGACTTGTTCAATAAACGAATTATTCGCTCATTTTCTTTAGAGAAGGTGATTCAGTCTGTAACAATTTTAGATACGGATAAAGTGATTCATGAAATAGAAGATTTCTTTAGAGAAATAGAGTTTCTTTTTAATCTATTATTAGGTAATAATGTAAAAATAGCATTGTATGTTCATATTAGTTGTTTGATTGAAAGGTTAATTAGAAATATTCCTATAGAAACATATAGTCAATATGATGAATTAGCTCAGTGTCATCAAAGAGAGTTATCTTTGATTAAAAAAGCCTTTAGTGTCATAGAAAGTGATTATAGTGTCAATGTACCAAATTCAGAAGTAGCCTACGTTTATGATATTATTTTCAAAAAATCTGATATATCAATGATTGAATCTGATTTTTAAAAAGCAAATAGTTTGCCGATTATTTTTGGCATGCTATTTGCTTTTATTTTTATGTAAGGAGGTGGAACATTGGAAAGAAGAATTATTCTAGCATCTCATGGGTCCTTTGCTTCAGGTATTTTATCATCTTTAGAACTGATTTGTGGTAAACAAACAAATATTGAAGCATTAGATTGTTATACAGAAGAGTCATTTGATTTAGCTAGTGAAGTAAGTGAGATAATAAATAATAATCAAGAAAAAGAAATTATTGTAGTTACAGATATCTTTGGCGGTAGTGTGAATAATGAATTTTTGCAATATATCCGTAATTCAAATTTCTTTTTAGTGGCAGGGATGAATCTCCCTTTTCTTGTTGAATTGGTCACACAAATTGAATTTGTTCACTCATTAGAAGACTGCATAAATGAAGCATTATCAAATAGTAAAGTATCCATTCAATTTTGTAATAACATTTTAAAAAATGAATTACAAGTTAAAGAAGAAGAATTTTAGGAGGGATTTACATGATATTACTGACAAGAGTTGATCACCGTTTATTACACGGACAAGTGGCTTTTACGTGGACACAAGATTTAGGAACAGATTGTATTTTAATAGCTAATGATGATGTCCCTAATAACGATTTAAGAAAAACGACAATAAAGTTAGCTAAACCACAAGGAGTTAAGTTAGTTATAAAAAATATAGAGGACTCAATTAAAGCACTGAAAAGTGGGGTAACTGATAAGTATAAATTGTTCATTGTTGTTGAATCGATAGAAGATGCTTATAAATTAGCTAAAGCTTATCCAGATATTAAGCAAATTAATTTAGGAGGAACTAAGGCCAGCACAGATAAGGAAAATATTTCTAAAGCAGTAAATGTTACATCGCATGAGAAAGATTTAATACATGAGTTATTAGCTAACAATGTTGAAGTAGAAATAAGACAAGTTCCATCTGATAAAAAAATAATGGCAAGTGATGTTATTTAAAATGAGTGAATTTGATTGGTTTTCAAGGATAGCAGGGATGAATTATTATTATCGTTATTACCCTATAGAATATTTTTACGAGTCGCTTAATAAAAATGGCATTACACAATTAGAATTATGGACATGTACTCAGCATTTTGATATTAATCAATTTACTTACCAAGATACCAAACGATTTTTAAAAAAACAGAAAAAATATGGTTTAAAAACTATATGTGTGACGCCAGAACAGAGTAACCCAAAGCCGTACAATCTTGCAGCGAAAGATGAATTACTACAAAAAAAAGCCATTAGTTACTTTGAAAATACGATTCGGGTAGCTTCTGAATTGGAAAGTCCTTACATATCAATGAATTCAGGATGGAATTTTTATAATGAAAACATAGATGAGGCTTTTAAAAGATCTATGTCGAACATGAGTTATCTAGCACATTTTGCTAAAAAGTTTGATGTAGCAATTGTTTTTGAAGCTCTTCAGCCAGAAGAATCAAACATAGTTAATTCGTTGTCTGATTTACAACGATACATACAAGGAATGGGTAGTGATAATGTATTTATTAATATAGATTTTGGAGCGATGTCTCGAGCTAACGAAACAATTGACGATTATTACCGAATATTTCCAAATAGTATTAGACATTGCCATTTTGTTGATGGTAATCCCACTGGTCATCTTTCTTGGGGAGAAGGTACAAGAGATGTTCTAGAGGATATATCAAGATTACATGATAACGGTTATGCAGGAAATTTAACATTTGAGTTTGCGCAAAGTAGATATTTTGCTCATCCTTTTGATGTGGATAAACGAGCAATTGATTTTTTGAAGAAAACGTTAAACTAAGGAGGAATTAAATATGGGAGATATAGTGCCTGCACTGTTAATCGGATTAATTGGATTTTTAGGACCTATGGATTTTGCTATTGGATCAAATTTATTAAATCGTCCAATTATTATGGGGCCATTAGTAGGATTAGTTTTAGGTGATTTGACACAAGGGATTATAATTGGTGCTTCATTAGAATTAATTTTTATGGGAGCAATATCCGTTGGAGCTTATTTACCACCTGATGTGATTGTTGGTGGCGTATTAGGAACTGCTTTTGCTATTA
Organism: Vagococcus teuberi; assembly: GCF_001870205.1. Lineage (NCBI taxonomy): Bacteria > Bacillati > Bacillota > Bacilli > Lactobacillales > Enterococcaceae > Vagococcus > Vagococcus teuberi. The sequence continues at coordinate 1,193,918 of NZ_CP017267.1, read as the reverse complement.
GTTTAGGGCAAGGAGTTGGAGCAGCAATAACTATAGCCATGCCAATAGCAATGTTGTCTTTAGCTATTGGGAACTTATTAAGTATTATATTTCCAATGATTGCCCATTCAGGAGATCGTGCAGCTTCAGAAGGGAATGCTAGAGGTATCACCAAATCTATGTGGACGATTGGTTTATTAGAATGTACTAGACGCGGTGTACTATGCTTCCTTGGGTTTTATCTAGGTAGCTCACAAATCGAGCATGTCCTTTCCATGATACCAGATAAAATTATTAACGGTTTAGAAGTTTCTGCAAACTTATTACCCGCAATTGGATTCGCAATTTTATTACAAATGATTTTGAATAAATCAATTATTCCATACTTCTTTTTAGGATTTTTATTGTCATCGTATCTCCATGTTCCAGTATTAGGGGTTGCTATGTTTGGATTGGTTCTGATTTTTATAACAATGAAATTTAATAATACAGGTTCACATTCAATGACAAATACGATAACAGGTCAAGGGGTGGAAGATGATGATGACTTCTAATGAAAAAAAAGTAACGAAGAAAGATTTAATGCGTATATTTTGGCGCTCACTGCCAATGGAATTTGGTTGGAATTATGAGAGGCAAATGCATTTAGCTTTTGCTCATATGATGTCGCCACTTATGAAAAAATTGTATGGAGAAGATGATGCGCAGTATGCTAATTCTCTAGAACGACATATGGAATTTTTTAATTGTACACCACAAATTGTACCTTTTATAGGTGGAGTTGTTGCTTCAATGGAGGAAACAAATGCTAACAGTGATGACTTTGATCTTTCTTCAATTAGTTCGATTAAAACAGCATTAATGGGTCCCCTTTCCGGAATTGGTGATTCTATTTTCATGGGAACCATTCGTGTAATAGCAACAGGACTAGCTGTTTCTCTTGCAGAAAAAGGAAATATCCTGGGCCCAATATTGTTCCTGTTACTCTACAATATTCCAGCTTACTTACTAAGATACTATGGTGTGATGTCAGGTTATAAATTAGGAGTAGGATATCTAACTAAGATTCAAGAGTCTGGGTTAATGGAAACCTTTAAAAAAGCTGCATCTATTTTAGGAGTAATGGTGATTGGAGCCATGACAAATGAAATGGTTGCGATTAACTTTACTTTGAAGTTAGGTAGTGGAGATGAAGCACAAACATTACAAAATATATTAGATGGCATGATGCCAGGATTAATGAGTTTAGTAGTTTTATATATATTCTATAAACTCAATAAACGAAAAGTTAATGTATTATGGCAAATTTTAGGAGCAGCAATTATCGGTGTCTTACTGACTTGGTATGGCATTTTAGGATAATAAATTTTAATAAAACAAGATTATTAGGAGGATAAAAATATGCTAAAATTTAATGAACAACAACAAATTGATACAATACAGGGTGCTTTAGAATTAAGACCTACTGTTGAAGAAATCATCGATAAAGTGTGGGATGAAGGTTTTGATAATGTGTTTTACTTAGGAATTGGTGGAACATATGCTTCGGGTATGCAAGCAGTAACATATATGAATGGGAGAAGTGATTTACCAGTTTATGTCCAACATGCAGCAGAGTATTATACAACGGGAAATAGACGATTAACTGAAAAATCTTTAGTCATTCTATCTTCAGTTACTGGTACGACACAAGAGGTTGTTCGTGCAGTGAAAGAAATGAAAGAAGTCGGTGCAACACTACTTGGGTTTATTGATAAAGCAGGGAGTATTTTAGCTGAATTATGTGATTACGTTGTTTGTTACGAACCATTAGGAACAGAACAAATTAAATATTTTATGGTAGCTGATCGTTTAATGAATAGAAATGGCGACTTTGATGACTATGAAGAGTACTATGCGGAATTAGATAACTATTTAGCGAAAGGTTTAGTTGAGGCTGAAAAGAAAGCAGATAGTTTTGGTTTGGAATTTGCACAAAAACATCGTCATGATGCAATGCATTATTTTATAGGGGCAGGTAACCAGTGGGGGGCAGTATACTCATATGCAATGTGTTATTGGGAAGAACAAAGTTGGTTACGTTCTAAATCAATTCATTCTGCTGAATTTTTACATGGCACTTTAGAAGTTATTGATGAAACTACTCCTGTGACATTATTTTTAGGAGAAGATGAGCAGCGTATGTTATCAGAACGTGTAAAAAATCTTTTACCTCGAATTTGTGCTAATTATACTTTTATTGACACAAAAGATTATCCAGTGGATGGTATAAGTGAGAAAAATAGAGGACGTGTCTTATCATATTTACTAATGCACTGTGTGACACAACGTATAGACGCTTATGTTGAAAAACTAAATTGTCATCCATTAGACATCCGCCGTTACTATCGACAATTTGATTACTAAAATAAAAAGTCGATCAAATCTTGTTATTAGCAAGAATTGATCGACTTTTTTATGTTCTAGTCTTCTTTTATTAAAAGGATTCCAGAACTTGTTCCAAGTCTGTCAGCACCCATTTCAATCATCGTGAAGGCATCTTCTTTAGAGCGAACGCCACCTGATGCTTTAACAAATGCATTGTCTTTAACCGTGTCTTTCATTAGTTTCACATCTTTAGGTGTTGCACCACCAGTTGAGAATCCTGTTGATGTTTTAACAAAGTCAGCATTTGCTGCAACAGATAATTCACATGCTTTAACGATTTCTTCGTCAGTTAAAAGACATGTTTCGATAATTACTTTTACAATCGCTTTTGGATGACTTGCTTTAACAACTGCTGCAATATCTTGTTCTACGATATCGTATTCTTTATTTTTTAGTGCACCGATATTAATCACCATATCAATTTCTTCTGCACCATTTTCAATAGCATTTGTTGTTTCAAATACTTTGGTTTCTGTTGTGTTTGCTCCTAGAGGGAACCCAATAACTGTACACACTTTTGCTTTTGCATTAGCTAAAATTTCTGCTGCATAGCTTACCCAGAAAGGATTGACACAAACTGAGGCGAAATCATATTCTGCGGCTTCCTCGCACAATGTTTTGATTTGCTCTCTTGTGGCATCTGGTTTTAATAACGTGTGATCGACATATTTTGCTAAATCCATAAAATTAGCTCCTTCAAATAATATTTGTAAACGCTACTGTATTACTACTACTATATTTTACAATGATTATGGTAGAATAGCAACGTAAACTAAGTAGTCATAATTATAAAAAATGACGAATAAAATTGTTGACAGGCATTTTTTCATTTGTTATTATATGCCTTATAAATCATTGCTTTGAAAAGAAGAGTATATTTTTGGATTGTATAAAGAGACCTCGGATGGTGAGAAAGAGGAACAAGAAGGAAATAGAAGATGGTCTTTGAGCATAAAAGTATGAGCGTCTACCGCTAGTATTTTTCGGGAGTTCCCGTTACCGGACAACAGTATTTAAAGCGACTCGCTTGCGTACTGGGTAAGATTATTATCGTGAGGTAATAATGAAAAAAGGTGGTAACACGAAACAACGCTTTCGTCCTTTGTTTACTTATGTAAAGTAGATAAAGGACGGAAGCTTTTTTTGTTATCAAGATATAGGAGGCAACATCATGAGTAATATAGAGTTAATTGATGTATGTAAAACTTATAAGACCAAAAAACAAACGGTCGAAGCAGTCAAACATGTTGATTTATCCATAAAAAGTGGCGACATTTTTGGGGTAATCGGTTTTTCAGGAGCAGGTAAGAGTACATTAATTCGTTTATTGAATTTATTAGAACAACCAACAAGTGGCATCATCGAAGTGGATGGTGAAGATATCACGAAATTAAAAGGAAAAAGTTTACGAGATTACCGAAAAAAAGTTGGGATGATTTTCCAACATTTTAACCTGTTATGGTCGAGAACGGTTTTAGACAATGTGTTACTACCTTTAGAATTTAGTCATGTGTCAAAAGCTGAAAGAGAAGCAAGAGCACGCGAGTTGATTAAACTAGTTGGTCTTGAAGGCCGTGAAAATGCTTATCCAAGTCAACTTTCAGGTGGACAAAAACAGCGTGTCGGCATCGCTAGAGCACTAACAAATGACCCAGAGATTTTATTATGTGATGAGGCAACAAGTGCTCTTGACCCACAAACAACCGAAGAAGTACTCGATTTATTGTTAGACATCAACAAACAACTTGGCTTAACCATCGTGTTAATCACGCATGAGATGAATGTGATTCGCAAGATTTGTAACAAAGTCGCTGTCATGGAAACAGGCAGTGTGATTGAAACAGGAGATACTTTATCAGTCTTTAGACACCCAGAGCATGAAGTGACCGCAAGATTTATCAAACAAGACATTCAAGAAGACAGCGAAGAAAACGAAGAAGCAATTCAATACTTGGTGAAACATTATCCTGAGGGGCTATTAGTTCGCTTGATTTTTGAGGGAGATAAAGCAAAAGAAACGGTTATATCGCAAGTCATTCATGAATACAACATCAACGTCAATATTTTACAAGCCAGTCTTAGACAAGCAAATCATTCATCTTTTGGAACAATGCTTGTGCAATTGACAGGTGACGAGGCAACGGTGTCTGAGAGTTTAATTTATTTTGAACAACATGGCGTAGGAGTTGAGGTGATTTAACATGGAAAAAGGATTAATAGAAACGTATTTTAATTTTAGTGAAATTAATGTCGATGATTTTATCAAAGCCACAAAAGAAACATTGTATATGACGTTTGTCTCAACATTTTTTGTGGTAATTATCGGCCTTATCATTGGTCTAATGCTTTACTATTTCGGGAAAAGCAACAAACCACTTGGTAAGACACTTTACGGAATTGTCTCAATCATCAGTAACACATTCCGTTCGATACCATTTATTATTTTGATTATCTTATTGTTCCCTATCACAAAAGCATTGATAGGAACAATGTTAGGGCCAACAGCGGCATTACCAGCTTTAGTCATTTCAGCCGCACCATTTTATGCAAGGTTGGTCGATATTGCGTTTCGTGAGGTAGATCCAGGCGTACTTGAAGCTAGTGAAGCAATGGGTGCCACACAATTGCAAATTATTTTTAAAGTCTTAATTCCTGAAAGTGTGCCAGCATTAATCTCTGGTATCACAGTGACCACCATTACGATGATTGGCTTTACGGCTATGGCAGGGGCAATCGGGGCAGGGGGACTGGGTTCTCTTGCTTATCAAGGTGGATTCATGGGAAACAAACACACCATTATCATGGTCGCAACGGTATTAATTCTAGTCATTGTGTTTATTTTACAATGGTTAGGTGATTTATTAGTAAAATTAACAGATAAACGAAATTAACATTTAGGGGGAAAAGTAAATGAAAAAAACATGGATTAAATTAGGCGTGGCAGCATTAGCTGTTTTAACGTTGGTTGGATGTGGCAATAGTGGAAGCACAAAAGATAGTGCGTCAGGCAGCGGAAGTAAAGATGACAAGGTGATTAAAGTCGGTGCGTCTCCAACACCACACGCGGAAATTTTAGAAGAAGCAAAACCATTATTAAAAGAAAAAGGGTACGACTTAGAAATCGTGACATTCCAAGATTATATCTTGCCGAACAAAGCATTGGCTGAAAAAGAAATTGATGCCAACTATTTCCAACATATCCCATACTTCACAAAAGAAGTTAAAGAAAAAGGGTATGATTTTACTAATGCAGGAGCAATCCATTTAGAAAAAATGGCACTATACTCACAAAAAATTAAAGACATCAAAGACTTAGAAGATGGTGCGACCATTTTAGTTAGCAACTCTCAAACTGACTGGGGTCGTGTGATTGGGATGCTTCAAGAAGCAGGACTTGTGAAAGTAAAAGAGGGTGTTGATTTAACAACTGCCACATTTGATGATATTTCAGAAAATCCGAAAAAATTAGTTTTCAAATATGACATCGATCCAGCGATGATGGCAACAACATACCAAAACAAAGAGGGCGATTTAGTGGCTATTAATGCTAATTTTGCTGAAGGGATTGGGTTGAACCCAGAAAAAGATGGTATTTTAGTGGAAGATAACAACTCACCATATGCCAATATTATTGCGGTTCGTACAGAAGACAAAGATTCAGAAAAAACAAAAGCATTGGTTGACGTATTACATGATCAAAAAATTGTTGATTTTGTTAATGAGAAGTGGAAAGGCACTATTACAGTGGTAACTCAATAATAGTTATAAGGATAAGTAGCAAGTGGTTATTGCTACTTATTTTTTATGCGTGAAACCACGTCTTATTAATCAGTAAGAGTTCAAACTTGAAACCCATCCTATTTTATTATACGATTAAAATACAATATAGTGTTTGATTAAGAAAAATAAAGCGAGGTGTAACTAAAACATGTCAATGATAACATTATGGAATCGTTCGTATAACGAAATAAAAAATGAAAAGAGGTAGATTATGGATATTTTGTTAACTTTAGGGTTAATTATTTTATTTACAAAAATAGCAGATAGCATTGCAATGAAATTTGGGCTTCCATCAGTCGTCGGGAGTTTGATTGTTGGGATATTAGTAGGACCATCTGTTTTTAACATCATACAAAACAATGCATCAATTGAGTTGTTATCCCACTTGGGAGTTATTCTTCTAATGTTTATTGCTGGTGTGGAAAGTGATTTAAAGATATTAAAAAAGTATTTTAAACCTTCTCTCATCACAGGTCTTCTAGGGGTATTAATCCCATTCGCCGTATTTTTCTTTGCTTCAAGGTCGTTTAATTATTCGCAAGACACTTCACTGTTTATTGGCCTAATCTTCGGAGCAACTTCTCTAAGTATCGCCATTCAGGTACTCAAAGAGTTAAATTTCATACAAACTAAGGAAGGATCCATTATTATCGGATCATCTATTTTAGACGATATTATCGTCGTTATCTTGTTGAACTTAGTCTTAAATCTAGTCAACCCCAATACAACTACTGCAGATGTATTACCATTTCTTTTTAAAAATGTGTTGTTCTTCCTATTTATTTATATCTTCGGAAAATATATTTTACCAATTATCCTTAAAGGGTTGTCATACTTTATCGTTCCAGAACGAGACGTTGCCTTTTCTTTAATCATGGTGTTCCTACTCAGTTTCTTAGCTGATTGGATTGGTATGTCAGATATTATCGGTGCTTTCTTTGCTGGTATTTTAATCTCACAAACACCATTTGCCGAATATGTTGAAAGAAAAGTAACCAGTATTACTTCTGCATTATTTGCACCAGTATTCTTTGTAAGCATTGGATTAAAACTTGTTTTAGATGGTTTAGGTGAAAATATGTTATTAATCATTGTCTTTAGCGTACTAGCTATCTTTACTAAATTTATCGGTGGGTTCCTTGGAGGAAAAATCGAGAAATTTGATAACAATAGTTGTGCCATTATTGGTGCGAGTCTGATTTCACGTGGCGAGATGGCGTTAATCTTGATTGCGTTAGGACTTGAAAAAGGCTTTATCGATCAAGGAATGTATGCGTCTTTAGTTTTAGTCATTATCTTTACCACAGTGATTGCCCCAATATTGTTGAAATGGGCGATTGCGCTGGGAGATAAATCAAAAGCAGAATTAGACGACCCAGTGCATGAATCTTAAAAAAAGAAATGTAGACAATATTGTCTGCATTTTTTTGTTATTTGATAGAAATATTAAATAAGAGTAATTATTATCTGCCTTTTTTCAAGATAAGACGTAATTTAAACACTTTTAAATTGAAGTCCATTCTCAATTAGGTTAAAATTAATAAAGAGTATATTTTTAATAAAGTAATAATTTGGAGGGAAAAACATGTCCGTTTTAGAAATAAAGGATTTGCATGTATCAATAGAAGAAAAAGAAATACTAAAAGGTGTTAACTTAACCATGAAAACGGGTGAAATTCACGCGATCATGGGCCCAAACGGAACAGGTAAATCAACTTTATCTGCAGCAATTATGGGAAATCCAAATTATACTGTCACTAAAGGAGAAATTCTTTTAGATGGTGAAGACGTATTAGAAATGGAAGTTGACGAACGAGCTCGTGCTGGTCTATTTTTAGCCGTTCAATATCCTAGTGAAATTCCAGGAATTACAAACGCTGAATTTATGCGTGCGGCAATGAACGCAAAACGTGCTGATGATGACAAAATCTCAGTCATGGACTTTTTAGATAAATTAGATGACAAAATGGCGTTATTAGATATGCCAGAAGAGATGGCTGAACGTTACTTAAACGAAGGATTCTCAGGTGGAGAGAAAAAACGTAATGAAATTCTTCAATTATTAATGTTAGAACCAACCTTTGCGATTTTAGATGAAATCGATTCAGGTCTTGATATTGATGCCTTACAAGTTGTATCAAAAGGAATCAATGAAATGCGTGGGGATAACTTTGGGTCACTTATCATCACTCACTACCAACGTCTATTAAACTATATCGTGCCAGATGTGGTTCATATTATGATGGATGGCCGTGTGGTTATGACTGGTGGCGCTGATTTAGCGAAACGTCTTGAAGAAGAAGGATACAAAGGAATCAGTGAAGAATTAGGAATTGATTACGAAGAAAACGAAGAATAATGAAGGAGGCAAGATAAATGAAATCTACAAATGTAACTGATTATCTTGACGACGTGACATTATTTTCAGCTAGTCAGGAAGAACCACAATGGATGTTAGAACGTCGTAAAGAGGCGTTAAATAAAATCGATGACTTAGAATTACCAGCGATTGAGAGAGTAAAATACCATCGTTGGCCTTTAATGAATGTCGGTGAATTAAACAATGAAGTGATTAATGAGGAAATCTTGCCTTCTTTTACAGAACTAGAAGATAACCCATTAATCATTCAAGGTCGCACAACGACTTATTTTGAACAAATGCCAGTCGAATTAGCTGAACAAGGCGTGATTTTTACTGATATTTTTACGGCAATGAAAGAGCACAGCGACTTAGTTGAGAAATATTTCATGACAAAAGCTGTGCCAAGTGACGAAGATAAATTAACTGCGTTCCATACAGCCTTTTTAAACGGTGGGGTATTTTTATACGTGCCAAAAAATGTGGTTGTAAAAGACGCATTTGAATCACTATTTTATCACCAATTAAACGACAGCAGTGCCATGGTAAAACATGTCTTAATCGTGGCTGATGATAACAGTGAGTTAACTTACTTGGAAAGATTCCAATCAGTTGGTGAAACGGCTGAAAAATTAGCAGCAAATATCGTGGTTGAAGTGATTGCTAGACCAGGAGCAAAAGTAAAATTTGCCGCTATTGACCGTCTAGGTAAAGAAGTTAACACATACTTAAATCGTCGTGGCTACATTATGCGTGATGCGAGTGTGGACTGGGCGTTAGGGTTAATGAGTGACGGAAATGTTGTCGCTGATTTTGATTCTGAACTGGTGGGCGAAGGCTCTCATGCGGAAGTGAAAGTGGTCGCAATTGCAACAGGTCGCCAAATACAAGGAATCGACACACGTGTGACAAATAGAGCGTCACATTCAATTGGTCACATCTTACAACATGGTGTGATTCGTGAGAAAAGTACGTTAACCTTTAACGGAATTGGTCACATCATCAAAGGAGCAAAAGGCGCAGACGCACAACAAGAAAGTCGTGTGTTAATGTTATCTGATAAAGCGCGTGGTGACGCGAACCCGATTTTATTAATTGATGAATTTGAAGTAACGGCAGGACACGCAGCAAGTGCTGGTCGTCTTGACCCAGAAGAATTATATTATTTAATGAGTAGAGGACTTCCTCAAAAAGAAGCAGAAAGATTGGTAACACGTGGATTCTTAGGGTCTGTGATTACGTCAATCCCTGTTAAATCTGTTCAAGAGGAGTTTGTTCAAGTAATTGATAGAAAGCTGGCTGATTAAATGACTGTATCTAAACGCAAACAAGATTTTCCAATTCTTTTTCAACAAGTAAATGATGAGCCACTTGTCTATTTAGACAACGCTGCGTCAACACATGTGCCAACACCTGTGATCAATGATTTGGTGACGTATACGCAAACCAGTCATGCAAATGTACATCGTGGTGTGCATACATTGGCAGAACGTGCGACAAGTCAATATGAAGCAGCACGAGAAACCGTGCGAGCATTTATTGATGCGAGTAGTGTGAAAGAAGTGTTGTTTACACGAGGGACGACAACTGGATTAAACTGGGTGGCACGTTCACTAGGTGAGTTAGTTGTTGAGCCTGGTGACAAAATTGTGATTAGTCGCATGGAACATCACTCAAATATTGTGCCGTGGCAAGAGCTAGCTAAACGCAAACAAGCTGAACTCATCTACATTGATTTGACTGAAGACGGTGAGTTGGATATGGCTGATGCGAAAGAAAAAATCGTATCCGGTGTGAAAATTGTGTCGATTGCCCATGCATCGAATGTCTTAGGTGTGGTGAATCCTGTCAAAGACTTAGCGAAACTGGCTCATGAAGTCGGTGCTGTGATGGTTGTTGACGGTGCGCAATCAACCCCTCATATGACAGTGTCTGTGCAAGAGTTGGATTGCGATTTTTATGCCTTTAGTGGTCATAAAATGTGTGCGCCAACTGGTATTGGCGTGTTGTATGGCAAACAAACTTGGCTTGAAAACATGTCACCCATCGAATTTGGTGGTGAGATGATTGATTTTGTCTATGATGATTACAGCACATGGGCAGAGTTGCCGTATAAGTTTGAAGCCGGCACACCGAATATTTCTGGGGCGATTGGATTAGCAAGTGCAATCAAGTATTTGGAAGAAATTGGTTTAGATACGATTACAAAACATGAACAGGAACTAGTCGAGTATGTGTTGCCAAAATTACTAGCGATTGATGGGTTTGAGTTATATGGGCCAAGAGATGCGAGTAAACATACTGGTGTGATTGCCTTTAACATTAAAGGCGTGCACCCGCATGATTTGGCAACCGCACTAGACATGCAAGGCGTGGCGATTCGAGCGGGACATCATTGTGCTCAGCCATTGCTTCGCTATTTGGCTGTTCATTCAACAGCAAGAGCAAGTTTTTATTTTTACAATACAAAAGAAGATGCTGATTCATTAGTTGAATCAATCATCGCTGCAAAGGAGTTTTTCTCAGATGGCTTTATCTAGATTAGACAATCTTTATCGACAAGTTATTTTAGATCATACCAATCACCCACACAACAAAGGGGTATTGGATGAAGCGACTAGCCAAATTGAATTGAATAACCCAACGTGTGGGGATGTGATTCAATTACAACTTGCGATGAAAGATGGGGTAATTGATGAGATTGCCTTTGACGGTCATGGCTGTTCAATCAGTATGGCAAGTGCCAGTATGATGACTGACGCGGTAAAAGGAAAAACCGAAAAAGAAGCCATTGAAATCATTGCCGACTTTTTAGAGTTGGTGCAAGGTGAGAACATTGGTGAGAAGAAAAAAGTCTTGAAAGATGCTCAAATGCTAGGGGGCGTGGCAAAATTTCCTGCGAGGATAAAATGTGCAACGTTAGCGTGGAAAGCATTAGAGCGTGGGATTATTGAAGAAAATCAAACGGTTGTAACCGAAGAATTACATAGTGAAGAATAAGGAGTGTGACCCAAGTGAGTGAGGTACCACAATTAGAAGAGTATAAATTTGGTTTTCACGACGATGTGCAACCGATCTATACAACAGGTGAAGGATTAACAGAAGAGATTGTTCGTGCGATTTCGGCTAAAAAAGAAGAACCAGAATGGATGCTTGAGTTTCGTTTGAAATCACTGGAAGCATTCCACAAAATGCCAATGCAAACATGGGGACCAGATTTATCAGATATGGACTTTGATAAGATTAACTATTACCAAAAACCAAGTGATAAACCAGCCCGTGATTGGGATGATGTGCCAGATAAAATCAAAGAAACCTTTGAACGTATCGGGATTCCAGAAGCAGAACGAAAATACTTAGCTGGAGCAAGTGCGCAGTATGAATCAGAAGTGGTGTATCACAATATGAAAGAAGAATTCCAAAAATTGGGAATCGTCTTTACTGATACAGACACCGCGTTAAAAGAGTACCCAGATTTATTTAAACAATATTTCGCGTCTTTAGTGCCACCAACTGATAATAAATTAGCAGCATTAAACTCAGCAGTATGGTCTGGTGGAACATTTATCTATGTACCAAAAGGCGTGCGAGTAGATGTGCCCTTACAAACTTACTTCCGTATTAACGCTGAAAATACTGGACAGTTTGAGCGTACGTTGATTATTGTTGATGAAGGCGCAAGCGTGCATTACGTTGAAGGATGTACTGCACCAACCTATTCAAGCAATAGTTTGCATGCGGCGATTGTGGAGATCTTTACCTTAAAAGATGCGTATTGCCGTTACACAACCATCCAAAACTGGTCTGATAACGTGTATAACTTAGTAACAAAACGTGCTCGTGCAGATCAAGGGGCAACAGTGGAATGGATTGATGGAAACTTAGGAGCTAAAACAACTATGAAATACCCAAGTGTTTATCTTGAAGGAGAAGGCGCTCGTGGAACCATGTTATCTGTTGCGTTTGCTGGAGCGAATCAAATTCAAGATACTGGGGCAAAAATGATTCACAACGCACCAAATACATCAAGCTCAATTGTTTCTAAATCAATCGCTAAAGATGGTGGTGAAGTGAACTACCGTGGACAAGTCACTTTCTCAAAACAAAGTGAAGGATCAATCTCACATATTGAGTGTGACACGATTATTATGGATGAATTATCGAAGAGTGATACGATTCCATTTAACGAAATCCACAATAGTCATGTGGCGTTGGAACATGAAGCCAAAGTATCAAAAATCTCTGAAGAACAACTTTACTACTTGATGAGCCGTGGTTTGTCAGAAGAAGAAGCGACAGAGATGATTGTCATGGGATTTGTGGAACCATTTACGAAAGAATTGCCAATGGAATATGCCGTTGAATTAAATAGACTGATTTCATATGAGATGGAAGGGTCTGTGGGATAATAAATTTAGGCTCTACGTCAAATGATGAGGATGACTAAAGTCATTAATATTGAAAAACGTTAGACATGTTTTCACATCTCTAACGTTTTTTCCTATCCTTCCTTCAGCCATCTCTCCAACTGTAATCGTTGAACTTTCATTGTGGCGGTATGAGGTATTTCGTCAAATGTTTTGATAATGGGCTCATTTAAATGAGGGAGGTCGGCTACTTGCATCCACCACGCGTCCCAATCCATTTCTTTTCCAGGAACAACAGCTAAAACAGGTTGAGGAGAGTTATCTTTTCCACGCACAATCACGACTTCTTCCAAGAAATCCAAGGCATCTAATAAATAATCTTCCAGTGCAAGCGTGCTATCAATGTTTTCAATCAAATCGACTTGGCGATCTTTTAAGTATAAGTGACCACGCTCGTCCATCATGCCATAATCGCCACTATCCCACCATTTACCATAAACATTTTCTTCAAAACGAGCATCTTCTTTATAATAAGTTAATGCACGGCCTTTTGATAAAAACTGAATGTGTCCATCTGTCATGACAGGTAGCAGTGTGCCATTTTCATCGGTGATTCTGGCTTTTGTTAAACCTTCAAGTCCAACGCCCATATCACGAGCATCAGAGTCTTTTAGTGAATCAATGGTGTGTGAACGTAAAATCATTGGACCGCATTCACTTTGACCGTAAACTTGTAAAAAGATAGGGTCATTTTCTTTTGACGCGTTTAAAAAGGCTAACATAGTAGCATTGTTTATTGCATCAAATGTCGAATGATAAAATTTAATGCTAGTAAACACTTGAGGTTTTTCTTTTGCCAATCTTGCCCATTGGACGAAATTATTTGGATGTGTCTCTAAAGCAATAGGTTGGTGTGTTGTTAGCATGTCTTCCACTCGTTGAGGTGTCGCATTTGCTAGCGGCATCATAGGAAATCCCATACTCATCAATGAAGAAACCCCAATATTAAAACGAGAATGAACAGGAGAGATGTGAAACGCGACCAATTCTTTTTTAGAAATATGAGTAAATATTTCTCGTTGCCATTTAGTTCGCCATCCCATTGAGTGATAAGAATGACAAATTAGTTTTGGGATACCTGTTGTGCCAGACGTGTGAGTCATGTATGCTATGTCATCTTTGCCCAACTCTTCTTGCGATACAGGCTGTGCTGAGGCGTTTAATAATGTCTCTAATGAAATTTTTTTATCATGTGAACTATTTTGCACGGCTCTTACATTATCTTCAGTCATATCATCAAATAAAATAAATGGATTTTCTAAACGCTCAACAAACACGCCAATGGTTTCAGGTGATAAATGATAAGACACCATGACAGGTATCGCACCAAGGAAAGATGCTGCGACAGCAAGTAAATACGTATCAAATTTAGGACTTTTATATAGGATGATTTTATCGCCTTTTTTAACACCTAAATGGGCTAACTGATAGGCTCTTTTTAATATTTTGTCATGGCTGTCTTTATACGTTGTTTCTAAGCCAAGTGAGGCAAAAGCTGGTAGTGTTTCATCGAAAATAATCGGAATCATCGGTGTTTTTTCGGCCGCCTCTTTGTAGTTGGTATAAAGATTTAATGGTTGGTAGTCAAGTATATTTTTCAAATAAAAAACCCTCTCAAAGTAAATTGTGCAATTTTGAACAATCGCTGAGTTATTTTATCATAAAAATATGATTGATTCTACATTGAAAAGTAGGGTTACTAAAATTCTTTATCCACCATCTCCAACGCTTCTTCCCACTGCATTTTCCGTTTTTCCATCTGTCCATTTGCAGCACCACTAGTTGAGATACAAGGGACGATTTTTATTTCTGGAAATAACTGATTGTTAATGACTTCATCATAGGCTTTTTTACCGTTTGTGATAATCAATTTGATATCTGCTTGAGTTAGAATTTGGCTAAAATCATTTAACTCAACTGTTTTAAACGACGTATCTAAACTGCCTTCACGCTCAAATAAATGATAAACATCCCATAAACCAATGTGGTGATCTAAAAGGAAATTCACGCGTTTGTTATAGTCCGTTTCAAATGGCACATTGTAATAGTTAAATAACATTTTCCAAAACTGATTGCCATTATTTCCGTAATATTGTTGCTTTTTTAAGGATTGTTCACTGGGTGCACTTCCTAAAACTAGTATGTTAGTGTCTTGGTTAAAAATCGGGTCCAATCCTTTTTTCATGACCATTCTCCTTTTTAACACGTATTTTTTAAAATAAAAACGCACTGATAATATAAGTGTATCAGCACGTTTAAAAAATATCTATTTATTGTTTAGTTGATGTTGGTTTTTTTTTAATGTCTTTAATTTTTTCTTTTTTGATGTAGCGGATAGTTAGTGGGCTATAGCTATCGTAAATTTTTTGATGATTCATTTGTAATTCTTGCTCTGTCACGCCATATTCTAACGCAAAAAGTCTTGTTGCATTATCTAGCACAACATCAGTTTGGCGAATGATATCATCAGATATTTTATCATGGTATTCATCAAATTCGATTGCCAATGTTAGTAAATTAATTAAATCGACTTGATCAGGATTATTGTTTGAACAGTTTAGTTTTATTTCAAACAACAAATTTTTCAACTCGTTCTTATCGTTTGTTCCGTTGTATTCAAGTAAGAATTGCGTCATTAATTCTCTAAATTCTGCAACCCAAACAAACACATTTTTTGACACAATTTTTTTATAGTCATTTTTTTTATTCTGTTGTAATTGGATTCCGGTAAAAATCACGCTTGCAATAATACCAATACCAATAATCCAAGTCATAAATAAGTTTAAATCCATCGTTATTCTCTCCTTAGTCAGTCTGTTTTATAGTTATATCATAACATAGTTAAATAATAGTTGGTTAAAATAAATTAAAAAAATGGGTGACAAAATTGATTTGGCAATCGTTTATATAAGTGTAGAGAAAAAATGTCATGGAGGACAAGTTAATGACACAACAACCGAATTATTATTGTATTATTCCAGCAAAAGTGAGATACGCTAAAACGATCAGTCCGAATGCCAAATTATTGTACGGAGAAATTACAGCACTTTGCAACCAAGAAGGCTATTGTTGGGCAAGCAATGATTATTTTGCGACACTTTATGGCGTGAGTAAGACTTCCGTTTCAAAATGGGTCAATCAACTGAAAGAACAGGGATTTATCACAGTGGAGTTGCGGTACAAAAAAGATAGCAAAGAAATCGCTCAGAGGCGTATAAGAATAGTTGAAGAGCCTATTAAAGAAAAAGAGTCAACCTCCCCAACAAAAGTTGATGGCCGTATGAAAGAAAAGTTTAAAGAGAATACTATAACTAATACTAAAAATAATAATACAAAGAATAAAAAGAGTGCGTGTCGATATACGGAAAGCCAGTTGCAATTAGCCAAAAGATTTCAAAGTAATCTAGCAAAAGATTTTCCAAAAGAGATGAGCCGTGTAAATGTGTCACGTTGGGCCAATGATTTAAAACGGATTCATGAGGAGGAAAACATCGAGATGAGTGAGATTGAAGAGATGATTACGTGGTTAGCGACACATGATTTTTGGTCGCGACATGTCAGAAATCCAAACGTTTTACAAGAGAAATTTGAAAGACTTCTTGTAGAAAAGAAAGCACAACAATCAAAAAAATTAAAACAAAAGACGGAATCATTACCTGAATGGGTTAATAAAAGAATAAGTGAACATAGGGTTAGTCCAGAAGAAGAGCGGGAGTTACAACAAAAAATACAAGCCTTTAACCAAATGAACGTATAAAAACAGACTAGCTATAGTAGCCAGTCTGTTTATTGAGTGCAGTCCGTTGGTGTTTTTTTAACACAAGGACACGTGTAGTAATGGCAGTTGCAAGGGTTACTAAGAGAATCGTTTTTTTCTTCATATGACTCATCCTTTCAAGATAAATGGTGGTGCTAAGTGGACGGTAGGATTCGAACCTACACCTCGGTAAATAGAGAACAAACACACGCTTAGACCCTTAGAGTGAAAACACCACGTTCGCCCACATTATATAAAGGAGGTAGAGACAAATGAGCCTCTAACACTCAAAAGAATCAGGCAATTTGTTGCGACATCATCTTCTTTCTTTGAACTGTCTTAATCATAGTCTTCAAACCTTAAATGAACCGTAAGAATATACGAAGGTTTTATGAATTTGATAAAGAAAATGTTAAAGTGACGTCAAAAGTTAAGGCAAATTTGATAAAGAAGTTAATCGTTGTGTTAATAGTTGGATTCATAAAATAATGAGTCCTGATTTTTTTTATTGACATAATATGGTATTATTTAGGTTATAAGATGATGAAGGAGCTGTAGTGATTGACGTCAGAAACAACATTAGTTTTTATGTTAGATAAAAACATTGAAAGCAACGATATATTTGGAACTCACGATAAACATATCAAAATGCTTGAAGATTATACACATGTATCAATTTCTTCTAGGGGAGAGGTTGTTCATTTATCAGGAAATGCTGAAGATGTTTCGATGGTTCAAGACATCTTAACAGTCATACAACAACTAATATTAAGAGGACATAAAATTAATAGTAGTGATGTCTTAACCGCTATCCAGTTAGCTAAAAAAGGCCAATTGGAGACATTTTTTAGTCTTTATGAACATGCTTTATTAAAAGACAATAAAGGCAATCCAATTCGTGTAAAAAATGACGGGCAAAAAAAATACATTCATGCCATTAAAAAAAATGACGTCACGTTTGGTATTGGACCGGCAGGAACGGGTAAAACGTTTTTAGCGGTTGTTATGGCCGTGAGTGCGCTAAAAAAAGGTGAGGTAGAAAAAATCATTCTCACACGTCCGGCTGTTGAAGCAGGAGAAAATTTAGGGTTTTTACCTGGTGATTTACAAGAGAAGGTTAATCCATACTTACGTCCAGTTTATGACGCATTATATCAAATACTTGGTATGGAACATACGACGCGTTTGATGGATAGAGGTGTGATTGAAATTGCACCTTTAGCTTATATGAGAGGGCGTACGTTAGAAGAAGCATTTGTTATTTTAGATGAAGCACAAAATACAACCAATGCTCAAATGAAGATGTTTTTGACCCGTTTAGGAAATCGATCAAAAATGATTATCAATGGTGATAAAACCCAAATCGA
Source organism: Vagococcus teuberi (assembly GCF_001870205.1). Classification (NCBI taxonomy): domain Bacteria; kingdom Bacillati; phylum Bacillota; class Bacilli; order Lactobacillales; family Enterococcaceae; genus Vagococcus; species Vagococcus teuberi. The sequence continues at coordinate 1,175,822 of NZ_CP017267.1, read as the reverse complement.
TTTGCCACGCGGTGTTGAAAGTGGTTTGATTCATGCGGAAAAAATTCTAAAAGGAATCAAAAATATTACATTTATCGAATTTTCTACTCAAGATGTGGTAAGACATCCAGTAGTGGCTGATATCATTAAGGCATATGCAGACAACTAAAAGGAGCAAAAAGGAGTGAGTGAGGTAAATGAAAACAATACAACAAGTGCCTAAAGCACTTGGAAAATATTATACACCTCTAATTCTATTTTTAATGTCTTTAATCATGTTTGGTTTGATGTTTGGTAGTGTTAGACAAAAGCAAGTGACTTATAAAGTCGGGCAATTATCTAGTGAGACCATTCGTGCTAATAAAACAATTGAAAATAAGGATGAAACAAAAGAAAAACAACGGTTGGCGATGGAAAGTATCACGCCAGAATATACGTTTAATCCAGATGTTGAAGCAAAACAAGTAGAGTCTGTCCAAACGATTTTTAAATTGGTTAAGCAAGTCAATGAGGCAGCAGAAAAACAGTATAATGACAAAAAAAGTTCGTCTAAACCTACAGTAGAAGATAAATTGCCGATGCTAAAATCGAATTTTGAAAAATTTAACCAAACAGATATTGCTTTCTTTCAATCTTTTCCAGATACGTTTTATGAAGAATTACTGGAGCTATCTTCAAGTGATCTTGATAATCTAGAACAAGCAGCAGAAAGTACGTTAAAAACAATTTTATCGAAACATATTCGAAACTCAACATTACAGAGTGAAAAACAAGCAGCCAAAGAATTGGTTCAGTACAAAGAGCTAACATCTCAAGAATTGAATCTCTTGGTTATGATTTTTGATAAAGCGATTGTTGTCAATGAAGTAGTCAACGACAAAGCGACAGAAGCAATGAAAGAAAATGCCAAAAATAATGTGCTTCCTGTGATGATTTATCAAGGTGAAATCATTGTTCGAGAAGGGGAACAAATTGATTCAAAAGCAATGGAAAAAATTAAGTTGCTTGGCTTAACGAATCAATCAACCTCGACATCACCGCTTTTATCGATGATATTAGCGATTGTATTACAAATTGTATTGATTATTTATATTTTATGCCATTCAGATAAAGAGATTCGCGTTAAAAGTGTGACATTGTACACAATTGCTATTACGGTAAGTGTCCTGTTTATGAAATTACTTTATCTGTTACAAAAAGATAGCTTAAGTAACGTCTCTTTATTATTCCCCGCGGCATTTGGCTCGGTTATTTTGTATATGTTTTTAGATAAACGATGGGGACTACTGATGGGGATGTTCCAAGCAATTTTCTCAATCTTTATCTTTTATAACCTTGCCGGTACGACGTCACTTTTAGTTATCTCGCTATTTTACATGTTCTCTGCGTTTGTTGCGACATTTTTAGTAAACAAACGGATTGGGGCACAGTTGAAAGAGTCCTTCTTTTTATTAATCATTATGCCCATTTTATTTATGGCAGTATTAGTGATTTATCAAGGCTTTAATATTGGAGATAGTCGTTCTATTACAACGTTATTTATTTCAACAGGTAGTGGTCTATTTTCATTTATTTTATCTATTGGGCTATATCCGTACATCGAACTATTGTTAACAGATGATAGTGTGATTGTATTAAATGAATTAAGTAACCCAAATCAACCTTTATTGAAACAATTGTTAGAAGAAGCTCCTGGAACGTACCATCATAGTATGATGGTGGCTAGTTTAAGTGCAAACGCCGTCGCTCAAATTGGAGGAAACTCGTTATTAACACGCGTGGCAAGTTACTATCATGACGTGGGTAAAATCAAACACGCAAACTTTTTCGTGGAAAATTTACCAGATGGGGCGGAAAATCCTCACAATTTCTTGTTACCATCAGATAGTAAAGAAATTATATTTAGTCACGTGACAGATGGTGTGAAGATTCTAGAAGAAGCTAATATGCCACAATTTGTCATTGATGTGTGTCAACAACATCATGGGACAACCTTGATGAAGTATTTCTTCATTAAAGAACAAGAACGAAATCCAGAGACAACTGAAGAGGCATTTAGATATCCTGGACCAAAACCTCAATCTCGTGAAGCTGGTGTGATTAATATTGCTGATAGTGCTGAAGCAGCTGTTCGTGCGATGGATCACCCAACGAATGAAAAAATCAAAGAATTTGTCCATAACTTAATTCAATCAAGATTAGAAGATGGGCAGTTAAATGAATCAGGTTTAACATTGGATGAGATTGCTATAATTGAAAAATCCTTAGTGGACGGGTTATGTTCAACATTCCATTCACGAATTAAATACCCGAAAATGAAATCAGAAGCAGAAAAAATGAAACAAGAACAAGAAGAAAGAAGGATTTAACAATGGATTTGGTACTCCTCGATAAAACGAACACACTTACAGACGAACAATTAAACTTGGTTTCAACGATTATAGATTTTGCAGCGAAACAAGAAGTCATTAATCTACCAGAAAATACGGAAATGTCAGTGACGTTTGTTGATGATGAAGAAATTCATCAAATCAACAAAGAGCATCGTCAAAAAGATCGTCCGACTGATGTAATCAGTTTTGCATTAGAAGAAGATGATTTATCAGGTTTTGAATTTGATTTAGAAGAACTTGGTTTACCAAGAAATATTGGGGACTTATTCATTTCTGTTGATCGAACGAAAGAACAAGCAGAAGAATATGACCATTCATTTGATAGAGAACTTGGTTTTTTAACGATTCATGGATTTTTGCATCTTAATGGATATGACCATATGACACCAGAAGATGAGAAAGAGATGTTTGATCTACAGAGAAAGATTTTAGATGCGTATGGCTTGGAACGATAAACAAACTGAGAAAAATCGACGTTTTATCCAGTCTTTAACTCATGCATTATATGGATTAAAGACTGTGATAAAAGAAGAAAGAAACATGAAGTACCATTTATTGTTAGGACTCAGTGCGGTTATACTGGGTGTTTTCTGTCACATTTCAATCGCTGAATGGTTATGGTTAATTTGTGCGATTGTGTTAGTATTGATGGCTGAAATGACCAATACAGCATTTGAAGTATTAGTTGATTTAGTAACAAATAAAACATATCATCCTTTAGCGAAAAAAGTAAAAGACATGGCTGCCGGTATGGTGTTACTCAGTGCCTTTTTTGCTATATTTGTGGGGATGATCATCTTCCTACCTAAAATAATATCATTTTTAGTAGGTCGTTAAGAAAGGATAAATTGAATGTCAGAACAAAATTTTAAATCAGGATTTGTCGCAATTGTCGGAAGACCAAACGTCGGGAAATCAACCTTATTAAATCGTATTGTGGCTCAAAAAATTGCGATTATGAGTAATAAAGCTCAAACAACACGAAATAAAATTCAAGGAATTTATACAACAAAAGAAGCACAAATTGTGTTTATTGATACGCCAGGAATTCATAAACCAAAAAATAAATTAGGCGACTTTATGGTTGAAACAGCCTATAGTGCGTTACGTGAAGTCGATGCCGTTATCTTTATGGTGAGTGCGGACATGCCAAGAGGTCGTGGTGATGACTTTATCATCGAACGATTGAAGAAAGCGGATGCTCCTGTATATCTAGTCATTAATAAAATTGATACCGTTCATCCAGATGAATTGTTACCGATTATTGATGATTACCGTCAAGAGCTTGATTTTAAAGAAATTGTCCCAATCTCTGCCACGGAAGGAAATAATGTGGAACATTTATTAGAAACCTTGGTAAATGATATGCCAGAAGGGCCACAGTTTTTCCCAGATGATCAAGTCACTGACCATCCGGAGTATTTTATCGTGTCCGAACTTATTCGTGAGAAAGTCTTACAATTAACGGAACAAGAAGTTCCTCATTCTGTAGCGGTCGTAACAGAAAGCATGAAACGTGATGATCATGATAAAATTCATATTCAAGCCACAATCATAGTGGAACGCGATAGCCAAAAAGGCATTATTATTGGTAAAGGTGGTAAAATGCTTAAAAATATCGGAACGAAAAGTCGTAAAGATATTGAGAACCTTTTAGGTGATAAAGTCTTCTTAGAATTGTGGGTAAAAGTACAAAAAAATTGGCGTGATAAACGTCGTGATTTACAAAATTACGGATACAGAGAAACAGATTATTAAACATGGATTTTTCCATGTTTTTTATTCATTTAAGGAGGTGAGAAATTGAGAGGACCACAAGAGGTTAATGGGATTGTTCTTTTTTCAAGAAATTATCGTGAGAGTGATAAACTTGTTAAGATTTTTACTGAATCAAGTGGCAAACGCATGTTTTTTGTGCGTCACGCGAATAAAAAGAACAGTCAAATCAATTCAGCCATCCAACCCTTTACTCAAGCCAATTACATTGGTGATTTAAAAGAAGAAGGTCTCTCTTTTTTAAACTCTGCCAAAGACATTCATCCTTTTTTTGCGATTCAACAGGATATTTTTTTATCAGCCTATGCTACTTATATCCTTAATTTAAGTGATGCTGCCATTGACGATAATGTTTATGATCCGTTTTTATTTGGTTTTATCAAAGACTCACTAACCCTGATAGATGAGGGCTATGATGCCGAAATAATCACCAATATTTTTGAAATACAACTGCTTCAACGTTTTGGCATCCAACTTAATTTTTCATCGTGTGCCATTTGTGGCAGTCAAGAGGAACCATTTGATTTTTCTGATAAATATCACGGTGTGTTGTGCCAAAAACATTGGTCAATGGATGATCGAAGGTTTCACTACTCACCAAGAGCATTGCATTTTATTCGATTATTTAATCACATTAGTTTTGAACAGATTAAAAGTATTAACTTATCTGACGAGACGAAACAATACATTAGACAAGTGATTGATTCCATCTATGAAGAATACGTTGGGTTGCAGTTAAAAAGTAAAAAATTTATTGATGATATGCAAAATTGGAAGGAAATGATTCCAAAAAGAGAAAACAAAATTGACAAACAAGACAATACCAATTAAAATAAAGACAACTTAGATAGACACGTTGAAAGAACTAAGTAAAGTTGAGTGAGCTAATGAAAGCGAGTTTGGGAGAGTGTAAGCCAAATATTAGACCTCATCTTGAAGGCATTCTGGAGTGTTTTAAAATGAAGCTGCCGTGAAAACGGAAGTAGGGTGGAACCGCGAATAGTCGTCCCTATGTTTGATATGTTTATCAAGCATAGGGACTTTTTATTATGTTAAAAAATAGGAGGAGAAACAATGAGTCAAAAATTAACCATACAAGAAATGATTTTAGCTCTACAAAATTATTGGTCAAATCAAGGCTGTATGTTAATGCAAGCATACGACACGGAAAAAGGGGCCGGAACAATGAGTCCATATACTTTTTTACGTGCGATTGGTCCAGAACCTTGGAACGCAGCATACGTTGAACCATCACGTCGTCCTGCAGACGGAAGATATGGAGATAACCCAAACCGTTTGTATCAACATCATCAATTCCAAGTCGTGATGAAACCTTCACCAGAAAATATTCAAGAATTATATTTAGATAGTTTGAAAGTATTAGGCATTGACCCATTACAACATGACATTCGTTTTGTTGAAGATAACTGGGAAAATCCTTCTATGGGTTGTGCTGGATTAGGTTGGGAAGTTTGGTTAGATGGAATGGAAATCACTCAGTTTACTTATTTCCAACAAGTGGGTGGATTAGAGTGTAAACCAGTCACATCAGAAATTACATATGGATTAGAACGTTTGGCTTCTTACATTCAAGAAGTTGAGAGTGTCTATGATTTAGAATGGACGAAAGGCGTTAAATACGGTGAGATTTTTGTGCAACCTGAATATGAGCATTCAGTGTATTCATTTGAACAAAGTGACCAAGAATTATTATTAAACTTATTTAATAGCTATGAAAACGAAGCAAAACGTGCCATTGAATTAGGATTAATTCATCCTGCGTATGACTATGTATTAAAATGTAGTCACATGTTTAACTTACTTGATGCTAGAGGAGCCGTATCTGTTACAGAACGTGCGGGTTATTTAGCAAGAATTCGTAATATGGCTAGAGCGTTAGCTAAAGGGTTTGTTGAAGAACGTGAGAAATTAGGTTTCCCATTATTAAAAGAATCAGTGGAGGAGGATATTCATGAGTAAACAATTTTTATTAGAAGTCGGGTTGGAAGAAGTACCAGCTCATTTAGTCACTCCAACATCAAAACAATTTGCTAAAAAAGCAGCAGATTACTTGAATGAACACCGTGTGTCATTTGATAATATCGAAGTGTTTTCTACACCAAGACGTTTTGCTATTCGTGTAAATGGATTAGCTGATAAACAAGAAAACATAGAAGAAAAAGCAAAAGGACCGGCAAAAAAAATCGCACAAGATGCGGACGGTCATTGGACAAAAGCAGCGATTGGTTTTGCTAAAGGTCAAGGGGCAACAACTGATGATTTATATTTTGAAACAATTAAAGATGTTGAGTATGTCTTTGTTGATAAATTTATTGAAGGCCAACCTGTTGAAACGGTTTTACCAGGCTTAACAGATGTCGTAGCTCATTTAACGTTTCCAATCAGCATGACATGGGGAGAAGGAAACTACCGCTTTATCCGTCCAGTACATTGGTTAGTGGCGTTACTTGAAGATAAAATTATCCCTATGTCATTATTTGGTATCAATAGTTCAAACACATCTCGTGGACATCGTTTCTTAGGAAAAGTTGCGACAATTAATCACTCATCTGATTACGAAACAGCTTTGGAAGAACAGTTTGTGATTGTTAATCCAGTGATTCGCCAAGACAAAATTAGTAAACAAATCAATGATATAGAAGAAGCCAATCAATGGACAATTCCTCAAGATGCCGATTTATTAGAAGAAGTCGTTAACCTTGTTGAATACCCAACTGTTTTTGTTGGAAACTTTGAGAAAAACTACTTATCATTACCTTCAGAAGTTTTAATAACGTCGATGAAAGAACACCAACGTTATTTTGAAGTCCTAGATTCAGAAGGAAACTTACTAAATCATTTTGTCTCTGTACGAAATGGTAACTCTGACTATCTTGATAACGTTAGAAAAGGAAATGAAAAAGTTCTTCAAGCTCGTTTGGAAGATGCAGAATTTTTCTATGAAGAAGATTTGAAATCATCTATTGCTGATTATGTCGAAAAACTAAAATCAGTCACATTCCATGAAAAAATTGGGTCAATGTATGAAAAAATGCAACGTGTTTCTGTGATTTCAAGATTAATCGGAACATCAGTTGGTCTATCTGACACAGAGATGAAAGAGTTAGAACGTGCTGCCCAAATTTATAAGTTTGATTTGGTAACATTAATGGTAGATGAGTTCCCAGAGTTACAAGGATTAATCGGGGAAAAATATGCCACAATTAAAGGTGAAAGTAAAGGTGTAGCTCAAGCAATTCGCGAGCATTATTTACCTAAATCAAGTGATGGCGAGTTACCCGAAAGTAATATAGGGGCTGTTTTAGCTATTGCAGACAAGTCTGATACGTTATTATCATTTTTTGCTGTAGGACTTATGCCTAAAGGATCAAATGACCCATATGCGTTACGAAGACAAGCTTATGGTATTATCCGTATTATCGAATCGAAAGGATGGGACTTCCCAATCGTTCGTTTACAACAACAAATGAAAGAGTTAATCAATGAAGACATTGAACGTTTTGGTTTAAGTATTGACTCAGATGAAGAAGTGCTAACAGAATTCATTAAAGGTCGTATGAAACAATGGTTTAGTGGTAAAAACATTCGCCATGATATCATCGAAGCAGTTTTAGAAAGTCGCCAAGAAAACTTGCATACCATGTTTGAAACGGCTGATATTCTAGAAAGTCATGCAGCGGAATCGGACTTTAGACCAACGATTGAATCGTTGACACGTGTGATCAATTTATCAAATAAAGTGGAAGATAACGAAATAGGTGCAGTCAATCCTGATTTATTTGAAAATGAATCAGAGAAAAAACTTTATGAAGCAATTATGTCGGTTTCAGAACAAGTGGGTGATTTGACACTTAATGAATTGTATGAAGAACTGCGTCATTTAAACCCATTGATTGAAGCTTATTTTGAAGACACAATGGTGATGGTTGATAATGACGAAGTTCGAACAAATCGTTTAAATCAATTACGTACTATTGCAAATATTGCATTATCTTTTGCTAGTTTAGATCGTCTGATTGTTAAATAATAAAAAAGAGTGAGGCTTAAAAATAAGCTATCACTCTTTTTTTGTGTATTTATTTACGTTTGTTTGTTGCAGGTTTACTAAATGTTTTCCAAGCATCATTATAATTAGCATCGGTTCCACCAATACCAAACTTAAAGACGCTATCTTTTGGTCCATCAGTTGCATAAAGGCTATCAATTTCTTTAGCGCCTTTTAGGTTAATTTGTTGATTATCAACTTTAACGACCCCAACTTTTTCACCGGTAAATTCAACCACTTTTTCTTTTTTTACTGAAGGATCTAGGGTGAATTTATCAGATGCTTTGAAGACATCTGGATTTCTTTGGTAAACATAATTAGTCATATAAGCCCAGTAAACCATGTTTTGTTTGTTCCAAGTAGAGTTCATTTTGGTGTTATCATCATAGCCAATCCAACTACTCATTGTCACGCCAGGTGTTGAAGCTGTAAACCAATAATCTTGTTCGTTTTCAGAAGTACCAGTTTTTCCAACCCAGTCTGCTTTAGCTAGTGTTGGATTAACAGATTTGAGTGCATCTTGAGCAGGTTGACCGGTACCACTTTTTAATACGTCTCTCATCATGTCATTCATGATTGAGGCAGTGGCAGGTTTAAAGACTTGATTAGGCTCTTGTTTATGCTCATAAATCACGTCACCTTTTTCATTGGTAATTTTTTCAATAGAATAGCCTTTATTATATACCCCTTTATTTGCCAAAGTGGCATAGGCTTCAGTTTCTTCTAATACAGTCAGACCATGATCCGTTCCTCCAAGAGGGATTGATTCTCGGTAATATTCATCTGGATTAAGTCCAATATTCATTTGGTCAAAATACTGTTTAGGATCAATGCTTTGAAGCATATCGTTGTAAAGATTCACAACAGGAATATTCAACGACCACTTTAACGCTTCTCTGACTGATTTGAACGAATTACTACCCTTATCAGAATAATTTTTTACTTCTTGCCCATTTTTATATTTCAATGGGTAGTCAGAAAGTTTTGATTCTGAACCGATAATCCCATTATCAATAGCAGGAGCATAAGCTAAAATAGGTTTCATCGTAGAGCCAGGTGAGCGTCTTGTTTGGAAGGCGTGGTTATTCTGATTTTGATTGTAATCTCGTCCGCCAATAAATCCATAGATTCGTCCAGTTTGATTATCCATCAAGACACTACCAGTTTCGAGTAATTTTCCGCTGCCGTCATCAAGTAAGTATCCAAAATTATTAACTGCTTCTTGCATGGCATTATGTGTTGTCTTATCAATAGTAGAATGAATCGTATAACCAGAACGAGCAATATCTTTTTTCACGCGTTCAAAGTATTGATCGAATAATTGTTTTGACTCATTAATGTCGGCTTCAGTATACCCGTCTGCTTCATAGTAGCTAGGCATTAACACACGCGTGGCTTCGTCATAAATATAGTTGTATAAAAAGCCATTATCATTTTGTGCTTTTGGTTCTGGTTTGAGAAAATCTTGCTTCAAATCATAATCTTTAGCTGCTTCGTATTCATCTTTTGTGATAATTTTTTCACGATACATATTGAATAATACGTCATTTTTTCGATTCAATCCAGCACTTAAGTCTTCTTTTAGTTGTGCGTCATTGGTGTAAGGTGAGTACTCAATAGGGCTTTGCGGTAATCCTGCTAAAAAGGCAGCTTGTGGAAGTGTCACATCACTGGCATGAACACCAAATATACCTAAAGCAGCTTCCTCGATACCAGCAATGTTTTCACCATGATTGTTTCGCCCAAATGGGGATACATTCAAGTAGGAACTTAAAATTTCATCTTTTGACATTACTTTCTCTGTTTTTAAGGCTAGTACAATCTCGGATGCTTTTCTACGATAAGATGTTTCATTAGTTAACACTTGCTGTTTGACAAGCTGTTGAGTAATTGTTGAGCCACCAGATTTATTACCAATACCTATGACATCAGAAATAGTTGCACGAGCAATGGCTTTTGGAACGATCCCTTTATGTTTAAAAAAGTTCTCATCCTCAGTTGATATCAAGGCTTCTTTTATAAAGTCCGAAATGCTATCAGAAGAGACGTTTGTTCTGATTAAATCGGATTGAATAACAGCAATCTGTGATCCGTCTGCATAAGTCATATTTGATTGTTGATCCAAATTAGAGATTTTTTTTATAAGGTCATCTGGTTTTGGAACATCTACCGTTTTGACTAGTGAGGCAAAGTATCCTATACCAGTTCCAACACCTAACGTTGCAACAGCTATTACAACAACTATAAGTAATAACATTAGTGAGCGAATGACTCGATATGTCACATTTAGGACAAATGGCCAATCGTGTTTGCTATTGGGTTCAGGTGTTTGAGTGTCCAATTGTTCGGGAACTTGACTGTTCAATTCGTTAGAGGGGTCAAACTGATTATCCTCATTCAATGTATCACCTCATCTTATATTAATATGCTCAATTATATTATTTTACAATTAATCATTATACTTAGTCAAATTGTTTTGATTTTAGAAGATAAAAATGACGTTTTCATCTTTCTTTTATGATTTGAATAGGTTAAGATTAAAGATGAATAAAATTAAGGAGGAACTAATATGACAACGAATTTTTTATCAGAATTAAAGGATCGTGGTCTCGTCTATCAAATGACGGACGAACAAGCATTAGAAGAATTATTGAATGAAGAGTCTGTTAAGTTGTATATTGGTTTTGATCCGACAGCAGATAGTTTACACATCGGTCATTTATTACCAGTATTAACCTTAAAACGATTTCAAGAACAAGGCCACGTGCCGGTTGCACTAGTTGGTGGGGGAACGGGTATGATTGGTGACCCCTCATTTAAAGATGCAGAACGTAGTTTAAATTCTACTGAAATTGTTGAATCATGGGCCAACAGTCTTAAAAATCAATTGTCTCGTTTTATTGATTTTGATGATAAAACAAATCCTGCAATTTTAGCTAATAATGCTGATTGGTTAACTAGTATGACATTGATTGACTTTTTAAGAGATGTGGGTAAAAACTTTACAATTAACTATATGATGAGTAAAGAAAGTGTGAAGCGTCGTATTGAAACAGGTATTTCATATACTGAATTTGCCTACCAATTACTGCAAGCTTATGACTTTCTAAAATTATATGAGACTGAAGGAGTAAAACTTCAATTAGGTGGAAGTGATCAGTGGGGAAATATCACTTCAGGTATTGAGTTATTACGTCGTGAGAAAGAAGTTCAAGGATATGGGCTAACGATGCCACTAATTAAAAAGGCAGATGGTACAAAATTTGGTAAAACAGAAGGAAATGCGGTTTGGTTAGATGCAGATAAAACATCTCCTTACGAATTTTATCAATTTTGGTTAAATACAGATGACCGTGATGCAGTCCAATTCTTAAAATACTTTACATTTTTATCACTAGATGAAATTGCTGAGATTGAAAAAGAATTTAATGAGGCACCTCATGAAAGAGCGGCTCAAAAAGCGTTGGCTAAAGAAGTGACAACACTTGTTCATGGTGAAAAATCTTACGAACAAGCTGTTAAAATTTCTAAAGCATTGTTTAGTGGTGACATCAAGGAATTAACAGCTGAAGAAATTAAACAAGGATTTAAAGATGTTCCTAGTTATGAAGTATCAGCTAATGATGATTTAAACCTTGTTGAATTGCTAGTCAACTCTGGTATTGAATCTTCAAAACGTCAAGCACGTGAAGATGTCCAAAATGGTGCCATTTACATTAACGGAGATAGAATTCAAGACCTAGACTATGTTTTGTCAGATAAAGATAAAATCGAGAACTCATTTATTGTGGTTCGTCGTGGTAAGAAAAAATATTTCCTTTTAACATTTTAATGGTTTTGAATTAGCTAAAAAAGTGATGCATAACATCATTTTTTTAGCTTTTTTATCTGTCCATAATGAAGTGGATAATCTGCAACATAACTTGTAAATTTTATTATTTATTGTTCTTAATAGGATAAATTGTTTCTCTAAATACAACGTTTTTAAGAATTTTTTCAGAAATTTCCATTTAAGAAACCTTTACAACTATTAAGTTTTGAGTATATAATTAGTTCTTAACAGAATAATATTAGGTTTTAATGAGAGAATGATATCGTTTATCATGTTTTTATAAGAAAGGGGTTTTTAACAATGATTACATTTAAAAATGTAGAAAAGTATTATGGTGAGTTTCATGCGTTGAAAAATATTAATTTAAGCATTGAGACAGGTGAGGTTGTTGTTGTGCTAGGCCCTTCTGGTTCAGGCAAAAGTACCATGTTACGTTGTATCAATGCACTGGAAGATATCACAACGGGAGAATTAATAGTAGATGGAACTAATATTTTTGATCCAAAAACGAATTTAAATGATGTAAGAAAAAATCTAGGGATGGTATTCCAACAATTTAACTTATATGCCAATATGAGCGTGTTAGAAAATGTTACGTTAGCACCAATAAAAGTATTGGGTCTAGATAAGCAAGCAGCAAATGAACGTGCTGAGCGTTTATTAGAAAGAGTTGGTATGTTAGATAAAAAAGAGTCTTATCCTTCACAGTTGTCAGGAGGTCAACAACAACGTGTGGCTATTGCGAGAAGTTTAGCTATGACACCTGATTATATGTTATTTGATGAGCCAACGTCAGCACTTGACCCAGAGATGGTTGGAGAAGTATTGGACGTTATGAAGTCTCTAGCAAAAGAGTCTGGTATGACGATGGTTGTGGTAACTCATGAGATGGGGTTTGCTAGAGAAGTAGCGGATAGAGTCATTTTTATGGCTGATGGAGAAGTGCTAGAAGATCGCGAATCAGAAGCCTTTTTTGATGATCCACAAGATGAAAGAGCGAAACAATTTTTAAGTAAAATTATTAGTCACTAGGAGGGAGCAATATGAAAAAAGTTTATCGTGGTTTATTGATGTTAATGATGCTTTCTTTCGTTTTTTTACTTGGAGCTTGTGGGGCAAAAAGTATTTCTGAATCAAATGTGTTAGATATAATCAAAGAGAAAGATAAAATGATTTGGGGAGTCAAGTACGACACCAAGTTATTCGGTTTGATGAATATAGAAAAAAGAGAAGTAGAAGGATTTGATATTGATATCGCAAAAGAAATCACTAAACGTCTGTTAGGTGATGAAAAGAAAGCAGAATTTGTTGAGGTTACATCAAAAACAAGAATACCTCTTTTAAAAAATGGAAACATTGATGCGATTATTGCCACTATGACCATTAGTGACGAGCGTAAAAAACAAGTGGATTTTTCAGATGTTTATTTTGATGCGGGGCAGTCACTATTAGTTAAAAAAGGTAGTGACATAAAAAGTATTGATGATTTAAAAGCAGGAAAAATAGTTTTAGCAGTAAAAGGATCTACTTCAGCTGTAAACGTGAGGAAAAAAGCCCCTGATGTGACAGTCTTAGAATTAGAAAACTATGCTGAAGCGTTTACGGCTCTTCAATCCGGACAAGGTGATGCGATGACAACAGATAATAGCATCCTTTTAGGGATGGCATCTGAAAACCCTGATTACGAATTAGTTGGTGGTAATTTTACTGAGGAACCATATGGTATTGCGTTTAATAAAGGGCAAACGGACTTAGTAAATGAAGTCAATCGATTGTTATCAGACATGAAAAAAGATGGCACCTATGACAAGATATATAAAAAATGGATTAAAGACTAAAAGATAAAGGAGTTGAGACTATGTTAGAAATTTGGAATACTTATCATCAAGATATTTTATCTGGACTAAAAGTGACATTGACAGCCAGTTTGATTGCGTTAATTGGTAGTTTGATTATTGGAACAATAACAGCCATGATGCAAGTAGCCACAAAAAAATGGATTCGACGAATTGGCAATATCTACGTTAATTTTTTCCGTAATATTCCTTTATTAATTGTGGTAATGTTTTTCTTTGTTGTATTACCATTGTATGGATTTAAATTTAATGGAATCACATCAGGTACCATCGGCTTAACACTATATACATCAGCTTTTATTGCGGATACGGTTCGATCAGGTATTGAAGCTGTATCAACGGGTCAAAAAGAAGCAGGAATGTCTTCAGGCTTAAATTATTTCCAAATTATGTACTATATCGTGTTACCTCAGGCATTTAAAGTGGCGTTGCCTTCATTAGGAAATCAATTTATCAATTTAGTTAAAAATTCTTCTATTTTAGCTATGGTTACAGGAGCAGATCTGATGTATACCGGCGACTTGATTGCCAGTGAAACGTTTAATACGTTAGGAACGTATACATTAATTGGCCTCATTTATCTACTGATGACGATGCCGTTGTCGTATTTGATGCGATATATTGAAACACGCGTTGCCACAAATTAAGAAAGGAGTGAAAGAAATGAATTTTGCTCAAGCTTTGACATTACCTAATTTACGTTTTATTTTTGATGGGTTATTAGTAACTCTCGAAGTAGCGGTTATTTCGATTGTTTTTAGTTTTATCATTGGTGGGATTTTAGGTGTTATCCGATTTTTACGCATACCATATTTGTCCAAAATAGTTGGACTGATCATTGATATCATCAGAAATTTACCATTACTTTTAATTATATTCTTTACTTATTTTGCGTTGCCTCAAATTGGTATACAGTTTAGTATTTTTTGGTCAGCGGTTGTGGCATTGACGATTTTTGAATCAGCAATGCTATCTGAAATTATTCGAGGTGGGATTGAAGCTGTACCTAAAGGACAAATGGAAGCGGGTCGTTCAACCGGTCTTAATATTGCTCAAACAATGTATTATATTGTATTGCCACAGGGGATTAAATTGATGGTTCCTCCACTTGTTAGCCAGTTTGTTTCGTTAATTCGTGATACATCGTTAGCAGTTGTGATTTCGCTACCAGAGTTGACACACAATTCTAAAATTATTTATGCCCAATACCCTAGTACCGTATTGGTGATGTTCATCATCATGACTGTGTGTTATTTTGCCATTTGCTACTCACTATCGCTTTTTGCGAAACGATTTGAATTAAATTATCAAAAATAATCGAACGAATTTGTTCGGTTATTTTTTTAGGCAATAATCTTGTAGTCAATTCGATAAAACGCTACAATCTATTAAGTAAGTTAATAGAAATGAGGAATTATTTTATGTTATTAGGGTCTCATGTTAGTATGAGTGGAAAAGATATGCTGTTAGGATCAGCAAAACAATCAGCAGAATATGGTGCATCAACTTTTATGATTTATACAGGTGCACCACAAAATACACGAAGAAAACCAATTGAAGAGTTAAATATTGAAGCAGGCCGAGAATTTATGCGTCAACATGATTTAGACATTAATAAAATAGTGGTTCACGCTCCTTATATCATCAATCTTGGTAACACAACGAAACCTCAAAACTTTGGGTTTGCCATTAATTTTTTACGTCAAGAAATTGAACGTGTGTCAGCTATTGGTGCAACACAAATAACAATGCATCCTGGTGCTCATGTTGGAGCGGGAGTGGACGCGGGGATTAACCAAATTATTAAAGGATTAAATGAAGTGTTAACAAGTGATCAAACACCACAAATTGCGCTAGAAACGATGGCGGGAAAAGGAACAGAAATCGGTCGTTCATTTGAGGAAATCGCACGAATTATTGACGGGGTCACACATAACGATAAATTATCTGTGACGTTAGATACATGCCACATTAACGATGCGGGTTATAATGTACGTGAAGATTTTGATGGTGTGTTAGAAGAGTTTGACAAAATCATTGGCTTGGACAGATTAAAAGTCATTCATGTCAATGATTCTAAAAACGATCAAGGCTCACATAAAGACCGTCATGCTAATATTGGCTTTGGGACAATTGGGTTTGATGCATTAAATTATGTGGTTTATCACGACCAATTAAAAGAGTTACCGAAAATTTTAGAAACACCTTTTGTAGGTGAAGATAAAAAAACAGCCAAAGCACCATACTATCATGAGATTAAAATGTTGAAAAAAGGAGAATTTAATCCTAATTTGTTAATAGATATTGAAAATAATGCTTAAATTTGTTAAAAGAGTCTTTTCATTGACGTTATTTTCTAGTACAATTGATTATTGTGGAGTAGATTAATTGGAGGAAGGAGCGTCGAAAAGATGAATACTGGATTAGCTATTTTATTCATTATTATTGCCCTAATTTTAGGAGCAGTCGGTGGATTCTTTTTAGCAAAGAAAACATTTGAAGATCAATTACAGAAAAATCCTCCCGTTAATGAGGATATGTTGCGTATGATGATGTCACAGATGGGTCAAAAACCGTCAGAGAAGAAAATACGTCAAATGATGCAAAACATGACAGCTCAAAACAACAAGAAGAAAAAATAGTTGTTTTGTTTTGGAATGAATAAAAAACATAAAAAACGGGTGCTTTTTTCGCACCTGTTTTTTTATGGTCAAAAGGAGTGAACAACTTGAGCGTTTTTAAAAAATTAGCTTGGTTTTTCAAAGAAGAAAAGAAAAACTATATTATCGGTGTAGGAGCATTAATCTTAGTTGCTATTATTCAGTTATTACCGCCGAGAGTGATTGGGATTGTCGTGGACTCTATTGCTGATAAAACATTAACCGTTCAAAAATTAATGTTTTGGGTTGGATTATTAGTATTAGCGGCTATCGTGGTGTATTTATTGCGTTATGTGTGGCGAACACACATCTGGGGTGGCGCGGCTAGATTAGAAAAACGTATGAGAAAAAGATTGTTCCATCATTTTACTCAGATGGACCAAACGTTTTATCAACGGTATCGTACAGGAGATTTAATGGCACATGCCACAAATGACTTAAACGCCATCCAAAACGTGGCTGGTGGAGGGATTTTAACCTTTGCTGATGCGTTTATTACAGGAGCTATAACGGTGATTGCGATGATTATTTTCATTGATTGGCGTTTAACATTACTAGCGTTACTACCGTTTCCACTGCTTGCTGTGTTATCTAGTAAACTTGGAGACAAGTTACACGCAGCGTTTAAAGAGTCACAAGATGCGTTTTCAAGATTAAATGATAAAACGCAAGAAACAATTACTGGGATAAAAGTGATTAAAACTTTTGGACAAGAAAAAGAAGAAATAGAAGATTTTAAAGAAAAAGTGGACTACTCTGTTAGAAAAAATAATCGCGTCAACTTTTTAGATGCATTATTTGATCCACTGATTACAATTATTATTGGATTAAGTTACATTATTTCGATTTCACTAGGTGGCTACTTAGTTAAAACTGGAAGTATTTCAATTGGACAATTAATCTCATTTTTTAACTATATTGGGATGTTGGTTTGGCCAATGTTCGCAATCGGGCGTTTCTTCAACATTTTACAACGAGGGAATGCAAGTTATGACCGTGTTAATGAATTATTAAGTGAAAAGTCAGCGATTATAGAAATGAAAACAGGTGTATCTCAGCCAGCAAAAGGAGATATCCATTATCACGTAGACAAATTTAATTACCCAGGTGATGAGGTAACAGCATTAGAACATATAGATTTTACCTTACATGAGGGAGATACTCTTGGAATAGTTGGTAAAACTGGATCAGGGAAAACAACATTACTAAAACTGTTAATGCGTGAATACGATGATTATGATGGTGAAATAGTATTTGGTGGTAACAAGTTACAACATTATACATTGGATGCACTACTTCATTCGATTGGTTATGTGCCACAAGATCATTTTCTGTTTTCGATGACAGTAAGAGATAATATTCGATTTGGTCGCCCAAAAGCATCGCAAGAATTAGTCGAAACGATTGCTAAACAAGCAGCAGTACATGATGATATTATGGGATTTAGTCATGGTTATGACACAATGGTTGGAGAACGTGGTGTCTCTCTTTCAGGTGGTCAAAAACAACGTATCTCGATTGCAAGAGCCCTATTAACAGAACCAGAATTATTAATTCTAGATGATGCGTTATCTGCTGTTGATGCTAAAACAGAGGAATTAATATTATCTAGTTTGAAAGAAACAAGACAAAATAAAACAACGATTATCACGACTCATAGATTAAGTAGTGTAAAACATGCAAAAGAAATCATTGTGATCGATGAAGGAAAAATCATCGAACGAGGCACCCATAACGAGTTGATTGCGTTAAATGGTTGGTATAAGAAAATGTATGACCATCAACAACTTGAACAAAAAATTGAAGGGGGGCTAAACTAATGGAAGAACAACAATCAGCATGGTCGAAGTCGTTTACGATGAAGGAGCAAAAAGAAATCGTTAAGCGTTTGATAACTTTTGCTAAACCGTTTAGAAAATACTTTGTCGGATCATTAGTATTTGCCGTGTTACTTGCGGTCGTTAATATTATTTTGCCGAAAATTTTGCAAGTGTTTATGGATAATCATCTAACAGATACTAGCGTGACGACACAGACGATTTTATATTTTGCTGCCCTTTATGGTTTAGGAACGTTATTTAAAGCTATTGTATGGTTTGGGCAATGGATTTTATATTACAAAGGGTCATTGCAAACATACCAATCTATCCGTGTTAAATTATTCTCCAAACTACAAATGATGGGCATGAGATACTTTGACCAGACACCTGCGGGATCAATTGTTTCTCGTGTGACGAACGACACTGAAACGTTATTTGATTTTTGGTTAGTTTTCTTGATGGTTTTATCTGCGTTATTTGGTATCGTGGCGTCATTTATTGCCATGGCAATGATTAATGTGCAATTAATGTTTGCTTGTTTGATCTTTTTCCCGATATTACTGGTGATTATCTGGTATTATCAAAAATTTAGTTCAAAGATTTACCGCAACATGCGTGAGCGATTAAGTCAATTAAACACAAAATTAAATGAATCCATCTCAGGTATGCAAATTGTGCAATACTTTAGACAAGAAGAACGTCTTGAAGAAGAATTTGAAGAAAATAATAATGAATACTTAAAAACAAAATATGCCATGATTCGAACTAATTCATTACTTCTTGCACCAATTATCAACTTACTTTTTGCTTTAGCAACCGCGATGATTTTAGGGTTTTTTGGGTTTAAATCATTGAATTCATTAGTTGAAGTTGGGATGATTTATGCGTTTATTTCATACGTACAACAGTTTTTTAATCCAATGACACAGATGATGGATTTTTTAAGTACATTTCAAGATGGTCTTGTCGCTGGAAGTCGAATTATGCGTATTTTAGATCATGAAGAATTAGTGCCACAACAAAATGAAGGAGCTAATGCAACCATCACAAACGCTAAAATCGAGTTCAGAGATGTTAGTTTTTCTTATGATGGAAAACATAATGTATTGAATAACATTAGCTTTGTCGCCAATCCAGGTGAAACAGTGGCGTTAGTTGGTCATACTGGAAGTGGTAAAAGTTCCATTATCAATGTGTTGATGCGATTTTATGAGTTTTATGATGGTGACATTTTAATTGATGATGTGAATATCAAAGATTATCCAATGGAAGAATTACGTGAGAAAATGGGATTAGTCTTACAAGATGCGTTTATGTTTTATGGTGACATTTCAAGCAATATTAGATTGTTAAATAACGCTATTACAGATGAGCAGATTGTTAATGCGGCAAAATTTGTTCAAGCGGATAAATTTATTGAAACATTACCTAAAAAGTATCATGCACCTGTTTTGGAAGGTGGATCAAGTTTTTCAAGTGGCCAACGTCAGTTGATTTCATTTGCCAGAACAATCGTCACTGATCCGAAGATTTTAGTATTAGATGAGGCAACTGCTAATATTGATACCGAAACAGAAACACTGATTCAAGAAGGATTAGAGAAAATGCGTAAAGGTCGTACGACGATTGCCATTGCACATAGATTATCTACTATTAAAGATGCCAACCTTATTTTAGTTCTTGAGAAAGGTCATATTGTTGAAAAAGGAACTCATGATGAGTTAATTGATGAAGAAGGGTTATACTACGATATGTATCGTTTGCAAAATAACCAAATATAAATTTTTTGAAGATGGTAAGGCGTTTCAGCACGTTTTGCCATCTTTTTTTCAGCCAAAAGGAGAGAGTAGTTATAAGAGTTTGAATTATTTTTTATAAAAAAATTAAATTTTAATGGATTTTATAATAAAGGATGATAAAATGAATGATAAGGCAGTTATTAAAAAGGAAGTGAAAAAATGAACTTTTTAAAAAGAGCCTTATTAAGTATTCAGCGGAGAAAAGGTAAATCGATCATTTTATTTTTAGTGATATTTATTTTAGGAAACTTAATGGCAGGTGCGATTGCGATTCAACAAGCAACTCGTGGTGTTGAGACTGATATTAAAACACAACTAGGTGCCAATGCAACGGTATCTTTTAATGAAGATAGAATTTAAGAAATGGAAGAGTCTGGAAAAGATTTGGACATCAAAGAGCCAGATACAAATGTCTATAAAGAAATTGGTCAGTTAAACCAAGTGAAATTTTATGACTACTCAGTTACGGATATGATGCAAACCAAAAAGATTAAAAACGTGCAGCCTTCAGATGATAGTTATGTGCGTGAATTTGAAGGCATCTCTTATTTTAATATAAAGGGAGCGAGTCGACCAGAACTCGTTGATGAGCGATCTAAAAAAATTAGCTTAATAGAAGGGCGAACTTTCAATGCTGATGAAATTAAAAAGGGATCGGCTGTTGCTATCATTTCGGATAAAGTGGCAAAAGAAAATAACATTCATGTAGGAGATAAAGTGGTGTTTGACCGACTAGTTGCTCATATTAGTCAAGGAGGGTCTGGTGACACAGAGACTGAAACCAAAGCAAAAGAGTATCCGATTGAAATTATTGGTTTGTTTGATGTAAAAGAAGTAAAAGAAAAAAAATCACCAGGAAATACTCAAAAAGACACGGATCAAAAAATGAATCAAACCATTGATTTATATGACAAGTTAAATGTTATATACTTACCAAATGCTTACATCGAAAAAACACAAAAGGAAATGTTGGCATTTTCATATAATAGTTTCCCTGATAATTTTTTAGATGAAAATGAAAAAGTAATGGACAAAGACACAGTGTTAAAAGAGTTTTCTTATACATCTATTCAAGTAACGTATGTATTAAACAAACCTGAAGACATTGAAGACTTTCGAATGCTTGGAAACCAAATTCTAAAGGATAAGGGGTTAGGATACTATAAAATAGAAGCAAGTTCTGATCAGTTTGATTCAATTGCTGGTCCTATTAAAGGAATGGCAAAAATCTCTCATATCGTGCTTATTGTGTCTGTGATTGCGTCTATTTTTATTATTACGTTAGTAACGATACTGTTCTTAAGAGATCGAAAACACGAATTAGGGGATATACTTGTCTCTTGGAGAGAAGCGATTCAACGTTGTAGGACAAATTGTCGTGGAAGTAATGTTAGTAGCATTGGTAGCGATGACGTTATCCGTATTTTCTGGTAATTTGCTAGCAAAAGGATTTTCTGACTCATTGATGACCATACAAAGCGATCATGCTACAGAGGATAATACCATAATTTATGGTAGCCCGATAAACGACATCAATCTAACTGAAGATGATGTTGTTAGTGCATATGAAATTAGATTAACTCCTTCCTACATTGTTCTATTTTATCTCGTTGGATTAATAGTTGTGTTACTATCTACGATTGTTCCTCTAGTTTACATTATGAGGCTCAATCCGAAGAAAATAATGATGTAAAGGAGTCTAAGTCGTGTCTATATTAAAAGCAAGTAAGTTAAACTACTATTACCAAGATGGTGATACGCGTCGGTTCATTTTGAAAAACACGAACGTCGCATTTGAAAAAGGTAAATTTTATACCATCGTTGGGCAATCTGGATCTGGTAAAACAACTTTACTATCGTTATTAGCGGGACTTGATACACCGCAGGAAGGTCGAGTTTTTTACGAGAAGAAAAACATTGAAAAAATTGGCTATGATACTTATCGTAGAGATTACATTAGCATAATATTTCAACATTATAATTTAATTCCGTATTTAACAGCCGTTGAGAATGTGATGGTCCCAATGGCCATTACTGATAATAAACTACCTGATGAGCAAGGAATTGTCGCCATTAATTTACTAGATTATATGGGAATACCAAATGAAAAATCAAAACGCTTGGTGACGCAATTATCAGGAGGAGAACAACAACGGGTGGCAATCGCAAGAGCTTTGTCAACTAATGTAGATGTGATGTTGGCTGATGAACCAACCGGTAATCTGGATGAAGAGATGGAACAAGAGATTGTGGAAATATTTAAAATGTTAGCTCATAAACACAACAAATGTGTAGTGGTTGTCACACACTCACCTGAGATAGCGTTACAATCTGATTACTCCTACCTTCTAAGAAAAGGAGCTTTAAAAGAGAATGTCTGATTTTTTGTCAAATTTTGATAGTGATAATTATAAAAATATGTTGAATGAAAAAAAAATAATAAAGACGTGTCGTCAGATGCAAACGAAAATCTCGCATTAGAAACCAATGATTTGCAATCATCAGCTTCCGACTATGATAAGCAAGAGTTTGACGATGTAGATGTTATGTTTCAAGAAGAAACAAAACATGTCAATGACACCAAAATAAAAGTTAAAAGAAAACGAAAAAAATCTGATAAGGGGTTAGATGAAGACCATTCGACAGGTAATGGGATAGAGCATGATGTTGAAATAGACCCTGATTATAAGAAAAAACAACAAACAAAACGAATCCTGATAGGTGGGATAGTTGGTATCTGTTTACTGTTGTTGTATATGGTATATTATCAAATGACCCATGTATCAGTACCAGATTTTTCAGGTAAAACCGTTGTTGAGGCAAAAAACTGGGCAACTGAAAATAAAATGAAACCTGAAATAAAACAAGAATATTCCTTGAAAATAGATTCAAACGGCATTATAAGTCAATCAATTGCACCAAATAAAAAGATTAAAAAAGGCTCTAACATAACATTTAAGGTAAGTGAAGGAGCAGATCCAAAAGGGAAAATTGAGTTACCTGATTTTGAAACGATGTCTAAAGAAGAAGTGGAACAATGGATTAAAAAAAATAAAGCCGAAAATGTCACAATCATTGATGAATACAATGATAAAATCGAAACAGGTAAATTTATTAGGTTGGAATTTACTGATAAAGAAGTCAATAAAGATCATTATTTGCGTCAAGATATTGCCAATGTTTACTTCTCTAAAGGAAAAGAAGTTTTTGAAAAAAATATTTCTGTTCCTGATTTTAGAAAAAAAGCAAAAGGGAAGAGGGAGAGAGAGAAGAAGAGAGAGAGGAGAAAGAGTCGGGAAAGAGAGGAAGAGAGAGATGAGAGAGCAGAGAGAGGGAAAGGAGAGGGGGGGGGGGGGGGGGGGGGGGGGGAGGGGGGGGAGGGAGAGAGAGAGGGAAAAAAAATATTTCTGTTCCTGATTTTAGAAAAAAAGCAAAATCAGAGGTTGAAGATTGGGCAAAGAAAAATGAGATCAATGTCGAGTTCAAAGAATCTGATTCAGATAAGATTGAACCAGATTTTGTCATATCGCAAACAGTTTCTCCAGAAACAAAATTAGCCAAGCATGATAAAATGAGTGTCTCAATATCTGTTGGAAAAGCCGTGGTTGTTCCTAATTTTGCGAATTATTCTGCCGAAGAAGCAACGAACGTCTCGCCGGATTTACAGGTTGTCACGAAACAAAGTTTTTCTGATAATGTTCCATTTGGTCAATTAATTGATCAATCTATTGAAGCAGGTAAAAAATTGACAGGTAATGATAATAAAACTGTGAATGTCACCTATTCTGTTGGACGACCATATATTAAGTCATTTTTTGGTCAACTTGAAGGAGACATCCCTAAACTAATTTATGAAAACTTTAATTCAAAAGGTGCTTCAGTTACTTATGAAGTGTATTATGTTGATTCATATAAAGAAAAAGGACAAATTGTTAATACTAATGCCTATAATCAATATATTCCGACAAATGCACATTTAGTATTTGCTATAAGTAATGGTCGATATGCCTCATTACCTGATGAAAAAACGACCAGTTAAGATGAGTAGAACGCTTAAACTCCTAAGCTTTTTTAGTTAGGAGTTTAATTATTTGTTAAAAGACTTTAAACTTATTATAAATATCTATATAATAATGAAAGAATAAATGAAAAAGAGAGAGTAGATAAAATGAAAATGAATGAAACAGGATTAACCAAAGAGGAAGTTAATCAGCGAATAGCCAAAGGACAAGTGAATGATTATGTTTCAGATACTTCAAAAAGTAATAAAGATATCATTTTTGATAATGTCTTCACCCTATTTAACCTACTAAACGTGATTATTGCGATTTGTTTAGCTTTAGTCGGTGCATATAGTAATATGTTTTTTATGGCAATCATTATTTTAAATGTTGTGATTGGTGTGTCTCAAGAAATTCGTGCGAAAAATTTAGTAGCACAACTTTCCATTGTGAACGAAGAAAATGTGGATGTCTATCGTGATAATCAAAAAATTGGCATTCCTACGACTGAGTTAGTAATGGATGATATTGTGATTTTATCAGCTGGACAACAAGTACCATCTGATACAATTATTGTTTCAGGTAATGTGGAAGTCAATGAGTCACTTTTAACCGGTGAAGCAGATTTAATTAAAAAAGGTGTCGATAGCCAGCTAATGTCAGGGAGTTACGTGACAAGTGGTCAATGTGTGGCGAAAGTTATTCATGTTGGAAAAGACAATTATGCCATTAAGATTGCCGAAGAAGCTAAAATACATAAACCTGTGACGTCTGAATTAGTTCAATCAATTAGAAAAGTGGCTAAATTTACAAGTTACATTATTATTCCATTAGGGGTCATTTTATTTTTAGAAGCTTATTTTTTAAGAAACAGCGATATCAAGCTATCCGTTGTTTCTTCAGCTGCAGCACTACTTGGAATGTTACCAAAAGGAATGGTGCTTTTAATCAGTATTGCGCTTGCAACAGGTGTTGTGAAATTAACGAAGAAAAAAGTATTAGTACAAGATATGCATTCTATTGAAACGTTAGCTCATGTTGACGTGTTATGTTTGGATAAAACAGGAACCATTACTCAAGGTAACATGATTGTCTCAGAAGTGATTGATTTGGCAAGTAAAAATAGCCAAATTGATACGAATAAGTTAATGGGTAATTATATCAATGCAACAGATGATAATAACCTTACAATGCAAGCCTTACGTTCATATTTCAAGACATCAAATGACTTAAACGTATTAGATGTATTACCATTTTCTTCTGATAGAAAATGGGGTGCTGTGTTATTTGAAGGCATTGGTTGTGTGTATTTAGGTGCACCAGAAAGATTAGTATCAGAAAGTTCCATACCTACAGAAGTGATGCAAGCTCAAGAACAGGGAAGTCGTGTCTTATTAATAGGTATTGATGCACAGGCGACACAAATTAACGACACAGTTGGTTCTGTTGACGCTCAATCAGTTTTAATTATTGAAGATGCCATTCGTGAAAACGCGGAAGAAACGTTAGCTTATTTGGATAGTGAAGGGGTTGCGTTAAAAGTTATTTCAGGTGACAACCCAATTACCGTATCAAATGTTGCTAGACGTGCGGGATTAAAAAATTATGAGCAATATATCGATTTATCAACTATCAAAACTGAAGAAGCAGTCAAACAAATAGTTGATGATTACACTGTATTTGGGCGAGTGAGTCCACAACAGAAAAAATGGTTAGTGGAAGCTTTGCGTCAAAAAGACCATATTGTTGCTATGACAGGTGATGGTGTCAATGATATTTTAGCAATGAAAGAAGCAGATTGTAGTATCGCCATGGCAGAAGGAGATAACGCCACACGTCAAATGGCGAATCTTGTCTTGCTTAACTCAGATTTTACTACGTTGCCAGACGTATTATTTGAAGGTCGACGCGTAGTAAACAACGTGACAAAAGTGGCAAGTATTTTCTTTATTAAAACAATCTATTCATTCATTTTGTCAATCATTTGTATGGTAGCAGCGATTGGATTTCCATTTATTCCAATTCAAATTACACTGCTTGATTTGGCAATTGAAGGTTACCCAACATTCTTTTTATCATTTGAATCAGATAAACGCAAGATTACAACAAAATTCTTACCAACTGCGTTAAGACGAGCGTTACCAAATGCGTTACTGGTGGTAATAAACATCCTTGTGATTTACTTTATTTCACCGAAGTTTGGCATTAGTGGAGTCGATCAAACGACGTTAATGTATTATATGTTAATTGCAGTGAGCTCAATGGCAGTGATTAAAGCTTGTCTTCCGTTTAATCCATTAAGATTATTCTTAGCTGTGACAACAACTGTGGGAACATTTGTTGCAGCTATGCTATTCAAGTCATTACTTGAAATTACGTGGCTCAATGCGACAACACTCCCTATTTTTATCGTGCTTGTTATCTGTTCAATTTTAGGTAAGTTAATTTTAGATAAATTGATTACTGGAAAAATGGGTTCTTTTAACTAAGCACAAATTGTTGCAAACATGTCGAATTATGTTATAATTTATTATGAAAAGTTATGTCATGGTCGCGCTGGGTTCAGTGCGACTTTTCTGACTTAATTATGTAAAAGGGGATGATTACGTTGTCACAATTAATCCCTCAAGAATTAATTGATACAGTTAGACAAGAAACAAATATTGTTGAGGTTGTTGAAAACTATGTTCAATTAAAAAAATCTGGTAAAAACTACCTTGGTTTATGTCCCTTTCACAACGAAAAAACGCCTTCGTTTACTGTAGCAGAGGACAAACAAATCTTTCATTGTTTTGGGTGTGGCAAGGGTGGTAATGTGTTTACGTTTATTCAAGAGATAGAAGGATTGTCGTTTCCTGAATCTGTTGAGAAGTTGGCAGTACCTTTAAATGTCTCATTACCAACTTCAGTTTATAGTGAACAACGTAGCACTGAAAAAAATCAAACGCACCAGACGTTAATCACAATGCATGAGCATGCAAAAAAGTTTTTTCATCATATACTAGTGAATACAGAGGCTGGAAAAGAGGCGATGGCTTATTTAGAGTCGCGAGATATTCCTAAAGACGTAATAGAAGAATTTGAGATAGGATTTGCTCCGGACAATCGGCAAATTTTATTAAAAGTTATGGAAAAAGAGTTTGATGAAACGTTTTATGGACAGTCAGGTTTGTTTATCGAAAGAGATGATGGATCATATACCGATCGCTTTGTTAACCGGATTATGTTTCCAATAAAAGATGCTCAAGGTAAAACAATTGGATTTTCAGGTCGCATGATGCCTTCTGAACAGGCACAACAAGACGTCAAACAACCAAAGTATTTAAACAGTCCTGAAACGGAAATTTTTAATAAACGAGATGTCATTTATAATTTTCATTTGGCAAGACCCCATATTAGAAAGTCGAATGATGTATTTTTATTTGAAGGATTTATGGATGTGATATCATCTCATATGTCAGGGGTAAAAAATGCGGTCGCTACAATGGGAACGAGTTTGACTGAACAGCAGATTAATCGACTCGAGAGAGTTTGTCAAGATGTGACGATTGTCTATGACGGTGATGCTGCTGGGATAAATGCGACAAATCGTGCGGTAGAGTTATTAACTGATAATACAACGCTAGGTGTTCAAGTAGTGATGTTACCCAATCGGTTAGATCCAGATGAGTATAGAAAAACATATGGTCTTGAAGCATTGGAAAATGAATTAAAGCACCATCAGTTAACCGTGTTTCAGTTTAAGAAACAATTTTTATCACAAGAGTTTAATCTAGACAATGAGTCAGATGTGTTAACTTATTTAGATCTTGTCTTACAGGAATTAGCGAAAATCCCATCAGTTATTGAAAAAGATTTTGCGTTAACTCAATTATCTGAAGAGTATCACGTTTCAAAAGATACCTTGCAAATCCAGTTAAATTCGTTTATTCAGTCAAACAAAGCGCATCAGTTTAAAAAAGTCATACCAAAACAACCAGAAGTTGTGATACCACAAATTCAACAAGTACGAAAACAAACGGTGGTTGAAAAAGCTGAAAGATTACTAATTTATCGTATATTAAAAGAGAAGGCAATATTTACTCAATTAGTAAATAAAAAGGATTTTTCGTTTGTTCATGATGAATACCAAGAGTTATTTCAGCATATAGCAAGTTTTTATGAACTATATGGTCAAATTGAACTAGCAGATTTTATTAATTATTTAAAAGAAGAAAATTTAAGACAATTATTAGTCACAATTACCATGCAGGACATTAGTCAACAAAGTAATGAGACAGAGATTAGTGATTGTTTACATGTGATAAAAAAAGCGAGCATTCAATCTAAAATTGACGATTTAATGACTCGACAACAAACAGCTAAGCAGACAGGGAATGCTGTTGAAGAAATGGAAGTAACATTAGAGATTATCCAATTACAAAAAAAATTAAGTAATTGGTGATAATATAAGGGGGAGTCCATCGTGTCAAAAATGGTAAAAGATGAAGCATACAAAAAAGAAGTAACCAAATTCATCAAGTTGAACAAGGTAAAAGGTTCGGTGTTTTATGATGAGTTAACAAACAAATTAGCTACTCCTTATGAATTAGATGCTGATGATATGGATGAATTGATTGAAAAAGTTGAGGACGCAGGAATTAGCGTTGTTGATGAAAAAGGCGAGCCAAGTGAACATAGTTTGCGTGTCGCTAAAAAAAATCAAGAATCTAAGAAGACAAAAGAAAAAGAAGAAGAAGAAGATTTAATTGCACCAGCTGGGGTAAAAATTAATGATCCTGTTCGTATGTATCTTAAAGAAATTGGTCGTGTATCCCTTCTTACAGCTGACGAAGAAGTGGCTCTAGCGTTACGTATTAAAGAAGGTGACCCTGAAGCAAAGCAAGAACTAGCAGAAGCTAACTTGCGTTTAGTGGTTAGTATTGCCAAACGTTATGTTGGTCGTGGGATGCAATTCCTTGATTTAATCCAAGAAGGTAACATGGGATTGATGAAAGCTGTAGAAAAATTTGACCATGAAAAAGGATTTAAGTTTTCTACTTATGCGACTTGGTGGATTCGTCAAGCGATTACTCGTGCGATTGCCGACCAAGCCAGAACGATTCGTATTCCGGTTCATATGGTTGAAACAATCAACAAATTAATTCGTATCCAACGTCAATTACTACAAGACTTAGGGCGCGAACCAACACCTGAAGAAATTGGAGCGGAGATGGATTTATCACCTGAAAAAGTACGTGAAATCCTTAAAATCGCACAAGAGCCTGTGTCTCTTGAAACACCAATTGGGGAAGAAGATGACTCACACTTAGGAGATTTTATTGAAGATCAAGAAGCGACAAGTCCTGCTGAACATGCAGCCTATGAATTATTAAAAGAACAATTAGAAAGTGTATTAGATACACTGACCGATCGCGAAGAAAATGTTTTGCGTTTACGTTTTGGCTTAGATGATGGCCGTACGCGTACTCTTGAAGAAGTAGGAAAAGTATTTGGTGTCACACGTGAGAGAATCCGTCAAATAGAAGCAAAAGCGTTAAGAAAATTACGCCACCCATCTCGTTCAAAACAATTAAAAGACTTTTTAGAATAAAAATAATATCGCACTAGTTAAAGCTAGTGCGTTTGTTTTTAATTGATTTTTTTTAAAGAATGTTAAATAATCAATAAAAAGACTTAATTCATTCTAAAGATGGATGGAAATAAGGAATAGATGTGTTACATTTAGTAGGAAATAAGATGAAAAGGTGATGTTATGAATAAATTTAAAAAGATTTTACTAGGTCTTACACTACTTTCAACAGTTGGATTAAGTACGCAAGTTTCGGCTGCAGAAAAAGCGAAAGATGAAGGATGGGATATTCCAAATATCGCATTAGGTAATGGCTTAACAGATGCTGAAAAGCAACAAACACGTGATATTTTAACAAAAGACTTGAGTAAAGTATCCATGTTAAGTGGAACAAACACTCAGAATATAAATGAATACATTGTTGATGGCAATGATTTAGTGAAGTATGTGACCGACGTTCCAGAATTTACCAGTTCGTCAAAAGCTTATTCAAGTGCGTTGATTGCTCGTACAAAAAGTGGGTCGGGTGTGACAGTTGATATTGTGACACCAGATAAAATTACTGCAAGAACAGAAGCAATGTACCGCTCAGCAGCTATTACAAGTGGTGTATATGATGCATACATTCGTATTGCAAGCGTTCGACCAATGGATGGTAGTGGTGCATTAGCTGGTATTTATAAGATTTATGATGAAGTAGATCCTGCCTCTAATCAAACAGAACAAAAAGAGCGTGATGAAAAGCGTGAAGTAGCACAAGATCAAATGCAAGTGGTCTCTGCCATTGATCAACAAAACCAAGATAATAAAGATTATTCTTCAGAAAACATCTTAGTCATGTTAGCTGATATTCAAATGGAATTACAAAAAATTAATAAGAAATTAAGTGACATGTCTGATGAGAAAAAGAAACAAGAAGTAACCAATGTGGTTGACGAACAAATTGAGAAAAACGGCCTGCAAGAAGCCATTACACCAGAACTAAAAACGCAAGTCGTCAATAACATGGTGAACTTTACTAATACAAGTGCCATCACAGATAAAGAATTAACCAGTCAATTATCTGGGTTTAAAGATGACATTGTGAAAAATGGTAAAGAATTTAAAGATAATTTATTGTCAGAAGAAAATGTCGAAAAAGCAAAAGGAATTTGGCAAAAGATTAAAGATTTCTTCTCAAACTTATTTAAATAACGTTGAAACTATCTAGTGAAAACTAGGTAGTTTTTTTAATAGACTAGGGGATTATAAGTTCAGCCGTCAATGTCTAGCTCCCAAGTCCTGACCTAGTGAAAAAAAGATAAATTTGCCCCATTGCGCGCTTCGCTGCTCATTCAGGGTCAAATTTCCTATTTTTTCATAGGTCAAGGCGGACTTATCCGCTTTTCTTATACTCATTCACAATAGGACCATCGACTGATTTTTCCAATGCTTTTTTTAGGTATACTTAAATTATTAATGAAAAAGGAGTTATTGGGGATGTCGAAAAAGAAAAAAGTGGTTATTGGGAGTATTATTGGGTTGGTAGTGATTGCTGCAATCGGTGGGAAAATGGTGTTATCGAAAAAAGAGCCAGTAAACACAAAGGAAGAAGAAAAAATTGAGTTTTATACCGTTGAAAATGTTGATCAAGTGTTTATTAATGGTGTGGTAACACCTGTTATGTCAAAAGAATTTACCAAAGATACAACTCTAGGTAAATTGGGTGATTTAAACGTAAAAAATGGTGAAAATGTCACAAAAGATACAGTGCTTTATCAATACTTAGATGAGACAACAGACTCTCAAATTAGAGATTTGAAATTTCAAATTGAATCAACACAAGCCGAAAAAGAAAAAGCTGCAAGACAAATGCAACTTGAAATAAATGAAATGAATAATGCGCCAACCTCAGAATCAGGAGAAGCTACCAGTAGCCCTGTATCGAAAGAAAGCATAGACTTAAAATATGATTTAGGTAGTTATGATATTAAAATGAGTCAATTACAAACACAAATTAATGAATTAAGCGAAAAACAGGTTAATAAAGTCATTGCACCTTTTGACGGTCAGGTTATTATTCCACAAGACCAAAACAGAGATAGTGCCATTTTAACTTTATCATCAACTGATTTTTATGTTGAAGGTAGTGTCAATGAGAAAGACTTAGAAAAAGTTAAAGAAAAACAAATAGCGGACGTTAGAACCATTGCGGATAATAAACTATACAAAGGTGAAGTCACTTATGTGTCTAATATTCCAAATACCCAGCAAGCAACAGAAGGTGGTGCATCAAATAGTGGGAATTCTTTATCAACTTACACAGTAAAATTAAGTTTAAAAGATGCAAAAGAAATTCGTAAAGGATTCCACGTACAAGCTTCAATTAAGCTAGAAGATAAAAAAATAGAAATACCAAAAGAAGCCGTAAAAGTAGATGATAAAACGAAGGAAGTTTATGTACTCGTTGATGATTTTGGCACAATTGCAAAACGGGTAGTTGAAACGACCGATCAAGGGGCATCAAAAGATAAAATTATCGTAACAAGTGGTTTAGAAGGCTTAGATCGTGTCATTATTTCATCCGAAGTACCTTTAACAGTAGGTGAACCAACTCCTGGGGGTGAAGTTACCGAAAATGAAGGAGGAGAAAAATAATGAGTCACGACAACCCAGTATTAGTTGAGTTAAACGATATAAATAAATACTATCCAGTCGGCAAATCAACACTGCATGTCTTAAAAAATCTCAACCTTACTATTGAGCAAGGCGAATTTATCATGATTATGGGGAAATCCGGTAGTGGAAAAACGACGCTCATGAATATTATTGGATTTTTAGATCAACTATCAGATGGTGAGTATATTTTTGATAATAAAGACGCGTCAGAATTAACTGAAAATCAAAAATCGACTTTAAGAAACGAATATATCGGATTTATTTTTCAACAATTTTTTTTAATACAATCGTTAAATGTGATTCAAAATGTTGAATTACCAATGGTGTATGGTGGAAAGAAAAAAGAAAAAGAACGTCGTCAAATCGCCTCAGACTATTTAGCTATGGTTGGTTTAGAAGGAAAAGAGTTTTCTAAAACGACTGAGTTATCAGGAGGACAACAGCAACGTGTCGCTATAGCTAGAGCCTTAGTTAATGATCCACTATTAATTATGGCAGATGAACCGACAGGAGCCCTTGATAGTGAAACGAGTGAAGATATTATGACTATCTTGTCGAATTTAAATAAAGAAGGAAAAACAATTGTCATGGTCACTCATGATCCTGATATGAGAAAGTATGCCACACGAGTGGTTTATATGAAAGATGGTTTATTCCTTACCGAGGAGGAATTTATCAATGCTTAAAAATCTATTATTAAGTACTTTCTTAAGTTTAAGGGCACATAAACTACGTGTTTTTTTAACGATGGTTGGAATTATTATTGGAATCACAGCTGTCGTGACAGTATCAGCAATCGGTGAAGGGATGAAGCAAAGTAGCTTAAAAGTAATGGAATCTACCGATGCTAACGTGATTCGTCTAATCTATAAAGTCGATCAGAGTGATGATAGTATTGGCTTTCAAGACGAAGAGCCGTTTGAGTTTGACAAACTTGATTTAAAACTGTTAAGAGGACTCGATGGCGTTGATACCATTAGTGCTGATTATGGGTTTGGATTCGGTGCTAAAGAGATGGTGACGAGTACACTAAACTATTTTGACACTTCAGGTAGTGGTCAAATTGTGGCAACAAGTAAAACGAATACACCAGTTGGTTTTGGAAATAGTTTTACTACTGAGCAATTAGAATCAAATAGTATTATTATCACGTATGATACCATGCAATCAACGTTAGGCATCCGAAAACCTAAAGATATTATTGGAAGAGCGATTGATGTTGATGGTATAAAATTTTTGGTAGTCGGTGTAAAGGCTAAAATTGATGATGACGCCATGATAATGGATGATTCCGCCTTTTTTGACGAAGTGCCTAAAAAAGCGTTTAATGACCTTGCAAAGAATAAACCAATCAATGCAATTAAATTAAAAACGACAGACCACAGTGACAGACAAGCCATTATTGATCAAGCAAATACGTTACTTAAAGAACAACACCCCAATCTAGTTGGAACATTTGAAGAAGATCGTTCAAATGAACAAGCACGTCAACAAATTGAATCGATGCTTCAAGCTGTCGTGACAGGTTTGTTATTCATTACGGCTATTTCTTTATTAGTTGGAGGAATTGGGGTGATGAATATTATGTATGTGTCTGTTTCTGAGCGAAAACGTGAAATCGGGATTCGCCGTGCAATCGGTGCGAAACCAATCACCATTTTATTACAATTTTTATTAGAAGCTGCTTTTATTACGCTAATTGGCGGGGTCGTCGGTATCTTCTTTGGATGGGGACTTGCAACACTGATTTCCACTTTTGCAGATGGTATTACAGCAATTGTTAGTCCAAGTATGGCAATACTCTCAGCGTCTATTTCAGCAGGAATTGGGTTAATATTTGGTGTTATACCAGCTATTAATGCCGCCAAATTAGATCCTATAAAAGCAATTTATCAATAAATCAAACACTTAATTTGTTCAAATCGAGCAAATTAGGTGTTTTTTGTTATTAAATAAGTAAAAGTCGAACAATGCGAAGAAAAATTTAGATAAATATAAATAAATGGTTGCCATTTCTCCTTATTAATTCTATAATCAATTTTGTTAGAGTTATTAACGAACTAATTATATTATGGAAGGTGCAATGTTAAGAAATGGAAAAGTTTTTTAGATTAAAAGAGAATAACACAACGGTTTCTACGGAAATCATGGCGGGGTTAACGACATTTTTTGCAATGAGTTATATTTTATTTGTGAATCCGACCATTTTATCTTTATCAGGAATGCCGTTTCAAGCAGTCTTTCTAGCTACTATTATCGCATCAGCAATTGGAACGCTCGTCATGGGATTGTTTGCTAATGTACCATATGCACAAGCACCAGGTATGGGCTTAAATGCGTTTTTCACTTTTACTGTTGTCATGGGATTAGGTTATTCATGGGAACAGGGGTTAGCGATGGTCTTTTTATGTGGTATTATCAATATTATTATTACCATCACAAACTTGAGAAAATTAATTATTCAATCAATTCCCGAAAGTTTGCAACATGCTATTGGTGGTGGAATAGGGATTTTTATTGCATATGTTGGAATTAAAAATGCTGGATTACTTCAATTTACATCAGATGAGGCGTCAATTGTTTCTTCAGTAGTTGATGGGGATAAAGCAACGAACGTTGTATCAAATGGTGGGATTGTCCCAGCATTGGCGAATTTTAATAACCCAGCTATTATTTTGGCACTGATTGGGCTAGTTATTACTACAGTGTTGGTGATTAAAAACGTCAAAGGAGCTATTCTAATAGGGATAGTAGCGACTACAATTATTGCTATTCCAATGGGGGTTGTTGATTTTAGTTCGATTAATTTTCAAGAGAATTCATTAGGAAACTCAATCAAAGACTTAGGAACGACATTTGGTGCAGCTTTTGGTCCAAATGGCATGCCTTCACTATTTTCTGATGTAGCCAAAATACCTCAAGTTTTATTAACGGTTTTAGCATTTAGTTTATCTGATATTTTTGATACGATTGGAACATTTATTGGGACAGGTCGTCGCACTGGTATTTTCTCAAAAGAAGAAGAAGAATCCGTTATGACAAGTAAAGGGATTAAATCAAAAATGGACAAAGCATTGTTTGCTGATGCTATTGCAACAACAGCTGGATCAGTAGTTGGGACAAGTAACGTCACAACTTATGTAGAAAGTGCAGCTGGTATTGGTGCGGGTGGACGTACTGGTTTAACATCAGTGGTTGTCGCCATTATGTTCTTGTTAAGTAGTTTCTTATCACCTGTTGTTGGGGCAGTGCCTTCTCAAGCAACGGCTCCGGCATTAATTTTAGTTGGTATCATGATGATGGCGTCATTTAAAGAAATTGCCTGGACTAATCTTGAAGATGCTGTGCCAGCCTTCTTTACTTCAATATTTATGGGTCTAGCATATAGTATTTCTTATGGTATAGCTGCAGGATTTATTTTCTATGTGTTAATCAAAGTGGTTAAAGGAAAAGTAAAAGAAGTCTCACCTGTTTTATGGGTAGTGACGGCTCTATTTGTTATTAACTTCATTGTATTAGCGACGTTATAGTTTATTGACATACTCGACAAATGTTGGGTGTGTTTTTTTATTGAAAGTAATTAAATTATTAAAAAAAGTCATTGAAAGTTTTCCGATAACCATGCTATGTTATAATAGTAAAAGTATGAGAAAGTAACCATAATGCTAGGGGGGAGCAAGATAGAGTAAACTACTTAATTGTAAAGGGGGAGGAGCAAGATGATGTTAACTCAAGCGAGCTTGTTCAGACCTGAGATATGGCAAAATTTATTAGATAAATATTTTACGCTTAGTGTACTGGTACATATCATTGATATATTAGTCGTGTGGTATGTCGTATATAAGTTTTTGATGCTACTTAATGACACAAAAGCGATTCAAGTATTTAAAGGGATTGCTGTAATTATCATTGTAAGGATTGTCAGTGATTTTATTGGCTTAAATACAGTTTCTTGGCTAATGAATCAAGTGATTACTTATGGTGTAGTTGCTGCAATCGTCATTTTTCAACCTGAAGTTCGGCGTGGATTAGAACATCTTGGTAGAGGTGCGGCACTAACGCACTCTAACAAACAAAAAAATATGCAACAATCATTTATTACTGCGTTAGATGAATCGTTGCAATATATGTCTAAGAGAAAAATAGGGGCATTGATTACGATTGAGCGAAATGATAGTTTAATTGATATTATTGAAACTGGTATTCCGCTCGATGCGGATATATCGAGTCAATTACTAATTAATATCTTTATACCCAATACACCATTGCATGATGGGGCTGTCATTATTAAAGATAATAAAATTGCATCAGCATCGAGTTATCTGCCTTTATCAGAAAGTAATAAAATACCAAAAGAATTTGGGACACGTCACCGTGCGGCAATTGGTATGAGTGAATCATCGGATGCGTTGACACTTGTTGTATCAGAAGAAACAGGTGATGTGAGTATTACGCATAACAAGACATTTTTACCAGGTCTTCAGCGTGAAGCTTATTTAGAAGTATTAAAACAAGAATTAGCTGATGATCAAGAAGATGTATCCCAATCAAATTTGGCAATGTTTATCGAAGATATTAAAAAAAGTTTTACTAAGGGAGGAAAAAACGATGAAAAATGATCGTAAATCACCTTGGTTTATTAGAATATTATCTTTGTTTTTTGCCATTCTTTTATACTATAATGCCAACTCATTTGTCATATCACATAAGACAAATAACACAGTAACTAATTTGGAAGCAACAGCTGAAAATGTACCAGTTAATGTTACTTATAACCAAGATAAGTATTTTATTTCCGGTTATAAAGAAAGTGTTTCTGTTGAATTGACAAGTAATAATAAAATTTTGTTAGACAAGGAGTCTAATGCTGAAACACGTGGCTTTTCAGTGGTAATGGACTTAACGAAATATAGTGTTGGGACACATGAAGTACCATTGCAAATTGTTGGGTTACCAAATTCGGTTAAAGGAACTGTTAAACCGAATAAATTATCTGTTACCATAGAAAATAAAGATAGCAATTCATTCAAAGTTGAACCAGCGATTGATAATAAAATTTACCAAGACGGATACTCAACAAAAGAAGTGACGATTGATCCAATGAATGTAAAAGTAAGTGGCTCTGAATCGTCCATTCAAGAAATTGATCGAGTCATTGCTGGTGTCAGTGAACGAACAAACGTTACAGGGAATTTTTCAGAGAAAGTGCAGCCATATGCTGTCAATAAAGCTGGAGAACCACTGAATGTTCGAATTGAACCTGATACAGTGACTGTTAATGTAAAAGTCAATGTCCCAAGTAAACGAGTTAAAATTACTCCAATCCAATCAGGGACCATTCCAAAAGGGATTAAAGATTTTACGTTTACACTAAAAGATGACATGGTGGATATAGAAGGACCAAAAGAAGTACTGGATGAAATAAATGGCATAGAGCTTAAGGTTGATACAACAAACATTCGTGAAACGACAACAAGTTCTTATTCTGTGGTTGTACCAAATGGTGTGAAAGCTATACCGGAAATGGTGTCCATAACAGTTAAACCAAATGAAGCAAAAACGACCAGTGATAGTAAATAATACATTATAAAAATTGTAAAATGAGTGAGGAGAATAATTAAAATGGGTAAATATTTTGGCACTGATGGTGTGAGAGGTGTTGCAAATAAAGAACTAACACCAGAACTAGCATTCAAAATTGGGCGTTGTGGAGGGCATGTCTTATGTCAACATAGCCACTTAACTGAAGGAAAACCACAAGTACTTGTTGGAAGAGACACACGTATTTCTGGACAATTATTAGAACAAGCACTTATTTCAGGACTCCTTTCAGTTGGAATAGAAGTTTTACAGCTAGGTGTGATTTCTACACCAGGCGTGGCGTATTTAACAAGAACGCAAAAAGCAGCAGCAGGTGTGATGATTTCAGCGTCACATAACCCAGCTGAAGATAATGGTATCAAGTTCTTTGGGCCAGATGGATTCAAATTATCTGATGAAGAAGAAGAAGAAATTGAAGCATTATTAGATGCTGAAACCGACGTTTTACCTCGACCATCAGCATTAGGACTTGGAACTTTGAATGTTTATCGTGAAGGTGCGCAAAAATACATTGAATTCTTGAAGAAAACAGTGGATGAAGAATTCACTGGTTTGAGTGTCTGCCTAGATGGAGCAAATGGAGCAACTACTCCGTTAATCAATCAACTTTTTGCAGATTTAGATACAGATTTCTATACAATGGGCGTTAGACCAGATGGGTTAAACATCAATGATGGTGTTGGTTCAACACATCCTGAAAAACTAGCAGAAATGGTTGTTGAAAAAGAAGCTGATTTAGGTTTAGCCTTTGATGGTGATGGTGATCGTGTGATTGCTGTTGATGAAAAAGGACAAATCGTTGATGGAGATAAGATTTTATATATTTGTGGTAAATATCTTGCAGCCAATGATGAGTTAAACAAAGATACAATTGTTGCCACTGTTATGAGTAACTTAGGGTTCCATAAAGCCGTTGAAGAAGCAGGTATGACGGCTGTTACAACTCAAGTTGGTGATAGATATGTGGTTGAAGAGATGCGCAAATCTGGTTACAATCTTGGTGGAGAACAATCAGGACACATCGTCTTCTTACAACACAACACAACAGGTGATGGGTTACTTTCAGGCATTCAATTGATGCAAGTAATGAAAGCTTCTGGTAAAAAATTATCCGAATTAGTAGCCGACATTGAAGAATACCCACAAAAATTAGTGAACATTAAAGTGTCAGATAAATATGGTGCGATGGATGTTCCGGCTATAAAAGCGATTATTGAAGAAGTTGAAGGAGAAATGAATGGGGATGGTCGAATCCTTGTAAGACCTTCAGGAACTGAGCCATTACTTCGTGTGATGGCAGAAGCACCAACAGAAGAAAAAGTTAATTATTATGTTGATAAAATTGCTGATGTTGTCGTAAAAGAAATCGGAATTTAAACTGATAAACAGTGAGTGGAGGATTTCACTCACTGTTTATGTGTATTATATTATCAGTTTTGTTGTAATTATCCGATTAGTAAAGGGGAGTGATGTTCTTTCCATCTGTCATGTTTATTATCTCTATCTATCAACTTGATCTATGGAATAACATTAGAAATTTATTCTCTTCTTGTTCAGTTTTGTTCTTTAAATGTACTTATGAAAGAATTTATAAAGTGTTATCAGATGCCATAAAAAATATTAGTGATGACAAACTCATTTAGTTAGTCTCGCTTTTTGTCTATACCAATAGTTACTTATTTTCAATATTAAGTCATTTAAATGTTGACTGAGACTTTATTAAAGGTTATTATGTTCTTGTTTCTATTTTATATGACTATTTAGGTTATCTATACCAATTAGCGCCAGACCTTTTTAAAAGGTGACGAGGAATGAGTTTATCGAAAATTCGGCGGGTGGCTCATAGGGGATTGCACTCTGAAGATAAAGACAAAAAAACAGGGAAACATGTTTGACAAAACTTTATCTATGCAATAAGTAGAAACAACTATTTTAAAGAAAGTTGGAAAATATTAATGTGTGGAATAGTTGGAGTAATCGGAAATAACCGAGCAAAAGATATTTTATTAACAGGATTAGAAAAATTAGAATATAGAGGCTATGATTCAGCTGGTATTATGGTTGCGGATGACAGTCAAGCATACCTTGTAAAGACACCAGGTCGTGTGAGTGAGTTAAGAGCTTTAGCAAATGACGTTCCTGAAGGCCATACTGGAATCGGTCATACGCGTTGGGCAACTCATGGTGTGCCAAATACAGAAAATGCACACCCACATCAATCAACAAGTGGGAAATTCTGTTTAGTACATAACGGTGTGATTGAAAACTATTTAGAGTTAAAGAATGATTATTTAACTGATATCGCCTTAAAAGGGGATACAGATAGTGAGATTGTCGTTGAATTGGTTGATTATTTTTATCGTCAAGGTAAAACACCTTTTGAAGCGTTTAAAGCTGCTTTAGACAAAGTAGAAGGTTCTTATGCGATTGCATTAATGGATGTAAAAGATAGCAACACGCTATATCTTGCGAAAAATAAAAGCCCGTTACTAATCGGACTTGGCGACAATTGCCATTATGTTGGTAGTGATGCAATGGCAATGATTAATGAAACAAATGAATTCGTTGAAATTAAAGATGGCGAACGCATTATTTTAACACCAAGTGAGTTGACTATTTTTGATAGAGAGTCAAATAAATTAACACGTGAGTCATTTGTAGCAGACATTGATGCAACAGACACTGAAAAAGGTTTATACCCTCATTACATGTTAAAAGAAATTGATGAGCAACCAAGTGTGATGAGAAAATTAATCTCTGAATATTTAACAGAGGATGGTAAGACAACAATTGATGAAAACATTATCTCTCATATGGCATCAAGTGATCGTATCTATATCGTTGGATGTGGTACCAGTTGGCATGCAGGTTTAGTTGGTAAAAAAATCATTGAAGAGTTAACTAATATTCCAGTTGAAGTGCATTTAGCTAGTGAGATGGGCTATGATATGCCAATTCTATCAGAAAAACCTTTCTTCATTTTCTTAACGCAAAGTGGTGAAACAGCCGATAGTCGTCAAGTATTGGTTAAAGTTAATGAATTGAACTTGCCATCACTGACTATTACGAATGTAAAAGGTTCTACATTATCACGTGAAGCGACCTACACATTATTATTACATGCCGGTCCAGAAATTGCTGTAGCATCAACAAAAGCTTATACATCTCAAATTGCAGTTATGGCTTATTTAGCACAATCTATTGGATTAAAAAAAGGATTAGAAAAAGCGTCATCAATTGATTTAGCTCATGAAATGGCGATTATTGCCTCTATAATGGATTCAATGATTAGTGAAAAAGAATTAATAGCTGATCTTAGCGAGTCATTCTTAGGAACAACACGCAATGCCTTCTTTATTGGTCGTGGACTAGATTATGCCGTATCAATGGAAGCAGCGCTTAAATTAAAAGAAATTTCTTATATTCAAGCAGAAGGATTTGCTGCGGGGGAATTAAAACATGGAACCATTGCCTTGATTGAAGAAGGCACACCAGTTATTTCGATTATTACAGATGAAAAAACAGCTAGTCATACACGCGGAAACGCAAAAGAAGTGGAAAGTCGTGGGGCAAATGTTTTAACAATCTCACTTGAAAATGTCGCACAAGAAGGCGACCAACTCGTGTTGTTGCCAGTACATGAACTACTAACACCACTAGTTAGTGTGGTGCCTTTACAATTATTAGCATACTATGCAAGTTTACAAAGAGGGTTAGATGTTGATAAACCACGTAACTTAGCAAAAAGTGTGACAGTAGAATAAATAATTAAAACCAACTTTCTTAAGTGAAGGTTGGTTTTTTTATAGTCTAATATTTAAAAAGCAAGGAAACTATAAAAAATCTAAACAAAGAGTTTCCAAATGACATTTGAGAGATGATTAATCGGTCGTTTAGTAATGAGTATGAATTAACGTATAGTGAGCTAGTGAGAAGATTAAGAAAATCAAGTACTGATAAAGTTTTTTTCTGGAGTCTGTGGGGATTGGATGATGTCTGTGGAATTTCTGCTACGTATTTAGGTTGATTCTCTTTTTAACGGGGACACTAATTCCTTATATTGTACTGGCGATTTTTCTTCCAGATTATTAAATTTGTATGTTATCTAACATATATATAAAAATCATCCTAAGAGTTTTTCTCTTAGGATGATTTTTTAATCTTCAACGTTTGTTTGTAAGAAAGATGTTTCACTATAGTTAATCCCTTGTCGTAACTGATTTGCCATAGTATTTGAGATAAGCCCTTTTTCAAGTAATGTTTGAATCATTCCACGTTCCTCGTCTAGTGCACGTAAAAAATAATCTTGATACAGTTCTTGATAACTTGCTTCTTGTACTAGGTGATAATGCTGAAGTCGATGTACTTTACTTTGGTATTCCATCATTAATTGATTCAAAATATTATATCGCACAGTAAAATACCTATCTGATTGATCGAGATGATGTTGACACGTTTGAAGCATATTGACAGTTGCTTCTGAACTGTTCACTTCTAATGTTGTAATTTTTTTGATTGTATCCAATTGATAGGAATCTGATTGTTTTTTTAAGATAGATTGATAAATTAATCGTTTGGTTTTCTTTTGTATTTTATATAAATATTGATGAGCCATCATGTTGATATTACTTGAATGAGCACGTTGTTTATAATATAACATGTTTAAATAGTTTTTTTCAGTTTTCTTTGGTAAGTTGAGCATTGGTAACAGCTCACACACTTTTTTTGTTTCATAATCTGCAGCAAGGTGACGGTATTCAAGTTCTAATTTATAATATATCTCATTTGATGTTCGATCGTCATCTAAGTAAAGAAACCTTAATTGTTTATCTAAATCTTGTAAAATGTCGTTGATAATCAATTCGTTTTCAGGAGTCAAATCTTGTTTCAAGGATTTAATTGCTTGTTTTGTAATTAATTTTCGTGCTTCAATTTCTGGCAATTGAGTGTCATCTGAAAGATCATCAATTGGTTCTGGATTTGCTTCATCGCCTGTCAGAACTAATCGTTTCTTTTGCTTGGTAAAAATCGGTAATGTAATCACGGCGACTAATAAACTCACTAAAATAACCCCACTAGCTAAAAAGATAATCAAATATCTTTCTTGGAAGACATTTCCATCCGGTAAAAAGAAAGGAATTGATAAGA
Source organism: Vagococcus teuberi (assembly GCF_001870205.1). NCBI lineage: Bacteria > Bacillati > Bacillota > Bacilli > Lactobacillales > Enterococcaceae > Vagococcus > Vagococcus teuberi. The sequence goes on along the minus strand of NZ_CP017267.1, from coordinate 1,132,661 downwards.
CCATTGCCATTGTAACAGCCCCTCTAACACCTGTTAATCCAGTTAATACAGCAACAGAAAATTTTGGCTTAAGTGACATGGTCTTTTGGGATTTAAGGTAGTCGTACCACATATACGTGTAAGACCAAAGTGTGCGAATACTCATTAAGATAACCCAGACAATGAGTACATATAAAATCAATAGCCCATTGCTAATTGATGGATCAATAATAGCAGCGCGCATCGCATATGGGAGCGTTGTTCCTAAAATAACAAACACAATACCATTTAATAAATAGATAATGATATCCCATAATTTATTTGTCACAATTTTGATTTCTGAAAATCGTCCACGAAATAGTGGTTCTTGTTGAATCGCCATCACACCAGCTACCACAACGGCAATCACTCCAGAAGCATGTACCAGTTCAGCAGCTATAAAAATCACAAAAGGAGTCATAACTTGTAATGATGAGTGTAAAATCACATCTTGAATGCCCTGTCTGAGTAATGTTCGTTGAATCATGTAAATTAATTTATTAATCACATATCCAATGACAATCCCGATAATCGTCATATAAATAAAATCTCCTGTTGCCTGTTTGAGAGAAAAGTAACCGGTTAAAAAGGCTGCGAGTGCATATTTAAACGCAATTAACCCACTAGCATCATTAATTAAACTCTCGCCACTAATCAACGTTAGAATTTTTTTAGGCAATTTTACTTGCTCGGCAATACCTTGAACGGCAACTGGATCAGTTGGAGACAAGACAGCAGCCAACGCAAAAGCTAGCGGTAAACTAACTTGAGGGATAAACACATTAATCAATAATCCGCCTGCTATTGTCGTCAAAAAAACTAATAAAATAGCATTGGCAAAGATAGGGGTCCGTAACTCCCATAATTCTTTCTTTGGAAAATGTTTGGCATCACTATAAAGGAGTGGTGCAACAAATAATAACATGAACCAATCTGTTTGTAATTCAATATCTATATGTAAGAATAACGCCACAATCACGCCCACACTAATTTCTATTAAGGCAGTTGGAATTGCTACGAGATAATGACTAATAATATTGGATATTATAACAAGTATAATAAATAAAATCGTCGCTTCTAAAACGGCCATTTTGTCACCTCCAAGGTTTTATACTTAATAAGTATAGCAAAAATATGTATAAATAACAGTCTTTTTTAATAAAATTGTGTTAATATTAAATGTTTGTTAACAAACTTACACTATTGTTCGTTTAAATATAGGCTCTTACATGTTACTCTATAATTAGGGGAATTCTGGAAGAGAAAGTAGGTAAATAACATGTTAGAATTAAAAAATGTCACAAAGTCTTATGGCTCACGTGACTTGCTTTTTCAAGCATTAAAAGGTGTATCATTAACGGTCGATAAGGGGGAGTTTGTTGGGATTATGGGCCCTTCTGGTAGCGGTAAATCAACGTTATTAAATTTAATCGGGACGATTGATAAACCTACAACCGGTCAAGTCTTACTTGATGGGGAAAACCCTTCTGAATTGAATCAAGATGACCTAGCAAAATTTAGACGTAATGAATTAGGATTTGTGTTTCAGGGGTTTAACTTAATGCCTACATTGACAGTCGGAGAAAATATTGTTTTGCCACTGACGTTGGATGGTGAAAATGTTGAATTGATGACAAATGCTCTAAATGATATGGCACAAATTTTAGGGATAGAACAATTGCTCGATAAAAGAATTAGCCAAATATCAGGAGGTCAAGCTCAACGCGTGGCTATTGCAAGAGCGATGATTCATGAACCAAAGTTGTTGCTAGCCGATGAACCTACTGGAAATCTAGATACCAAGGCGTCTAAGGAGGTCATGAGGTTACTCTCCAACTTAAACCAACGATTACATTCTACTATTTTAATGGTGACACATGACGCGTTTGCAGCTAGCTATTGTCAAAAAATTATGTTTATTAAAGATGGTGAACTTATACAAGAAATTCAACGACATGCTTCTCAGAGTGAATTTTATGATGATATTTTAGTGTGTTTGAAACAGTTAGACGGTGAAGCAGATGACTTTTAATGAATTTATATTCAAGCATACTATACGTAATAAATCATTGTATTTAGCTTATCTTCTTAGCACGCTGACGACAGTGATGACCTTTTTCACCTTTTCAACTTTTGCACATCATCCTATGTTAAGTCATGAGAATATGAGTCAGGTTGTAATAGTAGGAATGAATGTTTCATCTTTGATTATTTTTGTGTTTTCCTTTTTTTATGTTTTGTATTCGATGGATATATTTTTGCAATCGAGAAAAAAAGAATTTGGTTTGTTACTAATTCAGGGTATGTCGCCGAAGCAACTAAGAAAAATGGTATTTGGCGAAAATACGCTTGTTGGGTTTGTAGCGACAATAGGTGGGATATTATTAGGATTAATTTTTTCTCAATTACTCCTTTTTTTAAGTAAATCGATATTAGGTATTGAGTTACCATTTTATTTTCCTATGTATTCGATTATCATCACCTTTATTGCCTTTACTTTGTTGTTTTTTTCTATTTCTTTATTTATTCAATTAAAAATACCAAAAATGGATATTCAAGCACTTCTACAAAGTGATGAGAATGGTAAAGGTGAGCTAAAAGTGTCACCATTCAAGTCATTATTAGCTGTCTTGTTAATTGGTGGTGGGTATACAATTGCTCTTATTGTTAAAGGAATACAAGTATTTTTTTCGATGATACCAGTTATTTTAGTTGTTATAGTCGGAACGCATTTTTTATTTAATCAACTTAGTATCCTAGTGATTTCGCGATTGAAAAAAAATAAACACCGGTTTTGGAATAAAACCAATATGCTGGTCTACTCTGATTTAGGATTTCGGATGAAAGATAACGCACGTTCCTTTTTCTTGGTGTCAGTTATTACCACTGTAGCATTTGCCGCGATTGGTTCTTTGACAGGGTTTAAAGAGATGACTTATTCCTCAGTTGACGCGATGACCTATGATTTTTATCTGACTGATATTGATGGTAAAAAACAAGAATTAGCCAAAAATCTGGATGTGATGCAACGTGAGATTGATAATGAAAATTTAGACATGATGGAATTACGGATGAAGCTAGTAAACGTCCCATCTAATGAACACCATAACGGATATCGAGTTATTAGTCACCACACATATCAAGAATTGGCACAATTTATTGGCAATAAAGCATTGCCAGATGACAGTAAAACATATCGTGTTGAAACCAAACATGAAGATATGAGTAGTAATTATCAAAAGGGATACTTAAAACAATTACCCGTCCCTAACCAAGCTAGTCTATCTGTGGAGTCAATACAAGTAAAAAAAGAAGTCATTCCAGGATTTCAAAATGTCTATGTTGTACCGAAAGAAGTATATAGAGCCTTTATTGATCAATACGGTGAGCAACAAGAAATTGGTTGGTTAGCCGATAATAAAACACGCGACAAACAAGTGCATGTGGCAAGTCGGTTAGCGGATATACAAGGGCTAAAAAGTAAGGCACTTATTATGCAATCAATCACAGATATCTATACTCCCGTCTTATTTGTTGGGTTTTTTATAGGTGCTATCTTTTTTGTTTCTGCGGGTAGTTTTTTATATTTTAGATTGTATAGTGATATGTCTGTGGATACGGAAAAATTTCGAATGGTTTATCAGTTAGGGATTAGTCGGAAAGACATGAAACGCATGGTATATCGGCAAGTGGCCATCTTGTTTTTCACACCAATTATTGTTTCATCTATTCATGGAATTGTTGCACTTAAATCAATGTACGCCATGTTTGGACAAGTGCTACAAATTACAGCCTTTTGGGTTATAGGCATATTTTTAATTATCCAAATTAGCTATTATCTAATTGCTAGAGCATTTTATTTTAAAAAATTATATAAAGAAGTCACTGTAGATTAAAACTATCCCAGAAGCCATCATGGTTTTCTGGGATAGTTTTTTTATTTATATGAATCCATAATACTATCAATACTTGAGATAGTCGCATATCTAAAGCCGTTTTTTTCTAATGCGACCACTCCTTTTATTGTAGTACCTCCCGGAGAAGTAACCCCATCCTTTAACTCGCCAGGATGTTTTTTAGACTCTGATAAGAGATTAGCAGCACCGCTCACCATGTTAGCAACCACCTCATAGGCCAGTTCGCGATTCATGCCATGAAGAACAGCTGCATCTCCTAGAGCTTCCATGAAGACATCAACAAATGCAGGCCCACACCCAGCTAATGTACCAAAAATATTGATGTTATCTGCGGTAATTTCTTTCACCATACCTAAAATAGCAAGTGATTGATGAATCATCTCTTTTTGGGCGTCAGTGATTGAGTCAGTATAAACAATACCCGTGATGCCTTGATTGATTTGTACAGGTGTATTCGGAATGGCCTGAGCCACAGGATATTCTTCACCCAAAGCGACTTGCATCTCAGAAACAGGCACGCCTGCAGATACTGACACAATAGGAATACTCGATTTTAAAAAGTTTTTTAACTCATGAATCACCGGCAAAATAATAGGTGTCTTAACGGCTAAAAAAATAATATCTACCTGATTAAAGTCAGCTACACTATCTGTTAATTTAAAGGGAATCGTTTTTTGTAACTTTGCTGCCGTATTACTACGACCACCCTTAACTAAAATATCCTCTGGTTTAATTTCGTTTGATTGAACCCATCCTTTTATCATGGCACTACCCATATGACCAGCACCGAAAATACCTATTTTCATATTATCCCATCTTTCTTTAACATATTTAATTAAGTATAGAACGTAAAATTATTTGTGACAACTAATTTTATAGTATATCACTTTGTGATATACTATAAAGACATTTAAACTAAAGGAGTGGGTTGAGTGGAGTTAATCATACAAGACGTAGCGAAAAAGTTTGATGATAAAGTAATTTTAGATGAAGCGAGTTTTCAATTTGAAAAAGGCAAAATATATGGATTATTAGGTCGAAATGGAGCGGGTAAAACGACACTTTTTAATTGTATATCAAAAGATTTATCCATTGACTCAGGGACGATTCAGTTGAAAGAGGACATGACAGAGCATGATTTTTCTGATCTAGAAGTTGGGTTAGTTCATGCGACTCCAACAGTGCCAGATTTTATGACAGGTTATGAATTTATCAAATTTTTTATCGATATGAATAAGGAAAAAATGTTAAACATTCGAACGCCAGATGAGTACTTGGCAAAAGTCGGCATTAAAAAAGAGGATCGTCATCGTTTATTAAAAGACTATTCACATGGTATGAAAAATAAAGTACAAATGATTGCAACCATGATGGTGCAACCACCTGTCTTGTTACTTGATGAACCATTGACGAGTTTCGATGTGGTTGCAGCTCATGAAATGAAAGAATTGATTTTATCTATAAAAAAAGACTCTGTTGTGATTTTCTCGACTCATATTTTACAGTTAGCTCAAGACTTATGTGATGAGATTGTGGTATTACATAACGGGAAACTAACAGGATTTGATCCTAGTAAAATTCATACAAACAGTTTTGAAGCAGACATTGTTGCTTTATTATCTGATGAGGTCAGTGAAAAGCAAGAAGTAGTAGCTGAAGTATTAGGTGAGTCTAATGATGAATAATGTTAAATCAACTCTCAAGGAATATATGTCCCTTCAGTTATTTAAAGGAACCACCTTTATAAATGGTTTGGTATATTTTATTGGTAGAATTCCTTTCATCGGTAAAATCGTCCCAGTTGGAATGGTCTACGCAGATTATCCATTGAAAAAAGTATTCACATATATCAAATTCGCTATATCCCTAGCAATCAAAGTTATAATAGGAATCATTCCGTTTGTCGTTAGCTCGTTTTTAGCGACTATTGTGTTTGATAAGCAATCGTTAGCAAGTTTTGATATTTGGCTAGTTGTTTTTGGTTTTTATCTGCCAATATTTGCTTCCTTGTTTAGTATTCCTGATAAAAAAGATGTGTTATTTATCACTAATTTTCGGATTAATAAATCTTCTCATTTGAAAAGAATGAATTTACTCGTTATTTGTATGGATGTGTTCATCGCAACAATTGTGTTAATTTTTCTGAGTATGATGAACCATCTACCAGTAGTATTAGCGACATTATTTGGTAGTAGTCTTTATCTATTTAGTCAATTATTATGGTCTTTGATAGATTTACCTTTGACCATTCAAAAGCATCCATGGGTAAAGAAAGTTGCGATTTTAGTAGGAATGCTTGTTTTGGTTAGTGTCCTCATGTTAACAAAGTTAGCATCCTTGATGCATTTTTTATTTTCTAATCCATTGATAATAATAGGACTGATTATGTTTAATTTTCTAGCTAGTTGGTTAATAGTCAAAAGTTATTTGTCTTATCCTCGTTTTACGTTAGTTGCCGAAAAGAAAGTAAGTTCTTCAATGTATGTATTTGAAGCAGATGATAAAGAGTTAAAAAACAAAACCACAAACTTTACCGAAGGCGTTGGCTTAACGAAAAAAATGAGTATTGATGAACAGGCGAATTTCGCTGATTTGTCAGGAAATGCCTACTTAAATGCGTTATTTTTTAGTCGGTTTAAAAAAGGGCTCAGTCGAGGAATGTGGATTAAGGTTATTAGCATCAGCGTGCTAGGGCTCGCTTTAATGATAGTTAGTCTATTTTTTCCATTAATGTCTGATGTGAGCGAATTAGAATCATTTATGTATCGACTTGTTCCTTCGCTTTTCTTCGTTTTATATTTAACATCAGTTGGAAAAAGTGTGGTTCAAAGTTTATTTATGAATTGTGATATGTCAATGTTGAGTTTTCCTTTTTATCGAACCAAAGAAGCCATTATAAGTGGATTTTTTGCTAGATTTAAGAAAATTCTCTTGTATAACAGTCTGGTCAATGGTGTGTTATTATTTTGGTTAATCGTTTTTAATTTAGTCGTTGTAGGGCTTAACTCACTCTATCTGATTGGACTTGTGTTGTTTGTGATGATTAGTCTGACGTTACTTTTTTCGTTTCACGAATTATTTGTTTATTATATCCTTCAACCCTTTACAAGTGATTTTCAAGTAATCAATCCCATTTATAAAGTAGTGAACGGTGTCTTTTATTTATTTGCCTATATGAATTTACAATTAAAAACCACAGGACTTTACTATGCATTAGGCTTGTCTATTGTGTCGTTATTGTATGTTGCTATTGGGCTAATTGTGATAAAAAAAGTCGCACCCAAAACGTTTAAATTAAAAAATTAAATGTTTGTACTTGTTTTATATTTATAAAGGTGTTATAAATATAATTGTAGATAAATAAAAAGATAATTGTTGAGAAAGACACCGATATGTGCGGGCTATCTAACAGGGAGGAAAACATAATTGAGAGTTTTCCAGATAAGTGCACGTGTTGACCACTTTCGAAAGTCGAGTTGAAACTTGACCGGTCGTACCGTTAACACGCTCGAGGAGACATAGATTTATGTCTTAAATATTAGGTGGAACCACGATGATTCGTCCTAGTAGGTCAATATGACTTACTAGGGCTTTTTTTATTTAAAAAATTAAAAGGAGACGATAGTATGATTAAGATTACTTTTCCAGATGGCGCTGTCAAAGAATTTGAGAGTGGCTCATCAACATTAGATATTGCAAAAAGCATCAGCAATTCTCTAGCAAAAAAAGCCTTAGCAGGTAAATTAAATGGCGAGTTGATTGATTTAGAGCGACCAATCGAAGTGGATGGGTCAATTGAAATCGTGACACCAGACCATGAGGACGCGTTAGGAATTTTACGTCACTCAACAGCTCACTTGATGGCAAACGCGATGAAACGTTTATACCCAAATATTCATTTTGGTGTTGGACCAGCAATTGAAAATGGGTTTTACTATGACACTGATAATGGTGAAGAGGTTATCTCTGAAGAAAACTTAGAAGCGATTGAAAAAGAGATGATGGCGATTGTAAAAGAAAATAACCCAATCGTGCGTAAAGAAATTTCTCGTGCCGATGCTTTAGAGTTGTTTAAGGAAGATCCATATAAAGTGGAATTAATTACTGACCTACCAGAAGATGAAGTGATTACTGTTTATGAGCAAGGCGACTTTGTTGACTTATGTCGCGGGGTACATGTGCCATCTACAGGACGTATTCAAGTCTTCAAATTATTATCTGTTGCTGGAGCATACTGGAGAGGGAACTCTGATAACCATATGATGCAACGTGTTTACGGAACAGCTTTCTTTGATAAAAAAGCTTTAAAAGAATACATCAAAATGCGTGAAGAAGCGAAAGAACGTGACCATAGAAAACTTGGGAAAGAATTAGACTTATTTATGTTAAGTCCTGAAGTTGGTTCTGGTTTACCATTCTGGTTACCAAAAGGTGCGACAATTCGCCGTACAATCGAACGCTATATTACTGATAAAGAAATCAGCTTAGGGTACCAACACGTTTACACACCAATTATGGCAAACGTTGAATTTTACAAAACTTCTGGTCATTGGGATCATTACCATGAAGACATGTTTCCACCAATGGACATGGGAGACGGTGAAATGTTAGTATTACGTCCAATGAACTGTCCACATCATATGATGGTTTATAAAAATGATGTTCATAGTTACCGTGAACTACCAATTCGTATCGCTGAACTTGGTATGATGCATCGTTATGAAAAATCAGGTGCGTTATCAGGTTTACAACGTGTGCGTGAAATGACATTAAATGATGGTCATACATTTGTTCGTCCAGATCAAATCAAAGATGAATTCAAACGTACATTAGAATTAATGGTTGCCGTATATGAAGATTTCAATATTACAGATTATCGTTTCCGTTTAAGTTACAGAGACCCAGAAAACACAGAAAAATACTTTAATGATGATGAAATGTGGGAAAAAGCTCAAACAATGCTGAAAGAAGCCATTGATGAATTAGGGTTAGAATACTTTGAAGCAGAAGGCGAAGCAGCATTCTATGGCCCTAAACTTGACGTGCAAGTAAAAACTGCCTTAGGAATGGAAGAAACATTATCTACTATCCAGTTAGACTTCTTATTACCTGAACGTTTTGACTTAACTTATGTTGGACAAGATGGCGAAAATACTCATCGTCCAGTCGTTATCCACCGTGGTATCGTGTCAACAATGGAACGCTTTGTTGCTTACTTAACTGAAGTGTATAAAGGCGCATTCCCAACTTGGTTAGCACCAGTGCAAGGAACAATCATCCCAGTTAACTTAGACTTACATAGTGACTATGCCTTTGAAATCAAAGAGCAATTAAATAGTTTAGGCTTACGTTTTGAAGTGGACGATCGTAATGAAAAAATGGGTTACAAGATTCGTGAATCTCAAACTCAAAAAATTCCATATCAAATTGTTGTGGGAGATAAAGAGTTAGACAACGGTGAAGTCAACGTCCGTAAATACGGAAGCAAAGAAACTGAGACAGTGAAATTACCATTATTTGTTGAATCAGTGGTTGCTGAAGTGAAAAACTACAGTAAATAATACAAAAAAAGACCAAGTCGATTGTGGCTTGGTCTTTTGCTTATTTCAGTGCATTTTCTAAATCATTAATCAAATCGTCACAATCCTCAATACCGCAAGATAGACGAATTAACGTTGAGGTAACACCCATTTTGATGCGTTCTTCTTCAGGCATACAGGCATGTGACATGGTCCAAGGATAAGATAAAATCGACTCAACACCGCCAAGACTGACAGCCACAATAGGGATTTGACATTTATTAAAGAAATCAGCGACTTTATCTTCACAACTTAACTCAAAACTTAAAACAGCACCACCAGATTGTGTTTGTGATTGATGAATGTCTGATTGAGGATGAGTTGCTAGTCCAGGGTAATAGACAGATTTTATTTCATCGTGATTTGATAAAAAGTCTGCGATTTTAGCTGCATTTTTAACGGATTGTTTCATGCGAAGCCCCATTGTTTTAACCCCTCTAAGAAGTAACCACGCATCTTCAACGCTTAAAATACTTCCTAATGCTTTTTGATGTTTTTTGAGCATTGAGTAGAGTTCTTCATCATTTGTCGCAATTAGTCCGGCTAAAATGTCACTATGCCCATTAATAAATTTTGTGGCACTGTGAATGACAATATCGACACCCAAATCGAGTGGTTGTTGATGAATAGGTGTCATAAATGTGTTGTCACAGGCAGTTAAAATGTCGTGTTTTTTTGCCAAATGACAAACAGCTTTTAAGTCTGTAATTGTTAATAAAGGGTTCGATGGTGTCTCCAAATAAAATAACTTGGTATTTGGTTGGATGGCATTTTCCCATGCCGAAACATCGGATTCATCAACGAACGTATGTTTTACGCCAAAACGTGTCAGAAATTCCGTCACAATCTGATAAGTGCCACCATAAATGTTTTTTCCTAAAATTAAGTGATCTCCTTGAGATAACATAAATAAAACAGAATTAATAGCTGCCATACCCGAAGAAAAGGCTAAACCGAATTTGGCACACTCAAGAGATGCGATGCATTCTTCAACAGCTGTGATGGTTGGGTTACCGAACCGAGTGTAGTTGTATCCAGTATGATGGAAGACATCATCTTGATGGAACGTGGATGTTTGGTATTTTGGAATAGAGGCTGCTCCAGTTTCTTTGTCGATCACGGAATAACCATGTAATAGTGTTGTATTATTGTTCATAAAATCCCCTCCAATTTTATATAAGTTAAGTCTATTGTGTTAATACCTTGAACGTAACATCTTAATGTATGCGCTGTCAATTAAATCTTAAGTAAAATTTCGTATTAAAAAACGTTCATATGAATAAAATTTCAAATAAATCGTCATTTTTGAGAGTAAATTTTTTAAAATGATAGATAATTTGTGTATAATGACAACTATAAATTAGGAATGGAGGATGATTATGTCAAAATTGCCAAAGCCAATTGGCCCTTATTCAGTGTTTCGTGAAGCAGGAGATTTAGTTTTTGTTTCCGGGCAAATCCCAATTGATATTGAGACAGGAGATATTGTATCAGATACAATTGAAGGTCAGGCAAAACAAGTGATGGAAAACATCAAATTGATATTAGATGAAGTTGGAGTGGACTTTAACGCGATTGTAAAAACAACTTGTTTCTTACAAGACTTAGAGCATTTCAATACATTTAATGATATTTATGGGAGTTATTTTACAGACAAAACACCTGCAAGGTCAGCTTTTCAAGTTGCAAAATTACCAAAAGGTGCCTTACTAGAAGTAGAGTTTATTATTCATAAGTAAAGAGCAGAAGCACTTATTTGCATTGTTTATTAAAAAGACGAAATCAGTGTAGACTGATAAAAAGGAGATGATATTTATGATAGATGTTCCATTTTTTTCACAGTTTTTAAAAGTGAGTAATTTTTATACGTTGATTGCTATTGTATTGTTAGGTGCGGCAATCATGTGCTTAAGAATACTCAAGGACAAGAAAGTTAGTTTTTCAAAACGCATGATTATCGCTTTGATCATCGGTCTTGTATTAGGAATTGGGTTTGATGCAGTAAGTAGTAAAAATGGGATTTATATTGATCATGCTAGGGGAGAAATCTCAGTATGGTATGGGTTAATAGGATCTGGATTTTTAAAACTAGTTCAATTACTTGCCGTTCCTGTTGTATTTTTGTCTATTATTAAAGTAGTAGTGGACGTGCAAGGAGACCGGATTAAAAGTTTGACTACTAGAACGTTTATTACATTATTAAGTACTACTGCTATTTCTGCTATTGTGGGGATTTTAGTGGTTAAGTTGTTCAATCTTAATGCTATTAGTTTTGCCGGAGATTTAACTAAACAAAAATCTGAATTTATTAATAATATTGCCGCACAAAGCTTTCCAGAATTTTTCTTAAATTTAATTCCAAATAATATCACAAGTGTTATGGGAGATAACGGAAGTATTGTATCAGTCGTGATTATTGCGGCGATGTTTGCCACAGCTATTCGCTTTTTGAAGGTTAAAAAACCGACTGAAGTGGCACCGTTTATTACATTTTTAGATTCATTACGTGTGACAGTAAATTCTGTTTTAACTAATGTGATTAAGTTAATGCCATATGGTGTTGTGGCTCTTGTAAGTAACACAATCATTACAAATGGTGTGCAATCTGTTATTAGCATGTTAGGATTTATCGCCGCTCTTTATACAGGTGTTATTATTATGTTACTAGTTTATGTTGTGATCCTCATATTCATGGGTGTTAATCCAGTAACATTTTATAAAAAAGCATTTACAACGTTATTATTTGCCTTTTCATCTCGTTCAAGTGTAGGGACGCTACCTTATACCTTACAAACACTTGAAAAAGATATGGGTGTATCAGGTGAAACATCTAACTTTGTTGCCACACTTGGAACAACAATTGGGATGAACGGTTGTGCGGGTGTATTCCCTGCGATGTTAGGAACACTTGTAGCTGCTGCAGCGGGTGCGACAATGGACTTTTCATTCTTTGTCTTAGTAGTTGTTGTCGTAACAGTTGGGTCTATCGGGATTGCCGGTGTACCAGGAACGGCTACTGTTGCCGCAACGGTCACATTAAATGGATTAGGATACGGCTCAGCTATTTCTAGTATCGGTGCAGTATTTGGAATTGATCCAATAATTGATATGGGTCGTACCATGTTAAATGTATGTGGTAGTATGGTTTCAGCGGTAGTCGTAGATAAATGGGAAGGCACGTTTGATAAAGATAAATTCAACACACCAGGAACAACAACTGAAATTAATGAAGAATAAAAAGAAGAGGCGAATGTCGTCTCTTTTTTTGTTTTACCTAAATTCGTCATGGAATTAGTGAATCACTTAAAGTTTTATGATAAACTAAGTGAGCAAGTTGAATGAAGGAGATAATAAATGACACAATTACATTATGTAGTAGAAGATAAAAAGGGGAGAATCGATAAAGTCTTGGCAGACATCTATCCAGACTATTCTCGTTCGCAAATCCAAAGCTGGTTAAAAGAAGAAGCAGTCAGTGTAAATGGTGAAATCGTCAAAGCAAATTATAAAGTGAAAAACCAAGATAATATTGATATTCAAGTACCTGAACCTAAAGAATTAACGTTAGAAGCACAAGATATTCCGCTTGAGATTGTATATGAAGATGACGATGTGATAGTCGTGAATAAACCTCAAGGCATGGTCGTGCATCCATCTATGGGGCATCCAAGTGGAACGCTTGTTAATGCGTTATTATTTCATGCTGACTCACTCTCAAGTATAAACGACGTGATTCGTCCAGGGATTGTACACCGTATTGATAAAGATACATCTGGGTTATTAATGGTCGCAAAAAATGATGCAGCTCATGTTGCCTTACAAGATGAACTAAGAGAAAGAAAAACATTGAGAAAATATGTGGCGTTAGTTCATGGTGTCATTCCACATGAAAAAGGAAAAATAGATGCACCGATTGGACGAAGTAAAGATAATCGTCAAAAACAAGCGATTATTTCTGATGGTAAAGAAGCCGTGACGCATTTTACTGTGTTAGAAAGATTTTTAGATTATACGTTGATTGAGTGTGTACTTGAAACAGGACGAACACATCAAATTCGTGTTCACATGGATTACATTGGCTACCCAATCGTAGGAGATCCATTATATGGACCGAAGAAAACGATAAAAGGAAACGGGCAGTTCTTACACGCTAAAACATTAGCCTTTACTCATCCGACAACAGGAGAGCTCATGACCTTTGATTCTGAGTTACCAGAAATATTTAAACAAACATTAAAGGAAATCGAAAATAATGATTGATATTTACTTATGAGTGCGTTATACTCAGTACAACAAAACAGAACAGTCCTTTAAGAGTAGTCCAGAGAGGCTAAGAAGGAGCGTGTAATATGTATTGATAAGGGTCATTGTATCCTTATATCACTATGACTAAACACAACCCTCTTATTCTTTGATGGATGAGAGGGTTTTTTGTTTAAAAAATTTAGGGGGAACTTTAATGACTGAAAAAGTAGTAGTGGATGACATGACAATGAAACGAGCATTGACACGTATTACTTATGAAATTATTGAACGACACAAAGGCATTGATGATATCGTGTTGATTGGGATCAAAACACGCGGCATTTATCTAGCTAATCGAATTGCTGAGAGATTAAAACAATTAGAAGGAAAAGACATTCCTGTTGGTGAGCTAGATATTACATTATACAGAGATGATAATCATGTCAATGAACACGACACACCTGAAGTACATGCATCAAATATTCCCTTTTCAATAGAAGATAAAGAAGTCATTTTAGTCGATGACGTTATTTTTACAGGTAGAACGATTCGTGCAGCACTAGATGCTATCATGGATATTGGTCGTCCTGAAAAGATTTCATTAGCCGTATTAGTTGATAGAGGACATAGAGAATTACCAATTCGAGCTGATTACGTTGGCAAAAATATTCCAACATCAAAAACAGAACAAATTATTGTATCTGTGGAAGAATATGATGGTAAAGATGAGATCAAAATTAAACAACTTAATTAAATAAGCTTTTTAATCGAGTACAGAGAGACTAGGAAAAGCAATAACAATTGGTGGAAAAAGTCAAACACCAACTTGTTTTCGCGCGCCTCGTTTCTAAAACTGAAACGAGGATTTTTTATTATAAAGGAGACTGTCAAATGAAAGAAAACTATAGAAACCCAGATGTTGTATTGGACATACATGATAAGCCGAAAGGAATTAAATGGTTAGGACTTAGCTTACAACATTTATTTACGATGTTTGGTGCCACAGTACTAGTGCCAATATTAGTCGGTATTAATCCAGGAATTGCCCTATTTAGTTCAGGACTTGGAACGATTGTGTATCTTATCGTAACAAAAGGAAAAATACCAGCTTACTTAGGAAGTAGTTTTGCGTTTATCGCAGCGATGCAAATGTTAATGAAGGATGATGGTTACCCGGCAGTTGCCTTGGGAGCTATCACAACGGGGATTGTCTACTTAATTGTTTCAGCAATTGTGAAACGAGCAGGATCAGCTTGGTTAGATAAATTGCTTCCAGCGATTGTGGTTGGACCAGTTGTCATGGTAATCGGACTTGGATTAGCTGGAAATGCAGCAAATCAAGCGATGTATGCAGTAGGAGCAAAAGGCGAACAAGTTTACAGTGTGAAATACATTGCAGTTGCCTTGATTACGATGTCACTAACAATTTTCTTTAACATGTATCTTAAAGGCTTTATGGGACTTATTCCAATATTACTAGGAATTGTGTGTGGTTACTTTATCGCACTTGCAGTTGGGATTGTCGATGTTGAGCCAATTAGACAAGCAGCATGGTTTGCTTTACCTGACTTTCAAGCACCGTTTGTGACTTACACACCTAAATTTTACTTAACCGCGATTGTGACGATGGCACCTATCGCATTTGTGACGATGACAGAACACATTGGACACTTAATGGTATTAAACAAATTAACGAAACGAGATTTCTTTAAAGAGCCGGGATTAGATAAAACACTTAAGGGTGACGGATTAGCTCAAATCGTCGCTGGTTTAGTTGGCGGTCCTCCTGTTACAAGTTACGGAGAGAATATTGGCGTACTAGCGATTACTCGCGTCCATAGTATGTTTGTCATCGGTGGAGCAGCAGCTCTAGCAATGGGATTAAGTTTTGTCGGAAAATTAACCGCGATTATTCAAAGTATTCCCAACCCTGTTATTGCGGGAATTAGTTTTATCCTATTCGGAGTGATTGCTTCAAGCGGATTGAAAATCTTGATTGATAATAAAATTGATTTTAACTTAAAACGCAACTTGTTGATTGCCTCAGTTATCTTAGTAGTGGGAATCGGCGGATTAACATTCCAAGTTGGAGCAGTAGCAGTTTCTGGTATGGCTCTAGCAACATTGTTTGGAATTATACTGAACTTGATTTTACCTGAAAAAGCGAAAAGCGAATTAGAATAAAAAGGAGAGGCTCAAATGATTATTACATCGGAGAGAATTAGTTTAAAACATTTACTAACTGCAGAATCATTAAGTGATCAAGAAGTGATGGGATTAATTAAACGTGCACAGCAGTTTAAACACGGAGAAAAATCTCAATTACCAAATCAACAATATTTTGTTGCTAATCTATTCTTTGAAAACAGCACAAGAACACATAAGAGTTTTGAAGTCGCAGAGAAAAAAATGGGCATCGATGTAATAGAATTTGATGCAAAAACAAGTTCAGTATCAAAAGGTGAATCGTTATATGACACTGTGTTGACGATGTCAGCAATCGGTGTGCATGCGTGTGTGATTCGTCACTGGGAAGAAGATTATTACAATGAGTTAATTCAAAGTAAAACAATCACGACATCCATCATCAACGGAGGAGACGGTAGTGGTAATCACCCAACACAGTGTCTACTTGACTTATTGACTATATATGAAGAGTTCGGACATTTTGACAATTTAAATATTGCAATCTGTGGCGATTTAACGCATTCTCGTGTGGCCAACTCAAACATGAAGATGTTAAAACGTCTGGGAGCCAATCTTTATTTCTGTGGACCAGAAGAATGGTACAACAAGAAATATGAAGCATACGGGACTTACTTACCAATAGATGACGTATTAGATAAAGTAGACGTGATGATGATGTTACGTGTGCAACATGAGCGTCACGATGAAGGGGATAGTTTTTCAAAAGAAGAGTATCACCAACAACATGGTTTAACAAATGAACGTGCAACCAAAATGAAAGAAAAAGCGATTATCATGCACCCCGCTCCGGTCAATCGTGATGTCGAGCTAGCTGATGAGTTAGTCGAAGGGTATCAATCACGCATCACGCAACAGATGACCAATGGTGTATTTATGAGAATGGCAATATTAGAAGCCATTTTACAAGGAAAATCTTAGGAGGATGAACATGAAAACATTAATTAAAAATGGCCGAGTGGTTACAAGTAGAAATCAATTGATTCCTGTCGATGTATGGATTGAAGAAGGGAAAATCAAAGGGCTTGGTCAATTTACTGAAACAGCAGAGAGTTTTGAACAAGTTATTGATGCAAAAAACGGATTGATAACACCAGGATTAGTTGATGTTCATGTGCATTTTAGAGAGCCTGGATTTGAATACAAAGAAACAATCGAAACAGGTAGTCGTTCAGCGGCTAAAGGTGGGTTTACCACAGTGTGCGCCATGCCAAACCTTAACCCAGTGCCAGATACACCAGAGCGTTTGACGGACATGTATCAACGAATCGAAAAAGATAGCGTGGTAAACATCTTACAATATGCACCTATTACAAAAGAATTAAACACAGAAAAGTTAGTTGACTTTGCTGGATTAAAAAAAGCTGGTGCATTTGCTTTTACAAATGATGGTGTGGGTGTGCAAACTGCTGGAGTCATGTACGAAGCAATGAAAGAAGCAGCAGCACTTGATATGGCGATTGTGGCCCACACTGAAGATGAGAGTTTATTATTTGGTGGCGTGATGCATTTAGGTGAGAAATCAAAAGAGTTAGGCTTACCTGGTATTATGAGTGCGACTGAATCATCACAAATTGCTAGGGACGTGTTATTAGCAAAAGAAACAGGCGTTCATTATCATGTCTGTCATGTTTCAACCAAAGAAAGTGTTGAAGTCATCAGACAAGCGAAAAAACATGGTATTCATGTGACGTGTGAAGTGTGTCCGCATCATTTAATCATGACAGATTGTGATATCACACATGATCATGGTTACTTTAAAATGAATCCGCCACTAAGAGCGACTGATGATCAACAAGCATTAATCGATGGATTACTGGATGGAACGATTGATTGTATCGCTACAGACCATGCACCACATGGACACGAAGAAAAAAATCAAAGCATGATTGATTCACCATTTGGAATCGTGGGAAGTGAAACAGCCTTTGCTTTAATGTACACGCACTTTGTTAAAACAAATCGTTTTACACTAAAGCAAGTTGTGTATTGGATGACAGAAGCACCATCAAAACTATTTAATTTAGAAACAGGCTCATTAAACATTGGGGCAGATGCAGATATTGCCATCTTTGACTTAGATGAAGAAGTGGTCATACCTGAAGAGTTTGTTTCAAAATCACATAATACGCCATTTAGTGGAGAAAAAGTTGTTGGAGACACATTATATACCTTTGTAAAAGGGAAATTGGTTTGGAATAAAAAGGAGGCGTAAGTAAATGAAGCGATTGTTAATCTTAGAAGATGGAACGTGTTATGAAGGAGAAGGATTTGGTGCGCCAAATTCTGCTACTGGTGAGTTAGTATTTACAACAGGAATGAGTGGGTACCAAGAGATGATGACGGATCCAAGTTTTAAAGGGCAAATATTATTATTCACTTATCCAACAATTGGAAATTATGGAATAAATCGTGATGATTTTGAATCTATGTCTCCAGCTTGTTCTGCTGTTGTGGTCAGAGATGTCGCTAGAGTGGCATCAAACTGGCGCTCACAAGCAACATTAGATGAATTCTTGAAACGAAAAGGTGTTCCAGGAATCAGCGGGATTGACACTCGTGCGTTAACGAAAAAAATTCGTGAAAAAGGGGCAATGAAGGCAAGCATTATAGATGTTGTGTCTGACATAAACCATGCTTACGACCAATTAAGAGCGACTGTTTTACCGTCAACACAAGTCCAGGCTGTTTCAACTACTAAACCTTATAGCATTCCAGGAACGGGTGCAAACGTGGTGATTATTGATTTTGGCATGAAGCAAAGTATATTAAGAGAATTAATCAAACGCGATTGTCATATTACAGTTGTTCCTTATGACACAACTGCAAAAGAGATTTTATCTTATCGACCTGATGGCGTGATGCTATCAAATGGACCAGGAAATCCAAAAGATTTACCACTCGCGTTAAAAACGATTTTAAAAATTCAAGGGGTTGTCCCAATTTTTGGTATTTGTCTAGGACATCAGTTATTAAGTTTAGCTAATGGAGCAGATACTTATAAAATGCGTTTTGGACATCGTGGCGGAAATCATGCTGTCAGAGAGATTGCCTCTGACTCAGTGTACTTCACCTCTCAAAATCACGGGTATGCCGTGTCACTTGATAGTTTAGATACAACAGAATTAATGTTAACTCACGTTGATATTAATGACGGATCAGTTGAAGGGGTTAAACATAAAAATCATCCAGCCTTTTCAGTGCAATTTCATCCAGATGCTGCACCTGGGCCACATGATGCTGAATCGATTTTTGACGAGTTTATTGAATTAATGGAAAACTGGGGGAATAAACATGCCTAAAAGAGACGATATAAAAAAAATATTAGTGATTGGTTCAGGACCAATTATCATCGGACAAGCAGCTGAATTTGACTATGCCGGTACACAAGCATGTTTAGCCTTAAAAGAAGAAGGTTATGAGGTAGTATTAATCAACTCAAACCCCGCGACAATTATGACAGACAAAGACATTGCTGATAAAGTTTATATCGAGCCTATCACATTAGAATTTGTCACAAAGGTATTAAGAAAAGAACGCCCAGATGCTATCCTTCCAACACTTGGCGGTCAAACAGGATTAAACATGGCGATTGAGTTAAATGACAAAGGGATTTTAGCAGAATTAGGGATTGAACTCTTAGGAACTAAAATCAGCGCAATCGACCAAGCAGAAGATAGAGATTTATTTAAACAATTAATGGAAGAGTTAAACGAGCCAATCCCAGAAAGTGTGATTGTTCATACGGTAGAAGAAGCGGTAGAATTTGGTAAGAAAATAGGCTATCCTCTTATTGTTCGTCCAGCGTTTACGTTAGGTGGAACAGGTGGGGGAATGTGTGATGATGAAGAGTCATTAATTGCGATTACAAAAAATGGTATCAGCCTTTCTCCTGTTGACCAATGTTTAATCGAAAAAAGTATTGCTGGCTACAAAGAAATCGAATTTGAAGTGATGCGAGATAAAAATAATCAAGCGATTGTGGTGTGTCACATGGAAAACTTTGACCCAGTGGGAATTCATACGGGAGACTCAATCGTATTTGCCCCTTGCCAAACATTATCTGATGTTGAAGTTCAGCTATTAAGAGATGCGTCACTAAAAATTATTAAAGCCCTTGAAATTGAAGGGGGATGTAATGTTCAGTTAGCCTTAAACCCAGATAGTTATGACTATTATGTCATTGAGGTAAATCCTCGAGTGAGTCGCTCATCAGCGTTAGCAAGTAAAGCAACAGGATTCCCGATTGCAAAAATTGCCGCGAAAATAGCGGTCGGTTTAACACTTGATGAAATGAAAAATCCAGTGACGCAAACAACGTATGCGATGTTTGAACCAGCATTAGATTACGTCGTATCAAAAATTCCACGTTGGGCATTTGATAAGTTTGAACATGGAGATAGATTATTAAGTACCCAAATGAAAGCAACTGGAGAAGTTATGGCGCTAGGTCGTACGATTGAAGAATCATTATTAAAAGCGGTGAGATCTTTAGAGATTGGGTTACATCATATCGACTCAGAAGAATCAAAAGACCTGTCAGATGATGAGTTAATCAAACAAATGGTTGAAGCAAAAGATGACCGTTTATTCAGAGTCGCAGAAGGTATTAGACGAGGCATGATGATTCAAGATATTGCTCAGTTTACAAAAATTGACATTTTCTTCTTAGATAAAATCAAACGAATCATTGAATTAGAAGATGCATTGTCAAACAACCCAAACGATATCGGGGTATTAAAAGAAGCAAAACGTTATGGTATTGCAGATGTTGTGATAGCCAGATTATGGAATATGACAGCAGAAGACGTAAAAAATATCAGAACTGAGAATAAGATTTTACCAGTTTATAAAATGGTGGACACATGTGCTGGAGAATTTGCTTCAGAAACCCCATATTTCTATAGTACATATGAAGAAGAAAACGAAAGCGAAAGAACAGATAAAGAATCAGTGATTGTACTTGGATCTGGTCCAATTCGTATCGGTCAAGGGGTAGAATTTGATTATGCGACAGTTCACTCGGTTAAAGCCATTCAAGAACAAGGCTATGAAGCGATTATTATCAATAGTAATCCAGAAACTGTATCAACTGACTTCTCAATTTCAGATAAACTATACTTTGAGCCATTAACATTAGAAGATGTGCTTAACATCGTAGAGTTAGAACAACCTAAAGGCGTTATCGTTCAGTTTGGTGGTCAAACAGCGATTAACTTAGCAGAAGGATTAACGAAACACGGTATTCCAATTATTGGAACAACCTTAGAAGATTTAGATAGAGCAGAAAATCGTGATAAGTTTGAACAAGCGTTACAAGAGTTAGGCATTCCACAACCTGAAGGAGCAACGGCGACTAATGAAGCTGACGCGATAAAAATTGCGGAAAGAATTGGCTATCCTGTATTAGTTAGACCAAGTTATGTTTTAGGAGGTCGTGCGATGGAGATTGTCTGGAGCACAAAAGACTTAAAACGTTACATGGTTGAAGCCGTAAAAGCATCACCAGAGCATCCAATTTTAATCGACCGATATGTTGTTGGAACAGAGTGTGAAGTTGATGCAATTTGTGATGGAGAAGATGTATTAATACCTGGTATAATGGAACATATAGAGCGTGCGGGTGTCCATTCAGGAGATTCGATGGCAGTCTATCCACCTCAAACAATAAGCCAACCAGTGATTGATAAAATTGTTGATTACACACAAAAATTAGCTAAAGGGTTGAACTGTAAAGGCATCATGAATATCCAGTTTATCGCACAAGGAGAAGACGTCTTCGTGATCGAAGTCAATCCCCGTGCTAGCCGAACAGTTCCTTTCTTAAGTAAAGTAACAGATATCCCAATGGCCAAACTTGCGACACAATTAATTTTAGGTCATACATTGAAAGAGTTTGGTTATGAACCAGGATTATATAAAGAAAGCCCAATGGTTCATGTGAAAGCACCAGTATTCTCATTTGCAAAACTTCATGAAGTGGATACACAATTAGGGCCAGAAATGAAATCAACTGGTGAAGTCATGGGAACAGATCGTACAATGGAAAAAGCTCTTTACAAAGCATTTGAAGCAAGTGGTATGCATTTACCTGATTATGGTAATGTCTTGTTTACTATCTCGGATGATTGCAAAGAAGAAGCTCTAGCGTTAGCCAAACGATTCTCAGATATTGGGTATGGCATGTTAGCAACTGAAGGAACAAGTAAGTACTTAACAGATCATGGATTAATTGTCGAAACAGTCGCAAAAATAGCAGATACTAAAAATTATAACGTGATTGACTGCATTAAAACAGGACGAGTAAATTTAGTTATTAATACGACAGGTAATAGTGAGAAAGAAGCATCAGATGGCTTTAGAATAAGACGTTTTTCTGTTGAAAATGGTGTGCCGCTTATGACGTCCCTTGATACGGCAGAAGCGATACTTAAAGTATTAGAAGCTAGAAGCTTTACAGCATTATCATTATAAAAAAGGAGATTGAATATGAAACAAGAGATGATGGAGATTGTCAATCAAGTTGAATTAGCACCACGTATATTCGAAATGACGTTAAGAGGAGACTTAACGCAAGAGATGGTAACACCAGGTCAATTTATTCATATTCGTGTTCCGAGAGAAGATTTACTCTTAAGACGCCCAATAAGTTTGGCAGAAGTAAATCATGACGATAAAACGTGCAAAGTCATTTACCGTGTTGAAGGCGATGGGACAAAAGCGTTTAGTGAGTCTCAAGTTGGCGATAAACTAGATTGTTTAGGACCTTTAGGTAATGGATTTGATATAGAAATGGTAGAAAAAGATGATGTTGTTTATGTAATAGGTGGAGGAATTGGTGTTCCTCCTCTTTATGAGTTAGGACGTAGACTAAAAGAAAAAGGTGCAACTATCTATTTCTTAAATGGTTTTGCATCAAAAGATGTGATGTATTATGAAGAAGAATTTAGTGCATTAGGTCAGTTACACATTGCAACAGATGATGGCTCATATGGTGTAAAGGGTCATGTTGGGATGTTGATTGATGAAGTTAAACCTGTAACGGGAGAACCTAAAGCAATTTTTGCTTGTGGTGCACCAGGATTACTAAGAGCTGTTGAAACGACTTTTATAGATCACCCTCATGTGTATCTATCTATGGAAGAGAGAATGGCTTGTGGTGTGGGAGCATGTTACGCCTGCGTCTGTCAGTCTAAGAAAGATCCTAAGGTTAATAAAAAAGTCTGTGATGAAGGGCCAATATTTAAAGCAGGAGAAGTGATAATATGAGTCGTTTAAGTGTGAGTATCCCAGGATTAGAATTAAAAAATCCAATTATGCCAGCAAGTGGGTGTTTTGGTTTTGGTGATGAATATGCTAAGTATTATGATTTAAGTAAACTTGGTGCCATTATGGTAAAAGCCACAACAGCTGACATGCGTTATGGTAATCCAACTCCGCGTGTGGCTGAAACACCTAGTGGGATGTTAAATGCTATTGGATTGCAAAATCCGGGA
This sequence comes from Vagococcus teuberi, assembly GCF_001870205.1. Lineage (NCBI taxonomy): Bacteria > Bacillati > Bacillota > Bacilli > Lactobacillales > Enterococcaceae > Vagococcus > Vagococcus teuberi. The sequence continues at coordinate 1,109,201 of NZ_CP017267.1, read as the reverse complement.
TTAGAAACCGTTATGGCAAATCAATTGCCTTCTCTTGAAAAATATGATGTTCCAATTATCGCAAACGTCGCTGGATCAACGGTAGATGATTACAAACGAGTATGCGAAAGAATTGGGGACGCGCCAAACGTTAAAGCGATCGAGCTTAACATTTCATGTCCTAATGTAAAAGACGGTGGGATCGCGTTTGGAACAAGTGCAGAAGTAGCCGCAGAATTAACGGCAGCAGCAAAATCAGTAGCAAATGTACCTGTTTACATCAAGCTATCACCAAACGTGACAAGTATTGTGCCCATTGCAAAAGCAGTAGAAGAGGCTGGAGCAGATGGAATTACGATGATTAATACATTAGTTGGTATGCGTATAGACTTAAAAACAAGAAAGTCTGTATTAGCTAATGGGACTGGTGGATTATCAGGCCCAGGTATCAAACCAGTGGCAATTCGCATGATTCATGAAGTATCTCACGCAGTCGACATTCCGATTATTGGAATGGGTGGTGTGTCCACAGTAGACGATGTGATTGAAATGTACTTAGCTGGAGCAAGTGCTGTCGCTGTTGGAACTATGAATTTCACTGACCCATATATTTGTCCGAAGTTAATTGATGAATTACCAAGCAAAATGGATGAATTAGGGATTGAGTCCATCGAACAATTAATAAGAGAAGTGAAAGGGGCTAGACAATGAGAGAAAAACGACCAGTAATTGCACTAGATTTACCGAGCAAAAAAGATATGGAACTATTTTTAAGTCATTTTCCAAAAGAAGAATCACTTTATCTGAAAGTAGGAATGGAAATATTTTATCAAGAAGGGCCAAGTATTGTAACGTGGTTGATCGATAATGGACATGATGTATTTTTGGATTTAAAGTTACATGATATTCCAAATACTGTTTATTCTGCTATGAAAGGTATCGCTAAGCTTGGTGTGGCATTAACCAATGTCCATGCTGCTGGTGGTAAAGAGATGATGGAGGCAGCCTATAGAGGATTGAAAGAAGGAACCCCTACTGGTCAGCCAGTTCCAAAATTAATTGCTGTGACTCAATTAACCTCTACTAGTGATGAACAAGTGAAAGAAGAACAACTTATTTCTGTTGGTTTGAATGACAGTGTGCGTCATTATGCTACACTAACTCAAGAAGCAGGACTAGATGGTGTGGTGTGTTCGGCCCATGAAGCAAGAGATATCAAAGAACACACAAGTGAAGACTTTGTGTGTTTAACACCAGGCATTCGTTTAGCAAGCAATGACGTTGGTGATCAAAAACGTGTGATGACACCAAGTAAAGCAAGAGAAAATGGTTCGACATATATCGTCGTGGGAAGACCAATTACACAAGCAGAGAACCCTTATGCTGCTTATGTAGAAATCAAAAACGAATGGAATGGAGAGAATGATTAATGAAACAAATTGCAAAAGAATTATTATCAATCAAAGCAGTATCTTTAAGTCCAAATGAGCCGTTTACATGGGCGAGTGGGATTAAAAGTCCAATCTATTGTGATAATCGTTTAACGATGAGCTATCCTGATGTGCGTAGATTGGTCGCTAAAGGATTAGCGAACTTAATTAAAGAAAACTACCCAAGTGTTGAAGTGATCGCTGGAACAGCCACTGCAGGGATTCCGCATGCTGCATGGGTTGCCGAAGAACTTGGCTTACCAATGGTTTATATCCGTGGAAAATCTAAAGATCACGGCAAGAAAAATCAAATCGAAGGACGTATTGATAATGGTGCTAAAATGGTTATTATTGAGGATTTGATTTCAACAGGTGGTAGCGTGATTGATGCTGCTCAAGCAGCTAAACGTGAAGGGGCAGCTGTATTGGGTGTTGCTGCCATTTTTACGTATCAATTACCAAGTGGTGTAGAAAATCTCAAAGCAGCAGGCATTCCATTTGATACATTAACGAACTATGATGAATTAATCGACGTTGCGATAGAAAATGATTATATCTCACAAGATGATCGTCTATTATTACAAGAATGGAAAAAAGACCCAGTTTCTTGGTTGAAATAATGAGATGAACCTGCGATTCAAATCGTAGGTTTTTTTATAAAGTTTAATAGTTGCAATATTAGAAACTTTATTATTTAATAGATATACTATTTGATTTAGGAGGGTTTATGGAAGAAAAATTAAAAATGCTTCTTAGTATTGTGATGAATGTCTTTCTTTCTATTTTAGCTATACTCATTTTAATATATATGGGACTAGATTTAGTTAATATCTTTAAATTAATTTTTATCCAAAACAAGATGGGGTCTATAGACACAATTGCTGATTATATCCTTGGTTTCTTTATGTTATTTGAGTTTATTATCATGACGCTTAAATACATTGAAGACGCACACAATGTTCCGATAAAATACCTTGTTTTAATTAGTATTACTGCGATTCTAAGACAATTACTTGTGGTTCATAATAATGGAGGGCAAACGTTATTATTAACGATTGCTATTTTAACATTGACTTTAACGCTTTACTTGCTTGAATTAATTAAAGCAAAAGAAAAAATCAGAAAAAATAAATAATATTGAGAGTAGGTGACATGATGGGGTTAAATGATTTTATTTTAGGTCTTAATAATTTGGAAACTATTACGCGTGCACCTGGTTTTTTTAAATTTACAGAGCATACAGTAGCGGCTCATTCATATCGTGTTACGTCTATTGCACAAGTTTTAGGAGATATTGAAGAGCATCATGGAGTAGAGATTGATTGGAAAAGTCTTTATGAAAAAGCATTAAATCATGACTATACTGAGCGATTTATCGGTGATATTAAGACACCTGTAAAATATGCCAATAAAGAGTTAAGAGGCATGTTGCAAACTGTTGAAGAGAAAATGACGGATGAGTTCATCTCACAAGAAATTCCAGAAGAGTTTCAAGACATTTATCGCAGGCGATTATTTGAAGGCAAAGACGACACTGTCGAAGGTGAGATTTTATCCATTGCTGACAAAGTTGACTTACTGTATGAGTCATTTGAAGAGATTGTGAAAAATAATCCTGAAATGGTTTATAAAGAAATGTTTTTAGAAGCCGTTCAAACGATACAAGAATATAAACATCGCCCGTCTGTGACTTACTTTTTTGAAGAAATCTTTCCAGAGCTTTTGGATAAGTCATTTTATGGTAAAGAAGAATTTATTTTGCAGATAAATCAATATTTATAGAGCAAACGACTAATTATTATTAGGATAATTAGTCGTTTTTTATTATAATATAACAAAGAGATAACTATTATCGCAAATGAGATTAAAATAAAAAGGAGTTTTCCCACCATGACTACCAATACTTTTGTTTATCCTCACCCTATCAATATATTTATTATTAAGCATTTAAACTATACTGTACTAGAATTTTGCGAACAATTTCAATACCCACAATCAACTATTGCCACATGGGTGAGTAGAGAACGACGTATCGAATCGCTCCCTGTATCATTTATTTATTCGTTATCACTTGCTACAAGCAAATCAATGGACTGGGTTTATTCTGAATTGTTAAGTTTACAAATTGAGTATGATGGACATAAAGAAAAGTACAAGCGGACGAAAAAGCGTATTAAAACCGAGTAGAAAAACTACTCGGTTTTGTTATCTAATTTAATTTTTCCTTGGTAATCAGATAGATTTAATCCTTTCAAGTGATTGATATCTGTTCCAGTTGATACACCGACACCACGAGTATCATCATACCCAATGCCACTATAAAAGATATAATAATCTTTTCCTTCTTTCAACATAGCGCTACGATATAACCCTTTTCCATCAAATCCAACTCGTTTACCAGAAGGGAAGATAATGGGTTTAAGAGTGTCCCACTTTTTATTATCTTCTGATTTTGAATAATACACATTCATTACATGTCGATCAGATAATTTGTATTCACCATTTGATTTAAACCCAACAACCACCATCTCATAGCCTAAATCAGTTTTTTGGACATCTAAATGCCAATGATGCATATTTTTTTCTTCGTAGGGAACCTTGACTTCTATAGGATTGCTCCATTTCTTTCCATCTTGGCTATCTCTAGTCCAAATTTTGTATCCATGGGCAACATACCATACTTTATACCCCTTATCATTTTTAATAAATACAGGTGATACCCAGTCTTCACCTGGTTTTGTTCCATCAAAGACTATGTCTTTAGGTGTCCAATTTTTTCCATCCACCGATGTTCGTTTGTAAATGATTGATTTCTTATTGATATCATCAACATAGCGCCAAAATACCTCTAATTGATTCTTTTTTTATTATAAATAATATGCGTATCAGAATCATACTGCATCGGTGTATTATTATCGTTAAATTTTTCGCTTTTTGGTTCATCTAGTGGGTTTGCTTCATTTGGAATCCATGAAACTAAATCGTTTGACTTAAATACATGTGGATTTTCGTAAATGGCTTTTCCTTTTGGATAAGGTGTTACAGCCATCCAGTATTTGTATCCATCTAACGGTTTATCAAGTGCTACAACAGAAGGGTGTGTAGCTTCAATACTTCCATAAACAGAAGGTAAAGTAAGACGTTCAGTCGCATTGGCTTCTGTTCTTATCTTTTGTCCATTATATGTCACGACATTACTATGGTCGATGGTTCCTTTTTTTAATTGAATATATTGCTTAGCAGGACTATAAAAAAGAGTGCCGCCAATAACAGCTAGTAGTATCATCAAGATGTTTATTTTCATATTTTTAAGATCTTTTTTAAAGATAAATCGATAAACAAAATATGAGAGAGCAAACACTAATAGCCCAATTCCAACAATCCCAAGTAAAACAGTTCTAAAACGTAACATATATCAACACTCCTTTATCTTTTTAATTTCACTTAGTTCGGGCGTGACAAACAATGTTTTTTGATTCTCATAAATGACAAAGCCAGGTTTGGCACCATTTGGTTTTTTAACGTGTTTCACTGCAACATAATCAACAGGGACTGATGCTGATAAACGGTATGTTGAATAATACGCTGCAAGCAAGGCAGCTTCTAAAAGCGTTTGATCACTAGGATTACTATTTTTAATAATGACATGAGAACCAGGGATATCTTTAGTATGTAACCAAATATCATTTTTATTAGCGGTTTTTAAAGTGAGTTGGTCATTTTGGATATTATTTTTTCCAACAAAAATGGTGTCCCCATCACTAGAAACAAATTGAAGAGGTTTCGATGGTTTGTTTTTTTGTTTTTTCTTATCTTTGTTTTTTACTTTGATGTATTTCTCAGCAATTAATTCTTCCCTAATCAGTTGCACATCGCTCGGTGATGCGATATCTAATTGGGCTAATACTGATTCTAAATAGAGTAGTTCATATTTTGTAATATTTAGTTGCTCTTTAACTACAGCCACACCATTTTTCAGTTTTTGATAACGTTGGAAATATTTTTGTGCATTTTGGTTTGGTGTAAGGGCTTCATTTAAACTAATTTTAATTGGTTCATCATTATCATAGTAATTTGGTAGCTCAACACTTGTAGCGCCACGTTTTACTTCATGTAAGAATGTCGTGAGAAGCTCTCCTTTAACACGATAAATCTCTGCATTATCAGCATCCACAAGTTGTTTTTCTAGAATTTTGGTTTTCTTTTTTAATTTATTAATATCGTTTGTCACTTTTTTGATTAGTTCACCAGCTTGTTGTTTTACCCGATCTTTCTCGGCTTTGCCTTCATAAAAAGCATCTAGCATGTCACTAAGTGTATCAAACTGTGATAATTCTTCATCAAAGGTTTGATAGGGGATAGGAGTAAAGCGTTCTTTCTCCTTAATCAATCCAATAGTTGGATGTAACTGATTGGTCATTTCATTGAAGAAGTTAGTCCAAGTCGCTACTTTATCTGTATCTTCATGTTTTAGGCGGTAAACTAATTCATTTGCTGTATCTTTAGAAAATCCTTCAAATTGCTGTTGAATGGCTTGTGGTGATAGCTCGGCTAAACTGTTTAATTCTTTAAACAAAGCCTCCTTGTCAACTGTCCAAGGGTTTTGTGTGTCTTTTAGTGGTGGTGTGATGTAATCAGCACCTGGTAAAAGAAGACGATAGCTATTTTGGCTCATTCCTACATGTTTGATTGTATCAATGATTTTGTGTGTGTCTTTATTTAATAAAATGATGTTACTATGTCGGCCCATTAATTCAACAATTAACACAATACTTTCTAAGTCACCTAAATCATTGCGACTTTCAAAAGAAAACGAAATGATACGGTCATTATTAGTTTGTTTGATTTCTTGTAAAAGACTTCCCTCAAGATACTTTCTAAGCGTCATACAGAAGTTGGGCGGGGTAGCAGGATTTTTATACTTGATATTCGTTAGTTGAATACGAGCATAATTTGGATTAGCAGATAATAAAAGCGTGTGATTTTTTGAGTTGTTTCTAAAAACTAACATCAATTCATTATCATATGGTTGATGGACCTTTGACAAACGTCCATTGGTTAATGTATTTGATAATTCGTTTACCATCAAGTGGGTGAAAATACCGTCAAATGACATGGTAAAACCTCCTTTTTAAAGTAGAAATAAATAAGGAGAAACAACAATCAATCTGTTATTTCTCCTTGTTTTTAATTTGGTCCGTTTCCTTTAAACCAACCTGTTTTATCGTTAATTGTGACAACGTAAATTGGAAATTCTTCAGGTTTACTATTTGGGAATAGTTTCGAATTTTTTGTGGCATAAAGATCATAGAAACCAACACCGTTTTCGATAAATTTCGGAACAAGTGTATAACCACCGTCTACAACATAACCACGTTTAATGACTTCTGAAATGACTTTTTCTTGAACACCAGGATTCCATGCCCATGCAGGATCTGATAAGTCAATTGTAGCGTCTTGTCTAGTACCCCAACGTCCACCATTAGTAGAAGGAGTGAATGAGCTACCATTCTGTGCTGTGTTGGTGTTGTTATTATTTTGTGATTGTTGTGTATTTTTTTCAGCTGCTGCTTGTTTTTCTTCTTCCTCTTTACGTGCTGCTTCAGCTTTTTTCTCTTGCTCATCAATGACTTTACTTACATCATCAAGAATTTTTTGGAATTCAGCTTTTAATTCAGGGTCTTTAATATCTGCAAGTTGTTTCACTGCATCATTATAAACTTGTTTACTTGGTTCACTCACAACTTTATCGTCACGATAGAGTTTTTCAAGTGTTGTTTTAAAGGTTTTAATCGCTGCTTTTTGCTCTGTTGCATCTTTGATGGCTTCATTGTAAAGTTTGTCAAAACCATTTTCTTCAGGATCAATGGCCTCTAAAGTTAATTTAGTATCATCTTTGACATACGCATCATTGATTAATTGATTGCCTTCAATCACAGGTTTTTTAAATGCTTCATTGATCGCTGTTAAACGAGTAAATGTTTTAACTACCTGTTGCATACGCTCGTTTAATTTATCATATTGTTCTGTGCCTTTTAGTTCTTTTACTTTATCTTCAGCTGAGGTGATGTCTGATTGAGAAATTCCCTTTTTCAAAAATACCTCACCTTGATTTTTCATATACAAGTTCTGAATGGCATCTTCGGCACTCGTTGTTAATTTTAATGTGGTTTCTAATTCATTTTGTTTCTTTTGTGAGTTATAAACATAGCCACCACCAAATACAATCAATAGAACAATGATACCAACTAAAATTTTACTTTTGTTATTCTTTTTAGGTGATTCATTACTCGGTGGAGTAGATGAGTCAGTCACTCTTGTTTGTGGTTGTTCTTCAACAGGCTCATCAATTTCCTCGAAAGTTTCGACTTCTACAGGGGAAATAGTTTCTATTTCGCTATGCTCCTCAATGATTGGCTTTTCAGTTGCCTCTTCCATTTCACTTTGCTTTTCAACTATTTCTTCTTCAGTCGCAGGTGTCTCTTCTACACTAGTACGGTTACGATGCTTAAAGGTTGGAATAGAAGGACTTGGCTCAGAAGGTGTGTCATTTTTATAGCTAGCTGGTTCGTTTGAATTAGTAATTGTATCATTTGATAGATTTTTTTGCTCATCAAATGGAACAAACAAATCACAGTTTGGACAATAAGTTTCTCCTGGTTTAAAGATATGACCACAATTTGGACATTTTTTTTCATTACTGGTCAAAAGAAATCGCTCCTTATTATTTTAAATAATGATATTAACCTATATATTATAAACCATCGCAGGTAAAATTAGTAGTCAAAAACTGTAATCAATTTGTTTAATATGGTGATGTGGTATTCTCAAAGACATAGTTTTACGTTATAATGTGTCTAGCATACATAAGGTGGGGAGTAAATGACGGAACTTAAAGAGCGATTAAAGCAACTTTTTCATTCCCTAAAAAAAGTGAATTGGTTAGATATGATCAAAACAAACAAACACTTTGTCATCATCATATGCTCGGTGACGATAGTCTTTTTAGTAATGTCTGTGTTTGTGTCAGCTGTTAGGCCATCCATTAGAGAGAAGCAGTTACATGCTATTTCAGAATTGAAATCGAATAATAAGCAGGTAAAACCAATTCAAGAAACAGATATCAGCAGCGTATTTTCCGATAAAGAGCCTCATATTGTGGCAGTAATAGATACAAAACAAAATCCTAGTTTGAATCAGGTTGAAACTTTATTAGATAAACATGAACCACTTGAAACTGTTAATTGGAAAATTGATTATATCCAACCTATCTATAATTTTTCTGATATTGAAGCAAAATATAAACTAACTGCAAAAAATACGTTTATCGTGATGGAAAACGGCAAAGAAAAAGGACGATATTCGTTTAATGACCTAAAGGGTGGGTTACAAACGTTGGATGAGAAATTAGTTGCTATCATTCAGCCAAGCATAGCACGCAAAGAACCTAAACGCATTAAAGTTGCAAAAAAAATTGATGAAACCTTATCAAGTTCATCATCAAGTGATAAAAAGAAAAAAAAGACCAAAGAAATTATTTTTGAATAAATGATTGACATGAAATGAGTAACGAGTTATTATTATAACAAATTAAAAACGAAATGAGGAAATTGCCATGAAACGACAAATAAACAGACAATCACATCATTTAATTATTTCGACATGGCAAACTTGGCGTAGATAGTTGTATGTATACATTTTTTGGTATAGATACAACTTTTAGAAATTTTTCTAAAGAAGTATCTATGCTTAGGGATAACAGATATTCTACCGCATAGACACCCTATCTATGCGGTTTTTTTGTGACTAAACAAAGACGATAAACCGTTGTTTTAATAGACAAAACGGTTTATCGTCTTTTTATTTTTAGGAGGATATGACGATGACAAACAAACGATTAAAGTATGCAGTAGCAATCATTTCAGGAATACTATTCATCTCTTTTATAACAGGGTTTGATAAAAGTAAAACAGGATTAACGAAACAACCTCAAAAAGTACCAACTATTGGTGTATTACAATTTGTCAGCCACCCATCTCTTGATTTGATATATAAAGGATTTGTCGAAGAATTAGAAAGAGAAGGGTATAAAGATAAGGAAACAATCCATATTGATTTTCAAAATGGACAAGCAGATCAAAGTAAACTCTCTAGTATGAGCCAACAATTAATTAGTAAAAAGCCCGATGCTCTTGTTGGCATTGCTACTCCTGCAGCACAAGCATTAGCAAACCAAACAACAGATATTCCAATCATTCTGGGAGCCATTAGTGATCCCAAAGCTGCTGGATTAGTGAAAGATAATAATCATCCTGGAGGAAATATCACTGGAGTCAGTGATCAGTCGCCAGTTGAAGCTCAAGTTAAATTGATGAAAGAATTATTGCCAACACTGAAAACTATTGGGGTGATTTACTCATCAGCAGAAGATAATTCACAATCGCAAGTGGATCGTTTTAAAACAGTCGCCCAAAAAGAGGGACTTACGGTTAAAACGTATGCTGTTCCTTCGACAAATGAAATCTCTCAAATGACTCACGTTATGACAGGAGAAGTAGATGCCATCTACACACCAACTGACAATACCATTGCAAATGGCTTCCAAACAATTGTCTCTATAGCAGATGAAGCAAATATTCCAATATTTCCATCGGTCGATACGATGGTTGAAGAAGGAGGTATTGCCACAATCGGCATCAATCAATACGATTTAGGTGTTCAGACAGCCAAAATGGTGGTAGACGTTATTACTAAGAAAAAATCTCCAAGTGATACACCGATATATACATTTCAAACAGGAGATTTGGTAATCAATGAAGAAAAAGCACAGAAATTGGGTATCACCATACCTAAGACAATAAAAGAGGAGGCAAAAAAATGATTGTATCAACTATAGGACAAGGCATATTATGGTCAGTATTAGGATTAGGCATTTATTTAACTTATCGAATTTTAGACTTTCCGGATTTAACAACAGAAGGAAGTTTTCCTCTAGGTGGGGCAATTTGTGTGACTGCCATTACGAATGGTGTGTCACCAATTGTCGCAACACTTTTAGGAATGATTGGTGGCATGTTAGCTGGACTTACGACAGGGTTACTTTATACAAAAGGAAAAATTCCAGTGATTTTATCGGGAATACTAGTCATGAGTGCATTGAACTCTGTGATGTTGTTTGTTATGAAATCACCTAATCTATCTTTACTAAATCAACCAAAACTGTTTTCTCTATTAAGTTTTGCTAATTTACCTGCAAACTTTGATGTGGTTTTAATCGGTCTGATTATTATTGCGATTGTCATTGCCTGTTTACTTGGTTTCTTGAATACTGACTTAGGACAAGCATATATCGCCACAGGAGATAATGAAGTGATGGCAAAGTCCCTTGGTATTCACACCGATAAAATGAAAATTTTAGGTTTAGTCGTGTCTAATGGACTGATTGGTCTATCCGGTGCTCTGATTGCACAAAGTGATGGCTATGCTGATATTAATAAAGGGATTGGTGTGATTGTCATAGGATTAGCATCAATTATTTTAGGAGAATTACTATTTGGTGAATTGACCATGATAGAGCGTTTCATCGCAATTGTTGTTGGGAGTATCATTTATCAGTTACTCATACTAGCTGTTATCAAACTAAGTTTTGATACCACATACTTGAAATTCTATTCTTCTGTGATTCTTGGAATTTGTTTAATCATTCCAGAGTTAAGTCGAAAATTTGGTAATAAAAAAGGAGGGGCGACAAATGACTAAAGCACTTGAAATAAAAAATGGCGTCAAAACGATTTCTAGTGGACGACATATTATGGACAATCTTAATTTTAGCGTGTCTCCTAGAGATTTTGTTACGATTTTAGGTGGAAATGGCGCAGGAAAATCGACTTTGTTTAATGCAATATCAGGACAATTGACGTTAACAAGTGGAAGTGTTCTGCTAAATGAAGAAGACGTGACAACGAAAAGTGAAGAATACCGAGCGAAATATATCGCACGTGTTTTTCAAGACCCAAAACTTGGCACAGCACCAAGAATGACGGTTGCTGAAAATCTATTATTAGCAGAATTACGTGGCAAGAAGAGAGGGTTAAAAAAGAGACAGCTTAATCAACAAAAAGAGTTTTTCTTTGAGCAATGCCAAAAAATTGGTAATGGACTAGAAAATCATCTCGACACCCCAACTGGTAACCTATCAGGAGGACAAAGACAGGCATTGAGTTTACTTATGGCAACGATTCAAAAGCCTGACTTGTTACTACTGGATGAACATACTGCTGCACTTGATCCTAAAACGAGTAAACAACTAATGGCATTAACCGAGAAAACGATTGAAGAAAATGAATTAACTTGTTTAATGATTACCCATCGTATGGAGGACGCGTTGAACTTTGGAAATCGACTTATCGTCCTTGATTCTGGTCAAATAAAAAAAGACTTTAATAAAGAAGAAAAAAGTCAACTTGATTTACCGGATTTATTAACGTTCTTTAATCTATGAAAAAAGCGAACAACTTGTTCGCTTTTTTATGTCTCTAATTTAGTGTGCCATCAACGATTTGAAATAGTGTATTTCTTGGAGGTATAAAGAATAATTGCCCGAATAAAATAACTGAAAAACTAAGTAAATAATCCGATCTTTTTAACATAAAAAATAATCGTTTCTTATATTAGCGTAATCAGTACGAAAAAATACTAAATACTGTATAATATATCTTATATTTATTCTAACTGATAAGGAGTCTTTTATATATGAATTTTATTGCGTTTGACTTTGAAACAGCGAATTTTCAAAAACATAGTGCCTGCTCCATTGCTCTTGTTATGGTGAAAAATGATGAAATCGTAGGGAGTTATTACTCGCTTATTCAACCTGAGACAAATTTTCATTGGAAGAACATTCAAGTACATGGCATCCATCCTGAAGATGTGATGAATGCACCAAAATTTCCAGAAGTTTGGGAGCGGATTAAGCCATATTTTAAAGAAAATCGTTTGATTGTGGCACATAATGCTAGTTTTGATTGTGCTATTTTAAAAGGTTGTCTTGATTATTACGGATTGGAGCAACCTCATTATTTGTCATTATGTACGGTAAGAACAAGTCGAAAACTTTTTCCAGAATTTGACAATCATAAATTAAATACTGTCAGTGACAAATTAGGTATTACGTTAGATAACCATCATAATGCTTTGGATGATAGTTTAGCTTGTGCCGAGATTTTACTTTATCAAGCCAAACATTTCGGCGTAGAACCACTAAAAAAGTTAGTTAAAGTCATCTAAGACCTTAACTAACTTTTTTTAAATTATTTTTTTGGGGTTAGTTTGATAATCACATCTGTATTATCAACACTGTCGATTGGGGTTAAAATAATATCTTTTCCATCTCGTTCCATTTTAAAAATCCCACTAATATCAAGTTGATCTGTTTTTAACGTGATTTCGTCATCTTCAATTGAATAACGTGAAACTTGTTCTGTATTGTTTGATAATTGTTTAGCAAATTTATTATACAATTCATCGCCAACATAGTCTTTGTCTTTTTTATTAAAGGCCTTTGTATCAATTGTTGAGATTAATTTATCATGATCAAATCTCACATTCAAAGGAGGCAGTTGCTCTTCAGACTCCGTAATCAATACCCAATCGTGTTTGGTCAACTCTTGTTGAAAAGAATGAGGCATGCAGGCAACTAAGGCAACACTCGCAAAAAGAAGCACAACAAATAATTTAATAGATTTCATAATGATTCCTCCAAATAACTGTTTTTATCATTAAAAAACAACTTACTTATACTAACTATACCATATAGTCCATAGAAACGGATATAAGTAAGTGTTCCCTTTGAACAAAGTTATAAAAACATACCATAAAAAAATGATTGTTTAATTTAAATAGGCTTAGTAACTTGATTCTTGACATTTTATGATATAATAGCACTAAATTATATTAGTAAGGCGTGGTTTTTTTGACAATATCATTGCAACAGATTGAACAATTATTAAAAGAAAATAAATTATTAAAAGAATTTACACATGAAAACAGCTGGCATTATGATTTGCCTATAGAAAATAAAACATTAACCCATTTATCCTATGACTCACGAAACGTGACAAGTGAGACGTTATTTTTTTGTAAAGGGGCAAGCTTTAAAGAAGAATACCTTATGTCTGCTTTAACTGAAGGATTGCAGATATATGTATCCGAAATACCATTTGACGTTGACGCACATTTAGGAATTATTGTAACCGATATTCGTAAAGCAATGGCCATTTTAAGTATGGCATTCTATGATTACCCACAAAGTAAACTCAAACTTGTCGCCTTCACCGGAACAAAAGGTAAAACAACGTCTGCTTACTTTTTAAAATACATGTTAGATGAATACAATAATCAAAAGACAGCCATGTTTTCTACGATGAACTCAACATTAGACGGTAAAACGTATTTCAAATCCCACTTAACGACTCCTGAGTCATTAGATTTGTATCGTATGATGAATGAAGCAGTGACTAACGGTATGACACACTTAGTAATGGAAGTCTCATCTCAAGCATATAAATTGAATAGAGTGTACCAACTTACGTTTGATATTGGGATTTTTCTAAATATTTCACCTGATCATATTAGTCCAATCGAACACCCAACATTTGACGATTATTACTATTGTAAACGTCAGTTGATTCATCATTCAAAACAATTTATCGTGAATTTAGATACGAGAAATGTCCAACTAATTTTGGAAGAAGCACAGAATAGTCAAATTCCAACAGTGACGTACAGTGCTACTAATAAGCAAGCTAATTATCATTGGGAAAAAGGTAGTACATCAACAAGTTTTGAGGTAAAAAGTAATCAAGATTCATTGAACCTGTGTGCTACTTATGAACTTGGTTTAATGGGAGATTTCAATAAAGACAATGCTTTGGCAAGTATTATAGCTGCAAGATTATTAGATGTTCCAATTGAAACGTGCCAAAAAGGACTAAAAAAAGCGACGGTACCTGGAAGAATGGAACAATTAATACAGAAAAATGGATCAAAAGTCTATATTGACTATGCTCATAATAAGGTGAGCTTAACTAATTTACTTAGCTTTGCAAAACAAGAGCATCACGATGGACGAATTATTACGGTGATAGGGAGTACGGGAGATAAGGCTATTTCACGAAGAAAGGACTTTGGCGAAGTGTTAAATGATTACACTGATGTTGCCATTTTAACGTCTGATGACCCGGGAAATGAACACCCACATGACATTGCAAAAGAAATTAGTCGCTATATTGTAAACGACTCAGTTGAGCAACACATCGAACTTGACCGTGAAACAGCTATAAAAAAAGCCCTAAGTATGGCGACAAGTCAAGATACTGTTATTATCGCAGGTAAAGGTAGAGATCTTTATCAAAAAATTGCAGGAGAAGATGTTGCTTATGCGGGAGATTTCACCATTGCAGAACGTACAATAAACGAATAACGATAATTTTATTATGTTAACCAATAAGACTAGTTAGAATTTATTTTCTAATTAGTCTTATTTTATTGCTATTTATCTGTGATGATTTTATGAATGAATTGACCTTTTATCGAATCATTTGGATAGTAACTAGTTTTAACTATTGATAGTGATATAATAACAAACATTAATAAATGAATGAGTTAATCACTGGAGGAGATAACATGATAAACAAAACAGACGAAAAGAAAATAGAAAAAATTGGTGCGTTTGAAATTAGTGAAAAAATGGTAGAACTCGCAAAAGAAAATACTAAAGGCAATCCTTATTTAAATGCAGGACGAGGAAACCCAAATTGGATAAATAGAAAAGCACGTTTAGCCTTTTCTAGACTGTTAGAATTCGGGATAGAAGAATCAGAAAGAACGATTTCTGATGGCGATCTAGTTGGTTACACCGAGCTTGATGGTATTTCTAATCGTTTTATCTCTTTCTTAAATCCTAATAATAACGAAACCGATGCCTTTTTGATGACGTGTTTAGACTATCTGAAGAATGATTTATCATTAACCCTTGATGAGGTAGTGAAAGAATTTGTAGATGGTGTACTTGGCAATCTCTATCCTTCGCCAAATCGCGTTTTAAACAATACAGAAGTTATTTTAAATCACTATCTACAAAGTGTTTTGTACAATGGGGTTGATTTAGCTAATGATACAACTCTTTTTCCAACTGAAGGAGGAAGTGCCGCGATTGTTTACACATTTCAATCATTAAGAGAAAATAAATTAATTCGTCCTGGAGATAAAATTGCGATTAACACACCCATTTTTACGCCGTATCTTCAAATCCCTGTTTTAAATGACTATGAACTAGTAGAAGTGGATTTATCTTCAAAAGAAGAGAATAACTGGGAAATAGATGCCGACACGATCCAAAAGTTAAATGATCCTGAATTAAAAGCATTCTTCTTAGTCAATCCAAGTAATCCAGGTTCCAAAGCACTAAATGATACCAGTTTAGCAGAGATTAAAAAAGCAGTTGAGAATAATCCAGACTTGATGATTATTACAGATGATGTGTATGGTACTTTTGTAGATGACTTTCAAACGGTGTATTCTGTTTGCCCGTTTAACACATTGCTGGTTTACTCTTATTCTAAACTATTTGGGGCAACTGGGTGGAGATTAGGTGTGATTGCATTAAACAAAGAAAACGTATTTGATAAACTAATTGCTAATTTATCTGATGAAGAACACGACCAACTAAATAAACGCTATAATTTAGTAGTGATGGATACTCAAGAAATGAGTTTTATCAATCGCATGGTGGCTGATAGTCGTTCAATCGGGCTATATCATATTGCTGGTTTGTCTACACCATCTCAAATAATGGAAGCCTTATTTAGTTTAACTCATTTGGTTGTGAAAAATGAGGAAGATTCATATATAGAAGCATCAAAAAAACTCGTGAATGAACGCTATGAAAACCTTCATGCTGCACTAAACTATCAAAAAGATGAGAGCGAAAAAAATGCGAAGTATTATTCAATGATTAACATCTATCACTTAGCTGAGGAAAGATATGGCACAGATTTTAAAAACTATTTGATGGAACACTATGAACAAATTGATTTCCTTGTCAATCTCGCTCAAAAAAATGGGATTGTATTGATGGATGGGGTTGGATTTGGTGCTGATCCTGGTGATTTGAGAGTATCTGAAGCCAACTTACCAACAAAAGATTACCAACAAATTGGTCTACAAATACTTGATTTGTTGAATGACTATTATCAAACATTTAAAAAAAATCAATAAAAAAGAAGTGAGGATTTATTTCTCCACTTCTTTTTGTGTTATATCTTTTAAATTAATCAAAATAACATCATCATCGTAGGACGTTAGACGATTGATTTGTTGTAGTAGTAAAAGTATCCAACTAAACGCTAAACCAAACGCAATAATCTCAAATACGGTGAGTGATAGATAACCAATTGTCTCAAATAAAAAATTTGAGAGAACTAAACAAATTGCTATTGCATAGGAAACAATTAAAAACTCTTTGGTTACTTTTGGCAGCAACCATTTAATCCCAATAATCAAAATAATAATAATTAGGACCATCAAGTTAGCGGCTCTATTGTGCATCTCGTGCCACATACCTTTATTGTTAGGGAAGAACCCAACTCCACCAAGCGAAATCGATAGAAGCGTCATTAGAATACGTAAAGTTGTGATACCTTTTCCTTTGTAGCCATGATTGTTGAGGCTAACAAACAAATAATCGACTAAAGCAATCATGAGAAGTGAAGCGAGTATTAGCGTTAGGTTAAACGGCCAACTACGGACGACATCATGTGTTCCAAGATAGCTAAAATTGTATTGCCACCACTTACTCTGACTGTTAGTTAGCATTGCAAAGAATACACCACCCATAATAACAGAGATAAGTAGGGAGACAATCATTGATGAAGTAAAAATATTAGCTGAATAAATCATGTAATAGTTAATCACACAGGAAAAAAAGAAAAACACGGCACCTGCTGTTAACACATCAAAACTTGCCCCGACAAACAACTTACTAATCATCCAAAAGAACGCTGATAATAATAACGCAAGTGTGACGGTAAAGGAAAAGATAATGGTCGGTACATTACGCCAGTAAATATCTTGTGTTGATTTATTTTTAGGATTTTTTTTGCCTTTTATGAAAAAATAAGTAAATGAGCACATGCCACTAATCAATCCAAGATAAATCAAGTGACTGGCTATCGAAAAATTGCCTGTAAGTGGAACTTGTGACATTTTTCTCGTCATAACGGATAAGAAAAAAATGGCTGTCATAACAATCGACGGGTAAATAAAGTACCGTAATGACAAAGATTCGTTATTCTTATAGTTAGTTGGTTTTTCAATAATTATTTTATTCGATTCGCGTCTAATTTGAATTACATCATCTGCTCCCTTTATAGAATCGAGTAAAGAGGCAGGTACTTCAATTTCATATTTTTTGTTGGACATATTAAAACTCCTTTATACTAATAACTTCATAAAACTAAGTATAGCAAACATATATAATAAATAGACGAATTTTTTATAAATAAAAAATAAAAGCCATTCATTTAGATTGAATGGCTTAGGATTAGTTCATCCATAAATCATTGATGGCTTCACGTTTTTCCTCATCAACGATATGCGTATAAATAGCTGTGGCACTTGTTCCTGTTTGTCCTAGCTGATGGGAAACAGTTAGTAAACTATTGGTTTTTTTGTAGAGTTGTGTGCCGACAGTGTGTCTTAGTTTATGTGGTGTCACACGGGTTTTAAAGACACTACTGTATTTTCCAACCAGTTTTTCTACCGTAGATTGATCAATTCGTTGAGCTGCTCCTCGGTAAAACGATAAAAACAGACTTTTTTCACTGCTTTCAGGATGATATAATTTTTCTCTATTATCTAAGTATTGTGTGATATACGGCATAAAAATAGATGAAATCATAGTTGTATCTTTGAAACCACCTTTTCGAATCACGGTGGCTTCCATATTTAAAACATCTAAATCAGATACTTTCATATTCACTAATTCAGAAAGACGCATACCAGTTCCTAGGAATAAGGCGATAATCGCAATATCACGGTCTTTATTACGATAAAACGCACTTTTAGCTTGATGACTTTGTAGCGTTTTTTCATAGGTAGAATCAATAAATTCGATAAAATCTAGCGACTCATCACCAATAAACAGTTTATTTTCAATCGATCGTGACCGATCTTGAAGGGTTCGACCAGTTTTAACATTATCAACTTTATCCATAATATTATGAGATAAGTAAGTCGCACCATTTTCATCAGCAGTCTGTGTTGCTAAAAAATGAAATAGTGACTTTAATGCGGTAATCGAACGTTGAATACTGACGTGACTTCTTAATTGGCCGTCAGCCGTCGTACCTAAACGAGGAGAGGCTAACAAAAATCCTTTATATAATTCAACGTCACGATCTGTTAAATTCCGTAAATCTTGTAACGAGATAGAAGAGAGATCGTTTGAAATAATAGCTTCTTGTTTTAACCATTCAAAGAAACGTCGGTATTCTTTTGCGTATTCATATAAAGTAGTGACAGAATAGGGCACAATCCGCTTTTTTTCAATATATTCTTGAATAAAAAAGGGGAGAGAGTTCAATTCATATTCCAATCGTGTAATATTTTTTTCTTGTGACATAACTAAACCTCCAAACATATGTTTGTATTTATAATATACTTTTTACGAAAAAATGTCAATAAAATATAATTTATTTTGTTATTTTATTGATTAGGTCTAGTTTTCCGGAAAGATAATACTTTCAAGAAAGGTAAAAAGAAAGTCTTAGTATATTCAAGTAATGATGTTATCAAGCCAGTTCATAAAATAATTAAACTGAACTGGTAAATTTATTTATAAATATGCATTGTCTAAACTTAAATTATTAGTTGATTAATGATTTGTCTAAGTTTGAATAAATTAAAACTTTTGTAGCGAATATTTTAGTTATGATAGTCTATATATGTAACTGGGTTAAAGAATTTAGATTGGTCATAGAAACACATATCAATGAATCAATAATAAGTTATAACTAAATTCATGTGTGTCAAATGATTTAAAGTAAGTTTCATTGATACGTTAATCACTTTTAAGTATTTAAATCTCTTAAAAACAACTTCGTTTAATATATATTATGTAAACCAAATTGAAAAATAATTATTCATGAAAATTTAGTACCTAGTCTATTTTCATGTTGTTATGTTTATAATGAATTCTTTTATTATATTAATTGTCAAATTAAGTTAGACAAGTCCTCTTTGCATATGTGACTCAAGAATACTTTTATTGGGGTTTTATAGTTTAATGATTTTCGAGTGATATTATTTCTTTTCGATGCAATAGATTGAATAAAAGATTCATCAACTTCGTTGAAATCCATTTGCTTTGGTAAACCATCTTTACGTAATAAACCATTAGAGTTTTCATTTAACCCTCTTTGTGATGGTGTACCAGGATCTGCAAAATAGATATCAATATCATTGATATTACTGATTGATTTCCAATTTGAAAATTCCTTTCCACAATCAAAAGTCATTGATTTGAATAGATGCTTAGGTACAGATTGCATCCATTGGTTCAAACGATTTTCAATATCTATAGCTCGTCTGCCTTCTGACTGAAGAGTGATGATTACTTTAGATAATCGTTCAACTAAGGTAATAACGGCACTTTTATGTTTTTGTCCTACGATAGTGTCACCTTCAAGGTGACCAAACTCTTCTTCAAAAGAAGTATAGTCATTCGAACGTTCATGAATGGAGCGTCTAAATGCGTGTTTACCGCGCTTTTCTTGATGTCCATTGGGTTTTCGCTTCCCTTTCATCGGTAAATCAGAACAATCAAATATACCCATTTTAAACATTCTATAAAGGGTACGGACAGAACACCCAATAGGAAACTCCCCTCAACCAATAATCACATCCGGAGTCCACCCTTGAACAACTTTTTTTCGAATGTATCCTACCTGTTCTGCTGGTAAAACGATGGAACGCCTCCCACATTTTGCCTTGTTTTTCTTGTAATTTTGGTAGTATTCCAATGCAGTATGTCCATCCTTCAAATAAGCGTAAACAGTATAGATTGTTTGTCTTGAACGTTTCAACATCTGAGCTGTTTTCGTAACTGATTGATGGGCTTTCGCATAAGCCTCTATCATAACAAGTTCATCTGGTGTAAGATTGGTGTAGGTCATTTGTACTCACTCCTTATAATTCTTTAGGCTGAACTATCTTGAGTGTAGCACAGATGACTTTTTTATTTGTCTAACTTAATTTTACAATCGGCGTTAAATAAAGAATAGAGTATTTTTTATATATTTTTTCATAATCAAATGCTTTTTTTATTAGATTATCAAAGTAAGTAGTTTGTGATTCATTTTCAATATATTCACCTAAACTGTTCCAAATGTAATCAACTTCAGAGTCATTGACACCTACATAATCTGCTATTCCTATATTAAGTTGATGTTCAATCTTTAGGTCATATCCTCTTTTTTAATACTTCTTGCGAGTATTTCCAGCTATAGGAACCCATCTAATTTTATTGATCGGTAATTTATTACCGTTTCCATATGAAAAACCATAATTGAATACTCTATCTATATATCCTTTTAACATGGCTAGTAAACTGTGCCAATAAATCGAAAATACAAATATTATGGTATCAAGTTTTTAATGAACTCCATTTCTTCTAAAACTTTTTCAAAATATCCTGTCTTTACATCAAATAATTTGATAAATTTTATGCTAATGAGAGAGAAATATAAGAATAATTAAGATATGTGCTTATGTGTATACAAAAAAATGGGCTCTATAATTTCTACTGTTGGTAACGAAAGTTACCAGCAGTTTTTAGTACACAAAAACATGTGTTATCCGTTAGAATGAAATTGCGAAACAACAATCTAAGGAGGATACCACATGTCATACTCACAGACTATCAAAGATATCTTAAATATACTAGACCTAAATATTATTTTTAATGAAAATTGTTTGTCTACTAGGAAAATAAAGGGAGTTTTCTCTAGAGTATTTGAAGGTTTTTTAGATGAAACACCCGAATGTTGTCCTCATTGCGAAGAAAAGGATACACACATTATTAAGTGGGGATATACTGCTAGTTTAATTAAAGTTCCTGCTATTTCTGAATACGTTACATATGTTCAATTAAAGAAACGTCGTTTCTTGTGCAAAGATTGTAAATCGACATTTGTTTTAGATACGCCTTTTGTTTCTAGAAACAATTCTATTTCTAACAATTTAAAACGTCTTGTTGCTAAAAAACTAACTTCTAAACAATCTATGAGTGACATTTCAAAACAAGCAAACGTTTCTACTTCAACTGTTTATCGGGTACTTAAAGAATGGTATCAACCCATTCAGAAATATAGTTATTCCTTACCTGCTGTTCTTTGTTTTGATGAGTTTAAATCTGTCAAAAAAGTAGCTGGATCTATGAGTTTTATTATGATAGATGGTGACACTAAGGAGTTAATTGATATTTTACCTGATCGAAGATTACCTAAGATCGAGAAATACTTTAACGGATTCTCTTTATCTAACAGAGAACAAGTGAAGTATGTTGTTTCTGATATTTATCAACCCTACATCATCTTAACTAAGAGACTTTTTCCTAATGCTAAAGTCGTTTTAGATAAATTTCATCTAGTTCAACACATTGGTAGAGCTTTTCAAAAAATACGAATTAGAATAATGAATCAATTAAAGCATAAAGATAATGGAATTATTTATAGACGAATAAAAAAATATTGGAAATTACTTCAAAAAAGTTATGGCAAACTAGACTTTATTCAACAACAATGGCACTCTTCATTTAAAACGTATCTTTCTGAAAAAGAATTACTTGAACGCCTACTTACTTACAATGCTGAACTTACAGATGCTTATAATATTTATCAACAGATTTTAAGAGCTTTTCAAACAAAAGATTATTCTCTATTTGTAGATTTAATCAATCAAAAAACTCTTTTTCAAGAGTATATACCTGTTTTTAAAACATTTAGAAAGTATCAAGAAGAAATAAAAAATACTTTTGAAACATCGTATTCAAACGGTCCTTTAGAATGTATGAACAATCATATTAAAGTCATTAAGCGTAATGCCTATGGCATGAGAAGTTTTTATAATTTCAAATTACGAATAGCAATTTGTTTAAAAAAATCTGTATTCAAGACACCAAAAAAGATCTAGAAAACTAAAAAGCTTTCTAGATCCTAAATTCTAACGTTTTAACTCTTACCAACAGTAGTTGACAAAGAGCCAAAAAATGTTCTCTTAAGCTAAATTTTACTTAAGAGAACATTTTTTATTTATGTAGTATAAAAATTGTAGGGTATTTTAATTAGTTTTATTATTTATTTAATTTATCTTTTGCTTCATCAGTAAAATCTTCGGTTTTTTCTTTAATATATGAAGTCACTTCTTTTGTTTTACCTTTTATTTTGTCCGTATATCCTTTATCTGTCATAAAGATTCTCATTCTTTGTATTTATTTTGTTAGCTATTTTTACCAGTAAATAATGACACGACAGCCACAACAATAACTGCTCCAATGATGGATGGAATAATAGCCATTCCGGCTAAAGATGGTCCAAATGAACCAAATAAAGATTGGCCAACTGAAGAACCAATTAAACCAGCAATAATATTAGCAATCCATCCCATAGATTTTCCTTTACTTGTTATAGCACCTGCTATAGCTCCGATAACTCCACCGACTATTAATGACCAAATGAATCCCATATATATCACTCCTCATCTAAAAATATTATTATTCTACTCTGGGCTCAGTTGCTTCTTTTACTTTTGTTGCTCCTTTAGATGACACTTTTTTGACTTTGTTAGTTTGATCAGAAACAAAGTCTGAAACTTCACTTGTAGCGTCACTCAACTTATCCTGAACAGTAACGCTATCTTCTTCGTATTGTTCTTTTGTTTTAATATCTACGACATTAACATTTACTTCTATAACTTCTAGACTCGTCATATGCTTTACTTCTTTTTCAATCACTCGTTTGATGTCTTCGTATATTTTTGAAATATCTACACCATATTCTGCAACGATATCTAAATCAACAGCAACTTCTTTTTTTCCTACTTCAACATCAATTCCTGAAGTTACATCATTATTACTAACAATCTTATCTGCTAAATTTGAAAAAAATCCACCATTAATTGTTAACAAACCAGGAATAGTTTCCAATGAAATACCAACAATTTTTTGAATAACTTTGTCTTCAAATGTTAATTCACCTTTTAACTCTGATTTTTTTACTTCTACTTGTGTTCCTTTGTTTTCCATGATTGATTCCTCCAATTTATTTATTGTTATTTTTTTATTTCTTCAAAAAATTATTTCTTTGAAGGTAATAACCGATACAAGCACCTAGTAACGTTAAAATAATAAGGATAATTGTTTTAAAAAATCCTAAACTAAAAAATGATATAGCTAAACCTAGGCCAATGAGAGCTCCCAAAATAGGAAACCTATATTTTTTTATAAAATCTTCCATTTTCTTATCCTCCTTAAATAACACGTGGATTACTAGCTTTTTTATTTGAAACTTGTTTTATTTCAACTGATACTTGTTTAGGATCATCAATCCCTAGAAAGGTTGAAAATTCCTGTCTTATACGATGAGATAATTCACTTGTTTTATCAACTAGATTAGAGTTGATATTAGAACAGTTACATGATATAAAAATTTTAATCTTCTTCTTTTTCATTGTGACAGACACTTTTGGATTTTTTAACCAAGGCTCTTGAGTCAAAATAGTAGATACAAATTGTTCAACAGCATTTTTCTTAATAGAAAGACTGCCTTTAGATTTAGAAAAATAGACTTCTGTTTTATTCCTAGGATATAAGAGAATAAAACAGAATAAAATGATTAAGAATATGATCACTAGAATGCTTCCCCAAAATAGATAAAATGGAATATAAGAACCCACAAAAGGATAATTTTCCATTTGAATAAGCTTAAAAGAAAGATTTGCTAAGTATTGATTTTGTATAACATTAGTAAATAAAAGTGGAATTAATAATAATATACTTATCAAAATAAACACTTTTTTGTAAATGTTCATATCATAACTCCTTTCTAACTATTTATAGTAATATTGTATTTTATATACAATCTAAAGTCAAAAATAAAGCGTTATTGTAACTAAAAAATACATAAAAAGAATATTAAATGTATCTGTGAACGTATAATTTTTGATATATGATATATATTTGTTTTATTTTAAATATATATCATAGTTTAGTTTAATATATCTTATGTAAACCAAATCAAAATAATTTTTTATCGACAAGATAATACACCACTCTTCCTAATGACAACAAAATAAAAAGCTCTAAAGTAATTACTTAGAACTTTTTGGTGTAATGGTTAGTCGATTATCTGGTAATTTAATAACTTCAATAGAATTGTCATAAAATCGTGTTAACAAATCAGGCGTTAAGACGTCTGATTTTAATCCTTTTGCAAATATTTTTCCATCTTTAATTAATAATATATGATCAAAACTTGCTGGGATTTCTTCTATATAATGAGTAACAAAGATTAATCCTTTCGGTTGTTTTTCTTGTGCGATGTGATCAATTTTTTCTAACATGAATTGTCTTGCAAACAAATCTAATCCATTACAAGGTTCATCAAATATCAGGAGTTCAGGTTTAGCCATCAAAGCTCTTGCAATCAAAACAATCTGTTGCTGTCCTTGAGACATTACACCGTATTTTTTGCCAATCAACGCTTTACCACCACAACGAATCAGACTCTCTATTGCCTGTTTTTCATCCTTTTCGGTTGTTTTTTCCCAAATTACAATACTTGCAAACTTGCCACTTAAGACAATGTTTTCTGCTACATCATATGGTTTAATTCGTTGTTTTAAATCTGAGCTGACCCACCCTATTTTTTTCTTTAAATCAGGTATGGAAGTCTTTCCAAATGTTTCACCCAGAACGGTTAACTTTCCACTTGAAGGCCAATCATATCCTGTAATTAGTTTGAGTAGTGTTGTTTTACCTGAACCGTTTAACCCTAAAATTGCCCAATTTTCATGGTCATTCATTTGCCAGTTTATATGTTGTAATATTGGTTGCTTATCTCTTATAAATGATACGTTCTCACAGTTAATTAACACTCACTTCACTCCTTTATGACGATGGGATAATAACCTAACTGCTGATATTTAGCACCCAACAAGGTGATTTCTTCAAGTGCGTATTCGACTAGCTTGATGTTGTCATGAATTAGTACATCTATAATAAAGTAGTACTCACCTAACTCAGTTTTTAGTGGTCTAGATTCTATTTTACTTAAGTCAATTTCACGCCAAGCGAAGGCTGAAAGTACCTTGTGTAAGATTCCTGGTGCATTTTTAGGTAATGTTATAAATAACGTCATCTTTTCAGGTAGACGATTGTCATGATTCAATAGCTCTTTACCTAGTAACCAAAACCGTGTTTGATTAAAGCGATTGTCCTGAATACCTGCTGACAAGATTTCTAAACCATATTCACTTGCTGCTTCTTTTGAGGCTATTGCTGCAACTGATTCAGACGGGTGTTCAGCCACGTATTCTGCAGCAAATGTGGTTGATGGAACCTGTTCTATCAACACATCTGGGTAATAGGTTTCTAAAAATTGTTGTGATTGTGCGAGAGCTTGTGGGTGTGACAAGATTTTTTTAGGAATGATTGTCAAATCATTCACTAATAAGTTTTGTTGGATTGGTAAAATGATTTCGCGACAAACAGTGATATCTTTTTCTTGAAAAAGCCCATCCATACTTGTGTGAACAGACCCTTCCAAGGAATTTTCAATCGGTACAACAGCGTAATCAACTTGATTCTTCTTCAAGGCACTTAAGCAATTCGCAATGCTTGCATAAGGCTGTAGTAATGAATCATCAAAATAATAAGAAGCTGCTTTGTATGTAAACGAGTTTTTTGGTCCTAAATAACCAACTTCCATTTAATCACCTACTAATTCTAAAATAACATCAGCAATTTCTTCCGGCGTTTTATTTGTGGTATCGATAATATGATCTGCAATCTCTTCATAAATAGGAATTCGAGGTAAAAAGATATCTTTCACCTCTTCTATTGTTTTATTATGCAACAACGGACGATAATTTGTCGTATCTTGATCAATTCGACGTAATAATTCATCTAAATCTGTTTGTAAATAAACGACTGTAGCCTGTTCTTTTAATAACGCTTGATTTTCTTCTTTTAAAATTACCCCGCCACCTGGCGATAAAATACCAGATGTATTTAAAAAGTTCTTTAACATAGTAGTTTCAAGTTCTCTAAAGGCTTCTTCTCCATGCTCATCAAAATATTCAGATATCGGCATCCCAATTTTATCGACAATACACTGATCTAAATCAATTTGCTTGGTTGCTGTTTTATTTGCTAATACATTACCAACTGTGGTTTTGCCTGCTCCCATGAAGCCTATTAAAACGAGCGTCATTTTAATAATCACCTCTTGAAAGTCGTGTGACATCTTCAAAAAAGGTTGGATAAGATACTGAAACAGCTTCTGATTTTTCCATCACAACGTCTTCATCAGTTAGTAACGCAGCGATTTGAAGCATCATCCCGATACGATGATCTCCTCGACTTGATACGTTTCCACCGTGCAATTGACATGGGCCATTGATGATTAACCCATCTTCTGTTGGCGTAATATCTGCACCAAGTTTTCTTAATTCTTCAGCTGTTGCATCAATACGATTGGTTTCTTTTACTTTTAGTTCTTCAGCATTTTTAATGACTGTTTGACCATTTGCTTGTGTTGCAAGCAAAGCAATAATTGGAATTTCATCAATCAAACGAGGAATAATATCCCCACTAATTGTAGTAGAGGTTAAACTACTTGTTTTAACAGTGAGGGTGGCTGATTGATTCGCATGATCTTTTTCACTAATCACCACATCGGCATTCATCTCTTTTAAAACATCTAGAATCCCTGTTCTCGTTGGATTAATCCCCACGTTTTTAAGCACGATTTCACTATTTGGCACAATAGCTCCGGCAACTAAAAAGAACGCTGCAGATGAAATATCACCAGGCACAGTAATGTTTTGTCCAACCAGTCGTTGTGGACCTGTCATACGAATGTCTTTTCCATCTGTTGTGATAGTCCCACCGAATTGACGAATCATCTCTTCAGTATGATTTCTAGTGGGTTCTTTTTCGATAATGGTTGTCTCACCATCAGCTTGCAAAGCTGCAAACAAGATAGCAGATTTCACTTGAGCACTTGCTACTGGCATGTAATAAGTGATGGGTGTTAATTGATTATTAGCTGAAATATGAATAGGAGGATATTCACTATTATCATGCCCAGATAGATTAGCATTCATTTGATTAAGTGGTAACATGACGCGATTCATTGGGCGTTTGTTTAAGTACTCATCACCAAATAAAACCGTGTCGAATGACTGTTTCGCCAAAATCCCCATCATTAAACGAATTGTGGTACCAGAATTACCTAAATCAAGTGCTGTAGCTGGTTTTTTTAGACCATCAAAGCCTACACCTGTTACACGAATGGTTTCACCATCATCTGTGATTGGCACACCTAAACTTTTAAACGCGTTAAGTGTACTTAAACAATCTTCTCCTCGTAAGAAGTTTTTAATGGTTGTGGTACCTTCTGAAATCGCACCAAACATAATGCTTCGATGTGAAATAGATTTATCAGCAGGAACGTGAATGGTTCCATTTAATGGATTAGCTGAGATTAATTTCATAGTGTCATTTCCTCCTATTGTATTCGACAGACATAATCTGTGTGTGATTCAATGCATTCTTTTGCTTGCAATAAATCATGGTCATTTTTAAAACTAACCTGAAGCACACCGATAATGTCTTCTCGTGTTTCTAATATTTTTAAGTTGATGATTGAGATATTGGCTTCTCCCAAAAGTCCCGTTACTTCGGCAATAATCCCGGGTTTGTCTGGCACGTCTACAAATAAATCATAAAATGCCGGGATTGACCCTTTTTGGTGGATTGGAAGCTGATCACGGGTTTCTTTTGCCCGTTCAAAAAAATCATAAATGGCATCAGAGTCTTTACTTAATAACCACTGTTTAACTTGACTCATTTGCTTTTGCCAATCATCAAGCTCTTGTACAAGTGTGGTGCGATTACTCATTAAGATATCCGTCCACATTTTCGGGTCAGATGAGGCAATCCTAGTAATATCACGAAATCCTCCAGCGGCTAATTGTTTGGCTCTTGGGTGTTCTTGATTAAAGGCATCGGCTTGATTGACTAAACCTGATGCGATAATATGTGGCAAATGAGATAGCATTGCTGTAACCTCATCGTGCTCATCAGATGTTAGTTCCACGTATTTGGCATGAGTTCCGCTGTATAGTTGTGTTAACTCCTCCACACGGTTTATGTGTCGATCATTCGTTATAATAAAATAAGCATTTTCAAATAAGTTCTCATCAGCGGCTGTGACACCAGACTTGTGTGAACCCGCCATTGGGTGAGCACCGATAAAGTCAAATGGCATCTCTTTGGCTTGTTGCATAATGTCTTTTTTGGTACTACCTGTGTCACTCACTAAGAGGTTTTCTTTTAATGAAAGTGAGGATAGTTGATTTAAATAGTCGATTGAAATTGACACAGGTGTGGCTAAAATAATGACATCTGACATTTTGGCACCCTCCTCAAATGAATGAGGAATCTCGTCGACAATGCCAATTTTTTTAGCAATTCGTTTTGTGCTATCAGAATAATCCCAACCGATAACCTGAGTATCAGGATGGTCAATTTTTATACATTTAGCCAAGGAAGCACCGATTAATCCTAGACCAACAATCATGATTGTTTTTCCAGTCATACACATCCTCCTAGCGACTAAAAGTTTTTAGTGTACTCTCTGTATTCTTTTACTGATTGAACAAGTTCTTCAAATGAATCACTCTCAAATTTTTCAAGAATGTCATTGGCTACAACAGTGGCTACGACATTTTCAGCTACCACACTTGCAGCCGGAACTGCTGTACTATCAGAGCGTTCGATACTTGCTTTGTATGGCTCTTTTGTATCGATATCAACACTTTGCAGAGGTTTGTATAAAGTCGGAATAGGTTTCATAACCCCACGGACAATAATCGGCTCGCCGTTTGTCATACCGCCTTCAAAACCACCTAAGTTATTGCTTCGTCTTGTGTAACCATTTTTTTCATCCCAAAGAATTTCATCCATTACTTGAGAACCAGGTAAGACACCTGCTTCAAAGCCAACACCAAATTCAGCGCCTTTAAAGGCATTGATACTCACAACAGCTTGAGCGATTTTCGCATCTAGTTTTCGATCCCATTGGACATAACTTCCTAATCCTGCAGGAACTCCACCAACTAATACTTCAACGACACCACCAATTGTGTCACCTTTTTTCTTTGTTTCATCAATTAAATCACGAATGTCTTGTTCAACCGTGGCATCTACCACACGTACATCTGATTGTTCTGACATTTCACGAATCTCTGAGACAGTTAAGCCATCAGGCACTGTTGCTTTAATCCCACCAAGCATGGTGACGTGACCAGCAACGTCAATGTCTAATTCTGAAAGGATTTTTTTTGCGATTGCACCGATTGCCACTCGCATTGTTGTTTCACGTGCCGACGAGCGCTCTAACACGTTTCTTAAATCATCGAAGTGGTATTTCATGCCACCAACTAAGTCAGCATGTCCTGGTCTAGGTCTAGCGACACGACGGATTTTCTTTTGTTTTTCAGGCACGTCTTCAATCCCCATAACTTTTGTCCAGTTCTTCCAGTCTTTGTTTTCAACGACTAGTGTAATAGGAGAACCTAATGTTTTTCCGTGACGTAAACCTGATGTGATTCTAACACGGTCTGTTTCAATAAGCATACGCCCACCACGACCGTATCCTGTTTGACGTCTAATTAATTCTTTGTTTATGTCATCTGCAGTTAAAGGTAATCCTGCAGGAAGTCCTTCAATAATCGCTGTGAGTTCAGGACCATGTGATTCACCGGCTGTAATATATCTCACTATACTTCCTCCTAAATAATGTAATCTTTCATTTGTTCAATCGGTATATCTACGATTTTGGCTTGGCCAATTTGTTTTAATAATATTATTTTTAGTGTGTTCCCACGTGCTTTTTTATCATGCGTAATGGCTTCAAAAATTGTCTCACGATTTAACGCGATACTTGTTGGCAAATTAAATTTCGTCAACATGGTAATTAATTCTTCGGTAATGCCTCTAGGTGATTGGTTGAACGCTTCGGCAGGAGTCGAAATCATGACCATACCTAAGCTAACCCCTTCACCATGACTAATCACACCATAACCAGATGTTTTTTCAATCGCATGACCAATTGTATGACCAAAGTTAAGTGTTAGTCGACTACCATGATCAAATTCATCTTCTTCCACAACATGACGTTTTACTTCTAAAGACGCATGAATGACTTCTTCTGCATGATTGAGTAAATCTTCTTCATTTTTTAGTGTTCCTAAGTAATCCCAAAGCTGTTTATCTGCAATGGCAGCTGATTTGATGATTTCGGCGATACCTTCTCTGACACGTCTCATCTCCAATGTCTTTAACACATTTGGGTCAATTAAGACGCCATCAGGTTGAGCGAACGTTCCAACAAGGTTTTTCGCTTTTTTGGTATTAACAGCAGTCTTTCCACCAATACTAGAATCAACTTGGGCTAAAAGAGTGGTTGGAATTTGTAGAAAGTGCAGTCCTCTCATATAAGTTGAGGCCACAAATCCTGCTAAATCCCCAATGACACCTCCACCTAAGGCAATAACTCCATCACTCCGTGTAAAGCCATTATCAGCTAGCGCATCATATAAATATGTGGCTTTTTCTAGTGATTTGCTTTCTTCCCCTGGTGGGACAACAAGCATGGTAATGTCAAAGCCGTGGTCAACTAAATTATCAGCCACATCATCACCATAGAGTTCTGCGACAGTTTCATCTGTGATAATCGCTACTCGTTGTGGTCGCCAAATATTTGCCACCCATTGCCCACAAGACTTTAAAAGACCTCGTTGAACCTCAATTTTATAATGGTGATTTGGTAAATTTACTTCAATCATGCAAAAGACTCCTTTAGTTTATAGTGATTTAATTTCTTCCATTGCTTTAACTAACACATTGACTTCGTCCATCATTCGTAAGTAATTTTTTTCATTTAATGATTGTTGTCCGTCTGACCAAGCGTTTGCTGGATCTGGATGAATTTCAACAATCATGCCATCAGCTCCTGCAGCGACACTAGCTCTTGCCATTGGTGTCACTAAATCCCATACACCAGTACCATGACTAGGGTCAGCAATAATAGGGAAGTGGCTTAATTTTTTTATAAGAGGAATGGCACTTAAATCAAATGTGTTTCTTGTTGCTGTTTCGTAAGTACGGATACCACGCTCGATAAAGATAACATCACTTTTCCCAGAAACAGCGATGTACTCCGCAGCATTTAACCACTCATCAATCGTTCCAGCAATCCCACGTTTTAAGCCAATTGGTTTACCAGTTTGTCCCACAGCGCTAAGTAATTTGTAGTTTTGCATGTTTCTAGCACCAATTTGTAAAATGTCAGAGTATTCAACAACCATATCAATATGAGCTTCATCCATCACTTCTGTAATAACTTTCATATCAAACTCATCAGCTGCTTGTCTAATGTATTTTAATCCTTCTTCTTCCAAGCCTTGGAAAGCGTATGGAGAAGTACGAGGTTTGAACGCGCCACCACGTAAGATAGATGCACCACCAGCTTTTGCGATACGAGCAGTTTCACGAATTTGGTCTAATCCTTCTATTGAACATGGACCAGCCATTGTAACGAAACTTCCATCACCAATTTTTAACCCATCAACATCAACTACTGTGTTATCTGGATGAAATTCACGAGAAGTTAGTTTATATGTGTTGGTAATACGAACAGTTTTATCTACCCCATCATAACTGTTGAACGCAATATCTTGAATATTTCGTGTATCACCTTTAATTCCTAAAACGACTTGTTCTTCACCAGTGTTTACTTGAACTTCTAAATTACTTTCTTCAATTCTTTTTACAACTTGATTAATTTGCTCACTTGTTGCACCTAATTTCATAATAACGATCATGAGATTTCCTTCTTTCTTTATGCTTTTTCTATTATGTGTTTTACTTTTTCAATAGGCATATCTTGGTTTGTCCATAGATTAAACGCCTTTGCTCCTTGATACAATAACATATCAAGCCCATTAATGGTTTGGCAGCCTTTTTTCTCTGCTTGTTTTAATAGTTTGGTTTTTCTTGGGTTATAAATCACGTCATAGACAACCAAGTCTTTTCGTAATAGTGACTCATCCTCAATTAAAGACTCATCATTAATCATGCCAACACTGGTTGAGTTAACGAGTATATGCGATCTAGTAATTGCTTCTTTTAAAGCATCTGTATGATACAAATCAGTTAAAGTTATCTTACAAGAAACACTATCAGATAGTTTCTCAATCTTTTTTTCCATCTCGTCATACCGTTTACCACGACGACTGAATACATGAATGGTACTAAATCCATCAAGTGCTGCTTGGACTAAAATAGCTGTTGCCGCTCCACCTGCACCTAGTATGGTCATCGTCTGATTCTTTATTGGCAAATTATTTACACGTAAACTTTCCATGAAACCAAATCCATCTGTGTTGTGTCCAATCAACTTGTCATTTGTATGAACAATTGTATTAATCGCCCCAATCAGTTGAGCTGATTTAGATAACTCATCCATATAACACAACGCGTTTACCTTATGTGGCATGGATAAGTTAACACCCATCATGTTAAACGTTCGAATAGATGTGATGGCATCTTTTAGTTTATCTGGTGCTATATCAAACGCAAGATAAACGGCGTTGATTCCAGCTGCTTCAAATGAAGACGTGTGTAAAGTTGGCGATAAACTATGTTTTGCTGGACTGGCAAAAAATCCGGCAAGTCTTGTACGTCCATTTACTTCAATACATGTCATGTTTTTCACATTCCTCCTAAATAAAAAAGATGCTCACGTAGACTTAAAAATCTCTACAGTGAACATCCTTATACTTAATATACAGTATATGTAAAACACCACTATAGATTTTCTTAAGATCTATGTGGGTTTTGAAATCAATCTAAATTTCCTTAGCCATCATAGATACAAACTTGGGTTGTTTGTATCCATACCTTGATGAACACAAACCTATCTAAAATAGCTAAAGTAGTAATTATTCAGTTGTGGGTTTTTAATAATATGTTTTATGTTCATAAGATTTTTCGCTCCAAACTGATGTAAGATTGAATTAAGTATAGTCGCTAAATGAGAATATGTCAATAAAATAATTAAAATATCGTGGGATTATTTTTATAGTATCAACTCTTATACGATATAAAGTTTACATAATATTATTATTGTAATCTATATTGATTTGATAATGCCACACATTATAGTGGTTCACTTTTATTTCTCTTATCTTTCTTCCGTTATTTTTTTCAATAATCTTTTGAGAAGCCTCATTTGTTTCTTTGACTGTTAGATGAATGGAGGTTAGTCCAATTTTTTGAGCCTCTTTTAATGTTTCCTTTAAAAGAGCTGTGCCAAATCCCTGTCCTTGGTAATTGGGTGAAATTGTGTAGCTAATATGTCCTCCCTCTTTTTGAAGGTAAGATGTTAAATGATGTTTGACATCAGATATGCCAATCATTACATTATCATCTGTGATTAAGGCAAAGTGACTAGTTTGAACTGCTTGCTGATAATTTTTTTCTTTTAAGCGAATGATTTCCTTCATCCACTTATGCAAATCATTCGCTTGTTGAAGTTGATGTGATCCATGAATGGTTTCTTTTTCATATTTAAAAGAATCTTTAAATGATTTGATTGTTTCAATAGTAACATCCTCTAAATTGATTAATCTCATAGTCGTATCCCCTATTTTTCTAAAAGTGATTTAAAGGCGCTTAATGGATAATTACCTTCTTAAATAATTTTAAAGTGCTTAAAATCGTCCTAAGAAAAATTATCTTTTTCTTTTTAACAATATTGAGTTCACTATATTATGTAAAATCATGAACTTAAGTATTGATTTATCAAGTGTTTAAAATTCTATATTATTAAGTTCATTATTATGTTATTATATAATAAAAATAGTGAACTGTAAATTTTAGAGAAAAGAGTGGTAAAAATGTCGTACAATGTCCAACCGCTACGCAGTCAAACTGAGATAGATGATTTTTTATTTTGGCTTAGAAGAACAAACTATCCAGAACGCGATACCTTTCTATTTATTTTTGGGATTAACAATGGACTGAGGATGTCGGATATTGTGAAACTAAAAGTCCGAGATATCAAATATGAAAAACGACCGATTATCATTGAGCGTAAAACCGGCAAACGAAAAGTCTTGTATTTGGATAATTTGCAAGATGTTATTGCCGAATACATCGAGGGAAAAGAGGATGATGAGTGGTTATTCCCTAGTCGCCAGCAAGGTGGACATATAAAAGTTAATACAGTCTATAAGCAATACCAAAAAATTGCCGATAATTTAGGAAGAAAAGATATTGGCACTCACTCTCTTAGAAAAACATTTGGTTATCATTATTACCGAAAAACACGAGATATTGCAACATTAATGGAAATATTTAATCATAGTTCTGAAAAAGTGACGAAACGATATATTGGCATAACAACAGATGAAATTGGCAATACGTTAGCAGATTTCAGATTAGGAATATAAAAAAAGCCAACATGTTTTATTGGCTTTTAGCATGTGATTTCAATTTGATTGTCTTCTGGATCTAAAATGACAGCCGTCCCCTGTTATTAGCGTACCGCTTAATACCTTGTATCCATTTGTGACGTTAAGATGTCTACTTTATCAGATCTTGTCGTTACTTCTAATCATGCACCTGTTTCAAATAAGAGAAAATAAGTTGCTAATCCTGTCTTTGGGTTATGATATTTTTCGTTTGCTGTGGCATTAACATAGCTTTCGTAGAACGCTTTCATTGATTCTACATCATTAACATACCTTGCCGCACCGCATGCCCTAAATACATGGTTCATCCTCCTCCTCTTTCTTAATTGATTTCGTTGCATTATAAAAAGAGCGTTATTTTTAAACGCTCTTTCGTTTTTAGTTTAATTTTGTGATAGAAAAATCTTGTGATACTGAAAATACAGTAGCATCATCTTTTGAGCACAAATCTTCCGTCAGTTCTACTGAAAATACTTCCTGTGTATAATATGGATTAAAGTAATAAGTGGCACTATTTAAGTTAAATGCCGCACGATATTGCGTATAATCATAGTGACCATCGTCTTCAATGTTTACTCCTTTAGGAATGGTCACAGTGTTTAAAATGTGAAAGATGCTATTTAGAGCTTGGGATTCATTTTTTCCTTTTTCTGCGTATGTTTTCATATAAGTTGCACGCACAAATCGCTCTGGTGATGTTAAGCCACCTGGTAAACCATATGTTCCTGATCCTTGTCCAAAAGGTTTAATGGTATAGTCTTCAAATTTTTTTGGTTGATAATTTGTTGGTTTGATAAATAAATAATTATTTAAATTCGTTAAATGCCATTCAAGTGTTGGACTATTTGTCATGACTCCAACTGGATTATCTTTGATGGTTAGCGTCTCATTATTTGTTTCTATCACAACGCATTTTCCGGTTTTATCTGACACGATAAAATGTAGTGGTGACATAACAGATAATAAGGGGTTGCTTACTCCAATCATCTCTACTTGCTTTATGACTTCTTTTAATTCATCAATGCTTGCAACATGTCCAAGTACCCATGTTAAAAATTCGTCTTGAGTTAAATTAATTTTCCCTTCAACAGGACTGGTTTGATAAGATGCCTCATTAAGATAATAAAGTTCTGCAATAGCAAGTCCTTTTTCATTCACCCCATCAGCAAACATGTAATCACGACCGATTTTTTGCCCTGTCCCAACAAAAGCATAGGTTGTTTTTGAAGTACCTTCAAAATGAAAGGTTGATGCATAATTTCTTGGTATAACGATCGGTAATCCATTTAATTCAAATCCAAAATCCATGGTACGAGCCAAAAAGTTTATTTTATCTTCTGATTGTAATGTTATACTTGTGCACATTCTGTATTCCTCCTAGTATATTTCAATTCGTTTATAATAACTTAAAACATTTAATAATTTATGGTAATTATATGATGATTTTATTGATTAAACGTCATTTTTAAATGATAATTACGATAAATTTAATGGGTAATGCAAGCGAATGAGTCATAACTAAGTACAACAATTTAATAAATGACGTTTATCTTTGGTAATTCAGGCTATTTGGTGCAGATATGGACTTAAAAATATGGATTTCTTAGGGTTAAGCTAGCTAAATCATTGTGACAGTATCAGCTAAATTCAACAAACTTTGGGGCTAGTAATATGTAATATTGTAAAAATAAAACGTATGAGATTGTAAGTTTCTTCTTTTAAGGATAAATAATGAAGAAAGTGTAGCAGTAAGGATACCAAATTTTCCACCACTAGGTCCAATGTCGATTACCCAATCACTTGTAAGTTGTGTTCAATCACAATCACAGTGTGACCATCTCTTACTAGTGATTTCAGTAAATCTATCAAAAAATCAACATCTGACATGTGAAGTCCATTAATTGGTTCATCTAAAACAATTAGATTATTTGATTTATTCAAAGTTGT
This sequence comes from Vagococcus teuberi, assembly GCF_001870205.1. NCBI lineage: Bacteria > Bacillati > Bacillota > Bacilli > Lactobacillales > Enterococcaceae > Vagococcus > Vagococcus teuberi. Next base: position 1,071,966 of record NZ_CP017267.1, on the reverse strand, counting down.
TACTAGTTTTAATAATTTATCTAAAATAGCTGATGTTTCAAAAATTGGTTTACTAAAATTGTGAGATTTAATTGGTCAGACGTCGATGACTTGTGACTTCTGATACTATAATAAAAAAGATTGGATTTCTGTTATTGAATACCCAACCTTTTTCTTAATTATTCTTTTCCAATCCGTAACGTTAAAGCATTGATAGCGACAATAACCGTACTCAATGACATCAAAATAGCACCGACAGCTGGGTTTAGTAAAATGCCCATTGGAGCAAGGACTCCAGCAGCTAATGGAATAGCCGCAATATTATAACCTGCTCCCCACCATAAATTTTGAATCATTTTACGTCGAGTGTGCTTAGCCAAGTTAAGTAATTTTAATACGTCTTCAGGATTACTATTAGTTAAAACAATATCGGCTGAATCAATAGCCACGTCAGTTCCAGCACCAATAGCCACACCAACTGTTGCACTAATCAAACTAGGAGCATCATTCACTCCGTCGCCTACCATCATCACGTTGTCACCTTTATTAACGTATTCTTTCACAATTTTTTCTTTATCACCTGGCAATAAATCACTATAATAATGATCAAGTCCAAGATATTTAGCAACTGCTTCAGCTGCTTGTTGGTTATCACCAGTTAACATAACAGGCGTGATACCTTGCTCTTTTAATTTAGCAATAAACTCTTTAGATTCAGGCTTAATGGTATCGCCAAGAGCCATCATGGCAATAAGTGAGCCATCATATATTAGGAAACTCAATGTATTTCCTTGTTCTTGGTACTCTTTTTTTATTGAAGGATTAAATTGAGTAGACACATCCGTTAATCCTTTTTCATTTACTATTTTTGCTGTTTTTCCATTGACTAAAGCAGTAACTCCAACACCAGAAATAGCTTGAGTATCTGATGAATCATAAGGCGTCAATTGTTTTTGATTAATATAATCCATGATACCTGTAGCGATAGGGTGGTTAGCATTTTTTTCTAGCGCCCCTATAATTTTTAATGCCTCGTTTTCAGATAGCTGATCAGAAATCATGTTAAAACCAGTTACAGCAAACTGCCCTTGAGTTAAGGTGCCTGTTTTATCTAAGAAAACATAGTCAATATGGTTAGTTGCTTCAAGTGCTTTTTTATTTTTTAATAATAAACCATTTTGAGCAGCAAGAGAAGTTGAACGAGCAATAACCAAAGGAATGGCTAAACCAAGTGCATGTGGGCAGGCAATAACTAAAACTGTTACCATACGCTCAAATGCTATCCCAACATCTTTACTAATGATAAGCCAAATGATAAAACTAATGATTCCACTACCTAATGCCACATAAAACAACCATTTAGCTACCTTATCTGATAAAGATTCTAGTGGAATTTTTTCGTTTTGAGCTTGTTGTACCATGTCCATCACTTTTGAAATATAGCCGGATTTTCCAGTGCCAGTCACTTTTATTTCAATTGTTCCATTTCCATTAATGGTCCCGCCGATTACTTTGTCATCGATGTTTTTTACAATACCTTGTGATTCACCTGTAATCATAAATTCGTTGACCATGGTATTCCCCTTAATAACCGTTCCATCTGCTGGAATTTTATCCCCACTGCGTACAATCAATTGGTCATTAATATGAACATCAGATAAAGAGACTTGTTCTTCTTTTCCTGATTGTGTGATTCTTGTGACATTATCTGGTAATAATGCCGCAATTTTTTTTAATGAGTTGCTGGCGTTACTTACTGCATTCATTTCAATCCAATGACCGAGTAGCATAACGACAATTAACGTCGCAAGCTCCCAGAAAAAGTTCATGACATGAGTAGTTGGATTAACAAGATTCATGATAAACCCATATAAACTATAAAAATAAGAAACCGATATCCCCATGGCGATGAGTGTCATCATTGCTGGTTGCTTTTGACTTAATTCCATACGTGCTCCACTTAAAAATGGTTGGCCACCGTAGAAAAATAAGATAGTTGATAAAACCATGACAATCCACTCAGAACCAGTAAAGCTAATTTGAATTGGAAGTGTCATTCCCATCATAGGTGATAATAATATAATAGGGATAGCTAAAATAAGAGAAACAAAAAATTTCTTTTTAAAATTTCCCATATGCATGGAGTGATCCATACCTGCCATTTGATGATTACTCATATCCATCTTAGAATGATCCATTGACATATGTGACATATCGTGATCAGTATGCTTCATAGAATCATGTCGCATATCATGCATATTTTGATTGTTAGACATGACAAAACCTCCTTTTGGTACTAGGATACCACTAAATGGTATTTTATGTTAATTAAAAAGGATTGATATGACTAAACTATTTTTTATGTTAATTTATATTAAACTAGTTAAAAATTAATTGAAACGATTTTTTACAATGAATGATAAATGGTTTTCGCATCATAGTCACCATAATAACCCAATACAATTGCTATCAATCCCATTAAGGTGATTAGATATTTTCTAAATGTCAATGAATCATGTAGCTCATAACAGTCTATCTTGTTAGAGGATGACTTTCTATGGGACGAAGTGATAAACTTTAATGTTTTGTTTGTCTATTTTTATAGAGTGAAAACAACTCATTAATCAGTAATACCAGTGCCCATGCTAAAGTAGCTAAGCTAAAAAGAAACAACAGAAAATAAGGATCAATTAAGAAATGCAGTAATGCCACTTGCATGAGTCCATTGTAAGTGGCAAAAAAAGTAGCGCCTCCAAGTACAAAATAAGTGAGAGACTGATAAAAAGGAAAGGTTGTTTTTCGTGATAAATACCTAATTAATTCTTTTGCCCCTAAAAGTAGTCCTTCCATAATGAAGACCATTCCTAGTAGATAAAGCCACAGATACCAATTAGGTTGACCATCAACTGGTTTGACATGTAATGATTTTTCGAAAAAATTAGTAGACAAGATGGCTCCTGTAATCAACATCACAATTACTCTTATTATTTTTTTCATTCTAACACCTCTTTTTTAGTTTGATTAAACGTATCATAACTTTATAAAATGAACAATAAAAATAGGTAATCACTCATGATGGAATTGCCAAAAAATAAAGTTATTTTAATTTTTTAATGCTTGCCATTTTTTTGATGTATAAGCATTTGAATCTACTAGAATCCCTGCTTTATCTAATTGAAGAGTATGATGATATCCGTTCAATTTCATCATTAAAGAAAAAAGACACACCACGTTTTTTATTTATTTCAATCAATACACTGACGAATTCCTGATCAAAATTTTTCAAAACTAATTCATCATGCTGCAACACGGTGACGTCGCATCCAAATGCTTTAGCAATTGTCGTAAAAGCAAAAGAGATAATCCCAGCACCAATAAATAACGCTTTTTTAGGTAACTCTTTCTGTATTAAAAAATCTGAACTATCAGATAAATATTCATGTCCCTTCACAAAGAAAGAGTTTAAATCGATGATTATAGAAAAAAATAAAACGATTCTCATTAATGTTTACTTATAATTATTTAACATAATAAAATAGTTAATCTAATAAAAAACAGATAATGTAAACATTGACATCATACTTAATGATATAATGATAATCTAACTAGTCATGTCATATTGGAGGATAACATGAAAGATAAACGAGATATTGTGATTGTCATTTTAGTGGTGATTATTTTTGCTGGTGGTGGGTATTTTTTAGGAACACAAAATAGAGAAAAAAGTGACACAACAAAGGAAAGGTCTCCTTTTTCGTCAACATTAAACAGTAGTATCCTTTCATCGATAAAGGAAACAGCTGTTAGTACCAACGTTTCTTCTATTACCTATGAGTCACAACACTCCGAGGACTCAATGAGTCAAAAAGATATTGCCTTAAACAAAATGATTTCTTTACAAGGTAAATGGGCAGTACCAGCAACAGATAGTTTTCTAATGATTCATGAAGATAGTTCTTGGTCAGCAACAACCGCGGGGCTAAGTGAGCCAAGACAATTAGATGTGAAAATTGATTCCTATAATGCGATGAGTGATACTTTATATATCACAATCGGGGGTGAAGCTGCTCAGATACATGTCATCACAAATGAAAAAATGATAATTGACTATAATGATGGCACATCACCCAGAGAGTACCACTTAGTTAACTAAAAACACCTTCCCTTTTGATATAAGACCAAAAGGAAAGGTGTTTTTTTGATAAAACTTTTTATCTGTCAAATTCAAATAATGTTTCGATTGGAACATCTAAGACTCTTGAAATATTAACAGCGAGTTCAAGAGATGGGTTGTACTTTGCTTGCTCTAGCCTTCCTATCGTTTCCCGGCGTATGCCAACAGCTGTTGCTAATTCATCTTGTGTCATGTCTTTTAATAGGCGGTATTTTTTCACATGTGACTCAAAAGATGCCATCATTAGTCCTCCTTATCATACTTATAAGTGAGATAAGCCCAACTATTTAGACCAATAGCAAAGGTAAATGAAAAGATTCCAAGAGTCCATCTATATAGAATTTCGTAATCAGTAAATAAAAAACTGATTGCTAAATTCGAAATTAATCCAAATATTAAAGCTATTTTTAGAGCAATCCCTGCTGCTTTGTTTTTATTTGCGATCAGTCTTTCATCATACATTGTCCCTAATTTGTATAGCCAAATATATTGAAACCCTGAAAAAAATGAAAAGAACAGTAAGAAGTTTGGTTCTCCCTTAACCCCTAATACACCTATACAGCCTAAAAAACCAATTAACCAACTTTTATTTGTTAGTTCTTTCTTCATTTCTTTCTCCTCCTAATGTGATATATTTATATCTTTACGATACAAATATATCACATTAGATGATTTCTATCAATAAGAAAGCATTTGAATATAAAAAAGAGGCTGACCCAAATGTCTCTAGAATAAACTAAAAGGAAGAAAATCTTTTTTCGATTTTCTTCCTTTTTTGACGTAAAAAATAGCACTATCCTATATAATTAAAGTGACGAAACCAACTAAAAAGGAGTGCTATTTATGTATAAGAATTATAACACGAAACAGGTTACTTTATCACTGAATTTAGATATTTATTTAGAAGAAAATGATATCGCTTTTGCGATTGATGAGTTAGTAGAAAGCATCCCTGTGGATGTGTTCTCAGTTTTTGAGCATCGAATGGGAACTTCGTCTTATCATCCAAAAATGATGTTGAAGCTTATTCTGTGTGGCTACACTCAATCTATTTTTTCAGGCAGAAAGATAGAAGCTATGTCTAAAGATAGCATTCGTGCCATGTGGTTAACGCAATCACAGACACCTAACTTCAGAACAATTAATCGATTCAGAGTGAACCCACTGGTTCAACCGATACTTCAAGAATGTTTTATTCAATTTAGAAATCAGCTTGTTTCTCAACAATTAATTGATGAAGAAGCTATTTTTATTGATGGAACAAAGTTAGAAGCCAACGCAAATAAATATACCTTCGTTTGGAAAAAGAGTACACAACGTTATGAAGAATCTTTGAGAGAAAAGTCAAAGTCCTATTATCAACAACTTGTAGAAGAGCAAATTATTCCATCTATTTGTTCAGAAGATGATGAGTTAAACACAGGAAATTTAAAACAAATCATTGATGAGTTGGAAATGAAAGTAAGTGATTTAAGCACTAAAATTGAAAATACTTCAGATGTTCAAGAGAGAAAAGAACTTCGTTCTGAGCGTAAAGAGCCTAAAAAAGCATTGAAAGCTTTTTCTGACTTTATCTATAGAAAGCAAAAATATAAAGAACAACATGATATTTATAACGGTAGAAATAGCTACTCTAAAACAGATCATGATGCCACTTTTATGAGAATGAAAGATGACCACATGATGAATGGTCAGTTAAAACCTGGATATAACGTTCAAATTGCAACCAATCATCAATACGTTTTAGCATATGAAACATTTTCAAATCCAACGGATTTTAAAACAATGATTTCCTTCTTAGATACTATCAAGAAATCTTATTTTGACTTACCTAAATACATTGTGGCTGACGCAGGTTATGGTAGTGAAGAAAACTATCAAGCAATTTTAGATGATTTTGAAAGAACTCCATTAATTACTTATACAATGTATCAGAAAGAACACACTAAAAAATATAAACAAAATCCATTCATTCCAGATAACTGGATTTATAATGAATTGGCAGATACTTATATTTGCCCGAATAATCGAGAAGTCAAATTTAGAAATTACTCTACTCGAACGGATAAATCTGGATTCAAAAGACAACTTAAAATATATGAATGTGAGTCTTGTTTAAATTGCCCAGTTAGAGCATTATGTACTCGTGCGAAGAGTAGTAAAAATCGAGTGATTCAAAGAAATGGGAATTGGGAATATTTTAAAGCTCACGTAAGAGAGCTTTTGAAAGAGGATGTCACAGGAGAAATATATCGTCAAAGAAAAATAGATGTTGAACCAGCCTTTGGAAATCTGAAGGCTAATTTGGCATTCAATCGATTCTCTGTAAGAGGAAAAGATAAGATTTCACAGGAGCTGGGATTTGCGTTAATGGCACTAAATTTAAGAAAACTGAGAAAAAATAGGAAGGATATTAGTAAGAAATCACGAAAAAACAAGCATTCTGAAATGAGAGGTTTCATTTTGGAATGCTTGTTTTCTGTAAAGAGACTTTTGGGTCAGCCTCGTTTGAAGTTATTATTTCTTCTTCGGCTCGTCATCGTCCATTTTAAGAACGGCCATGAAGGCTTCTTGTGGGACTTCAACTGATCCGATTTGTTTCATCCGTTTTTTACCTTCTTTTTGTTTTTCCAGTAATTTACGTTTACGAGAGACGTCCCCACCATAACATTTCGCCAATACATTTTTACGTAAGGCTTTAATATCGGTACGAGAAACAATCTTTGCACCAATGGCAGCTTGGATAGGCACCTCAAATTGTTGTCTTGGAATTAACTTGCGTAGTTTTTCAACGATGGCTTTCCCACGTTCATATGCAAAGTCTTTGTGCACGATAAAGCTCAAGGCATCAACTTTTTCAGCATTTAGTAAAATGTCCATCTTAACTAAGTTACTTGTTCGATAACCAATCAATTCATAATCAAGTGAGGCATAGCCTTTTGTCCCTGATTTTAATTTGTCAAAGAAGTCAAAGACAATCTCAGATAATGGAATATTGTAGACGATATTTACACGGTAATCATCTAAATAATCCATCGTCACAAACTCACCACGTTTACGTTGAGAAATGTCCATGACAGCCCCAACATAATCATTTGGTACCATTATTTGTGCTTTAACATAAGGCTCTTCCACACTATCAATCACGCCCGGCTCTGGGAATTCTGCCGGGTTGTCGACAATAATTTGTGAACCATCAGTTAGATTCACATGATAAATAACTGACGGTGCCGTTGTAATCAAGTCTAAATTAAATTCACGTTCTAAACGCTCTTGGATAACGTCCATATGTAGTAGTCCTAAGAACCCACAACGGAAGCCAAATCCTAATGCTTGAGACGTTTCTGGCTCAAAATCAAGAGCAGAGTCATTTAATTGCAGACGTTCAAGTGCTTCGCGTAAGTCATTGTATTTTGATGTATCAATTGGATACAACCCACAATAAACCATTGGATTCATTTTACGGTAGCCATCTAATGGCTCGCTCGCTGGATTATCCGCTAATGTAATCGTATCCCCAACTTGTGTATCTTGAATATTTTTAATACTTGCAGTTAAGTAACCAACGTCCCCTACCATCAAGAAATCTCTTGGAACAGCTTTTGGCGAGAAGATTCCAACTTCACTTACTTCGTATTGTACGCCGTTATTCATTAATTGAATCGTATCTCCTGGTTTTACGACCCCATCAAAGACACGAATATTTAATACAACCCCACGATATGAATCATAAACTGAGTCAAAAATCAGTGCTTTTAGTGGCGCGTTCAAGTCACCATCGGGCGCTGGAACATATTCAACGATTTGTTCTAGAATATCTTCAATCCCAATTCCAGCTTTTGCACTTGCTAAAACTGCTTCACTTGCATCAATCCCAATCACGTCTTCGATTTCTTTTCTCACACGCTCTGGATCGGCTGCTGGTAAATCTATTTTATTAATAACTGGTAAAATTTCTAAATCATTATCAACCGCTAAATACACGTTTGCTAACGTTTGAGCTTCAATACCTTGCGCAGCATCCACCACAAGTACAGCCCCCTCACAAGCGGCTAAACTACGTGACACTTCATAAGTAAAATCGACGTGTCCTGGTGTATCAATTAGGTGAAAAATATATTCTTTTCCATCTTTCGCATTATAAGTTAACTCAACGGCATTTAGTTTAATGGTAATACCGCGTTCTCTTTCCAAGTCCATTGAATCAAGTAACTGCTCTTGCATTTCACGATCAGAAACTGTTTCTGTCTGTTGTAAAATACGGTCAGCCAGTGTTGATTTTCCATGGTCAATATGTGCTATGATGGAGAAATTCCGAATAGATTCTTGTCTCTTTTTCATTTCATCAAAATTCATCGTTATCTCCCACTTTCTATTAATCAGCATTTTCAATTATACCAATCTTTTGAGTGTTTTTAAAGTATTTTCAAAATATGTTTGATATAAAAAATTATTAAACATTAGGAGAAAGATATATGGAACCAAAAGATGCACATAAGAATTTAACATTAAAGAAAGTGGAACTAAAATACCTGAAACAATTTAATGAACTTCTTCGCTATGTGTTTCAAGTCACTGACTCGGATATTGAGGAAAGTGGTTACGAAGACGAGTCAGAAATCATTCGTGCCAAACGTCCTGTTTTAAGGGAAGCTGACGTTTATGGTTGGTTTACAGATGATGATGAACTGATCAGCCAACTTGCCATCTATCCGTGTGAAGTTAACATACATGATACTGTTTATGAAATGGCTGGTTTGACTGGTGTTGGAACGTACCCAGAATACACAAACATGGGATTAATGAGTGAGTTGATTAAATTAGGTTTAGATAAAATGCGTGATAATAAACAATGGATTTCTTATCTCTACCCTTATAATATCCCTTACTACCGTCGCAAGGGCTGGGAAATTATGTCCGATAAAATATCATTTGAAATTAAGGACACGCAACTTCCAAAAACAGTTGACGTGCCTGGTTATGTTGAGCGTGAAGATATTGACCATGAAGATGTTTACAAAGTCTATGATGCATTTGCTGAACAAAACCATGGTGCAATGATTCGTTCTGATTTAAACTGGGAAGAATATTGGCGTTGGGAAAATGAAGAAGAAAGGACAGCCGCTATTTATTATAGCGCAGATGGCGAGCCTTGTGGGGTTTGTTTTTACTGGATAGCAGAAGAAGTGTTTCATATCAAAGAGATGTTTTATTTAAACCAAGAAGCTAGAAAAGGGCTTTGGAATTTTGTGTCTGCCCATTTTTCAATGATTGACCGTGTTGTTGGTGCTACCTATAAAAATGAGCCAATTGCCTTTTTATTTGAAGACAGTGAGATCAAAGAATTGATTGAACCGTATTTTATGGCACGCATTGTGGACGTCGAACAATTTATCAAACAGTATCCGTTTATCACCACGGGAAAACCTTTCCATTTTGTCGTGACAGATCCGATTGCCGAATGGAACAATAATACGTTCAGTTTGATGTGGGATGAAGACAATGAATTGACCGTAACCAACGAAGCCATTGGAAATCCAGTCTATATTGATATTCAAACATTAACCGCTCTTCTGATGAGTTATAAACGTCCCTCTTATCTGTACCGTATTGAGCGATTAAAAACAGATAAAGAAACACTTAGAACGCTTGAGAGAATCATTCCTGATCAAGAAGCATACTTTAGTGATTATTTTTGATAGCGTGTTGGATTTCATAAGAAAGGACTTAGCAAGAATCATGTCTTGTTAAGTCCTTTTTCCTATACATCGGATTGATTTATTGGCCATCTAGTTTGTTGTTTGCTTGGTAAAATCAATGTTATCAAAATAATGAAACTACCAATAAAAGGTAAAAGATAAAACAAAATCCACCAATTGCTATGATCTCTGTCATGCAACCTTCTTGCTCTGACAGTAAAGTTAGCTAACCAAATTAGAAAAGTTAGCACAACAAAAACAATCGTTACCGAATTCCATTCTTTTATCACTCTTGATCCGTCAGACATAAAATCAATGTACTTGTAGGCCCTTGTCAGAACAGTGTAAAGAGCTAAAACAAAGTAATTAATCACTTGTGGCCACCAATATTGAGCTCTTGTAGATGAAGCATTCATGACTGTCATATTACTCCAATATTCTTTATAGGCTTTTATCATATAATCACCTCCCATTTTTCCATTGTAAAACAACTTAACAATTAGTCAAATATTATATTATTTCGGTAAATAATTTGGTAACAGCTTTAATAATAAGTCTGTTAAAGCATCAGGTGTCATAGTACTTAAATCAACCTGTCCTTTAATAACAAGTTCCATTAATTCTATGTAGGCATATCCCAACGCACCAGTAATAACCATTCCGACACCACCAGATATAAGGCCTCCACCAAGTGTTCCAACACCTGGTACTAGTTTAGCAATATTACCAGCTAATGATTTTCCTGATATCATTGCAGCATAGACCCCTAACATACTAGTTAAAGCTGTTTCTATTTTTTGCTTATCAAGCTCAATACCATAAATTGAGGTAATTTTAGTCATCATCGCTGTTTGCGATGTCATCATTATCGGAGCATCTGCCCCAGGGATGGGAGCAAATCCCGTTCCAAAATTAGCGGCCATAGTAGCGGTCACAACTTTAACAGCTTCATTATGTTTGACTTTGATAGAAGCTTCTTGTGAATGGATAAACGACGCTTGTAACCCTTCAGGTAACAGTTCAACAGTAGCATCGATTAATTCTTCAACCCCAAAGATATCTTGATATTCCGTTTGCTTAGCTAGCACTAATATAATATCAAAAGAAGAGTCGATTAATTTTTCTATTTCATTTTTTAAAAGAGTGGCTTCTTTTAGGTCAAAGCATTTTGTCAATACAATAATAACAGGTAACTTTTGATCAACTAACCACTTGATAAATGATATTTCAGCCTCTTCAATTCTAGCACCTGATCCAGAAATGACATACCACACAACATGGACATCATCGTCTGTTGTTTCAGTTGCTTGAACTTTTTTTATTAGTTGTTGGATAGGATTTCGTTTGAGTGATTTGACCACGCTTTTTATATCAAATCCCATCTTACTAATTTCAAATCCTACAGTATCATAAATTCTAACAGGAAAATTTTTCTTTTCAATCAAATGAATATCCTCTGTAACAGGTTTACCAACGCCCGTTTTTACTAAATCTTCACCAAATACCGTATTAATCAGTGTGGATTTTCCAACGCCACTTTTTCCAGCAATCAAAAGATTCACCTTTTTTAGCTCTTTATTTTCTTTCTTAACATTATTAAATGTTTCTTCAACATATTTTTTATAATTCGCTTGATCCATGTTTTTTACCTCCTGCTATAAAAATAATCTCATCTCTTTTATTATTATAGATTTTTCTTTTCATTTTCACTAGCTATCTCTTTTTGCAAGCCCTTAATGAAATCCTTTGTATCCATCATACTTGCTCTATTTTCAACTGAAGCTCCTTTATTAATACCACCTAATCCAGTATCAACCATCTTGCCCCACCCTTTTAACGGATCTTTACCTTTTGCACGCAATTTATCATTTTTTAATCGTATTTTTTCTGATTTTAAGAGCTTTTTATCTGTCATAATCAAACCCTCATTTTTTTTAATTATTATACCATATTTAATCTAATCAAAATATAAATGCACAACACACAGAAATCAGCAAGTAAACAATCCAGTCAACATTTTTTCCATCATTTCTTTGGATACGCCATTTTAAAATATATTTCCCAATCACCTAGCCTATCATCACTCCTAATGTATTCATCAATAAGTCATTCACATCTGTTTGACGATACATCGTAAAAATCTGCCCTATTTCGATTAATAACGAAAATGATAATCCAACGAGAAATGTTGGCATAATAAAAACTCTTAGCGCCAGTCTAAGAGTTGTATCTATCTATTAGTTATATAAACATATCAATGACTTCAGTTACTTCGATCCACGTTAACATGTCACACTGCTCAATAATTTCTAGATTTCTGGTTGTGTAATCAATCGAGCGCAATTGATGTGCGACCACTTCACCTTCAATTTTTTGTGGGTGTTTGATACTGATATAAGTCGAATATTCCCGGTTTGTTGATGTAATGGGACACACCAAACAAAAACCCGTATGCTGATTAAATTCATCGCGACTCACAACTAACGCTGGACGACGTTTTTTGATTTCTTTTCCTTTTGACGGATCAAAATCCATCCAGACAATATCTTTTTGTTTCGGTGCTTCCATCTAATGCTCGTCTCCTTGAGAAGACATGATGTCCCATTCAGTGTCCTCATCTGTCACTGATTCTCTAAATCCTACCCAATCATCTGCATGTTTAAAAATGTCTTCTTTTTTTGGTTTCAAAATATAGGCATCTCCTACTTTTGAAATGGTAAATGTTTCGCCAACTTCAGGCGAAATATCTTTAGGAAAGATGGCGCCAACAGAATTACCTATTTTCCTTGCAACTGTTTCCATGATTCTCATCTCCTAATGGTTTGTTAAATTAAGTATAACTAAATTTAACAATCGTGTCAAAATAAGTGATTAACACAAAAATACCGACTAGTGTTAGCTAGCCGGTAAAGAAGTATTATTAAAGTTTTAAGAATGATAAGGTTTAGTTTTATTTTTCGACTTTGAAATCAAATGTCGTTTTTGCTTGATAAGTTGGGTGTGTTTGTAAAAAGTTTGAAATAAGTTCAGTCATATCAACTGTCACTTCTTTAATAATTTTTGACGCATCAAACATCGCGTAATTTCCGCCCCCAACTGCGCGGTATTGATTAATCACGATGTCAAGTTCGTCTGTCATATCAACTGGCTTACCTTTATAAGTCAACTCAACAACACGTTGGCCTACAGGATTTGATACGATAACTTTATAGCCAACACCACTATACATATCATAGTTGTAATGTTCTGTTTTAGGGTATAAAAATTTGTCACTCACGACAATTTCGTCATCCTCATTAAGAATAAAATACTCCGCACTTTGTTCAAGGGCATCTTTCAAATCTTGCCCTGAAACAGTGAGAACAGCTAAAGTATTCGGATAAATATAATTTGTCACGATATCACGCATGGTTACATCAGACTGGAATCCTTTACTGTCATTATCAAACAATGCTGTTCCAGAAATATCAACGCCTGTCGCATCCATCTGTACGTCTTGAATGAATTCAATATAGGCATGTCCATTGATTCGCACACTCATCGGATCAGTAATCGTCATGTCGCCTTCAATGTGTCCAAGTGGTTGATCCAGCCAATTTTCGACAGTATCTAAAACTGGTTTAAATGTGTCTACAATCTCTTTATCCGCCTCATAGTCAGTCATAGATAATAACTCAGCTGTTGAGTCTGTCACTTGTTTATAATCATCTAATATCAACGTCATTTTTCCAACGTATTTGGCTTTGTCCCCTGGTTGAGTCACAGGTGTGTCGTTGACTTTTTCTGCAATCACTCGGTGTTGATGACCAGTAACAAACGCGTCAATTCCCTCAACTTGGGTCACGATATCATAACCTTCGTTTTCCCCTGTTAAGTTTTCAGTTGCTTCACCAGTCTGCAAATCTTTTTCAAATCCACCATGATAACTCACAATGACAATATCTGCTTCCTCTTTAAGTTTCGGCACATATTGTTTTGCTGTATCAAGAGCAGATAAAAATGTCAGACCTTTTATGGTTTCAGGTTGCTCCCAATTTGGAATATAGGGTGTTGTCAGTCCTAACACCGCAATTTTCAACCCATCTTTTTCAAGAATCACGTAGGCCTGCCCTGTTAGTGGCTCATTTTTATCATTTAAAATATTCGCACAAACGATTGGGTAGTTCAGTTGACTCACTGTATCAAGTAAGTACTCAACCCCATAATTAAATTCGTGGTTACCAAGAACACCCACATCATAGCCAACTGAATTCATGATATCAGCGACTTGTTTACTATTCTTTTGTTTCGACAGATAGTAACTCATCGGTGAGCCTTGTAAAAAGTCGCCATTGTCGATTAATACAACAGTCCCATCTTGTTTAGCCTGTTCATCTTTAATGGCTGTGACAGCTTTTGATAACCCAAATGACAAATCTTGATTGACTGCTCTAAAATCTGTCGGGTATAAATAACCATGTGTATCACTGGTAGAAAGAATTGTTATCTTATCCATTGACTAATTTTCCTCTCAAATAATTTGATACGACTTCAACAATTAAGATTAACACGATTAATCCAATTAAAATTGAGCCAACTTGATTCCAACGATATGAGTTCATCGCAAAAATAAGCGGCGCTCCAATACCTCCAGCTCCTACTAAACCAAGAATAGTTGCATCACGTAAGTTCATATCGAAACGATAGATAGTAATTGAGGTAAAGTTAGCAATTAATTGTGGGATAATTCCAAAACGAATTTTTTCAAACGTTGTACACCCAAAAGAATCCATTGATTCTAAAATACCTGTATCAATTTCTTCAATAACATCTACATATAATTTTGATACCATTCCAATCGAGGTAAGAGACATAGTCATCACACCGGCAAATGGACCAGGTCCAGTCACACGGATAAACATTAACCCATACACTAGTGCTGGAATTGTTCTAAGCACGACAACAAAAGCTCTCATGAATAGATAAACTGGTTTTGGCATAATACTTGGTGCCATTAAAAAGGCAATCGGGATTGATAAAATCGCCCCGAAGATCGTTCCTAAAAAGGCAATACAGATGGTTTCAAATAATAAGTAAGTCACACCTTGTTTCGTGCCGTTAAATAGTAAATTGGTGTCTGGTTGGACAATTCCTTTAAGAATGTTTGCAGCGATTTTGCCGCCACCTTCGTCCATCGCATTAAAATTTAACGCTGACAACGACCAGATAAACGCCCCAAGCAAGACAGCTACTAAAATAACGTATTGCTTTGTCTTATTTGGTTCTTTGTTTAATTCAGTTAAAATACGTTGGTTCATATATGTCTTCCTTTTCTATTGTAATTTTTTGCGGAAATATTCACTGATTGTTTCGATGATACCAACAGTGATAACTAAGACCACTAAAATCGTCCCAACATTTCCATAGTCACGCCAACCCAACTGTTCATTCAGTAAGATACCTAAACCACCGGCTCCAACATACCCTAAAATTGAGGCATATCGTAAGTTTCCTTCGAAGTTAAACAAAGAAGTCGATAGATAAGATGGTAAAATAGCTGGAATCACACTATAACGAAAGGCTTGTAAACGAGTTAGTCCCATCGATTCAAGTGCTTCAAATGTCGACATATCCAATGCTTCGATTTGTTCGTAAGTTAGTTTTCCTACATATGAAATCGTAAAGATGAAAATAGCAACGGTACCGGCCATTGTTCCAAGACCAAATACGAAAGTTGCGATTAACGCGATAACGATTGTTGGTAGAGTTCTTAAAAAACTTAAAATCAGTTTGAATAAAGAAGAAACAAAGCGATTTTTTACAATATTATTAGAAGCCAATATAGCAAATGGAACAGCTAATAATGCCCCAATAAGTGACCCTAAGAGTGACATTTTAATCGTGTCAAACAGTGGTGTCCAAACTTTACTTAAAAAGTCCATTTTAGGTGGAAACATAGCTTTTAGCATCACAAAAAACTGATCGCCACGAGTTAGTAATTGCGTGAAGTTAAATTGTGTTACTTGTATAGAGATGTACATGAAAATAAGAACCAATAACACAATGAGCGGAGTGTAAGATGCTTTTTGAACGACTTGTTTTCCATTCGGCAAAGTGATCGTTTTTTTACGCATGGTTACTCTCCTTTCTTATCCCCATCATAAATGGTTGATAACACATCTTCTGTCACGTCTTTTGATGGACCATCATACACGATTTGTCCTTGTCTAATCCCAATCACTCGATCAGCATATTCTAATGCCAAATCAACATGGTGAATATTAATTAATACGGAAATATTTAAATCTTTGTTAATGCGTTTAAAATCACCCATGACCGTTTTTGCTGTGACAGGGTCAAGAGCGGCAACTGGCTCATCGGCTAATATCACTTCAGGATGACTGGCGAGTGTTCTAGCTAAGGCCACACGTTGTTGTTGCCCACCAGATAGTTGATCCACTCTGACAAATGCTTTATCTAAAATGCCAACGTTATCAAGAGACTCTAAAGCTGTCACTTTGACGTCTTCTGGAAAAATACCAAACACACGTCTCCACCAAGGAAGTTCTGGAACAGACGAAATCATCACATTTTTTAATACAGTTGCACGGGTAATCAAATTAAATGATTGGAAAATCATTCCAATTTGACGACGAAACGCTCTAATTTCTTTTCCTTTAATTTTGCCAACGTTTGTATCATTCACCATCAGAGTCCCACTTGAAATGTCATGCATACGGTTGACACAACGAATCAAGGTCGATTTACCCGCTCCTGATAGTCCGATGATTGCAACAAACTCACCTTGCTCAATTTCTAAATTAATATCTTTTAACCCTACATAACCATTTGGATAAACCATTTGGACATTGTCAAACTTTATCATCTTAAAATCCTTTCTAAAAACAAACTGCCATCATCAAAAGAGATGATCGCAGTTTGACGTGTCGTTTTTCTTAAATTTATTTATTTCTTAAATTTATTTAGCGTCTTGAACTAATTTTTGTGCTTTTCGTTCATTATCATAGTCTTTAGGATTTGCTTCTACATAACCTTCGTGGCTGTAAATTCCAATAACTTTTTTACCTTCATCTGTTTTAGCGATGTTGATAAATGATTTTTGTAACGCTTTTTTCAAATCATCTGTCATTGTTTTTGAGTTTTTACTTACTGAGATAGTATCGTTATAAATAGCTGGTGTTACGCCAATAACGTTTGTTTCATCCCAGATAGATTTATCGCGGCCAAACTCTTTTTTCCAGTTTTCTTCATTGTCACGACGAGCATCGGCATAAGTTAATACCACATCAACTTGACCTGAAGCTAAACGAGCAAAGGCACTACCGTAAGAATCTGATTGAACGATATTTTTTAAATCAGTGATTTTTTTGTCGTAGTTTTCGTTTAACCATAGACTTGGGTAAATATATCCAGCTGGAGAAGATGAACTCATCACACTCCATGAAAGATTATTTAAATCATCCCATGATACTTTTTCACCTTTATTTACTTTATCTGCAACTGCTTGACCTTTTGAAGATGGTCCAGCAATCATTAATGCACGGTAAGAATCAACTTGTTTGTCAGTTGGCTCAGTTGGTTTGTTTTCATTCCAAACTTTTGCTTCGTCTGAGTCGATTGATAATCCAGCACGTGTTGCAGTTAAGATAGGTTCTGCCCCTTCATCATATAATACATATGTACCACCTGGAATAAATCCAATGTCAAGTGTACCTGAATCTAGTGACTCACCAACAGCTTCAAAGTTAGTTCCAACAGTGATATCGATTTTTTTAACATCGTATCCTTGTTCTTTTAACTCTTTTTGCATTAGTTCTTTCAGAGGTTCAGTTGCAGAAACAATTTCCTCTGGATCTCTTGATGGGACAAAACCAACTGATAATGTTTCAATGGTTTTATCATCTTTACCTTTACTTGATTCGCTTCCTTTATCTTTAGCAGAATCGCTACCACATGCACCTAGAGTTGCTACCAACGCAACTAGACCTGTATACTTCAATACTTTTTTAAACAATGACTGCTCCTCCTTTTAATCGTCTGTATTCACATACTTGAACACTCTTAAATTATAGCATTTAACAATATAAAAGCAATTACATTTATTAAAATTCGTCTTAAAAACGAACGTTTTACCTATTTTTTATACTAATTTTACGTTTAAAGGAAGATTAAAAAAACAAGTGCAATTTTGCACTTGTTGATTACTTTTGTAATTCGATTTTAATACAGCGATTCATGATAACATCTGTTATACCATGATCATATAAAAGGTCAGCTGCTTCATCATTTTCGATCCCTAATTGTGCCCAAAAAACAGGTGCTTCTGATTTTAAAAAATCTTTCGCCACATCTACTAAAGCTGCACTTGGTCTAAAGACATCGACAATATCAATTGGTTGATCAACTGATTCAATAGAAGGATAGACTTTTTCACTTAAAATTGTTTTGCCCTCTTTCATTGGGTTAACTGGAATAATCTTATATCCAGCATTTTGCATGACTTCTGCTACACGGTAACTTGTTTTTTCAGGATTATCACTTAGACCAACAACTGCGATAGTCTTTGCATTAGTTAAAATCTCTTTTACTTTTTGGTCGCCTAAATCTTTATATGCCATATTAATGACCTCCCTATTTTATACGTCAATTATAACAAAATTTGCTATTTACTTCCCATAATGTGCCTATCTCAATTGTTCACTCGTTTATTTCATGGTAAAATAATGACTGACCTTAAGGAGGATACAACGTGAAAACTATTTCGTTATTTATATTAGCCTACTTGTTAGGCTCGATACAATCAGGGGTTTGGATTGGCAAGATCTTTTACCATAAAGATATTAGAGAATTTGGTAGTGGTAACACTGGAACGACTAATACTTTCCGTGTACTGGGAAAGCGTGCCGGAACAGCCGTTTTATTTATGGACATACTAAAAGGAACGGTAGCAACGAGTTTACCGATGTGGTTTGGTTTATCAATTGACCCATTGTGGTTTGGTGTTGCAGCTATTCTTGGACATACGTTCCCAATATTTGGCCATTTCAAAGGTGGCAAAGCCGTTGCGACAAGTGCAGGGATGTTATTAGCCTATTCACCAACATTTTTTATCTATTCAGGTAGTCTGTTTGTCTTATTCTTGTTTTTAACGAGTACAGTGAGTTTAGCTAGTATGATT
Organism: Vagococcus teuberi; assembly: GCF_001870205.1. NCBI lineage: Bacteria > Bacillati > Bacillota > Bacilli > Lactobacillales > Enterococcaceae > Vagococcus > Vagococcus teuberi. The sequence continues at coordinate 1,052,936 of NZ_CP017267.1, read as the reverse complement.
AGTGCCATTATTATTACCATTTCTACTATAATATTACCAATTTATGCACCATTTGTTTTAGCAGAACAGAACTGGTTATTAACCACACTGGCTGTGGCGATTACGTTATTTATTATTGTACGTCATAAAGATAATATCAAACGAATTAAATCAGGTACAGAAAGCAAAATAAATTTTGGTTTAAGAAAAACAAAAAACCGTTAGACTCCATGGTTAGTCTAACGGTTTTACATTTTCTATTAAAAATGTAAATTATGCTTCTTTAGTCATAACGTCTTTTCCATCATAATGACCACATGAAGGGCACACATGATGAGATTTTCTCATTTCACCACAGTTGCTACAAGCTGTTAAACCTGGTGCAGACAATTTGTAATGAGTACGACGTCTATTTTTACGAGCTTTTGACGTTTTTCTTTTTGGTACTGCCATTTAGATACACCTCCCTACTAACTTAAATACGTGACAAGTCACATATATTCCAATCCTACTGCTCATCTTCCTTGAAAAAGTCAGATAATTTAGCAAGACGAGGATCAATGGTTGATTGTGTTTCAGATTCTAACTCTTCGATAATATCATCTTCTGAAACAACTTGCCAAAAGTCTCCTTTTGGTAATTCTGTTGATTGCTTTTCTTCTTCTGTTAAGACTTGTAATGGTAAATTTAGTAGGATAAAGTCTTCAATTGCTTCTGTTAAATCAATCAAATCTTTTTCCAATACAATTATCAAGTTTTTATCATCTTCTGGTACATCTTTCAATGCATCATACTGCCTTGGTGTCATATATTCTTCATCAATGATGAGGTCTAGTGGCAACTCAACAGGTTCAAGTGAACGAGATGATGGTACAGTAAGAATGGTTTCAACCGTCATATGAGCGTAATAACCCAACTCATCAACTTTTAAAAACCCATTTACTTTAATCGGAGAAATATCAATAATAGATGGTTCTCTTTGCTCTAAAGAGGCGTTTAAATCAATCGTTTCTTCAAAATCAACTTGACTTCCACGAAACTTATTTAGTTCTGATAAAGCCCACTTCATTCTATCACTCCTTAAGCAACAAAAATAATTATACTAGTCTGTAATCCCTTTGTCAATCAGTTTTTGATAACAGACTGACGTTAAAACTCGTTATCTAAACGACGGTTCTCACCAATCATGGTGATTTGTTTTGAGAGGTACTTGATTCGCTCCATAATCCTCTTAGCTTTAAGCGGCTCATCGTCTCCTTTTTGTGAGAAGCGTAGATGCTCTTCTTCGAGTTGTTTCATGTCTAGATTAGATGAGAAAAACGTTGGTAATTTTTCTTGCATACGGTACTGTAAGATAACACCCAGTATATCGTCTCTTATCCATGTACTCATCGAATCTGCTCCAATATCATCTAACATTAGGATAGGTGTTTTTTTTACACTATCTAGTTTAGAAGCCACACTGTCATCTTTGATTGATTGTTTCATTTCCACACAAAACGTTGGGAAATGTAAAATTGTACTCTTCACGCCTTTGATTGCTAAACTATTTGCAATTGCACCTAATAAATACGTTTTTCCGACGCCAAAAGTTCCATACAAATATAAACCTTGATGAAATTCTTTAGGATTGTCTAGATAATCATTCATAAATGTAATAGACGCACTTAATGCTTCTTTTCGCTCAGAGGTAATATTGAACGAATCCAAGGAAGCATCTTTAATGTCTTTAGGCATGGAAATGGCATTTACCCTATTACGAACTGTTTCGTATTCTTTTTTGCGAATCAATTCCTCTGTCGGTACATACGTTACATCAATAAAGTGATGATTTAAAAACAATTTTGGTTCATAGCCAGGAGCAATCATAGAAGCATCATTGGCTAAAAATTTTTCTTTTTCTTTTACATATTCATAAAGCTTTGCTGAGCTTTTTAAAATATCTTCATCAGATAAATACTCTCTATTTGATGCGATAAATTCTTGTACATCTTTATCTTTTTGTACAACTTCCATCAGTTGAATTAATCGATCGTTAATATTTTGATTATTCACCGTTCGATTTAAATGCTGGTTTATGTGTTTCATGATGATCCACCACCTTGATTAAATTGTTTGAGTTGCGCCTCTAGTTGCTTCAACTCATCTCCTGCTAAAGGTGTTTCTTTTCTCACAGTAGCACTACTTGCCCATTCTGGTAAGGTTTCTTTTCTAGCAGGTTGTTTTGTGTAGTTTCGATTATATGTTTTCTTCACTTTTTTATTTTCAGACTCTTTTTTAAAGTTCTTTACTTGAATGAGTGCTGCAGATGCCGTTGTAATCTTATGCTGTGACCAGTCATTGGCTATAGTATTTACCATATTTTGGTTTAAAGATGAATTACCCAAAACAACTAAACAATAGTGTATCAACATGTTAATAACCTCAACAGGTAAGTTTGACTGTTTCTTCAAGTTTTCTATCGTCCACCGTTCATTCTGTGAGACAAACCCGTTTTTCTGATCTTTAATTGATTTCAAAAATACAAGTGGGGGAATCTTCTCACAAGAGACGATAACATCAATCTCTTGTTGAGTGAACCCTTGATGTTTTAAATCATTTTTATGTCGGCTAAGTTGTTCGTCACTATATATCGTTGGTTGAGCTTGTACCGTATTTTGTCCAGTTGGCTTTTTAGCTTGATGATACGTCTTATAGATACGTCTCTTAAACTCTTTGACATCAACTTGATTAGTCACATAGTCCAAACAATACTTAACATGATTAATCATATCAAGTTCATTAATGCCATATAACCCATGAACCGTTAAAATAATTGGTTTAAACTCATTAACTAAGAACGATTCATCAATATTTAATCCAGCCAAACTATCAAAGAAAAAATCCCAATCAAATGTTTTTGGCTCTATTTCAGGTTTTTTACCCACAGGCGCTTCTTTCATTTGTTGCATCGTGTCTGATAAAAGTTCGTTGGCTTGTACCAAACGTTCTGATGCAATATGAAATACCTCAACATAACTACTTGTTACATCTGTGTATTCAGATAAATCAAGTTTTTCCGGTTTAAATAATTCCACTAAGTAATTAAATCGATCTTCACCTACTCTATCTAATAACAACAAACATAGTGTCTCATCAGATAAAAAAACTTGTGGAGATAATATATTGTCAAGAGAGTAGATATAATGATACCCCTCATCTTTTTTTCGGACATATGTTTTTAATAACCCAATTGCTTCAAGTCTAGTTCTTGCTTGATACAATTCTTGAAGCCCGTTATTCATCATATCTTGTAAAATAAAATGCCTGGTTGGTTTTTTAAAACTGTCTTTGTTAATGATTAAATTATGATACAACACTAACGCATTACCACCAACAATTGGTTGATACAGTAGGTTTAAAACACGTGTATCTTCTCCATTTAACAAGCTACAGTAATGTACCTCAAATGTATCTTTAGGCTTTAAATGGGGCTGTGTTTTAGTCACCTATTCTCACATCACTTTCTCTATCTATTAATCTACTTGCTCTTTATCAATAATTTCTTGTAACTCTTTCAAAAAGACACTCATATCTTTAAACTGACGGTAAACACTGGCAAACCTAATATAAGCTATCTCATCAAGGTTAACTAATTCTTCCATTACAAACTCACCAATTAAATTCGTTGAGACTTCGTTTTCTCCGATACTTCGAATCCTATTTTCAACTTTCTCAACAACTTGTTCCATTTGATCCATTGACACTGGACGTTTTTCCGCTGATCGGACTAAGCCTCTTAATATTTTTTCACGATTAAACTCTTCTCTTGCACCATTCTTCTTTACTACAAGCAATGGCGACACTTCTATGCGTTCAAACGTTGTAAAACGAAAGCCACAATCTTCACATTCTCTCCTACGTCTAATAGCACGATTGTCATCTGCTGGACGACTATCTACCACTCGCGATCCACTATAGTGACATCTTGGACATTGCATTTCTTTTCACCTCTTCTTTAAAGACGTCTTGATAGACTAAATAGTAGGACTATTATAACATGTAATACTGCTGTTGGTATAGATAAACAATTTTCTAGAAATTCCTTACTCAAATATTCATCACACTTTTTCGACTCTTTTCAGGATATTTTATGACTATTCATGAATTTTTTCACCAAAAAAAAGCAATTTTGAAGTCACTTGTAAAAAAAGTTTGATTTTCTCGCAAATCGTGTGACAGATTGTCACTTTAGGTGTAAGATACAGTCGTAATAAAAATTTAAGTGAGGTGTTTTAAGTGACAAACACAACAGCAGCACAACCAAAAACAGTGAAACACAAATGGTGGGCATTAGCGATTTTAGCCTTATCTGTTTCATTAGTTGTTATTGACGGAACAATCGTCAATGTATCTATTCCAGTTATTATGAAAGATTTAAAATTATCCTTTACCGATGCTGAGTGGATTATCACGCTATATTCTTTAATTTTTTCTTCCCTTTTGATTACAATGGGACGCATCGCCGATAATTTCGGACGAAAAAAAATGTTGATTATAGGGATTGCCATCTTTTTAGTAGGATCTATTATGGCAAGTTTCTCTAAAGATATCACCTTTATGTTAGCAGCCCGTTCAATTCAAGGTTTAGGTGGGGCAACAGTTCTTCCAACCACATTATCCGCTGTTAATTCGCTCTTTTTCGGTAAAGATCGGATTGTCGCTTTTGCCGTATGGGGTTCTGTGATTTCTGGTATGGCAGCGATTGGACCATTACTTGGTGGTTATTTCACCACTTACATGACATGGCATTGGATTTTCTGGATTAATTTACCTATTGGGTTATTTATTATTTTAGCGTCATTAAAATATTTACCAGAAACATATGGCGAAAAAATGACAAGTGGGTTTGACTTTTTTGGATTTATTTTATCAACTATCGGCTTAATTTTATTGGTATTCGGTATTATTGAAGGCCGTAATTATGGTTGGTGGCATGTAAAAGGCGATCACCCAACACTCTTTAACTTATCCATTATCCCAACGTTACTTGTTGTAGGAGCTCTTTTCTTTGCATTATTCTTAGTTTGGGAAGCTCATTTGATTAAAAATAAAAAATCTCATTTACTTGATTTATCTTTATTCAAATTCATAAGTTTTTCATTGGGAAATACGATTGCTGGGATTGTGGCAATTGGTGAATCAGGATTACTATTCCTATTGCCTTTATTCTTACAAAACATCTTAACATTAAGTCCAATTAAATCAGGTGCAATTTTAGCAATGATGGGACTTGGTGCATTCTTAGCTGGTGGGATGGCGTCATTTATCGTTGAGAAAACATCGGCATCATTTGTTGTGTCACTTGGTTTATTCTTAGAAACACTTGGCTTTTTTGGATTCTTTAAAACGGTTGATCCAAATAATGGCTTAACATGGATTATTGTCTGGTTAGTAGTTTATGGTATTGGGTTAGGTTTTGCTTCTGCTCAATTAACCTCTATCGTCTTAAAAGACGTGCCACCTGCTCAATCTGGTCAAGGATCAAGTATCCAATCAACTGTTCGTCAAATTGGTTCTGCTTTAGGGATTGCGATTATCGGAACAATTTTTGGCTTACAATTACAACATGATATCCCACATACTTTAGATAATGTTGGCCTACCAACACAAGTCCAAAAATCACTTGAATCAAGTGTTATTGGTAGTGCCGGTTCTTCTATTAGAGTATTAAAACAATCTAATCCAGAAGAGTTGCACTTAACAAAAGATATTCAAAATGATATCGTTAAAAAATTAGACAATAACTTTACTAATAGTGTGGTCAAAACAATTGGTATTGCATCAATCATTATGTTAATTAGTTTTGTTTTAACGTTTGGTTTATATAAACGAAAAGACAACGCAACAAAATAAAAAAAGAAATCACCTGAAAAGATTATTCAGGTGATTTTTCTTTTATAATTGTATCAAACCAAGTTTGTACTTGTTTCAGTGTTTCATCTATTCGTCCACTATTATCAATCACCACATCAGCCCGTGATTTCTTTTCTTCTAGGCTCATTTGGCTGTCAATTCGTTTAATCGCACCATTTTCTTTGAGATGATCACGAGCCATCAAACGTTTTAACTGAATGTCTCTTGGTACATAGCAAACCATAACATCATCCACTATTTCGTCATAACCACCTTCATATAAAAGTGGAATATCAAGAACGATGAGTGACGGATCAGATTTTTTACAAAGTTCAATCATTTCCAAAATACGCGTACGAATTTCATCAGACAAAATATGATTGAGTAATGCTCGTTTGGCATCATCATTAAAAATAATCGTTCCTAATTTTTTTCGATCTAACGTGCCGTCTTCTAACAACACATCTTTACCAAAGTGTGACACAATCTTTTCTAGTCCTGGTTTTCCTGGTTTAACGACTTCTCTTGCGATAATATCTGCGTCAATAACTGGAATATTTTTTGATCTAAACATTTGCGTAACGGTTGATTTTCCGGAAGCAATGCCTCCTGTTAAGCCTAATAAATACGTCATGCTCATCCTCCTAATCGTGTGTGACTTGACAAACTGGACAAAAATGCGTACCTCGTTGGGCAACTTTTATTTTTTCGATTGAATGGCCACATCGCTTACAAGGTTCTCCTTGCTTGCCGTATGCCGATAAATACACTTGGAAATGCCCAGCATCTCCTAAGGCATTTTTATATGTTCGAATCGTCGTACCACCAGCCTTAACAGCTGTAGCAAGTACGTCGATAATCGCTGAATGTAGTGCATCAACTTCCGTTTTGGTTAATTTAGAAGCGACTTGTTCTGGGTGAATACATGACTGATATAATGCTTCGTCTACATAAATATTTCCTAACCCTGTCACAAGCGTTTGATCGAGTAATAAAGGCTTAATTGCACGATGTTTTTTCTTCAGTTCTTCTCTAAATACTTCTAAATCAAAATCTGGTATCACTGGCTCAGGTCCAAGTTTTTTAATTCCTTTATACTCTTCACCAAGACCTTTTGGCTCAAGTGATAAACGACCAAATTTTCTGACATCTAAATAGCGCAACTCTGTCCCATCAGTAAACTGAAAACGGACATGCGTGTGTTTTTGAATGTCGTCTGTTTGATTATGATATTCAAACTTTCCTTCCATTCGCAAATGGCTAATCATATCATTTTGACTTAGTTTAAATATTAGAAATTTTCCTCGTCGGTCAACGTCTAATATTTTTTGACCAACAAGTGTATGGATAAAATCATCTACTTCAGGAGACTCGACAATTTTTCCCCAGTCAACAATAACATTGTTTATTTCTTTATCTTTAACAAGTTGGACAAGACCTTTTCTGACCGTCTCAACTTCTGGTAATTCAGGCATTGGTTCTACCCCTTTAAGTTATTTTGCATCATACCATGTATCACCATAGCTACTATCTGCTCTTAGCGGCACGGATAAGTCAACAGCATGGTTCATTGTGTCTTCGACTAATTTTTGTAAAGCTGGAATTTCTTCTTCTGGTGCTTCAAATACCAACTCATCGTGTACTTGTAACAGCATGGTTGCTTGCATGTTTTCTTCTTTCAAGCGTTTGTTGATTTTAATCATTGCAATCTTCAAGATATCAGCAGCACTTCCTTGAATCGGTGTGTTTATCGCTGTTCTTTCAGCAAATGAACGCAAATTAAAGTTTCTAGCGTTAATATCTGGTAAGTAACGACGGCGATGGTACAACGTTTCAACGTACCCTTTATCTTTTGCCTCACGCACAATGTCTTCCATGTACGTCTTAACGCCTGGATACATAGTAAAGTAGCGGTCGATAAATTCTTGTGCTTCTTTTCGTGTAATTCCTAAGTTTTGCGATAAGCCGTAATCACTAATACCATACACAATACCAAAGTTTACAGCTTTGGCTTGACGTCGCATGTTGCTGTCAACATCCTCAGCCTTTTCTATGCCAAAGACACGCATTGCTGTACTAGAGTGGATATCTAACCCTTCAATGAAAGCTTCTTTTAAATGCTCATCATCTGAAATAGCGGCTAAAACTCGTAACTCAATTTGAGAGTAATCTGAAGCGAATAATTTCCATCCTTTTTCACGTGGGACAAATGCTTGACGAATTTTTCGTCCTTCTTCCAATCGGATTGGAATATTTTGTAAGTTCGGATCAACTGAACTTAGTCGACCTGTTTGTGTCAATGTTTGAATATAACGTGTGTGAATTTTATTATCCTCAAAAATCACTTTTAGTAACCCTTCAACATAAGTTGATTGAATTTTAGCAAGTTGACGATATGATAAGATACTCTCAATAATCGGCGACTCACCTTTTAATTTTTCTAACACATCGACTGCTGTTGAGTAACCTGTTTTAGTTTTCTTAATCACTGGCAAGCCCATCTTTTCAAATAAAATGACGCCTAATTGTTTCGGTGAGTTAATATTAAACTCTTCTCCTGCAATCTCATAAATTGTTTGCTCGATTTCACCTAATCTCTCAGCAAACTCGCCCTTCATTTCTTGCAGACGACTGGCATTAACTGTGATGCCCTCGATTTCCATATCAGCTAAAATCAGCGCAATTGGTAACTCAATATCATAAAACAGGTCTGACTGATTTTTATCATCTAAGTCTGTCATGATTGTTTCATAAAGCACATCAATTGCCACAACTTTACGAGCTAAATGCTGATACAATGTATCAACTGATTCAGGTAACCCTTTTTTTGCTCCTTTTCCGTAAACCACTTCATCACGGTCCACATCATAATAATCATAGAAATGAGCAATTTGGGCCAAGTCTTCACTATTGTTTGTCGAATCAGCCAAGTAAGCAGCTAATAACATATCAAACTTGATATCATTGAGTTTAATACCATAACGATTTAGTGCCACGTATTGTCGTTTTGCATCGAATACTTTTTTAGTTTTTTCATTATCTTCCAACCACTGAATCATCAATGGATGTGACAATAACTCAATGTCATCTGACACATATACTTTTTCTTTGTTACCAAACGCAACACCCACAATTGGTGAAGTATGATAGTTTTCACCCAACATCTCAACATATAAGGACATATCTGATTCAAACATGTCTTCAGTTATTTCAGAAATCACTTCGTAATGAATGGCAACTTTCTCTACTAAATCACTTTCAACATTGCTTGTATCAAGTTTTGCTAAAAAGGAATTAAAATCCATTTCTTTATAAAATGGTATCAATTTTTCTAAATTTTTTCCATCATAAGCTAAATCATCTAATGTCATATCAAGTGGTACATTGGTGTCGATAGTGGCTAATTTTTTACTTAAGAAGGCAATATCTTTTTCATTGATAAGATTTTCTTTCATCTTACTTTTCTTCATCTCATCGACATATTCATAGACACCTTCGACTGTGCCGTATTCTTTTAATAACTTAATCGCTGTTTTTTCACCGATTTTAGTCACACCTGGAATATTATCCGACTGATCTCCAGCTAGACCTTTCATGTCAACAATCTGTGGTGGTGTTAAGCCATATTTTTCCATAATATGTTCTGGTGTGTAGCTTTCAATTTCACTGACACCTTTTACTGTAACATCAACCGTCGTATACTCACTTGCTAATTGGGTCAAATCTTTATCACCAGATAAAACAACGACGTCTACGTCTTGTGAGCCATATTTTGTCGCAAGAGTTCCAATGATATCATCTGCTTCATAATTATCTAATTCAAAATGCTTCATCCCAAGACCTTCAATTAAGTCTCTTAAATAAGGCATTTGTTCTTTAAATTCACTGGGTGTTTTCGCTCGTCCAGCTTTATAATCGTCGTAAAATGCGTGTCTAAAAGTCGTTTTCCCCGCATCAAATGCCACTAACACGTGTGTTGGTTCTTCTTTTGCTAAAATATTTTCTAGCATATTATTCACCGCATATAATGCGTTTGTATGTAAGCCATTGTTGTTTTTGAAACGTTCCAATGATTGATAGAGTGCATAGAATCCTCTAAATGCAATACTATTTCCATCGACTAATAATAATTTTTTCTTCGCCATTATGACACTCCATTTCTGTTCTTCTTTTAATATTCTACCAAATTTTGAGTGCTATTGCGAAATTAAAAAATCGTTGATGGCTTTATTTTTGTCTAGTTGCTAAATTTTTAATTAATTATCTTGTTTGCGATAATAGTTGCTAAATATTACGCCCTATAATAACTCGCAAAGTAAAATAGGCCACCTTGTTTCACTTTCCAAGCATTGGTTGGGCCAGTTTGATTGCTAACTTGTGTTGGTTCTAAAACATAATATGTTGTATTCTCGTCATGTTTAAAAACAGACTCAATATCTGATGTCATTGCTTCTTTTGGAAATCCATATATAAGTACTGTGAATCGTAGTGATTTATCTTAATTGGTATAAATAAATCGAAAACGCCTAAAACGATCATGCTGGATTTAAAATAATTTTTGGTACGTGTACGCTCTTATATGTCACACGTTTCTTTCTATTATCAGCCTATCTGCTCTACTCCGCATTTTGGCGTACTCGGATTAACATACATTGTCGTGACGTTTACTATTTTTGGTCTGTATACCTTACTTTTAAATCATATTAGACATGTTTTTTAAAAAGACACCACACAAAATATCATCAATAAATCAGCTGGTGCTATTTTAGTATTTTTCGGCATAAAACTAATTCTTTCAGATTAAACAAAAAGACGCAAATTTCGATTGAAATTGCGTCTTTTTACTATCCTATAAAAAAAGTAATGCCTAGTATAACTACAATAGGAGCCACAACAAACACAACTGCTTTCCAGTTTGCTAGATTAATCGTCATACCAATTCCCATTCTTTTTTCTACCCAAAAGGATGGATCTTCCCGATTAAAATAAAACATGCCCCCTTTCCAATATTTATCATCATCGTAACTTGCAGGTGTAGCACTTTCTTGATTTATTCTTGCCCCACTTTGTCCATATATAACCATCAGTCCTATAATAGCTAGAAGCATCAATCCAATGGTAATCATTAATATTTTTGTCATTGTTTTTTCAGTTAGAAATGGAACCACACTTGTCATTTGGATGACAAACATCATAATTTGGACTAACACGGCAATCACTGCTCCCATGTAAGATGACATCTTTCTAAAAGACTGACTCCATTTCACTGACTGCTTGTCCATCACACGTTGTTTCCCACGTTTGTAGGATTCATTGGTAAAACTTAATATAAATACTAATACTAGCTGAATAATAGGTGCAGAATAAATATTTAACCATGTTTTATCAACAATTCGTGTTGGATTGCCTTGAAAATCCCATTGCATGATAATTTTATTCGGGATAATTGTTTGGTTTTTAATGGTAATAACTATTTCAAATGCGATAATAATCACTTGAATTGCAATTAAAATCCACGTTGGGAATATCGACATATTTTCACGGAACGATAAATCAAGTGTTATTTTTTTATTAGGTTGGTAACCTTCAGCAATCATTTTTTCTTTGTAGCGAAGCATACGACGATTGCACACAAAGTAACTCATAATACCATAGACAATTTGACACGAAATAAAAACAGTCATTAAAATACTCAGTACCTCGTCTGTTACTTTAACCCCTCTATCAAACACGACAGACAAAATAATAAATATTACAGTTACAGTCATATTTTGTAAAAAATAGTGTTTCTTTAACTTTGCTATCTCATCATTTTCTTCTGGCATTGTTACACCAAAAACAATCCCACGTTGCGCGATATATGGTGTCATTGCCATAGAAAAACCTAAAAACAAAAGCAATAAACTAATCATCCAAATCATCTGTGTCACATCCTTTCATGACATGTAATCTTGTTTCCATGAGCGCATCAAGATCAATACCAAATATTAAACTATCAATTAATATCTCATCAATTTTTTGCTGAATTTGTTGACAGTTTTCAACACTTGTTTGAATCACTTCTTTTTCACTTACTTTAAATCCTTTTTTCTCCTGTACCAACACACCTTCATCAACTAAAAGTTTATACGCCTTATTGATGGTGTGCATATTCACCCCAATATCACCAGCTAACGCACGAACGCTTGGCATAGATTGCCCATGAGCTAAATCACCTAAGACAATAGCTCGTTTTATTTGAAATATTAACTGGCTATATATTGGAACCAAACTCTTTGTATCTATTTCTATCATGTTCCATCACCTCTTTGTTATAGTTATAGTATAACAATTTTCGTTCTATGTCAACTATAACAAAAATAAACAGATAAAAAAAGAAGCCCTATAAAGGACTTCTTAAATACGCTTAATCTCTTCCAAAAATTCTTACTAATGCTAAGAATAAATTTACGATATCAAGATATAAACTTAATGCACAGTACACAGCTAAACCTGATGCTGTTTTCGCACCGTTTTCTTGATAGATTAATTTTATTTTTTGATTGTCATACGCAATTAAACCAGAAAAAATCACGACCATTGAGTATGAAATAAAGTAATCAACTGGTGCACTCTTCAAGAAGAAGGTGTTAATCAACGTCGCAATAATAACTCCAATGACTAAACTATATAAAGCATGACCAATCGCACTTAAATCTTTTTTGATAAATACACCAAGTAATGACATACCCACAAACATAATCGCAGTCGTAACAAACGCACGAACGATAGCTTGTTGGTTGTACATAGCAAGGGTAACAGAAATAGTGACACCAGTTAAAGCAGAGTAGGCAATAAACCCAATTAATGATTTTGCAGAGTCATTAAACGCATTTTTCCCAAGATAGACAACCAACACAAGTTGTGCTATCCACATACCCCAAAATAGTAATGGGTTGCCAAAAATGACTGGTAAAACAGATTCCGCAAATACATTCAGTACTAGATAAGAAATCAAGGCACTAATTCCTAACCCTACTCCTAAATAGCCGTAAACTTTACTATAAAACTTCGCTAAACCTGTTGTATTTTCAATTGTCTGATGTTGTTGATCCATTGACATCTCTCACTTTCTCTTTTGTATTAAGTTCGACAATAACCACTGAATTTAAAATTCGCTCATCGTCATAATCGTAAGCTTTAACAGAAAGAGTCATCGTACGTTTTAATTCATCGATATTAATGATTTCAAAATGGAACGTCAGTGTTTCACCGTGATACACATTTCGAAGTAAATTAAACGTCACGTTCACGATATTCCAGCCAGGACCTGGTAAATGCTTTGAGATATTACTTGATATAATTCCCATCAGCATAATACTAGGGACGATTGGTGCATCATTGATCGTTTCTTCGGCAAATTCTGTTTGGATAAACAATGGGTTAGCATCTTTTGTAAGCCCTAGATAGAGTAATATCTGACTATCTTCAAGCGTTTCTGTGATGCTTAAAATCTCACCTTCATGAAATTCCGTAATAGCTTTAATTTTATTTTTTGATGAGTCGATGGTTATCTCTCCCTTCGTTTGTTATCTTACCATATTTAAAAAACATCACCAACTACATTGTGTTTGGACGTGTACTTCCTAATAAACTTTCATACGCCACTTCAAATTTCTGTACGTCTCCTGCTCCCATAAAAATGACAACAGCATCTTGGTAGTCAAGCAATGGTGACATATTTTCTAATGTAATTAAATCGCCACCTTTAGAAATTTTAACGCCTAAGTCTTCTATTTTAACAGAGCCAACTTCTTCTCTAGCTGATCCAAAGATATCACATAAATAAACATAGTCTGCATGATCAAGAGATTCAGCAAACTCATCTAGTAACGCAATGGTCCTAGTAAAAGTGTGCGGTTGAAATACTGCAATAATTTCTTTATCAGGGTATTTTTGTCTTGCTGCATCAATCGTCACTTTGATTTCAGCTGGATGATGCGCATAGTCATCAACAATGATCATGTCAGACACACATTTTTCACTAAAACGACGTTTCACGCCACCAAATGTCAACATCTCTTGTGCCACTAATGTCATATCGAATCCTTCAAGATGTGAAATTGCAATGACACTTAACGCATTTAAAATATTATGAACACCATAAGTAGGGACTTTGAATGAACCGATATTACTACCTTTATGTAACACATCAAAAGAAGATCCTTCTGTTGTTCTTTTGATATTCACTGCTTGGAAATCATCTGTATCATTTAAACCATAATAATAAATTGGTGCCTTAGTTTTCAAACGACGTAAGTTTTTATCATCTCCAAACGCAATAATACCTTTTTTGACTTGATTAGCAAATGATTGAAACGCATCAAATACGTCTTCAATGCCATGATAATAATCCGGGTGATCAAAATCGATATTTGTCATGATGGCGTAATCTGGTGAGTATGCTAAGAAATGGCGACGGTACTCACATGCTTCAAAACAGAAAAAATTTGCATTTGGTTCTCCGTGTCCAGTTCCATCTCCGATTAAGTAACTTGTCGGTTCAATACCAGAGAATACATGAGATAGTAAACCTGTTGTGGTTGTTTTTCCATGTGAACCTGTTACAGCAATACTTGTAAAATGTTTAATAAATTCACCTAAAAATTTGTGGTAACGAATCACTGGCAAGCCTTTTTTTAGAGCTGCTTTTATTTCGACATGACTATCAGGAAACGCATTTCCTGCAATAACAACCATATCTTCTTGAATATTTACTTCTTGGAATGGCTCGATAGTAATATTCGCTAACTCAAGTTCTCTCTGAGTAAAAATATATTTTGCTATATCAGAACCTTGTACTTTATAACCTTTTTGATGCAAGATTAAAGCTAAAGCACTCATCCCTGTTCCTTTAATTCCGACAAAATGGTATATTTTGTTTTGTTGCAGTTCCATAAAAAAACTCCTCTATTCATTAATTATCACTAACATGTATTATCTTACAATTAAGAAAACAATTCAATAAAAAATACTTACTTGAATCATTAGATTCTTGTAAGTATTCCCTTAGTCAAAATAATAATTGTCTAAGTGTTGACTTGATTCATCTTTCATAATACCTGACAACGATTTTTCTAGTCGATTATTTTTCTTAGATGAACTAGCCAATGTTTCATCAACCATTTCAACTGGATCTATTTCATCCATCAATAGCAGATTTTCTTCTGAGGCTTTTCTCAAGTCTTGAATCAATTGGGAAGAATCGACTTCATTCTTTTTTTCTATCTTATCTTCTATTAGAGAGGCAGGAATATATTTTGGTTTAAAAAGCTCTTGTGAATTCTCACCTGGCAAATGATACGATGATTCAAATGGTTTGCGGCTATTGTATTTTTTACGATACTTTGCTTGGCCATTTCGGTCTGTTTCATATAATTTATTTGAAAAAGATGATTGTGGTGCTTTATATTCTTGTTCAACCGGTTCTGCGTAGACTTGGTTATTCATTTTTTTAATCGCCACATCTTCGCTATTTAAACTTACATTTTTGTCTACTGACTTTTTAGGAATAGCTTGGGTTGGCGTTACGACTTGTTTTGGTTTTTTGATTTCAACTTTTTGTTGCACCAAACGAGTTGGTTCAGCACGTTCAATTTCAATCTCAGGTAATCCATCCTCACCGAAATACTTTGGTTCTGATACCATCTCAACTGGATCTAAAATCACTTTATCAGCTTGTGAGCTTTCAGAGGTACGATTAGGATTATCTATTGAATGTTGTTGTCTATTTAATTTGACTCCTGTCTCATCATCATAAGCAGGAAATCGAAAATGTTTACGTTTATCTGAAAAATTCATCATTCATCATTCCTTTAAATTCACTTTATTTATTCTAACATACCTCTAGTGATAAAACACTAATTTAACGTTAAATAAATAAAAAGCACAAAGTCTTCACTTTGTACTTTCATTGTTTATTTAGTGGAATAAATGCCATAGAAATGGTATATACACATCTAACAGTGGGGCAAGAATACCAAAAAGAATTAAACTAACACCAAAAATAGATAACACAATACCGCTAACTTTATGCGATTTTTTCAACATATAAAAGATTAATACAACAATAAGAGCAACTACCAATAAAATAGCTAGCTCAACTGAGCCCATATTTAAAGTATTTCCATTCATTAGTGGTTTAATAATTTGAGAATATAAAAACCAAATTAATTCAATCACATAAACAACCAAAAACCCTTTTAATAATAAGCGATATTTATTGTTTGACTGATTATTTGCCATTAATTCACTCCTCCCTTCTACATAGCACAATACGCATTATACCAAACTAAATGGCTTTTGTTAATCTTATTTAACTACCAAACAACAAAAAACTAGCCCTAAGGACTAGTTTAGTGAAAACATTATTTAATAATATACGATTCCATTTCAGGAGTGTTTTCAATTGTATCGGATACTGGACATGTTTCGTTGATAAAACGCACATAATCAGCAATTTCTTCGTCTGTGTTGTCTGCATTAATGTAGAAGGTTGATACAATTTTTGAAAAACCAACTTTAGCATTTGGATTTTTACCAGAAAATCCGTCAGTATCTAGCTCCCCTTCTACTTCAACTCGAATAGATTTAAGATTAATTTTATGAAAAGCGGCAAAGCTTTTAGCTACAATGACCTTACAAGCCCCTAATGCACCTAATAATGCTTCCACTGGATTCATTCCAGTATCATTTCCGCCTAGATTTTTAGGTTCGTCTAATACAAATTCAAAACCTAAATTCAAAACCTCTTGATTTTACAGAAACTTGTACTCCTTGAATATTCTCTGCTACTGTTTTAAATGTTCGAACTGTCATACTAACTTCCTCCTAATCTATACCTCTTACGCTATCACAAAATAAGTATTTTTTAACTCAAATGACGTTATTTTACTAAAATCCTATGATTTAAAAACGCTCTCAATCCTATTATATCACTCATCATTTCTAATAAAGAAGCTAATTTGACAATAACATAATAAACAGCAATATGATTGCTTTATATATACAATGAAACCTATCAGATTAACTAAAAAAAGAAGCCATAATAATCGCTTCTTTTCAATATTAAAGATTAATCAACTAATGCTTTATCATAAATCGTGTAATCACATCGGTAAATAAACAAATATTTTCCATCAATTAAAATCCCCGTACTTTTTGGCACATCTGTTGAATACATTGATACTTTATTCCCAGCATAAGTTGCTAGCGGGGTTCCATTTTGACTTCTTATCAAAATCACTTTGTCTTTTCCTTTAAACGAATTACTAAAATCATTCACCATTGAGTTAATCATTGGCACACTTCTTTTAGTATTGTTGATATCTACTTTGTCAGCATATTCATCAAAAACATTAGTCAACCCTTTTTCCTCAATAATCATTGATGAGCCAACATGATGCATTTCATTTTTACCGACAGTAATTTGAATGACACTAGAGTCTTTACTGTCTTCATCTGTGTCGAAGGTATTATCCCGTTCAATTTTGACAGATTTTCCTTGAACTTTATCCATCACTTGGCTTTGTTCATCATACGTTCTAACAGTCATCTCTAAGCCTTTAAAACTTTGTTCAAACTGCTTAAAAGAATTCATAATATCTTGGCAACCTGATAACATAATCACTGTTATACTTAATAATCCCACTACTAATAATTGTTTTTTATGTTTCATGATTAGCTCCTCTCCTTACTAAAAAAAGCAAAGATGATGTAACATCTTTGCTTTTTATTATACTACTCTTCGGTTTGTAATGCAGTAAATGATAATTTACCATCTACTACTTCAATCATGACGTCTGTTTTAGGACCGATTTTTCCAGCCACAATTTCTTTAGCAAGAGGTGTTTCCACTTCTTTCGTTAAGAAACGTTTGATTGGACGAGCACCGTAAATTGGATCGTATGCTTGTTCAGCAATCCAAGTTTTCGCATCCTCAGAGATTGTTAATTTGATATCTTGATGAGCTAAACGTCTTGTTAAGCTTTCAGTCATTTTCACGATGATATCTTTCACATTGTCTAGAGTAAGCGGACTAAACAAGATAGTATCATCAATACGGTTTAAGAATTCTGGTTTGAAGTGACCACGTAACATGTCAAGAACCCCTTCTCTAGCACTCTCAGATACGTTTCCATCTTCATCTACGCCATCAAGCAATAGTTGAGACCCAATATTACTTGTCATGATTAACACAGTGTTTTTAAAGTCAACGACACGACCTTTAGAGTCAGTCAAACGGCCATCATCTAACACTTGAAGTAAAATGTTAAACACATCTGGATGAGCTTTTTCAATTTCATCAAGTAAAACAATGGTGTAGGGACTTCTTCTTACTGCCTCTGTTAATTGGCCACCTTCTTCGTAACCAACATAGCCAGGAGGAGCTCCGACTAAACGAGACACGCTATGTTTTTCCATGTATTCACTCATATCCAAACGCACCATATGGTCTTCAGAGTCAAACAAGTTTTCAGCTAATGATTTCGCTAACTCTGTTTTACCCACACCAGTAGGTCCTAAGAATAAGAATGAACCAAGTGGACGATTAGGGTCTTGCAATCCGGCACGAGACCGAATCACCGCATCAGATACTGCATCGACTGCCTCATCTTGACCAATCACACGTTTATGGAGTGTTTCGTTTAAGCGTAAGATTTTTTCTCTTTCGCCTTCTTCAAGTCGTTTCACTGGAATACCAGTTAAGCGACCCACAACAATTGCGATTTCTTTTTCAGTTACCACTTCTTGTACCATACGGCCGTCATGTTTTTCTTTTTCTTCTAATTCTTTTAACTCTTTTTCAAGTTTTGGAATTGTTCCATGACGTAAGACAGCAGCTTCTTCTAAATCATAGTTGCTTTCTGCATTTTCAAGTTGTGTTCTAGCTTGATCTAACTCAGAACGTTTTTCATTTATTTTATTTAATTCTTCTTTTTCAGTTTCCCATTGCATTTTTAGTGTATTGGCTTCTTCTCTTAATTCAGCCAACTCACCTTGAAGAATGTCTAAACGTTTTTTACTTGCGTCGTCATCTTCTTTTTTAAGAGCCGCTTCTTCAATTTCTAATTGCATTAAACGTCTGGTTACTTGGTCTAATTCAGTTGGCATTGAATTCATTTCCACACGAATAGTCGCACACGCTTCATCGACTAAGTCAATCGCTTTATCAGGTAAGTAACGATCAGTGATGTAGCGGTTAGACAACGTACTTGCAGCGACTAACGCATTATCATGAATGTTTACCCCATGATGAATTTCAAAACGTTCTTTCAACCCACGTAGAATACTAATAGTGTCTTCTACAGTTGGTTCTTTAACTAATACTTTTTGGAAACGTCTTTCTAAGGCTTTATCTGTTTCCATGTATTCACGGTATTCATCAAGTGTTGTTGCCCCAATACAATGCAACTCACCACGAGCAAGCATTGGTTTAAGTAAGTTTCCGGCATCCATACTACCTTCTGTTTTACCCGCACCTACTATTGTATGAATTTCATCGATGAACAAAATAATCTCGCCATCGCTATTTTTGACTTCTTTTAAGACTGCTTTTAGACGCTCTTCAAATTCACCTCTGAATTTCGCCCCAGCAATCAATGATCCCATATCTAATGAGATGATGGTTTTATTTTTTAAGTTTTCAGGAACGTCTTTTTTCACGATACGTTGTGCCAATCCTTCGATGATGGCTGTTTTACCAACACCAGGTTCACCGATTAAAACAGGATTATTTTTTGTTTTACGTGATAAAATACGAATCACATCACGAATTTCTTCGTCACGTCCAATGATTGGATCTTGTTTTCCAGATTTTACTGCTTCATTAAGGTTTGTTCCGTATTTTTCTAGTGCTTCATATTGTTCTTCTTGATTTTGACTAGTCACACGTTCTCCTCCTCTCAAATCTTTAATACGTTCAGTTAGTTCAGCTTCGGTCACTTTTTGTGCCATTAAGAAACGGGTTAAACTAAAGTTTTTAAGTTTCATTAAGGCTAAAACCACTACTTCAGTTGACAAATAGTCGTCATTAAATGATTCTCTAATTTTATCTGCTTCTTGCAATAAGTGAAACAAGTTTTGACTTAAGTTTTGTCCATATTGGACATTTCCACTAACGGTTGGTAATTTATCTAATTCATTATCGACTTCTCTTTCAAATGCATCAACATCTAAGCCAATACCGGCATATAAGTTTCTAGCAAAATGATTGGGTTGTAAGAATATTTTCCATAAGTGGACAATATCAATCTCTTGATTTTTTCGAGTGATTGCAACTTGTTGCGCTTCTGCGATTGCTTGTTGCAATGTCGTAGTCATTTTTTCTATATTCATATCATTACCCCCTTATTCTTAACTACAAAATATATTTTACATCATAGGTCAAAATAGGTCAAACAAAAAGACTCGACATCAAACTGATAAGTTTATTCTAATATATATAAGTGATTAAAACCACACTTTTTAGGTCTTTAAAACGACAGTTTTCATCAAAAGACATAAAAAAGACTCGATTATCACCGAGTCTTCAAACTATTTACGATTTTTCTTCATTAAGTTTAACAATTTCTACGATTAAGCTAGTCGCTTTTTCCATGCTTTCAACTGCCACATATTCAAAACGTCCATGCATGTTTTCCCCACCAGCAAAAATATTTGGTGTAGGTAATCCCATGTAAGAAATTTTAGAACCGTCTGTTCCACCGCGTACGGGTGCTTTATTTGGTTCAATGTCTAAATTACGCATTGCTTCGTCTACTAAATCAATGATACTCATATCTTTTTCGATAACTTCACGCATGTTGTAGTATTGGTCAAATAAGTTTAATGACACACGTTCTTGACCAAAGTTGTCGTTAAATTCTTTTACGATGGATTCAAGTAGTGATTTACGTGCTTCAAATTTTTCACGGTCATGATCGCGAATAATGTAAGTCATCGTTGCTTCATCAGGCACACCATCTAATTGTAATAAATGGAAGAATCCTTCATATCCATCTGTTTTTTCAGGAACTTCATCTTGTGGTAATTTATTATGTAAGTCAATGGCTACTTGCAAGGCATTAATCATGGTATTTTTCGCTGTACCTGGGTGAACGTTTTTACCTTCAATTGAAATTTCTGCTTGAGCAGCACTAAATGTTTCAAATTGTAATTCACCAACTGGTCCACCATCCATCGTATAAGCAAAGTCTACTGGGAATTCTTCGACATTAAATTTATCCGCTCCAACACCGATTTCTTCGTCTGGACCAAACGCTACCATGATTTTACCATGTTTAATTTCTGGATGATTCACTAAATATTCCATCGCAGTCATAATTTCAGCAATACCTGATTTATCATCTGCTCCTAAAAGAGTTGAACCATCCGTTGTAATCAATGTTTGACCTTTGTAGTTAGCTAAGTTAGGGAAATCTTTAACGGTTAACTTAAATTTGCCTTCTTTATCTAAAGGAATATCACTTTGACCATCATAATTTTCTACAAATTGTGGGTTCACACCAACTGCATTAAAATCAGCTGTGTCCATATGTGCAATAAATCCAATGCTACGCACGTCTTTGTCTGTATTGCTTGATAATGTCGCAATCACAAACCCGTTTTCTTCGTTATGGAATACATCTGACATACCAATCTCTTCTAATTCTTTTTTCAACTCTTTGGCAAAGGCAATTTGAGTTGTTGTTGATGGTGTTGTCTTGCTTGTTGCGTCCGATCTTGTTTCTGTCTTAACATACTTGATAAATCTTGGTACTAAATTTGTATACATAATTGACACTCCCTTATATTATTTCAAATGGATTAGTATTCACGTCACTTTCGATGAACGTGACATCCCAATCATTTTGTTGTTTCCATTGATTAAATAAATCAACATAGTATTTTTTACATACTGACTCAATATAATGTCCTGGGTCAATCACTGATAACCCTTCTTCCATCATATCGTGAGCTGTATGGTAATACACATCTCCGGTAATATAAACATCTGCCCCTTTTTTAAGGGCGTCTTTATAAAACTTCTCACCACTACCACCACAAATGGCCACTGTTTTTACTTGTTTATCTTTTGTATCAGTCGTTAAACGAATGGCATTTAAACCAAATGTCTGTTTAACTTTTTCAACAAAATCAAGCAAAGGCATTGGTTGTGGTAGAATACCAATACGACCGATTCCATATGTTTTTGATATATTTTCTAGTGGAAAAATATCAAACATCGGCTCTTCATATGGGTGATACTCATTAATAATTGACAGCACTGTTGGGTACTCTTGGGGTAAAAACATCACTTCAATTTTTTCTTCTTCAACACTTGTCAGCTCGTTATTCTCACCAATTGCTGGTTGCGCCTTTTCAAGTGGACGGAAACGACCTGTTCCATGAGAAGAAAAACTTGTGTAATCATAATCATGATAAGCACCAATGCCTGCAGCACCAAATGCTTCTCGTAGTGACTCTGCATGAGTTGTCGGAACATAAACTACTAACTTGCGGTAAAAATATTCGTGAGTTTGACGTAAATAATCCGTCGCGTCAATATCTAACATCTCACAAAATAAATCATTCAACCCATTGTCAACAATATCCATATTTGTGTGTGCTGCGTAGACGGCGATATCATGTTTTAATAAGTCAGCATACATTTTAGTTTGAAAATCATCGACCAACAAATGCTTCACTGGGCGAAAAATCGGTGGATGTTTGGCAACGATTAAATCTATCTTTTTATCAATTGCTTCTTGCACCACATCTGGTCTCACGTCTAATGTCATCATCACACGGTTAATCGGTTTATTCAGTGTACCAATATGCAAGCCAACTGGATCGCTATCTTCAGCTAGATCTAATGGTACGACTGATTCAAATTGTTTAATAAATTCAGCTCCTGTTATTTTCATGACAGTACCTCCTTGATTAAATCACATTGATGATTAATTTGGGCGATTTTCTCGTCTTGATTTGTTTTAGATTGAGATAGTTGTTTTTTCACACGTTCATATTGTTCTAGTTCAAATTGCCATTTTTTCTTAAAGATATCTGATGACTCTTTCATTAAAAATGGACCAAATAATTCTTCTGATTCAGTTAGCTCTACTTTTCTATCAGATGCTTCAGCGACCATAATTTCGTATGTTTTATCATTCTCACTCAATATTTTTTCATCTTGAATGATGTAATGATTTTCAACTAACCAATGTCTTAGGACATGAGAGCCAACGTTTGGTTGTAAGATTAATAATTCTTTGCGGGTTAAACATTTTTTGTTTTTACCTCGTTCTAAAATATCTCGAATTAATGTGCCACCCATCCCACAAATCGTGATAGCACTCACGTTATCATAAGCTTTGATGACTTCCAAGCCATCTCCTAATCTAACATCTATTTTATCTGTCAGTAATAAATCATTGACTAATTTTTCAGCAGATTCATATGGACCTTTGACGACTTCTCCGGCAATAGCTCCTGTAATCTGATTATTTAATATTAAATGAGCAGGCAAATAAGCATGGTCAGAGCCGATATCAGCTAAAAAACTACCCTGTGGTACTAACTTCGCTACTGCTTCCAAACGGTTTGATAATTGTTGATAATCCATATATTCGCCTCACTTTTTGTCATTAATCTTATTATAACACTAATCGTATTTTTTTAAATAATATTAACTGTATGATTTGTGTTATTTATAAAAAAAGACCGACAAGTAAACTTGCCAGTCCTTTAAATTTAATTAAGCATTGTCTGCTTGTTTTTTACGTTTTGCTGCTTTTTCACGTTCAGCTTTGTTTAATATTTGTTTTCTTAAACGAATGCTTTCTGGTGTTACTTCACAGTATTCATCGTCATTTAAGAATTGTAATGATTCTTCTAATGTTAAGATTTTTGGTTTTTTAATAACTGATGTTTGGTCTTTTGTTGCAGAACGCACGTTAGTCATTTGTTTTGCTTTCGTGATGTTAACACCTAAGTCATTTTCACGAGAGTTTTGACCAACGATCATTCCTTCGTATACTTCTGTACCTGGCTCAACAAAGACAGTACCACGTTCTTCAATACTCATGATAGAGTAAGTTGTTGCTTTACCTTGGTCGATAGAGACTAAGGCACCATTACGACGACCACTTACTAAACCAGAAATAACTGGTAAGTATGAGTCAAACGTGTGGTTCATGATACCATATCCACGAGTTAATGACATAAATTCAGTTGAGTAACCAATTAATCCACGAGCTGGAGCTAAGAAGATTAAGCGGACTTGACCATTACCTGAGTTGATCATGTCTTGCATTTCTGCTTTACGTTGACCTAATGACTCGATAACCCCACCCATGTATTCTTCAGGTGTATCAATTTGCACACGTTCAAATGGCTCACATAATACGCCATCAACGTCACGATAAATAACGCTTGGTCGAGATACTTGTAACTCATATCCTTCACGACGCATGTTTTCTATTAAGATAGATAAATGCAATTCTCCACGTCCAGAAACGATCCATTTATCTGGCGATTCAGTTTCTTCAACTTTTAGAGACACATCTGTTTGTAATTGGTTTTGTAGACGTTCTTCGATTTTACGAGCAGTCACGTATTTACCTTCGCGACCTGCAAATGGAGAGTTGTTTACTAAGAAAGTCATTTGTAATGTTGGCTCATCAATGTGTAAGATTGGTAACGCATCTTGGTTGTCAACGGGTGTAACAGTTTCTCCAACGAAGATATCTTCCATACCTGAAACCGCAATTAAATCTCCCGCTTTAGCTTCATTGATTTCCACACGAGTTAGGCCTAAGAAACCTAATAATTTAGTGACACGGAATTTTTTAACAGAACCATCTAATTTCATTAAGGCAACTTGGTCCCCAACTTTGATTGTTCCGCGGAATACACGACCAATCCCAATACGTCCAACATAATCGTTGTAATCAAGTAATGATACTTGGAATTGTAATGGCTCATCACTATTATCAACTGGAGCTGGAATATGCTCAATAATTGAATCAAGTACGTGATTCATTGTGTGTTCTTGATCAGCTGGATCATCAGATAAACTTGATGTTCCGTTTACAGCTGCAGCATAAACAACTGGGAATTCCAATTGATCATCATCAGCCCCAAGCTCGATGAATAACTCTAATACTTCATCCACTACTTCAGCTGGACGAGCAGTTGGTTTGTCAATTTTATTTACAACCACGATTGGTGTTAATTTTTGCTCTAAGGCTTTTTTCAACACAAAACGTGTTTGAGGCATTGTTCCTTCATACGCATCAACAACAAGTACCACACCGTCTACCATTTTCATGATACGTTCAACTTCTCCACCAAAGTCCGCATGTCCTGGTGTATCTAAGATGTTGATGTGTTTTCCAGCATAGTTGATGGCTGTATTTTTAGCTAAAATCGTAATACCACGTTCTTTTTCAATATCACCAGAGTCCATTGCACGTTCTTGTAACTGTGTATGGCCTTCCAATGTATTAGATTGTTTTAACAACTCGTCTACCAAAGTTGTTTTACCATGGTCAACGTGGGCGATAATGGCCACATTACGAATATCTTCTCTTAATTTCACTATTATATACTCTCCTTACTGTTTAAAAAACATAAGCGATTAATCCTCGCTTAAATTAACCGACTATTCAGTATAACAAAAAAATTACATGAAAAAAAGTGAAAGTTTTTCATTTTTCACTTATTTTTAAAAAAATTTTTGCATATCACTAAATGTTTGTGGTGTGGCAACGACAAAATACTGGCGATCGCCTAAAATATCATAATCAGAATCTGGGTATTTCCGACAAACAAATCCTAATGCCTCAGCTAAAACTGTACCAGCTGCAAAATCCCAAGGAGCTAAGTTTGATATATAGCCATTTTGTTTGCCACGAATGACACTTAAAAAGTCTAATCCGGCACAACCTAACATTCTAACGCCAATAGCTGCTGAAGCAATCTCTTTACTGTGCTTGTAGTTCTCCGAATACATACCAACATTACATCCTATCAAGCCATCTGCCAAAGATAAATCTTCTGGTTTATCTAATTTTGTTCCATTTAGATAAACGCCGATTTCTAGTCCACCATAAGCAAATTCATTTTTCATCACATCATAAATAAACCCAAGAAGTGGTTTACCGTTTTCAAAAATCCCAACCATAATACAAAAATTTTCTTGTTGTTTTACGAAATTCAACGTGCCATCGATTGGATCGATAATCCAAATACGTCCATCAGTTGTCGACACATCTCTTCCTGTTCCTTCTTCTCCAATAATCAAGTCATCTGGATAAGTTTCATTGATTTTATTTACTAAAAAGGCTTCGGTACCTTTATCGACATTAGTAACTAGGTCGCTGCGATTTGATTTTTGTTCCACTTTAACAACTTGTTTTAATTCAGTTTTTATGTATTCACCAGCTTCTTCAACCCATCCCTTAACTTGCTGCATTAATTCTCTATTTTCCATTGTCTAGGTCCTTTCTTTTGATGATTCCTGTTTGCTTTTTCTTTGCGACAGTTACAACCCGGTATAACGAATACCCGCTAACGTCCTCAAAGTCTCGCCCTAATTGACGTTCTTCTCCGATACTTTTTACCACTGATTTAAATTCTTTATAGGTATCAAAAAATTCATCCACGTCTATTTTTGATTCGTAAGCCCTCTCAACTGCTTGCCAAATTCCCATTACTTTTATCAATTCATCTGTCGTCCAATCTGGATTCATTGGATACGTAAAGTTCTCTTTCACATACTCACCTGTTCTTTTTATAATATCTTGTCTAGTTAAAAGTGTATCAAAAAAACAAGTAAAGAGATAGTAAAAACGAACAAAAGCCAAAAAAGACTTAAACAAACATCTTTCTTGGCTTTATTTTTATTTTGGTAACTCATGATCTGGAAATGTTACTTTAAAAGTTGTCCCTACACCAGGCTCACTAAATACTTGGATGGTTCCTTTATGAAGCTTGACTAATTGGTCAACAATCGATAGACCTAGTCCTGATTCACCGTATTTTGTGTTTTTGCGTGATGGGTCAGCTTTATAGTAGCGATCCCACATATTTTTTTGCTGTTCTTTATCCATTCCAATACCATTGTCAGAAATCGTGACAACAGTCGCATCATCAAGACGTTCAAGACCTAATTTAATTTCACCATCTTCGGTAAATTGGATCGCATTTGTTGTGATATTCACCACTACCTGCACGAAGCGGTCATAATCAGCGTATACATCAATCGGTTCAACTGTCTCTAAAATAAGTTTATCATTTTTGTCGGTCGCCTTACCTTTAAGCTGTTCAACAATCAACTCAAGCACTTCTGTGGCATTAAATTTCTGGATAATCATCTTTATCTGATTGGTTCGAATTTTTTCATAGTCAAGATTTTCATTAACTAACCGAATCAATCGTTTTGTTTCATTTTGCATTAATGTGATACATTTTTCTTCTTGATCTTTCGGAATAGCACCATAAGCTATACCTTCTAATAAGCCATTTATCGTTGTCAATGGCGTACGCATTTCATGAGCAACATCTGCCATAAAATTACGTCTTCGCTCTTCTTGACGCTCGATTTCTTCCTGTGATTCTCTTAGCGCAATGGCCAATAAATTAAAGTCAGATGCTAATTCATCCAACTCATCACCTTTATCTTTTACCTTGATTTGCACATCATAATTTCCATTAGCTAATTGGTTGGTTGCTTGTTTCATACGATCGATTCGTTTTACTTGAAATTTCGCTAAAAAATAACTTAACCATATGGCGATAATGGTTGCGATTAAAAATCCTTTAAATAAATCGTTGGTTAGTGATTTTAAACTGGCATCTATGCTGCTATCAGGTCTGGATACAAGAATCAATCCAATAAACTGCAAGTCAGGTGAAGAGAAAATCGGTTGGATAAACAGTGAGGTTGGTTGACTACCTACAGAAAGTTTTGTGTCTTTCACTGTTTTTTTGATCGTATTACCATTTCTTAACGATTCCAATTCACTCTTTGTTACATAACTTGAGCCACTTTGCCCCTCAAACTCAATAGGATAACTCACTGTTAAGTCTGGATTCAAGACAGTAAATGCCACTTTTTGTTTTTTCAAAACAGATTGAGAAGTGTCTAATGATTGCTGAAGCGTCCAATTTTGTTGTTTGATATTATCAATAACGGTATCAGAGTACCCCTTTAGCTGAGCATAAGAGGTCTCTGTCACAGTTCGCTTTGTATACGAGCGAAACGAAATACCGAAAATGATTAATACTGTCAAAATTATGACGACAAAAGCCAGCATCTGCTGAAGTAGATATTTCATCGTTATCTACACTTTAATACCTGAATCATCAAATTTATATCCAACTCCCCAAACTGTTTGAATCGCTTGTGGCCCAACTTTTTCAATTTTTTGTCTTAATTTTTTAATGTGTGCGTCAACTGTACGTTCATCGCCAAAATATTGGTAATCCCAAACTAATTCCAATAATTTTTCACGTGAAAACACTTGTCTTGGTTTTTTAGCTAAAGTTAATAATAAATCAAACTCTTTAGGCGTTAAGCCACCAACAATTTGATCGTCAAAATAAGCTTCACGGGTATTAACATTAATTTTAAAGTGCTCTGTTTTAACATCGAAGTCTTCACTGCTACCATTAGCAGTACTATCGCTACCTTCTTTTATTTGTGAACGACGATGTAACGCCTTAATTCGAGCGATTAAAGTAATTGGACTAAACGGTTTAGTCACATAATCATCAGCGCCCATCTCAAGACCAATAACTTGATCACTTTCAGAATCCCTAGCCGTTAACATAATAATCGGTACACTAGAAGATTCTTTTCTAATTTCACGACAGACAGTCACCCCATCCATTGTTGGTAAATTTAAATCCAGTGTAATCATATCCCATGATGATGGATCCTCAAGAAATGTATCTAATCCTTCTTTTCCATCATACTTGAAGGTGACATCCCACTCCTCATTCAAAAAGAACATTTTCATCATTTCTGAGACAGACTCGTTGTCTTCAATCATTAATAACTTCATGTGTATCCCCCATTTCATTTTTACCAATCTTGCGGTCGAAGTCATCATTTAATATCTCAAGACGACGTTCAATCTGATAGAATACGCTAATAATAGGTATTGCTATCAAAAATAT
The DNA here is from genome assembly GCF_001870205.1 of Vagococcus teuberi. NCBI lineage: Bacteria > Bacillati > Bacillota > Bacilli > Lactobacillales > Enterococcaceae > Vagococcus > Vagococcus teuberi. The sequence goes on along the minus strand of NZ_CP017267.1, from coordinate 1,023,857 downwards.
TTCTAACATAAAGAATTGTGATACTCCATTACTCTTTAAAATAAGCCCTATCACCCAAGTGCCTAATCCTATTAAGAGTAACATTTTGGCAGCCACTTTTTGAGCATACTTAAACGAGGCATCTGTGTATCTTGCTCTTTGTGTGCGGTATCCGTATTTATTTTCGCGCTTTTTCGAAGGAAAAATCAAATAAATAACACCTAAGATTGTCATAATCATTCCAACAAAACTAAATATCAAACTAACACCTACCTTACATTCCTTCTAATAGTATACTCTTTTTAGAACATATATGAAACTAAAATGGACATAATTATTAAATAAGCACCTAAATAACTTTACAAAAATCTTTTAATTATTTCAATCACAACTGGCTTCTTTTAAATAAATATTTAACTTTCTATTTATTCTTCGTATTTTCGTTTATTTTCTTTCTTATTCTAAGTTTAAATCATAAAAAATAGGAAGATGAACGCAAATGTCCTTCACGTTTTCTTCCCATTCTGCTAGTTCTACGATTAATGTGTTTCTCCACCAATTGTTCGAATATCTTCTTTATTGTTAAACAACACGATAGCTTCTAATGCTTTTTCTAAAGATTGCACAATATCATCTAAACTCATACTTGGTTGATTTGGTTTATCAACCACTTGCGACGTAATAAAAGGAACATGGATAAACCCTGCTTTAACATTAGGAAATTGTGTATCAATTAAGTACTGAACTTGGTACATGATATGGTTACATACAAATGTACCTGCTGTATTGGATACCGAACCAGGAAATCCAGCATCTTTCATTCTTTGAACCATGGCTTTCACAGGTAGTTGGGTAAAGTAAGCTGCCTGACCTGTTGGTTGAATGACTTCATCAATTGGTTGATTGCCTTCATTATCTGGAATGCGTGCATCATCAACATTGATTGCAACACGTTCTGGTGTCACCGAAAAACGGCCACCTGCTTGTCCAATATTTACGACAACATCTGGTTGATGTTTTATCATTGCTTCTTTCACTACTTCTGCTGATTTGTTAAAAACAGTGGGTATTTCAAGTTTTATAATAACTGCATCTAAAATAGTTTCTGGTAATTTTTTAACAGCTTCTAAAGCTGGGTTAGTTGATTCTCCACCAAATGGATCAAAACCTGTTACTAATATTTTCATCTAATATCTTCCTCTCTTTATTAAAAAGCTAACACATACATCAAAATGATGTGAATCATAATCATCACAATCGCCATTGGGGCCTGTGCTTTTATGACACCATTTGTATCGTCCATCTCAAGCAACGCAACAGGTAACGCGTTAAAATTTGCGGCCATTGGTGTTAAGAGTGTCCCACAAAAACCAGCTGTCATCGCAAGTGTTCCGGCCACAACAGGGTCTCCTCCTTGCATCATCACAAATGGCACACCAATACCTGCTGTAATCACAGTAAACGCCGCAAACGCATTTCCCATTACCATGGTAAATATCATCATACCTAAACAATATGCTATAACACCAGCCAAACGATTTCCTTCTGGGACAACACCTGAAATAGCTTGCGAAATCACGTCACCTACACCAGCTGCATTAAACACCACACCAAGTGCTGCTAATAATTGTGGTAAAATACCCGTTGTTCCAACTGATTGAAACATGCGATCTGTGTCATCAAGCGCAACTTTTGGCGGTGCTTTGGTTATAATCATTGCCACAATCAACGCTACAATAGAAGCAATCCCAATTCCAACTTGTCCACCAAGTGGCGTATAAGAAATCACAACTGCTATAATGGCTAATAAAACTGATGGGAAAAAGACCCAACTGCCAATTCTTTCGGCTGATTTTTGACCTTCTTCTTCACTAATCTCAGCTAATTTCCCAATTTTCACTTGTTTGAATAATGTTAAAACCCCAATAAGAGCTAATAATACACCTGATACAACATAAGGCATCAATTTTCCTGCCGCAAAAATAACCCCAAGGATTAACCAAAATAGTCCCGTTCCAATACGCGTGTCATTGGTTTCATCTCTGAAACAACGCACAGCAGTCATCATAGAAAGTAGACCGATCAAAATATAAAAGAATTCTAAAATTGCCGGAATATATTGTGCCATTATTTGTCTACTCCTTTTATTTTATTATATTTTTTTGCTAATTTTTTATCAAATAACCAGTTTGAAATAGCGGATAATACTAGTGCAATCACTGCAACTAAAAGTGCCATGCGCGCAATGCTTGCATCTGTCACCTCATAACCTAAATCCTTTAATGTTCCATAGATTAGCAATACACCAGCTGAGGCAATAAATGTATTTTGGGCGAAAAAATTTCCAAAGTTTTCACTTGCTGCTGCTTTTGCTTTGATTTTATCCTCATCCTCTTTTGATATATCGCCGTATGCATGTTCGGCAGATGCTTGTGCCATTGGATTGACAATTGGACGCACAAATTGTGGGTGCCCAGATAATCTAAGACCAAACAATCCTGCCAATTCGCGTAATGCCGTATACAATGTAATGAATTTACCAGGAGTGAGGCCTTTGATTTTTTTGATTAAAATAACTGCTTGTTGTCTCAATCCAAAGCGTTCAGACAAACCAATCATAGGCAATGTTAGTAGAAAAATAGTGACCAAGCGATTGTTAACAAATGCCTCTCCCAACATGCTGAAAAATTCATAAAACGACATACCTGATACCAAAGCTGTCGATAAAGCCGCAACAATAACAACAGCAATTGTATCAAATTTAAAAATAAATCCGACTAAAATAATCAAAATGCCGATTAGTTTAATCCATTCCATAAAATCCCTCCTAAAAAATCAATAATTTAAAGTATAGATAACGAACGACATCTTGTAAATACTTTTTAAAAATAAACTTTAAAAATAGAAACATTTCCATCCTAATTCAACATTTTACAAATTTTTTACAAACTATTCATAAACTTCACACTAAATCAGTTGATTACAAAATTGGTATATGTTAATTTTAGAGTATGATACTTAATTAATCCACACAATTTTTATGAAAAGGAGGAAACACTATGGTTTATAAACAACATGCTATTTCATATCGTGTCACATTAAATACAGACGATAACATCTTCATTGTATCCGATGCAACAAACGACGAAATATTTGCTACTGGCATAACAATTGAAGAAGCTAAAAATAAACTAAATCAACTTATTAAGGAGTAATAGCATTGGACAAATCCAATTATTAAAGCAAGTATTCATTTCATAGCCGGATGAATACTTGCTTATTTCATTTATTCAACAATGTAAACAGATTTGTTTTTATCTGAACCACACTATCGAATCCAATTTAGGAACAATGGTATAGTTATAAATTCATAAAAAAAGACAATGTTTAAATGTAACATTGCCAATTAACTTATTTATCTTTAATAGGTGCGTCATCAAATACGGCCAAGATTTTTCCATCTGCTTGTTTAGTTGCTGACACGAGATATAGCGACGTATTTGGATACTCGTCTACACTGTAAACACCGTCCTTAGCCTTCTCGTCTAAAGCATCCCATGAATCAAATGACACTTGATACTTCCCTTCACCAGTATTCGATTCAACCGTTTGTTCTATTTTCGATAGATCAATGCTACCTGTATCTTTAGCAACAATATCAGGTGATCCTCCCTTAATTTGTTCGGTATAAAAGTAGTAGCCTACCCCACCAATAATAACTAATAAAATTAAAATAGATACAATTCGTTTTAATAATTTCATTTATTCTCTCCTTTTAAGGTCATGCCATACTGTTAACCCCTGTGACAATTTTCTTAACATCTGCATACAACTCTGCAATTGGAACAAACCGAGCTTTCCGCATATATTCTCTACCATCTAAAAATAGTAAAATTACAGGAACTGTCATCACTTGATACTCTCCAGACACTTCTGGAATATCTTCAGTATTCACATCGAGAAATGCGATGTCATCACTAAATTCTTTTAATTTAGCTTCTACTTGAGGTTTTAACCCATGACACACACTACAATTGGGTTGACTAAAATAAACCAAAACCAATCCCTGACTTGATACTAAGTCATTTAATTCATTCAATTCCTTTACTTGTTTGAACATCTCTATCCCTCTTTTCTCATCATTATTATATAAAGAGAAACAGCCTTGTCCAACTTTTATGCTTTCACACGATAATATCCAGTTAATGAGTCCGACCCAATCATCAACTCATATCGCTTTAGGTTATCCAGACAAACTAATAGTTCATAAACCCCAAACTCTTTGGCTAAATGTTGTCTCATTCTATCGATAACTGGTTTCAATACCTCTAACATCATCTGTTCAATATCCTTTTCAATAACAGTTAGACTTAGTCTATAGCTATCATTTTCAATCATTAGATAATTTAAAATCTCTAACGCCTCTAAAAAGATATCCGGTGAAGTAGACGATACATGCCGCCCTTTATCAATACGCCGTAATTTCCGATCAATATACGTCATAAAATAAACTTTGTTAACATCACCTATTTTATTATTTAATTCTATAAAATTTGATGACTCTGTATTTAAATGATAACGTTGTTCAAAAAAATAAGAAGACAAACTCTTACACTCGCCTAACCCATTCAAACTTTCGTATGACATAAATGTCGTTTTAATTCCGGACAATTTTTGAAGATAGAATGGCAAATGAGTTATGTCGTTTAAACTTTCGACGTCTTCTATATAAGATAATTTTGCCATTTGTTTGCTTAACAGATTAAATAAAGCATGAGTAAGGTAAAAGGATTGGTCTTTCATAGATACATTTAGACTGAAAATACTTTTTCTCAAATCTGATAAATAATGATTGAAAGATTCGTCACAAATATTTTGTATATGATTTTGTTCATCCTTTGATAAGATTTCGCCATTTAGTTGATAACGACCATTGCAACGAGAGACAACCCCCATATCAATCCATGATTCCATTTTTCTCTCGATATTCTTCTGATCAGGAAGATTACGTTTTATCTCTCTTAGCGTGACGTCAGATTTTTGTGATATAAAGAAATTTGCAACTCTTATATACATTTCATCTTGCATTAATTGTCTAAAGGCCGGTTCTGTTTCTAATGTTAACATCTTATACATGTACTAGCCCCCTTAATCGAAAAATCTCCAAGTTTCCTCAGAGATTTTCCTCTTTGTTGTTTTATGCATTAAATGCGTTTGTTAATGGTGGTACCACTTGTTTTTTACGTGACACAACACCAGCTAATTCTGCTGTATTATTTTCAAGCGTCACATTAAATGCTGCTTCTATTTTTTCTTTAGGCTCTCCTACTACAAGAATCACTGAATCACTGTCTAAAATATTTGTAATCACTAATACAAATAAGTCAAATCCGTTATCAGCATTTTCTTTTGCCATCGCTTCTTCTAATTCTGATTGACGAGCTAATACGTCATTCACATCAACTGTGTTTACTTGACCAATACGAACTGACTTATCAGCCATTGGGAATGTTTTAGCATCTGCATTGATTAATTCTACTGCTGTTTTAGTCGAAAGGTTTGTTCCTGCTTTAAGCATTTCTAAGCCATAACTTTCTACATCAACCCCAGCAATTTCAGCTAATTCTTTTGCTGCTTTAACATCTTCATCAGTACATGTTGGTGATTTGAATAGTAATGAATCAGATACAATAGCTGATAACATCATTCCGGCAATCTCTTTTGGAATGTCAATGCCATGTTCTTTAAAGATTTTCAAGATAATTGTATTTGTACACCCTACAGGTTCTGCACGATAGTACAATGGATTTGCTGTTTCAAAGTTTGCAATACGGTGATGATCTACCACTGCTAGTACTTCTAGCTCTTTAATATCGCTCACACTTTGTTGTGCTTCATTGTGGTCGACTAACATGACTTGCGTTGTTTCATTCGCACAATTTTCAACAACTCTTGGCGCGTCAACTTTAAAGTGATTTAACGCATAAGCAGTTTCTTCATTAGGTTCTCCAAGAGCTACTGCCTCGGCGTTTACACCTAGTTTATTTTGTAGATAAGCAAATGAAATCGCTGAAGCAATCGCATCTGTATCCGGATTTTGATGACCAAAAATTAATACCTTTGTCATAGTGATATATCCCTCCAGTTAATGTCATACATTTAACATTATATCATAATTTTAAAAAAGAGCATTCAAAAATTTATCATTCAAAAATGTAAAGTATGCTTGACAAAACAAGATATCGCTAACGCTTTAGATATTTCGCGATAGACCATCATTTCTTTAAAAATCGGGAAATTTTTTAATATAGCAATTGAAGACATCTTTTTACTTGAAGATGATGACGAATAACCAAAGGAGAGAAACTCCATAAAAAAACTAGCCTATTATTACTAATCGCAAGAATTTCCCTACTATTTTTCAGCTTACTAGTCGACTCCGACCTATCTCCCATTTCAATAGGGGTATGATCTGGCTTTGTTTGTGAATCAGTTGTTAATTTTATAAAACACAAAAAATTTGTCAATAATCATCAGTATGCAAAAGTATGCGAAATAGAAACAAACGTCCCAAGAAATATTGTAATCAAACAATGTAGTAAAAAAAGATAGATTAGCCAAAAACTAATCTACCTTTTTATTAATCTACGTCTGTTTCGATGATTTCACCAGTTTGAGCATTGATTTTATACTCAGTTTCTTTTGTCATACCATCTTTAATAGACACTTCCCAATAAGTTACACCCATGTCTTCTTTGATTTTCCAATCATCAATTTTACCCGAACCTGCTTCGTTTAATGCAATGTCAAATATTTCTTTCATATCTTTTAAGTTAGTTAAATCTAGTCTGTTCTCTTTTCGTTTCACTCCATTTCTCTCATCACGGTCTAAGTTTTCTTCACGTTCTTTTTTCACTTCTTTTGTATCAGTGTTGATTTTTATTGTATATTCTTTATTGTCATCTATTCCTTCAATATCATAAACTGTTTGCCCAAAACTAGTATTTAAACTAATTGATATGATATCAGCATTTGGATAAGTTTCCTTATATGTTTCTATCGCTTCTGATAAACTCACATTATAAACTGTTTCACTTGTACTTGATTCACTCATTGTTGAACTCACTGCGTTACTTGAATCTGAAACTTGTGAGCTTGATGACTTAATCGTCTTACCCGAATCTGTATTTTGTGATGAACATCCTGCAAAAAAACCTAGTGATAATACTGCCCCACTTAATAAAATTATTTTTTTCATTTTTAAATTCTCCTTTTCTTTATTTAACATAATTTCATTATAAAGGATGTTTTATGAAATTAAAATCCTACTTAAGGATGATTTCTAGTCAGCCCCTTTATTGAACTCGTTCTAATAAAATAAAAAAATCTGATATATATAGCTTTCTCAGGTTTAAATCTATTGGATGTAGACTAAATCGTGTTGATAGCTTAAATGCTATCAATGTGATTTTTTGTTTTGAGAATAGAAAAAGGGCATTCTTATTGATAAAATTGAGTCGACTATAACTGACATCACAAAAGATAATCCGCCTATGGATAATAATACAAGAAAACTAATCAATTTAACAGATGATTCTCTTATTTTTAATGAGGATTAGTTGTCTCGCGAAGCGAGAAACAACTGCTCGGTTAACATGATGATAGGAAGATTAGTGAATAAAGATAAACAATACAAGGAATGTGTATTTTACCAATCCGTTAAAAACGGAATGTATCAAACCATTAGTCAATTGTCTGAAGTTGAACATCGCACAACTTATCTGACACTTCACATAAAAAACACCCTTTATAGAAGCTGTTGATCAACTTTCAGTGCTTCTACTTCTCTAGCAGATGACTATTGTCACGTTTCTAAACAACTTAAATACCAAATTGCTTTTGACTTAAAAGAGAAACAATCACGTAACCCAATTACAGAATACCACAGTGTATCTGAAAATACGGTTATTAGAAGGAAGGCATTAACAATAAAATTAAAGTGATTATATGCGGCCTATAGCTATTGAAACTTTCTACTATTCAAACGACGTCTCTTTTTGATTCCAGATCAAGTTTTCAGGTTAAATAAAAAAGCGAGAGAATTTCTTCCCTCACTTCATTTAATTCTATTTCATTATTGAGACTTTTTTATCTACATTATTGTCCATCAACACGATTTGATATAGAGCCAATCTATTTCACTGCACGTTTTTCTTTGTACTTATTATAGTCTGCCGTATGAAGTAATTCTTGGGCATTTTTTACTCGCTCTTGAGTTGGTGGGTCAATGCCTTTTAATGGGTAATCAATCCCTAAGTCTTGCCATTTGAAAAGACCCATTGTGTGATATGGCAACACTTCAACTTTGTCGACATTTTTTAATTCTTTTATGAAATCGTCTAGACGAATCAAAAATTCATCATAATCTGTTCTTTGCGGTACTAAAACATGTCGAATCCATACAGGTTGACCAATATCAGATAAATACTTCGCCATTTCAAGAATATTATCATTAGTATGCATCGTTAGTTCTTTGTGACCTTGTGGATCGATATGTTTGATATCAAATAAAAACAGATCAGTGTATTTCAACATTTCATTAAATTTACTAAAAAAGGGTTCGTCAAACGTAAATGGTTTACCACAAGTATCTACCGTTGTATGAATTCCATGTTTTTTCGCTTTTTTAAACAAATCAATGATGAAATCAAGTTGAAGTAACGGCTCACCACCACTAATTGTAATGCCGCCATCTTCGCCCCAGTAAGATTTATAACGTAGAGCTTCTTCTAATATTTCATCAGTTGTCACTTCACGTCCTCCACCGATTTTCCATGTATCAGGATTATGACAAAACTGGCAACGCATTTTACACCCTTGCATAAAGACTATAAAACGTACACCCGGACCGTCAACTGTCCCTAAATTTTCTGTTGAGTGAATTCTTCCTGTTACTGATTTTGTCATTATCGTCACTTCCTAACTTTGCTTTTAAAAAAGGATGACCGCCAAAACAGCCATCCTCTTATTTTACGAATTGTTTAATTACATTCTATCATGAGCAGTACGAGAAATAACGTCTGCTTGTTGTTCTGGAGTCAAATCACGGAATTTAACTGCGTATCCAGATACACGGATAGTTAAGTTGGGATATTTTTCTGGATGAGCTTGAGCGTCTAATAATAAATCTGTTGTAAAGACGTTCACGTTCAAGTGATATCCTCCTCTATCGAAGTAACCATCCATTACGTTACGTAAGTTGTTAATACGAGTATCATCATCTTTACCCAAACCATTAGGGTTAATTGTTTGAGTATTTGAGATACCATCTAAAGCTGATGTATAAGCAAGTCTTGCAGTTGAGTTTAATGATGCTAAAAGACCATTTTTCTCACCTAAGAATTTACCGTCTTGGTAACTTGGGTTAGCACCTGGTGCTAATGGTTTACCTGCACGACGTCCGTCTGGTGTGTTACCAGTTGCTTTACCATAAACAACATTAGAAGTAATCGTTAATAATGATGTTGTAGGTGTTGAGTTTCTATAAGTATGTTGACGTTTAATTTGAGTCATGAAGTAGTCTAAAATCCAGTTTGCCATTGCATCTGCTTCTTCATTGTCATTTCCGTAAGTTGGGAACTCATTTTGTGGTACATAATCAACTGCTAATCCATCTTCGTCACGGATTACTTGTACGTTACCATGTTTGATGGCCATGATACTATCAGCCGCATGAGAGATTCCCGCAATACCAGTTGCGAATGTGCGTTTTAAGTCAGTATCCATGAATGCTAATTGTGGCGCTTCATAAGCATATTTATCATGCATGTAATGGATAACGTTTAATGTATTTACATATAATTCTGCTAACCAATCTAATATATCTTTGTAACGAGTGATGAAGTCATCATAGTTTAATGTATCACCAGTCATTGGACGGAAACGAGGTGCAACTTGTGCTTTTGTCACTTCGTCAACCCCACCGTTAATTGCATATAACACTGCTTTAGCTAAGTTAGCACGAGCTCCGAAGAATTGCATGTCTTTACCCATAACAGTGGCAGACACACAACAAGCAATCGCACAGTCATCTGATCCCCAGTTAGCACGTAATAAATCGTCATTTTCAAATTGGATTGAAGAACTTTCTTTCGCAATTTTAGCTGCATAAGTTCTGAATCCTTCTGGTAAATGAGAAGAATACAATACGGTTAAGTTTGGTTCTGGAGATGGGCCCATGTTTGTTAATGTATGTAAGATACGGAAATCATTTTTAGTTACTAATGAACGTCCGTCAATTCCCATACCAGCAATTGATAAGGTTGCCCAAATTGGGTATCCAGAGAATAATTGGTTATATTCAGGCGTACGAGCGAATTTAACCATACGTAATTTCATAATTAAGTGGTCAATTAATTCTTGTGCTTCCGCTTCGTTGATTACGCCATTTTCTAAATCACGTTGGATATAGATATCTAAAAATGCAGATATACGACCGATTGACATAGCGGCACCATTTTGAGATTTAATGGCTGCTAAGTAACCGAAGTACACCCATTGGATCGCTTCTTGAGCATTTTTAGCAGGTTTAGAAATATCAAATCCGTAGTAAGTCGCCATTTCTTTAATGTCAACTAATGCTTTAATTTGATCAGACACTTCTTCACGTAAACGGATCACATCATCTGTCATCACTTTGTTCCCTACGTTAGATAAGTCTTTTTTCTTTTCAGCAATTAAGAAGTCAATTCCGTATAATGCTAAACGACGGTAGTCACCGATAATACGTCCACGACCATAAGCATCTGGAAGACCTGTAATAATCTTATTTTTACGAGCGGCTCTCATTTCTGGAGTGTAAGCATCGAATACACCTTGGTTATGTGTTTTTCTCCAGTTAGTGAAGATGTTAGTCATTTCGTCGTCAACTTCGTATCCATTTGATACTAAAGCATTGTTTGCCATGTTAATACCACCAAATGGCATGAATGCTTGTTTTAATGGAACATCAGTTTGTAATCCAACGATTTTTTCTTCTTCTTTAATTAAGTAACCAGGTTCATGTGATGTTACTGTAGCAGGGATGTTGTTATCCATGTCATAAACACCATTTTGTTCGTGTTGCACTTCAAATAATTCTTGTAGTTTTGTCCATAATTTTTCTGTGCTATCAGCAGCTGGCTCTAAGAAACTGTCGTCACCTTTGTATTCTGTGTAGTTTGCTTGAATAAAATCTCTAACATCCACAGTTGTGCGCCATTTACTACCTTTAAATCCGTCCCAGTATCCCATAATATGAGAACCTCCTTAAGTTAGTTGTTTCAAAGTTTTATTTTTAATTTCTTTACATGTTCAGTATAACACAAAAACAGATTCACGCAAGTGTTATAGTGAAAAAAAATACAATTTTTGTTAAAAAAAACACAATATGCTTTTAATCGCGTGTTTATACAGTTTCTTAAGGTTTTATTAAGAAAGCCAAAGTGCCACAACTGTTCTACTTTACTGACTCATCTGTATTATAACAACGGTTACATTTTATATTGTGTCATATAACAGAAAAAGAAGAAACCGTTAAACGATTTCTTCTTTTTAACTAATCTAAGTTCTCTTTTTGTGAAATACTTATCTTTGTGATTTCGCCATCTGTTTTTTCATTTGTCGCAAACGATCCATTAGACGTCCGATCATTGACAGGTATGTTTTTTACATCTAATGTATAACTTGCACCATTTTCAGTTTCCACCATTAATAACTCATTTTGATTATTTGTTGAAAGGCTTGCATAGACACGATGCGGATTATTTTTCAATTCTCTTAAAACCATCAAGCCACGTTTGGCACGACCTAATTTATTAATCTCAAGAATATTCATTTTCTTAACCGAACCTCGTTGTGTCACAAGTGTCACGAAATGCTCTTTCGCATCACTTAAGAAAATATGAGTGGAAACTAAATAGTCTCCCTCTTTTAAGTTAATAGCTTTCACACCTGATGCTTTTGCGCCAACTGTTGGTACCTCGCTTAAATCATAACGTAAACCAAAGCCTAAATGACTAATTAATGTGACGTCATACGCTTTTGTAGAATCAATTAAGTTAGCACTAATCAACTCGTCTGTCTCTGTTTTAAGCTTCATACACATCAACGGACGACTCTTATATGTTCGCCAGCTAGCAAATTCATTCATCAATGTGCGTTTAATCATTCCCTCTTTTGTGACAAAGACAAATTCTTTTGTATCGTCTAGGGTTTCATATGGAAATACTTTTAAAATCTGCTCATTTGGTAAGAGTGTACTCAGTGTTTGTGAAAAATGTTCACCAACATCCTTCCATCTCTTATCTGTTAATTCATGCACAGGTCGATAAATTATATTCCCCTTTGTTGTAACAAACAACACGTGATGATGGGTATTTAATTGACCAGAATAAATCAATTCATCGGTGTCTTTCATTTCGATGTCGTCTTCTTTAGAAGCCCCATATGAACGTAAACTACTACGTTTCACGTAACCTTCTCGTGTCACACTGACCATCACATCTTCTTGTGGCACGATGACAGCTGTTTCAATGTTGATTTCTTCAATTTTATCTTCTAATAAAGTTCGTCTGTCAGTATCATAGGTTTTCTTCACTTCTCGAAGCTCTTTTTTCATGACTTTTAATAACTCGCTTGGGTTATTAATGATTAACTTAAGTGCTTTGATTTGCTCATCCAACTCAGCTGCTTCTTGCTCAAGAGCAGTGATATCTGTATTAGTTAAGCGGTATAATTGTAATGACACGATAGCTTCTGCTTGTTCTTCACTAAAATCATGTGCTGAAATCAAATTGTCTTTGGCATTCTTTTTGTCTTTACTTTGACGAATAATACGAATCACATCATCTAAAATAGACAAAGCTTTCATTAAACCTAATACAATATGCTCTCGTTTTTTCGCTTTATTTAAATCAAACTGACTGCGGTCAATAATCACTTGTTTACGGTGAGTGATGTAGCCTTCTAAAATATCTTTTAATCCCACTTGTTGTGGTCTTAGTTGGTTAATCGCCACCATATTGAAGTTATAATTCACTTGAAGTTCCGTATTTTTCAGTAGATAGTTTAGAATACCTTCTGCATCCACTTCTTTACGTAACTCAACAACAATACGCAATCCTGTTCTATCTGTTTCATCTCTGACCTCTGATATACCTTCTACACGTTTTGTTAAACGTAGCTCGTCCATTTTTTTCACTAAGTTGGCTTTATTGACTTCATAAGGAATTTCAGTAATCACGATTTGCTCTCGTCCACCTTTTAGTGGTTCGATTTCTGTTTTAGAACGAATAATCACGCGACCTTTTCCAGTTTCGTAGGCTTTTCTCAATTCTTTTTTCCCTTGAAGAATCGCACCTGTCGGAAAATCTGGTCCAGGAATAAATTCCATTAATTTTTCCACACTAGCATTTGGGTGATCGATTAAATAAATCGTGCCATCAATGACTTCACCTAAATTGTGTGTTGGAATTTCGGTTGCATACCCAGCTGAAATCCCTGTTGATCCATTAACTAATAGGTTAGGAAATCCTGCAGGTAAAACGGTTGGTTCTTTTTCTGTATCATCAAAGTTCCAAACAAAATCCACGGTTTCTTTTTCAATATCTTTTAATAATTCGCCACTAAGTTTTGATAAACGCGCTTCAGTATAACGCATCGCAGCAGGTGGATCACCGTCCATACTCCCGTTGTTCCCATGCATTTCGATTAACGGCTCACGTAACTTCCAATCTTGACTCATACGCACCATTGCTTCGTAAATACTGCTATCCCCATGAGGATGATAATTCCCCATAATATTTCCGACAGATTTTGCCGATTTTCTAAAACTCTTTTCATAAGTATTACCGTCTTTATTCATCGAAAATAGAATACGACGTTGAACAGGTTTTAATCCATCTCTTATATCAGGTAAGGCTCTATCTTGGATGATGTATTTTGAGTATCGACCAAATCGGTCCCCCATTACATCTTCCAGACTAAGATTTTGAATCCCATGCTCTTGATTCATTCTTGTTCTCTCCTTTTATTGGTACTAACTAATCAAACAAATTTATTTCTTCAATGTCTTCTACGTCATGAGTTGTCTGTTCCTCAATGATGTCATGGTTTTCTAAAATACTACCATCTTCTTCTAACGTAAATTGAACATGTTCTTCAATCCATTTACGACGTGGCTCTACTTTATCTCCCATCAAGGTTGTCACACGTCTTTCGGCACGAGCAGAATCGTCAATGGTCACACGAATCAAGGTTCTTGTGTCAGGATTCATTGTTGTTTCCCATAACTGGTCTGCATTCATTTCACCAAGACCTTTGTAACGTTGGATTAAATAGCCCTTCCCCATACGTTTTGTGATATCAGCCATTTCATCATCTGTCCATGCGTATTCAAGCTGTTCAGTCTTACCGCGACCTTTACTCACTCGATAAAGTGGTGGCAAGGCGATATAAACTTTTCCTGCTTCGACAAGTGGCTTCATGTAGCGATAGAAAAATGTCAGTAGAAGCACTTGAATATGTGCCCCATCTGTATCCGCATCTGTCATGATGATGACTTTATCGTAATTGACATCATCTAGTTGAAAATCAGGACCAACACCAGCACCGATTGTATAAATCATGGTATTGATTTCTTCATTTTTTAATATGTCTTGTAGTTTTGCTTTTTCAGTGTTAATGACTTTCCCTCGAAGTGGTAAAATCGCTTGGAATTTTCTGTCACGGCCTTGTTTAGCAGATCCTCCGGCAGAGTCCCCTTCGACTAAGTACAATTCATTTTTCTTTGGATTACGTGACTGTGCTGGCGTTAATTTACCAGATAGTAATGATTCACCCTTGCGACGCTTTTTCCCATTACGACTATCTTCACGAGCTTTTCGTGCGGCTTCTCTAGCTTCACGAGCTTTTAGAGCTTTTTTGACAAGCATTTGTGATAAATCATTGTTTTCGAGTAAGTAAAATCCTAATTGGTCACTAATAACTGTTTCAACAATCGTTCTAGCAGCAGGTGTCCCTAATTTACCTTTTGTTTGTCCTTCAAATTGAAGTAAATTTTCTGGTATACGCACACTAATAATCGCTGATAATCCTTCTCTAAAGTCACTACCTTCAAGGTTTTTATCTTTTTCTTTTAATAAACCTGTTTTCCTAGCGTACTCATTAAAGGATTTGGTTAAAGCTGTCTTCATCCCTACTTCGTGCGTTCCGCCATCTCTTGTTCGCACGTTGTTTACAAAAGATAAAATGTTTTCAGAATAGCCATCATTATATTGGAAAGCAAATTCAACTTCTATGCCTTCTTTTTCGCCAGCAAAATAAACAATTGGTGACAAATCATCTTTGCTTTCATTTAAGTAAGCAATAAATTCTTTAATTCCATCTTCGTATAAGAAGACGTCTTCTTTTTCTTGGCCTTCACGTTCATCTGTTAACGTGATTTTAATGCCTTTAAGTAAAAAAGCTGACTCTCTTAAACGCTCTGATAACACATCATATGAAAACACTGTCGTCGAAAAAATTGACGCATCTGGTTTAAATGTGATGGTTGAGCCATTTTGTTTATTTGATGTTTTACTCTTTTTAAATTTGCCATCTGTGTGTCCACCATCTTTAAAAGCTAGGGTCGCCATTTGGCCATCTTTTATTGTTTCTACCGTAAGTGAACTTGATAAGGCATTTACGACACTTGCCCCAACACCATGAAGACCACCTGATGTTTTATAACCACCTTGACCGAACTTTCCTCCCGCATGTAATACAGTAAAAATAACTTCTATAGTAGGTTTTCCTGAAGCATGGATACCAGTTGGCATACCGCGACCATAGTCTTTCACACTGATACTATTATCTTTATGTATGGTGACATCAATTTCCGTCCCATATCCTGACAACGCCTCATCAACTGCATTATCAAAAATTTCAAAAACCAAATGATGTAATCCTTTAGAGTCTGTTGAACCAATATACATCCCTGGACGTTTTCTTACCGCCTCTAGACCTTCTAATACTTGAATGGATGAATCATCATATTGTCTATTTATTTCTTTTGACATAGGTAAACTCCTTTTCTAGCATCATAACGTAAACAAGTTGTGTGCTTGTCTTTATCAATAATAGGCTATCTTTTCTCCGATGTAAAGAACAGGTATTCCCCTATTCTTTTGCAACATCACTTATTCTATAATAAAACAAGACATCTTGCAAAGTCACATTTTTTCCGAAAATTATATGAAGTTTTTAAATTTAATTTACAATGTTTTAAAAAACCTGTATATTTAATAAATACTAATATCGTTAGTAAGAAAGGACATGCTTATGAATAACACAAAAAATCAAGTAAATTTATCTCTTTTACTCTCAACATTATTTTTAGGCTATGTAATAGTCTATATAGATAAATTGTCTGTTGGTATTTCAATTATTTCAATTAGTAAAGACATCCCTATGACAGAAAGCCAAAAAGGACTTATTCTGAGTGCTTTTTTTATTGGATATGCTATCATGCAAGTCCCAATGAGTTTTGCCATTAATAAATTTGGTGCAAAGAAAGTGCTTATTTGGTCAATTTTTATGATTGGTGTATTTGATTTAGTTTTTAGTTTTGGCCAAACGGTCACGATGTTGTTAGCTATTCGTCTATTAACCGGGATGTTAGCTCACTCTGGTTACCCATCAGCATCAAGTAAAGAAATCATCGATCATTTCCCGATAGAACGACGTACATTCGCTAAAGGAATTTTAATTTCCTCTTCTGGTATTGCTGGAGTAATTGGTCCTGTTTTACTCTCACCAATCATTGATAAATACAACTGGAAATTCGCTTATATGTTACTAACTATTTTAGCCATTGTGGCATCATTCATTATTGCAAAAGGAATTCCAGCTCCACAAAAACAAACAAAAGCAATGATGAAAGAAGATGCTGAAAAAATCTCCTTACTAAAAATCTGGAAAAACCGTAACATCTGGACTTTATTTGCTGCTGCTTTTTTTGTTAATAGTTTACTTTATGGTATTAACAACTGGTTACCTAGTTTTTTAACCAGTCAACGTGGGATTACATTAACACAATCAGGTTTTGTCAGCTCATGCGTTGGTGTCTTTGCTTTGGTTGGAGCAATTGGTGGTAGTTTTGTTGTCAGCAAGTTTTTCGCTGATAAAGATACGCTTGTGATTAAAATGATGGCTATCATCGGTTCATCTCTTGTCTTTTTATCTTATTATGTTCACTCTTTAGCTTTGTTCATCCTTATATTAGGTTTAGCAACATTAAGTATGACTGTTGCCTTTGTTACATTGATGACCATTCCGTTAAAAGTATTTACTGGAAAAAATTTCGCACCAAGCTACTCGACCATTTCAACTGGTGGTATTTTAGGTGGCGCGACCGCTCAAATTATCATTGGTGCCTTAGTTGATAGTTCAGATTCGTATTTATCAGCTTTCATTTATTTCCTAGCACTGGGTATTTTAGCTGCTGTATCTTTAATGTTCCTTAAAAAAGGAGCAGAAAACTATTAAAAAAACTCATCGAACTTATTTTCATAAGTTGTCGATGAGTTTTTTAGTTCAATTTTGATAACTGTCGATTCATGGTCATCACACCTATAATACATAAATGTAAAATTAAAAATAGTAACACGATTTCTAATTTTACAACTGACCAATCAAGGAAGATAGTTTTAAACACATACCACGGTCTACTGAAAACATCAATCGAATGAAATCGTGGTGGAAATCTTCCAGCGTAAATTCCTAGTGACGATAAGAAACAAATTAACGTTAAAGCTAGATTGACTTGTACTGTTGATAATTCATATCGTTTTTTAGTATACATCATGAGTTTAAGAAGTTGACCAAATCCTAAAAGAACAAAACTAAAAATCGATAAAAAAAGAACGATTGTCAACGTCCAATCACTTAAGTTTTTAATACTATCGCCGGTAAATTGATTATATATATTTAACATATGCATATGAATAATATCTGTCACTAAATATGGTATATTAGGAAAATAGAGCATAAATAATGCTGCTATACCTAGCTTTACATAAGAATGTTTCACACGAAAAAACTGAAATGATAGTTCTAGTGGAATATAAGCCAAGAAGATATTTAATGATAAAAATGAAAAACGTGTATTATATGCACCAATAATTATAAACACACTAATAAATCGTATAATATTTTTCATCTCTTCACCCCCCAAAAAAAACTTTTTGTTATAATCATTAATTGTTAATGATTAATTAAATTTCTAAAATAGAATAATTCTTCCATCATTTCTTTGTTAACTCGCTCACCTCGAATCATCTGATCAATTGCAGTGTTATACAACTGATTAAAACGAGCCATATCAACGTTTTCTTCTAAAACGAGTATAGCCTTTAAATGGGATAGTTCATCAACAAAATCTTTAGCCATCATAAACTCTTTCTCCTTAATAGTCTAATTATTCCTATCTCAATATTATACCATCTTTTATCACTAATAAAAAATATTTCACAAAATATCCTCATATTTCAAACACTTTTTTCGTTCTACTTTTGCTATAATATAATAGTAGAATGACTAAAGGTGGGTGAAACGTATGATTTATATTGATAAAGAAAAATTTGCTCAATCTGTTTTAATGTCTGAAAAAAAAGATTTGACTCTTGAACAAAAGTTAGATTTGTACGTCAAGGCAATGGAGTTAGCCGCTCAGCACAATAAGGAAATTCCAAAACCAAAAATGAATATGTTCGGGACTAAAGCACCCTAGTCATCCCTTCCAATTAATTGGAAGGTTTTTTACTGTTTTCAGGTACTTTTTTGTACTTGAGATAATCAACATATATATATTCTCCTTTTGAAATGTGTAAAGTAACTCTAACTAAAAGTGGGTTATATTTTATTTTTAATCATCTCTTTGGTTAGTTTTCTTAGTTTCGGTATCTTCTTGTCTTAACTAATTCTATGAATGAATTTTACATTTAATACCTTGTAAATCGTGTCTGGCATTAAAAAAGTGCCTGGCAAAATTGCCAGACACTTATATTAGTCTTATTTAAGACGTTCGTTTAATTCTTTTGCTAACTCTTCAAAACCTGGTTTTCCAAGTAAAGCAAACATATTTTTCTTGTATGCTTCAACACCTGGTTGATCAAATGGGTTTACGCCATTTAAATAACCAGAAATACCAACTGCGATTTCAAAGAAGTACATTAAGTAACCTAATGTGTAAGCATCAGTTTCAGGAATATTTACCACAAAGTTTGGTACGCCACCATCAGTATGTGCTAAAAGTGTTCCTTCAAATGCTTTTGTGTTAACAAAATCAATTTCTTTTCCTTGAATGTAACCTAAACCATCTAAGTCTTGATAAAGTACTGGAATTTCTACATTTTTACGAGGTTTATCTACTTTAATAACTGTCTCAAAAATGTTACGACGTCCTTCTTGAATGTATTGACCTAATGAGTGTAAGTCAGTTGAGAAGTTCGCGCTTGATGGGGTAGATGCCTTTTTGGTCTTTCCCTTCAGACTCGCCGAATAATTGTTTCCACCATTCAGAGAAGTATTGTAAGTTTGGTTCGTAATTGATTAATAACTCAGTTACTTTTCCTTTACGGTATAAAATGTTACGTAATGCGGCATATTGATATGCCTCATTTTTCGTTAAATCATCAGAGCTGTAAGCAACGCGCGCGTCAGCAGCACCTTTCATTAACTCATCAATGTTAGCACCTGTTACAGCGATTGGAAGTAATCCAACTGGTGTTAAAACAGTGAAACGTCCACCAACATCATCGGGAATAACAAATGTTTCCCAACCTTCAACGTCAGCTTCTGTTTTAACAGCGCCGCGTGCTTTATCAGTTGTTGCATAGATACGTTTGTTTGCTTCTTCTTTACCGTATTTTTTCTCTAATAAATCTTTAAAGACTCTAAAAGCAATTGCTGGTTCAGTAGTTGTACCAGATTTAGAAATAACATTCACTGAGAAGTCTTTGTCGCCAATTATTTGGATTAAATCAGCTAAATAAGTTGAGCTGATAGAATTTCCAGCAAAGAATACTTGTGGTGTTTTTCTTTCTTCGTTGTCTAAAAGATTGTAGAATGAGTGGTTTAAAAAGTCGATAGCAGCTTTAGCTCCTAAATATGATCCACCGATTCCGATGACGATTAAAATATCTGAATCTGATTGAATTTTTTCTGCTGCTTTTTTAACGCGAGCAAATTCTTCTTTATCATAGTTTTCTGGTAAGTCAATCCAACCGCGGAAATCATTTCCTGGTCCAGTTCCCTCACGCAATGTTTTGTGGGCAGCAGAAACTTCTGCTTGCATGTAACCTAATTCATGCTCACCAATAAATGTACCGACATTTGAATAATCAAAACGAATATGTGACATAATCATCCTCCTAGTAATATGTGATTCTTCGTACAAGAATACATACCTATTTTACCATTTTTTTGTTTATTTCACATCTTTTTCAGATAGTTTATAACAAAACGTGGAGAATTTTTATTACACAAGTCCTTGAGCTAACATTGCTTTAGCAACGCGCTCGAATCCAGCGATGTTTGCACCAGTTAATAAATCATCTTCTTGTGCATATTTTTTTGCCGTTGTCGCACATGTTTCGTAGATGTTTTTCATGATGTTATCAAGTTCTGCATCAACTTGTTCGAAAGTCCATGGTAACCGTTGCGAATTTTGAGCCATTTCTAAAGCAGATACTGCCACACCACCAGCGTTTGATGCTTTACCTGGACAATAAACCACACCTGATTGAGTTAATTTGTGTAGAGCATCAAGTTTAGTTGGCATGTTTGCCCCTTCAGCTAAGACTTTTACCCCGTTTTTGATGAGGATAGCTGCTTCGTCTAATCCAATTTCATTTTGAGTGGCACATGGTAAAGCTACTTCATAGGCAATATTTTCTGTCCAAATTGACGCATTTTCAACGTACTTAGCATTTGGTTTTGCTGCAGCATAGTCACTTAAACGACCACGTTTCACTTCTTTAATTTCTTTAACTAACTCACAGTCTATACCATCTTCGTCGATGATGTAACCAGAAGAATCAGAACAGCCAAGAACTGTCGCACCTAATTCTTGTGCTTTTTCAATCGCGTAAATGGCAACATTACCACTACCTGACACCATCACACGTTTGCCTTTTAATGAGTCGCCTTTGTCTTGTAATAAATACTTAACAAAATACACTAAACCATAACCTGTTGCTTCTGTACGAGCTAAACTTCCCCAGAAAGCTAATGGTTTACCAGTTAAAACACCTGCTTGATAACCATTTAGACGTTTATATTCTCCGTATAAATACCCAATTTCACGGCCTCCAACACCCATATCACCAGCTGGCACATCCATACTTGGGCCAATATGTTTTTGTAATTCTTGCATAAAACTTTGACAAAAACGCATGATTTCACCATCAGATTTACCTTTAGGTTCAAAATCACTTCCACCTTTACCGCCACCGATTGGTAATGAGGTTAAACTGTTTTTAAAAATTTGTTCAAACGCTAAGAATTTCATGATACTTTGATTGACAGAAGGATGGAAACGTAATCCACCTTTGTAAGGTCCTAACGCTGAGTTGTATTGAACGCGGTAACCAATATTCACCGTCCACTCACCTGAATCCGACATCCATGGAACGCGAAACTCAATTAAACGTTCAGGTACAATTAATTGACCTAAAATGTTTTTCTCACAGTAAACCGGATTTTTTTCTAAAAATGGTGTGACTGTGATTAAAAATTCCTCCACTGCTTGAATATACTCTGATTGGTAACCATATTTTTCTTTTACTTCATCCAACATTTTTGTTACATAATCTTGTGGTGACATATTGCATCATTCCCTTCTTAAACTTAATTAGTATTATATAATATTTAAATAAATAAAAAAAATCTTTTCTCATCAAATTTTAAAAAAAGTATGCTAAACTATCATTTAATAATGAAAGGAGTGGCAATAGATGAATATAGATGTCATTGTCATTGGTGGAGGAACAAGTGGTATGATGGCTGCCGTTTCTGCCGCAGAAAAAGGCGCTCGCGTCATGATTATCGATAAAAATAAAATGCTTGGAAAAAAATTACGTTTAACCGGCGGAGGTCGATGCAATGTTACAAATAACAGACCGCCCGAAGAAATTATTTCGTTCATTCCTGGTAATGGAAAATTTCTATATAGTACTTTTTCACAATTCAACAATTATGACATCATGGAATTTTTTGAAAGCCACGGTGTGCACTTAAAAGAAGAAGATCACGGGAGAATGTTTCCTGTTGCCAATACGTCAAAAGCGATTGTTAATGGGCTATTTGACCGTTTAGCTGAGTTAAATGTTGAGTTAAAAATGAAAACAACCGTTAAAAAATTATTAGTAACTGATGGCAATATCACTGGCGTTGTGACTGATACAAAAGAAAAAATTCACGCTCCTTGTGTCGTTTTAGCAACTGGTGGTAAAACATATCAATACACTGGTTCGACTGGAGATGGGTACACGTTAGCTAAAAAAGTTGGGCACACTATTACGAAATTATTCCCCACTGAATCACCTCTTTTATCAGAAGAGCCATTCATCCAAAGTCGCGAGCTTCAAGGCTTATCGTTACGAGATATTGGGTTATCGGTAATTGATGAAAAAGGAAAAGTTGTTGTCACTCATGAAATGGATGCATTATTTACCCATTCTGGTATTTCTGGTCCTGCAGCACTTCGTTGTAGTATGTTTGTTAATCAATTACTTGAAAAAGGACAAAAAAATGTCACGATGTCTCTCGATTTGTTTCCATTAAAATTAGACCAAGATATCAAACAGCAAATTATTTCCATTCAAAAAGAAGATGGAAATAAATCCATTAAAAATGCGTTAAAACCATTGATGCAGGAACGGTATCTAGAGTTTTTACTTACTCGCAGTGGGATTGACACACAAACACCTTTCAAACAAGTAACAGAAAAAGAGATTGATGCTCTTGTCGGCGAAATCAAACACCTTACGTTTACAGTTTATAAAACCTATCCACTTGATAAATCGTTTGTCACTGGTGGTGGCATTAGTCTAAAAGAAGTGAATCCAAAAACGATGGAAAGTAAATGTGTCAATGGCCTATTTTTCTGTGGTGAGTTATTAGATATTAATGGCTACACTGGTGGGTACAACATTACCGCCGCGTTTTGTACGGGGCATGTTGCTGGAGAACATGCCGCAGAAATTGCCAGTTATTTTAATTATTAAATCGGAAAAGACCTACCTTGCTTTTAATCACAAGGTAAGTCTTTTTTTCTTGTTTTAACTAAATAAAAACCATAACACAACGCCACTAAACTAGAAATTATTCCACTGTATTTAATGGCTAACGGTGGTTCATAAGAAACAGTCAACTGATGGCGACCTTTTGATAAAAGAACAACTAGCGTTCGCGATGAAGACAAGGTACTTTTTATTTTTTTACCTGTCTCATCTCTTACGATAAGTCCACTGTACCCAATGATTGGCGTTTCAACACTTGTTATTTTTTCTTTTATCGTAACGTTTATAACAGCTGTATCTTTATCAAAACTATAAGGCATGGATACTTCTCGTTGATTGATTAAGCCGATTTTATCTCGAATTCGTTTTGTTTGATCGCTAGATAGTCTGGCTGGAAAATAATCTTTGTTGACTGATTTTTGATACCGTTCAGTTACCACCACATCATGTTTACTAAACATCAAACGGTCTAGAGAGCGATGAATCATCAACACATTCACACTAATCGTTGAAAGAATAACAACACCTACACTTAAGCCAATCGTCATTTTTTTCACAGATAATCCTTTTACCTGACTTAAATAATCCGCTAATAAAGACGCACCTAAAAAGCTCCCGAAAATTGTCAGAAACGGCATTAGTCGGAATGGAAATTGAATGATGGATAACGGTGTATGTTGTAATAATCGCCAGGGAAAAAGTGTTGTCATCATAATCATAAACACAAGTGAGAGAATCAGAGATTGTTTTAACAATGGAATGTGTCTAATAACAGAATCTTTTTTCCAAATAACCTGATAAACGCCCACAACCAACGAGCACAGTAAAATCAAGCCGATGCTCATGTAGTTTAGATAATTCACGCTGGACGTCACTAACATTGTTCCTAGACCACTCGCCTCTCGTGCTAAGTCATGGACACTAACCGAACGAATAGGAAACGTCAGCATCTCATAAACGATTGGGAGTAGTGCTCCTATTGATAAAAGGCCAGTCATCACAGCACTAAATAGAAATTGTTTAAACATGTTGATTGTTATATTTTTTCTTATTAAACTAACTAAAAATAATACAGCTAAAACAACGACCACTAACATCAGAGATAATAAATGAGAATAAGCAATGAGTGATAAGCCAATAATCAACCAATGTTTCTTTAATCCCTTATCTTTTAAAATGCTATAAAAACCAGCAAAAACTAATGGATACAGTGTTAAAACAAAAAACTCTCCTAAGTCAAATCGCTGATAAAAACAAATCATCCGGTAATGAGAAAAAACATAGAAAAATGAAAACACATAAGGCGCAAATATTCTAAGTCGGTTATTTTCTTTTGGAAAACATAGTTGACTGATATAATCGGCGCAACGATAAGCAATAAAAAAAGTGAGCAGATTGACTAAAAATAAATACACATACACGCTGGAAATAACCGAGTGAACAATCATCGAAATGAGTGCAATGGGTAACACTGTTGTCAGTGTAGGATAAAATATATTGGCACCATAAAAAATATCATGTTCCCCGAATCTTGCGATAGGTTGAATGTGTCCTGTTGTATTTAATTGCTCAATCGCACTAAATATCCTGGCAAAATGAAATGGGTAATCATCGCCACGAATAACTGCAAGATGTAAGCCGCTCAGATCAACCATAGGCAATAAATATAGCAATGATAAAACAAGCCAACTAGTGATGATAAACACGCGTTTTCTTTTCATTTTAATTCCTTCTTCTGCCTTCACATATAAAACATTAATTGATTTAACGGTTACTAGGCATTTAATTTAACTTACATAATATATCAAATAAATCATAATAGTTAACTACTTTTAAATGTTTCTTTCTGAAATTTAATAAAATCTTTCATTTTTCACAACAAAAAAAAACGATTCTAGGGTTATCCTAAAATCGTATTATCTTCTGTTAAGTCAGCATAAGCGCCACTAGTCACATTGATTAAATCAGTTGGTGACACACTCATCTGCAAGCCTCGACGACCTGCTGACACATGAATCATCTCAAATTGTTGTGCTTCATTCGCATAAAATGTTGGAAATGATTTTTTCATTCCCACTGGAGAACAGCCACCATGAATATAGCCAGTTAATTCTTCTAACTCTTTCATTGGTAGCATCTCTATTTTTTTATTGCCACTTGCTTTAGCTAGTTTTTTTAAATCTAGTGTTTTATTTCCTGGAATAACTGCAACAACCGGGCCTGTTTTATTTCCCACTGTGACAAGCGTTTTAAACACTTGATTTTCATCAATGCCTAACGCATGCGCCGTTTCAAGTGCTGCTGCATGAGAGTCACTGTATTCATATTCTCGTGTCTCAAATGGAATTTTCTTTTGTTCTAGTTGTCTTACTGCATTGGTTTTTGCTTTTTTCTTTGACATCCTTATTTGCTCCCTCGTTTGTATCCAATCACTTCCATGCCTTCTCTTACCACTGAAATTGGTAATTGACCTGGGGCTGATAGATACTTACCATTTGAAGCATACGTTAAGACCGAACCATACAACTCACCTGTCATACGAGATAGTTGTCCCATCTCTCCCATACTGATCAGCACAAACGGAATCTCTGGATGATTTTCTTTTACTTTATTTGAAATTTCTAAAACATTTAAGACATCTTGTTGGCTATTTGGTGTGACTGATAATTTAGATATATCTCCGCCTAATTGATACATGTCTTTAATCGTTTCATACATTTGATTTTTTTCTGGCGTCAACAAATGGTTATGTTTGGATAACAACACTTTGACATTCTTTTCTTTTGCATGCACCATTATATCAGATGGCTTTTCCAACACCATTTCAAATTCTAAATCCACCACATCAACTAATCCAGTGTCCATCATCATCCGATTTAATTTTATGTAATCGTCTAAACCAATATGTTGTCCACCACCTTCTTGCAACGTTCTATAAGTAAAAATCAGCGGTTTATCATCAATAGCATAACGTACAAAATAAGCGGCTTTTTTCATAAAACGCTCGTCATGAGCATACATAAAATAATCAGCACGCCATTCAATCACATCACAATCTAATTGACTAATCCGAAGAGCCTCGGAAAATAATTCCTCAAAGTTTTTAGCAACAAGAGGTACACATACTTTTGGTTTTCCTTTCCCTAATTCAAGGTTACGTACTTTTAATTTAGACATCAAACCCCACCCATCATTTCATAATCACGTTTATTTCACTCGGTAAAAGAGTACTTTTAAATAATTTCCTTCATTAAATTCTTTCTTCACACGGAAATCCTCTGGTAGTTGATATAATTCTAAATACTCAAATGAACGATGAGTATCAGCTATTCCCATCTCTACCATTTGTTTAAATTTATCTAATGACACATTGGCCGCATTGGTTGAGGCAATTAATAATCCGTCTTTGTTTAACAACTCAACTGCTTCAGTCGTCAGTTGTTGGTAGTCTTTTGCTACGGTGAAGACTTTCTTTTTATTTCTTGCAAAACTCGGCGGGTCCATCACTACTATATCAAAAGTTAACTGTTTTTTAAAAGCATATTTAAAATAATCAAACACATCCATTACTATTATAGACTGATTGTCTGTTGTAAGTCCATTCACAGCGAACTGTTCTTGTGTTTTTTTTCGACTCCTTTTCGCTAAATCAACACTCGTTGTACTTATCGCACCACCCATTGCACTAGCTACAGAAAAAGCACCGGTATAACTAAACGTATTTAATACGGTTTTACCAATCGCATAAGCATCTGTTAATCGGCTTCTGACTTCTCGCTGATCTAAAAAGATACCTGTCATTAAACCTTCATTTAAATAAGTGGCATACGTTACATTATTTTCTTTTATTAATAATGGTTCTGGTGCTTGGTCACCATATACATAGGTAGACTCTGGTAAACCTTTCGCTTGGAAACGAATTTTTTCATACATACCACAAATCTCAATATCAGATGATATCAAGGCTTTTAAGATATTTTCTTTTAACGCGTAGATGGTTTCATTATACCATGACACAACTAAAAATCGGTCATACCAATCAATCGTCATTCCACCAAGACCGTCACCTTCACCATTAAATAAACGAAATGCCGTCGTTGCCTCATCAGCAAAAAATGTCGCACGATATGCTTTTGCTTCATTAAATAAGTTGACTAAAAATGTGATGTCGATTGGTTGTTGTTCAGCAAAGCTAATCATCCACCCTGATCCTTTGTGTTGTTGTCCTAGATAACCATATCCTAAAAATTCTTGCTTTTCAGAATAAAAGCTTACCCACTCTTTACAAGACATTTTCGAATCCACTAAATCTTCTGCTTTTATGAGTGGGTAGTGCCCTTTATATTTTTGACTTCTGTTTTGTTTTATATATACTTTTTTCATGCAGTCAATCCCTTTAATTTCTATCATTTATTGTATGATACTACTATATCAGTTTTTAGGTTTTTTTTCCCCTTTTTTTAAGTTGTGAGTTCTATATTTTTTTTTAAGAAAAATGCCGAAAATTGACAGACATGTAAGTAATATGTAAAATGTAACATGGAATATTCAACTTGATGGTCTAGAGGCATCTAAGTTGTTAAGAAAGGATGTTTATTTTGAAACATAAATATAATAAAAATTGGATTAACACCAGAATGGGATTTTTCACCCTGATGGTTGTGTTATTCTGGTTGAAAAACCTACTAGCATACGCTGTAGATTTTAACTTAGGCATTGAAAGTTTCTTCCAGTATGTGATTTTATTTATAAGCCCAATCGCAACGACTGTCTTTTTATTCTCAGCCGCTCTTTATGTAAAGAGTCCGAAAAAAGCCTACATTACGTTACTGATTATCTCATCATTAACCACCTTGTTACTTTTTTCTAACGTCATTTATTACCGAGAATTTACAGATTTTATTACCGTTAACACCATGCTTGGTGCCGGTAAAGTAGCTTCTGGTCTTGGTGAAAGTGCTCTTCGTATGTTTAGACCATATGATTTATTGTATTGGATTGATATTATTGTTGTGATTGTCTTACTTGCAACAAAAAAAATCAAAATTGATAAAAGACCAATTGCTATTCGCTCAGCATTTGCTGTAACAAGTTTTTCTATCCTTCTATTTTCTGCTAACTTAACTTTAGCGGAAACAGATCGACCTGAATTATTAAAACGTACTTTCTCAAGAGATCATATCGTGAAATATTTAGGGATGAACGTCTTTACTGTTTATGATGGCGTACAGACGTATAACGCGACACAACGACGTGCTCAAGCGAGTCAAAATGATTTAGTTGATGTTCAAAAATATGTGAAAACACATTATGCTAAACCAAATGATGACATGTTTGGAATTGCCAAAGGGCGTAATGTCATTTATGTCCATTTAGAAAGTTTCCAACAATTTTTAATTGATTACAAATTAAAAGATGAAAATGGTGTTGAACACGAAGTAACGCCATTCTTAAACAGTTTATTCCATTCAAATGAAACATTTAGTTTTGATAATGCCTTCCATCAAGTGGGATCAGGTAAAACAAGTGATGCTGAAACCTTGTTAGAAAATTCATTCTTTGGTTTAAGCCAAGGCCCTTTATTTACTCAATTGGGAGATAAAAACACATTCCAATCCGCACCTAACATTTTAGGTCAAACACAAGGTTATACAAGCGTAGCCTTCCATGGTAATGGTGGCTCATTCTGGAATCGTAATGAAACTTACAAACATTTAGGTTATAACTATTTCTTTGATGGTAGCTACTATGATGTGAATGAAAACAATTCATTCCAATATGGATTACATGATAAGCCATTCTTAGCACAATCTATTAAATACTTAGAGCATGTTCAACAGCCGTTTTATTCTAAATTTATTTTAGTATCAAATCATTACCCATATGCGAAATTTAAAGATGATAATGCTGGTTTCCCAATGGCTAATACATCGGATGCCACAATTAATGGGTACTTTGCAACAGCAAACTACTTAGATACAGCTGTTAAAGAGTTTTTCGATTACTTAAAAGCATCTGGACTTTATGATAATTCAGTCATTGTGTTATACGGTGACCACTATGGTATTTCAAATTCTCGTAACAAATCTTTAGCTGAGTTACTTGGTAAATCAAAAGAAGAATGGAACGACTTTGATGACACAGCTGTTCAACGTGTTCCTGTAATGTTCCATGTTCCTGGTCAAACTAAAGGTGGGATTAATCATACATTTGGGGGACAAGTTGACGTCTTACCTACTCTATTACATTTATTAGGTGTTGATACTCAATCATATATTCAATTAGGACAAGATTTCTTCTCTAAAGACAAAGACCAAATTGTCGCCTTTAGAAATGGAACTATTGTCACACCAAAATACACAATCTTAGGTGAAACCGTCTATGATACAAAAACGGGTGAATTGATTGATTCACCAACAGAAGAACAATTGACTGAAATAGCGGACATTAAAGAAAAAGGAACCACACAACTTAATATGTCTGATGCTATTACAAACGGTGACTTATTACGATTTAACACAAACAGTGGATTAAAACCTCTTGATCCTGCTAAGTTTGATTATAAAAATGAGTTAGATAAACTCCTTCAAGTTGAACAACAAAAAGGAGATAAATCAACAAGTCTTTACTCACTACACAATAACCAATCAACCGTTGATTTATTTAAAACACAGACCTATAAAGAAATTCAAGAAGAAAAAGGTGTGACGACTCAAAGTAGTGGAACCACTGAAACATCTTCTACAACCACAAAATAAACGAAAAACACACAAGACATTAATTCTTGTGTGTTTTTTTGTACGACATTTTTTGTGTTATTAACGACTGAAATTCTTGTTCTAACTCTTCACTGGGCTCAATACATAGCTTACCTAGTACTTCACTAATTTTTGTTTCAATCACTAATAAACTATCCTTTTCCTTTGACTTATTCTTAACCACTTTACTTGCTTTGTAATCTGATAATCGTCCTTCAAACATATTTATCTTTTTATTTTCAATGATTAATAACTTTGTTGCCACCGAGTTAATAAACTCCCGGTCATGCGACACAAAAATAACTGTGCCTTCAAACGCTTGTAATAATTCTTCTAATGCTCGCATTGCTTCAATGTCTAGGTAATTTGTCGGCTCATCTAGCACTAACGTATTAATATCACTTAATAATAGTTTTGCTAAAGTCACTTTAACACACTCTCCTCCACTTAATACACTGACAGGCTTTTCTATATCACGGTCAAAAAACTGCATTCGTGCCAACACTGTTCTTGCTAATGTCTGGTTATAATCACGCATACTTGATAAAACATTTTCTAAAACTGTTTCGTTATCATCTAGTAAATCAACTTCTTGTGAGAAATAACCAAACTCAATTGATGGTGACACTTTAATAGAACTTTCTTTATCTAACATCATTTTTAGTAACGTCGTTTTTCCTACACCATTGTCCCCAACTATTGCGACCTTTTCTCTATTTTTAATATAAAAATTGCTATCATAAAAAAGCACTTGATGATTTATTTCAGCTGATACATCCATCCCTCTTATCATAATATGGTCACCTGACATATGAGAAAGAGAGGTTTCCATAGTGAGTGATTTTTCTTTTTTTGGCGCTTCCACTCGTTCTAATTGTGATAATCTTGTTTCCAGTGCTTTGGCTGATTTATCTAGTTTTTTCTGCTTTTTAGCATAGTATGGTTTGCTAATACCAACTTTTTCTCCAGCTTGTTTTTTATTTTTAGGAACAGACATGGCCCCATTTGCTTGTTGTTTTTTAACACGAATCGCTTGTTCTAATTCTTTCTTTTCACGTTGATAAATGTCATAATCTTCTTTGTGTCGTCTTTCTTGCTCCTCATATTGCGTTAAAAATGATTGATAGTTTCCTTTATAAACCGTTATTTCCCCATCCTTTAAAAACCAAATTTTATTACACACTTGATTTAAAAAATGACGATCATGTGATACGACCACGACACCTTCGTGATGAGTCAACACTTGTTTTTCAACCCACTCAACATGACGACTGTCTAAGTGGGTTGTTGGTTCATCAAGTAACCACACGCTATCTTGTTTAAAGGCTTCTTGCAAATAGCGTTGCGTTTTTTCTCCCCCACTTTTATCATCAAATCCGTCTTTAAATTGCTTAACAAGTGTGACAGATAAATAATGTTGGACACTTGGTATCTCTAACGAAATTTTTTGCGCTAAAAGATGTAGTAACGTCGTTTTCCCACTACCATTATTTCCAATTAACCCAATTTTATCTCCCCTGTTCACACTTAGGTTGTCTATCTTTAATTCTAAATCTGGGTTTATTTGATAACTAAATGTTTGTATTTCAATTTGTTTCATCTTACCATCTCCTTAATTTTAGGAGAAAAAAATCCCTCCTATTGTTTGAAATAGGAGGGATTAAACGTGTTTAGGGTATGCTCAAAAAGACATTAACCCACACTCATACAACCACTCCTATTCCACAAATAAAGACAAACGCATAACAAAAAAGCTTGTTCGATCGTTTTCTTCATTTTGCTTATAAATAGGATTTAGTTGTACATGTATTTGGGTCACCCTTTCTTAAATTGTTAAGACAACTATAACACGACGTGGCTTATTTTGACAACTCACTTTAATTGACTGACTTGACAGATAATTCTTACAACTGTATGATGGAAAAAAGTTTCATTCATTAGGGGGAGTTAAATGAAAAGAAAAGCGTTCGAAACAGCTCTGCCCTACACACTGCCAATTTGTGTTGGGTTTTTGTTTTTAGGAATGTCTTATGGTTTTTTGATGCGTAGTATGGGGTTTAGTGTGTGGTATCCAATGCTAATGAGTTTTTTTATTTATGCTGGTTCAATGGAATTTGTCACAGCTAATTTACTCATGTCAGCTTACAACCCACTTTATGCCTTTGTTTTAACGCTTTTGGTCAACGCTAGACATATGTTTTACGGTATTTCAATGTTAAATAAATATAAAAATACTGGTTGGAAAAAGTTTTATTTAATCTATGGGATGTGTGATGAATCATTCACGATAAATTGTACCGTGACACCACCAAAAGATGTCGATAAAGGATGGTTTATGTTTTTTGTAACATTGCTAAATCAGATTTATTGGGTAGGTGGCGCAACACTTGGTGCGTTACTTGGTTCATTTATCACATTTGATACAACTGGCATTGGATTTGTGATGACTGCTTTATTTGTTGTCATGTTTATCAATCAATGGGAAGAATCATCCGACCATAGACCAGCTCTTATTGGACTCATTAGTTCGTTTATTTGTTTGATCTTATTAGGTGCTGACAATTTTATGTTGCCTGCCATGGCGTTAATCATTTTAATTTTTACTTTAGATAGAAAAAATCTAGATAAACAGGAGGTGACGACATTATGACAACGATGTCTTTTCCTCATCAAGTGATAACGATTGGTGTTGTGGTATTTGGCACGATGTTAACTCGTTTTCTACCATTTATTTTATTTCCAGAAAATAAAACACCCCCTGCTTATATTACTTATTTAGGAAATGTCCTACCTTATGCCACAATGGGATTGTTAGTTGTATTTTGTCTGAAAGATACCATCACAAGGGCCTTTGCGTTTCCCGAATTACTCGCTATTTTATTTATTGTCATCATCCACAAGTGGAAACACAGCACCTTTTTAAGCATAGGATTAGGAACTGTTTTTTATATGGTATTAGTACAAAATATCACCTTTTGAAAGTAGGTCATGCTATGAAGAAAGTATTTATCAGTTTTGGTTTGGTAATACTGATGGTTGGATGCCTATTTGGTTTCAAAAAGTATCAATTCAACCAACTTGTCGAGAAAAATATGTCAAATTATGTTTCAACAAAAATAGTCGATAAAATTCAGTTGATAAAGCCTCTTTATCTTATAGTTGG
Source organism: Vagococcus teuberi (assembly GCF_001870205.1). Classification (NCBI taxonomy): domain Bacteria; kingdom Bacillati; phylum Bacillota; class Bacilli; order Lactobacillales; family Enterococcaceae; genus Vagococcus; species Vagococcus teuberi. Next base: position 990,636 of record NZ_CP017267.1, on the reverse strand, counting down.
TTTGATAACACTTATACGTATAAAGTCAGTTTCTCAAAATCAACTGACTCTTTTATTTCTTTAGAGTACAACGTGCCACGATCTATTGTCACAACAGTTTTAAACGGCACATTAGATGAGTATGAACCTAGCATTTATACTTTCTCATCTAAATAAACCATCTACCCTCATTTGGATAGATGGTTTTTCTTAACCAATCATCAATTTTAGTTTTATATCTGACGGATCAAATACAGTAACCTCATTTTCTTCTTCCATTACTGGAATACCTAATTCTCTTAATGACGCCACAGTCTCTTGTCGTTTTTCTTCGCTTGGAAAGACAATTGAATAACTTTCGATGCCTGTTTCTGTTTTTTCAGCGTGTTTAATTTGTGTCCCTGACCAAGTGTTTAAAGCAATATGATGATGATAGTTTGAATCAGATAAAAATAATGCCTCTCTTCCATAGCGACTGACCACATCAAACCCAAGCCCATCAACATAAAACTCTTTATTTTTTGCTAAATCATTTACTTGTAAATGAATATGCCCCATCACCGTTTCTTTTGGCAAACCATTCCAAAAAGGGACAACTGATTCTTTTAATAAATCATCAAAATCAACTGGGTCAGTCGTCATCGAAACTTCACCATTCGACCATTGCCAAACACTCGCATCTCTGTCGACATAAATTTCAATCCCATTGCCATCTGGATCATTTAAATAAATGGCTTCACTAACTAAATGATCTCCGCCACCAAATCGGACACCTAGATTAACAAAATGTCTCACGACTTGCGCTAAATCTGATCGTTTTGGTAATAACAAAGCAAAATGATACAACCCTGTTCGTGGTTCTTGTTTTAATGTTATATTTTTTGGTTCTGTGATAGTCAACAAAACATCCTGACCATTTGTTGTAAATGATATACTATCTGATGTTTGTTCTTTTATGTTTAATCCTAATACTTCCGTATAAAAACGTGTGGATTGTGTTAAGTCGCTCACTTTAAGTTCAACATGACTAACAAAGGTAACTGGATTTTTATGAAATGACATATGCTTCAACCTCTTTCTTTTGTATAACTCTTACTTTATGTAAGTAACTATACTACGAAAAATAATCCAGAACAACTAACTTGTTTCATGATGTTATTTCTTAAATACTAGCGTCACTTTCGCACCTGTTTGATTTTTTTCTGGACGATTTTCGATGAGCAATGTTCCATTATGTCGTTCAACCATTTCTTTCACATGATACAAACCTAAACCATGAGAAGCTGTATTATCTAGCTTACTTGATACATATTTGCTAGGTAATGAGGCTAAAAATAAATCCGAAAATCCTGTTCCTTCATCTGTTATGGTCACTCGATACTCTGTCTCTAAATCTCTAAAATCTAATGTAATCGTTGAATTTAGGTTAGAATGCTCGATTGAATTACTTATTATATTTGTAACGCCATCGTGACATTTTCAGTTTCTAGTGGAATATTATATTTTGTAACGCCATCGTGACATTTTCAGTTTCTAGTGGAATAGAACTTGTGTCAGTTTCCATTAGGCTAAGTTGTCGTTGATGAGTGTCACATAATAAACGTGCGACATCAATCCAACGACTTAACACCTCTTCACTCACTGGCATTTTTTCTTCAGTGACATGACTTGAAATTTGTTTTAATCTTTCAACATAAACTTCTAATCGTGATACACCTTTTTCAATATCTTTCACTCGTTCACTTGAACTAGCGGTCAACGCTTCTTCATCTAACAATTCAAGATTCCCTTTTATTAACGTAATGGGTGTTCTAATATCATGAGTCACTGACTCAATTAAGTCTCGCTTCGTTTCTTGCATTTGCCACTGTTCTTGCAGAGATTTCTTTAAATCATTTGCCAATAAATCAATGGTAGATAATACGTCATTAATTTCTTTATAGTCACTGTTTATTCTCGGATAATCAAGATTTTGTTGTTGAATGTAGACACTGGCTGTTGATATTTTTTTAATCTCTCTTTTTAGTATCTTAGTTAATCTCACAATCAAAAATAAAAAACCACTTATCCAAACAAAAAAAACAACGAGAAAATAAACTCCTTCAAAATGTGGAATCAACTGATTAAGTTTTTGTGATGCAAAGAATGGACTTAATTTGTAGCTGACAACTAGTTCTTTATCATTTGTAGTGTAGTATCGAAACACTCTTGCCCCAATAAAACTATCTTTTGACGCTCTTGCTGTTTCTTGTGCTTTTTTGACATAAGGTTGATAAGTCTCACTGATGTTACTACTCACCACTTGCCCATTTTTCATATATTCATACTCATAAAAAAATGGAAGTTGATCTGGTGTCCAACTCTCAGATTTAAAGTCTTTTTCAACTTTACCCAACTGACTTTCAGGGTAATTAGCTGGGTAAACAATACCAGTATTGACCAATATATTTAGTAACAAAAAGAAAAAAATCATCACGAAAAACGTATAAAGCAACTCCATTACAGCATATGTTGTTATTAAACGAGTCAGTCCTTTTCGATTTGCCATTTATACCCAACTCCCCATACTGTTTTAATTGGATTAATGCCAACTAAATCAAATTTTGCTCGAATCTGTTTCACTCGCTCTGTAATCGTTGTTTGACTATCTCCAACTGCTTCTAATCCATAAACAGACGTATAAAGCTGTTCTTTTGAAAAAACTTGTCCTTTATTTTTTAATAGCAATTCACATAACTCATATTCACTTGAGGTAAGTGATACTTCCGTTTCCTCGTAAAAAAACTGCTTGGCAATCAAGTCACAGGACACCGGATAATCAATCAGTCGATGATGCTTTTGTCGTTGCTCTCTTCTTAGATGAGCGGCAACTCGTGCTCTTATTTCTTTGATAGAAAAGGGTTTGGTCACATAGTCATCCGCCCCTAAAGCAAATCCTTCAAGCTTATCTTTTTCAAAATCTTTTGCTGTTAAAAGAATGATGGGTGCATTAATCAGTTCCCTGTACTGTTTTAAAAAGTCAAATCCTGACATCTCTGGCATCATCACATCTAATATCACTAGATCATAATGCTTTAACTCATCAGGATTAACTTTATTTGCACCTAATATAGTCTCAACTATGTACTCTTTACTTAACGCATTTTCTATTAGCTTTAATAAATCCTCGTCATCATCAATGATCAATATTTTCATCACTATTCCTCCAATCGTGTGACACCATCCCACTTATTATACCAAAGTGACAATATCCAGAGTGTGATTGCCGTTACTAAAATTGTTCCTATTAACACTAGACTGACAATACGAAGACTCATTGCTCCTTTGCCTACTTCAAAAGTTAATTTAATTGGCCAAGTAAAGGGTAAAAACAGCCACACTCTCTCACCCAAATTCGTTGTCCCAAGTAAGATTGCTGCTAATGTTATCAAGCATCCTACCAAAATACTACCAGTATAATTAAATCGTAAAGATAAATACTGATAAATAGCAATCATGGGCAGTAATGTCATTAACAGGATAACTGTTAAGGTAATAACTTGTATCAGGTTAAACTCACTATTTGTAACACATAAGAAAAGAATAAAAAAGCTCACTGTTAAAAGAATAATCACTAGACAAATCAGTGTGATAAAAACAAATCGGGTAAAAAATACTCGTCGTCTATTGATTCCGATTCGTAAATCATTGGCATAATGACTGGCTGTTTTATCAGGGTCATAAATCATTGGGACAAGAAGACTTAATGTAAAAGTCGATATAATGGCTAACATCGCATAAAACGAGAGGACTTCCTGTCCTTTCAAAGTATTTGTAGAAAAGAAATACAGACACATGATAAGTGAATATAAAATTGGGGCAAGGATCATCAACACTCTCACTGGAGTCCTTTTAGTGCGTAGCCAATATGATTTTAAGAGATTAGTCATGATTTTTCCTCCTAATAAGAATGTTCAAAGTAATTAAAACAAGTAGATAAACCATTAAACTTAGCAAAATACCTAAATAAGTTGCATGAGTAGTCATCAGTGGATTCTCCTCAGTTAAAAATGTGCCATTTGGATGGACCCCTATAATTGGTGCAAGCATACGTAAACTATAAGCCCATGGGAAAAAGACCCATTTTGATTGAACTGCTATTAATGCTGACGGAAAAACCAATAAAAAGTTTATCAAGATAACTACTACTTTTTTATGAAAGACATAAAATAATAAAAACGACATCCCAACTACAGGTAAGCTACCTATAAAAAGTGTGATGGTAGCCATGATTAATGTCTTAATGTGAATCGTTTCCTTAAAAATAAATATTCCTAATCCATCTGCCAGTACAGAAGATAAAATTAACATAACCAATAATTCAACTAATACCACCACATTTTTCGCAAATAACGTTTTACTACCACTGAGTCCCAAACTCTTTTGACTAACAAGGTGTGATGGTGTTTCCTTACTGCAACTATTGACTACCAATAAACTTAATATGACAGGTAAAATCAAAATTGGATACCAATTAAAGGTCGTTGCCATCACGTAACTTTTACCAGTTGGTGCTACTCCCATTAGACTGACCATCAATAAATTAAACACTACAACAATCACTGGAACAAGTTTCATCAAGGTCGCATTAGCAGAACGTTTGTCTTTAATGAATTCTGCCTTTATATAGTTATTCATAATCCTTATCATCCTTTTTGATGATAGTCATAAACAAGTCTTCAAGATGAGTATCCGTCATATCATTTTTCCCTTCGTAACGTAAATGTCCATGATTGATGATCCCTACTTTATCAGCAACTTGTTGTACTTCACTTAAAATATGACTGGACAAAATCACGGTTATTCCTTGTTTTGAAAATGATTTGATTAACTCTCTTAATTCTTGTATCCCAACAGGATCTAAACCATTTGTTGGTTCATCTAAAATCAATAACCTTGGTTGATGAATCAATGCCATCGCAATGCCTAAACGTTGTTTCATCCCAAAAGAAAAATCTTTTGCTAGCTTTTTTCCAGTGTTTTCTAACGACACAACGGATAGAACCTCTTTGATACGTGTTTTTTCGATATTAAGTAAGGTCGCTAAAACGTCTAAATTTTCATAAGCTGTTAAGTTAGGATAAATAGCTGGACTTTCTATAATCGCTCCTATCTCAAGTAAATCAGATTGGTTTAATTCATGTGAGTCAAAGTAAATCGTTCCAGAATCTGGTTTAATTACTTGAGTAATAATTTTTAATAAGGTTGATTTCCCAGCCCCATTTGGTCCTAATAAGCCATAGACTGTGCCTTCTTCTATCGTTAATGAGATATTATCTAAAACAGTTTGATGTTTAAATTGTTTTGATACCTCTTTTATTTCAATTATATTTGTCATTTTATGTTCCTCCTTTTCATACCTTTACTATAGAGACTAAATATAATTGAATTGTAACTATTAAGAATTTTTTATACAAAAAGAGACTTAGGATACTCCCTAAATCTCACAAAATAATATTTAATTCGTCAACACTGTCACACACTCAATATGTGTTGTTTGCGGGAACATGTCAACTGGATAAACGATATCAGTTGCATAACCTAAACTAGCAAATAATTTCATATCACGTGCCATAGTACTTGGATCACATGAAATGTACACAATTTTTTCTGGTTTTAATTCGACTGATTGTTTAATAAAATCTTCTGTTAACCCTTTTCTTGGTGGGTCAACGACTATCACATCAAACTTAATGCCATCTGCTGTCCAATTTTTTAGAACTTTATCGGCTGCTCCGGATTTAAATTCAACATTTGTGATGTCATTGATTTCAGCATTATGAATCGCATCTTCAATCGCTTCTGGCACGATTTCCACGCCGTACACTTTCTTCACTTTGTTAGCCATACTCAAGCCGATTGTTCCAATACCACAATACGCATCAAGAACCACGTCATCTTCTTTTAAATCAGCTAATTCAATCGCTTTTTTATAAAGGTTTTCAGCTTGTTCAGTGTTCACTTGGTAGAATGACTGTGCTGAGATATGATATGTTTTACCTAATAACTCATCACTAATGCTATCTTTACCGTATAACACGTTCAAACGTTCGTCTAAGACTTTGTTTGTCACGTTTGGTTGGATATTTTGCATCACAGATACCACGTTTGGATAAGCTGCCACAAGTTCAGTCACAATATCATGTAAGTAGAAAATTTTCTTTTTACGTGTCACAAAAGTTACCATCACTTCATTTGAGTAATGACCTTTACGAATCACGATGCTTTTCAGATGTCCTGAATGTTGGCTTTCATCATATGGTTTGATTGAATATTTTCTAAGTCTTTCTTTCAAGAATAATAAAATCTCATCAATCATTTTATCTTGAATTAAAAAGTCTTCTACCACAATTAAGTCATGACTATTTTTTCTAAAGAAACCAAGTTCAATGTCAGCTCCAATCATACGTACTGGAATTTGGGCTTTATTACGATAAGCAAAGGGGTGTTCCATTCCTAAAACGTCCGCAACGTTTAATTCATCAAAGCCACCGATACGTTTCATCGCTTGAGTCACTTGATTTTTCTTGAAATCAAGTTGCGCGTCATAGCTCATATGATGTAGTGGGGCAATCCCTGTACGAATTAAATCTTTTTCCACCGTTTCAACACGATTTTCACTTGTTGTTTCCCACGTCATAATTTTTGCGAAGGCAAATTTTTTCATGACCTTCATCACATGAATTTTTACTCGCTCGCCTGTAATCCCTTCTTCAACAAAAATGGGGAAACCATCCACTTTTGCTACTCCACGTCCGTCATAAGTCATATCGACGATATCAACAACTAAACGTTCATTTTTTTTCACTGGTGCTTCTATTTTTTGTTTTTTCATAAAATCCTCTTTCTCTTTTAAACAGTGCACGTACTACTCTTTATTGCCAAAAATAGTGCCATCTTCATTAATATCTTCTTGAGTGAGTTGTTCGACTTGTTCGATAAATCGATCAGACGCTTCTTCTTCATCAATTGAAATAGCCGATTCAGGTATTGCATCCAGATTAGCATAAATTTCTATGTGTTGTTTGTAATTTATAAATTCCATTGGGGCATCTCCACCATATTCCCCATCTAAATTAATCATCATACGATAATCATCATCAAAGGCTTCAGCGTGTAATCTTGACGTTTTAATGTATTCTATTCTAGGGTCGTCAATGTGTTTTCCACCGTTTAACATCAAAGCCACCAAATGCATGATTTCTAATACATTGGCTGTTTTCACGATTAACAGTGAAAATTTCCCATCATCTAACTGAGCGTCGGGAACAATTTGTTCAAAGCCACCAATTGAATTGGTTAGCCCTAAGAAAAACATGGATGCTTTGCCATCAAATTCACCATCGTCATATTTCAGACGCATCTTGATTGTTTTCACTCGTGGCAACATCTCTGCTCCTTTTGCTAAATAGGCAAGATAGCCAAAAACACTTTTCAGATGAGATGGTACATCATAGGTCAATTCAGTTAAGTAACCACCTGCTGCGATATTCATAAAATATGTGTTCCCAGCTTTTCCAATATCTGATCTAATGGTTTGATTTTTTAAAATCACCTCTGCAGCTTTCACCACATTATCACGCGGAATTTGCAACGCTCGAGCAAAATCATTGGTTGTTCCACCAGGAATAACTGCTAATTTAGGTCGTTTTTCTAGTGGAGCAATACCGTTAATCACTTCATTAATCGTGCCATCACCACCTGCTGCGATAATCAAATCAAAACCAGCATTCGCGGCTCTTGCTGCTTCTTTTTTGGCAGAAAAAGGCTCCGGTGTCGTCGCAAAGGCACTGGCTTCATATCCAGCTTTTTCAATCACCATTAAAATATCTGCTAAATTTCGTTTTAACAACTCTTTGCCAGATGTTGGATTATAAATTAATCTTGCTCTCATTTAACTTGCTCCTTCATATCGAACGTTGTCAATTTAACGTTTCAATAATTCCTCTTTTAATAATTTATTCACGACTCCTGGATTTGCTTTTCCTTTTGTTGCTTTCATAATTTGACCGACTAAGAAACCAACGGCACGATCTTTTCCATTTTTAAAGTCTTCGATTGACTGTTCATTTTTATCTAATACCTCGTTAATCATTGGTAATAATTGTGCTGGATCAGACAATTGGACTAATCCTTTTGCTTCAACAACTTCTTTAGCGTCGCCACCGTTTTCGATTAATTCTTTAAAGACTTTTTTCGCAATTTTAGAACTAATTGTTCCATCAGCGATTAAGTTAATCATACCAGCAAGATTTTCTGGTGTTAGTTTTGTTTTAAGTAACTCTAAGTGCTCGCTATTTAAGTAAGCTGATACTTCACCCATTAACCAGTTAGAGGCTTGTTTGGCATCTGCTCCGTTATTCACTGTGGCATCAAAGAAGTCAGACATATCACTAGATAGAGTCAATACCATTGCATCATATTCAGGTAAACCAAGTTCACTCACATAACGAATACGTCTAGCAGCTGGCATCTCTGGTAATGATGCTCTCATTTCTTCCACCCATTCTTCACTAATATCAATTGATGGAATATCTGGTTCTGGGAAGTAACGGTAATCACTTGCTCCTTCTTTAACACGCATCAAGATAGTTGATTTAGTTGATTCATCATAACGACGTGTTTCTTGTTGGATAATACCACCTGACATTAAAACTTTTGCTTGACGTTGTTCTTCAAAAGCAAGTCCTTGTTTCACGTAGTTTAGTGAGTTCAAGTTTTTAAGTTCTGCTTTTGTTCCAAACTTTTCTTGTCCATAAGGTCTTAGAGAAATGTTCGCGTCACAACGCATTGACCCTTCTTCCATTTTCACATCACTGACACCAGTAAATTGGATGATTGAACGAATGGCTTCTAAATAAGCATAAGCTTCTTCAGGTGAGCGCATATCTGCTTCAGATACAATCTCAATAAGTGGTGTGCCTTGACGGTTTAAATCGACATATGAATAACCATCAGTACCATGAATATTTTTACCCGCATCTTCCTCTAAATGCACGCGTTCAATACGGATTTTTTTCTTTTTACCTTCTACTTCGATTTCAACCCAACCATCATAGCCGATTGGTTTGTCATCTTGAGAAATTTGATAGGCTTTTGGATTATCTGGATAAAAATAGTTTTTTCTATCAAAATTTGTGTGACGGTTGATTTTACAGTTAAGTGCTAAAGCGGCTTTCATACCATATTCAAGTGCGCCTCTATTTAAAACAGGTAAAACACCTGGCATTGAAAAATCAATCACGTTTGTATTCGTATTTGGGTCTGCACCAAAGTGAGCGGCAGACGTTGAAAAGATTTTTGATTCGGTTTTTAATTCCACATGGACTTCTAACCCAATGACTGTTTCAAAATTCACTATGCTTTACCTCCTAAAATAACAGGTTGTTTTTTATGGAAATCAGTTGCTTGTTCAAACGCATACGCTGCTTGATACATTTTTTCTTCATCAAAATGATTTCCGATTAATTGAATTCCAATTGGCAATCCTTCAGAAAATCCGCCAGGAACACTCATACCTGGTAAACCAGCTAAGTTAACTGGAATGGTTAAGATATCACGCATATATGCTGTGATTGGATCATCTTGAGCGGCACCAAATTCAAATGCCACAGTTGGTGATACTGGTCCTAAAATCAAGTCGTAGTTTTCAAAGACTTTTTTAAAGTCATTGACAATCAAGGTACGAACTTGTCCAGCTTTTCTAAAGTATGCATCATAAAATCCGGCACTTAGAGAGAATGTTCCAAGCATAATACGACGTTTCACTTCTGAACCAAATCCTTCAGAACGTGAGTTAACATATACGTCTTCTAAGTTTGAAATATTTTCTGAACGGTAACCATAGCGAATACCATCAAAACGTTGTAAGTTTGATGATGCTTCTGATGAGGCAATGATATAGTAAACTTCCACGCCATAAACCGCATTTGGTAAACTAACTTCGTCTACAGTTGCACCAAGCGCTTCAAATGTTTTCACCGCTTCTTTTACTGCTTGACGAATATCAGGATGAACCCCTTCACCCATGAATTCTTTTGGTACACCAATTTTCATTCCTTTGATGTCTTGACCAATTAAGTTTGTAAAATCTGGTGTGTCACGACGAGAACTTGTGCTATCTTTTGCATCATGACCAGAAATCGCATTTAAAATCATCGCATTGTCTTCTACTGTACGAGTCATCGGACCAATTTGATCTAAACTTGATGAAAAGGCAATTAACCCATAACGAGACACGCGTCCATAAGTAGGTTTCATCCCCACGATGCCGTTAAATGACGCTGGTTGACGGATACTTCCACCTGTATCACTACCTAAAGAAGCAGGAACTTGTCCAGCTGCCACACTCGCAGCAGACCCACCTGAAGAGCCACCAGGTACTTTTGTTTGGTCCCATGCATTTTTTGTTTTCTTGAAGTACGACGTTTCAGTTGAAGAACCCATCGCAAACTCGTCCATGTTTAATTTACCCATAGACACCAGTCCAGCTGATTCTAATTTTTCTACTGCCGTCGCAGAATAGATTGGGTTAAAGTTGTACAACATTTTACTTGCTGCGGTTGTTAACACGGCTTTTGTCACGATATTATCTTTAATCCCAATTGGAATACCTGCTAAAGGTGTTAAATCACTACGTGGTGACTCATCAATTTTTTTCGCTTCTGCTAATGCTTTTTCTTCACTTAATGTGATAAAGGCATCAATCGTTGGCTCTGTTTCTTTGATGTAATCAAAACCACTTTTCACAACCTCTTGTGAGCTTAATTCTTTTTTATTTAATGCCTCACTTAGTTGTTTTACTGTTAATTGTTGTAACTCAGTCATTATGCTCCTGCCTCCCCGTTATCCATAATTGCTGGCACTTTAATGTAACCATCTTGTGTTTCAGGAACATTGCTAAATAATTCGTCACGGCTTTCACCTTTAATGGCGATGTCTTCTCTAAAGACATTTGTTTCTTCTGTCACACTTGAAGTAAATGGTACATCTGTTGTGTCGACTTGGCTTAAATTTGCCATCATGTCAGTGACTTTCCCTAAATGTTTTGTCATCTCATCTAATTCACTATCTAAAAAACGTAATTTCGATAATTTTGCTACGTGTAGTACTTCTTCTTTTGAAATTGTCATCAAAATTCTCCTTTTACTCTGTTTTATGTGACGCGTTTATGGCATCAACCATTTGTTGTTCACTCCAAACGTCAATTCCTAATTCTTGTGCTTTGGTTAACTTGCTACCAGCTTCCTCTCCAGCAACAACAATATCCGTTTTTTTCGACACACTACCCGTCACTTTTCCACCTAACGACTCAATCTTTTGTTTGGCCTCAGCTCGTTTAAATTGTGTCAAACTTCCGGTTAAGACAATCGTTTTATCTTTAAATGGGGACTCGATTGATGTGATGTCTTCTTTTGTCACACCAAGATACGTCATATTCACCCCAGCTTGTTTTAGTTTGTCAATTTGTTCCAATGTTTCTGGAATCGAGAAATATTTGGTAATACTATCAGCCATCACTGGTCCAATCGTGTCAATCGCAAAAATCTCTTCTTTATTTGCTTCGATAATTTTATCAATCGTACCAAATTCACTTGAAATAATTTTAGCAGCTTTTGATCCAACATGTTGAATTCCTAAACCAAACAACAATCGCTCTAATGAATTGCCTTTGCTATTTGCAATGGCTTCTAAAATATTATTCGCTGATTTTTCTTTGATTTTATCAAGCGTTAATAATTGCTCTTGTGTTAGATAGTATAAATCAGCGGCTTGTTTTATCAATTCTTTTTCATACATTTGCTCTAACACACGAGGACCTAAACCATCAATATTCATCGCATTTCGCGACACGAAGTGATTCAATCCTTCTTTAATTTGAGCTGGACAAGCTGGATTTAAACATCTTAAAGCAACTTCTGACTCAATGCGTTCCAACTCAGCATCACATGCTGGGCAATGTGTTGGAAACTCGTACGGCTGACTGTCTTCAGGTCGCTTATCCAACACAACTTGAGTGACCTCAGGAATTATATCTCCAGCTTTGTGAATCACAACTGTATCCAATAATCGAATGTCTTTTTCAGCAATCAAATCACAATTATGTAAGCTAGCTCGTGAGACGGTTGTTCCAGCTAGTTGCACCGGATCCATCACCGCAGTTGGCGTTACAACGCCCGTTCGTCCAACTGTCCACTCGATGTCTCGTAAGACTGTTTGAACTTCTTCAGCCGGAAACTTATACGCAATCGCCCACTTAGGTGCTTTTACCGTATAACCTAATTCATTTTGTGCATCAAAATCATTGACTTTAATCACGATACCATCAATTTCATAATCAAGCGTGTGACGTTTATCGCTAAATTGGACAATGTATTGCCACACGTCATCAATTGTGGCACAAAGTTCACGTTGATGATTGGTTTTAAATCCTAAACTATCTAAATAATCTAATGCGTCTGTTTGGGTTGTTAACCCTAATTCTTCAGGATTAGCAATCGTATATAAAAACGTACTTAACTGACGTTTGGCTGTCACAGATGAATCAAGTTGACGTAAACTCCCTGCTGCTGCATTACGGGGGTTCGCGAACACACTTTCGCCGTTTTTGTCACGTTCCTCGTTTAGTCTAACGAACGACTCTTTTGGCATAAAGCACTCACCACGAACGTCAAGTGTCACAGGTGTTTGTAGTGATAGTGGAATAGAGTGAACGGTACGCAAATTTTGCGTAATATCCTCCCCTACAACACCATCTCCACGAGTTGCACCTTGAACAAATTGTCCATTATCATAAGTCAAATTAATCGCCAGGCCGTCAATCTTCAATTCTACCATGTAACTAATGGGTTTGCTCGTGCCTTTTCTCACGCGTTTATCAAAATCACGTAAGTCTTTCTCGTTAAAGGCATTACTTAAACTCATCATTGGTGTCGTGTGCTCGACTTTTTGAAACCCGTCTAGTAATTTTCCGCCCACTCGTTGTGTGATAGAATCACTTGTTACAAGTTCTGGAAACTGTTCTTCTAAACTCACTAATTCTTTGTATAACTTATCATATTCATGGTCACTAACGAGTGGCGCATCTTTCACATAATAAGCGCGTGCCCATTCATTTAACGTGTGACGTAACTCGCCCACACGTTTTGTTGCTTCATCAATACCCAAAATGGTCACCTCTTTTTAATCTACTTTTGTAATTGGTGCAAAAGCGGCCAATAAACGTTTAATCCCTTGAGAAGGAAATGCCACATCTAACTCCATATCTTTGGCGTCCCCACTCACTTTAACAACCGTTCCAACGCCCCACGATTTGTGTTCGACTTTATCACCTGGTTGCCATGGTGCTTTTTCGCCACCTGTTTGTTTTTTCGCCGTAACGGCTGTTGTCGTTGGCTGTTGATACGTTGCACGACGGTATTTTTCACCAATCGGTTTTTGGCTAGCTACTTTATGCACAGCTCCAACTTTTTCTAACACGTCATCGTCAATTTCTTCTAAAAAACGTGACGGACGATTGTATTGCGTACGTCCATACAGCATACGACTTGATGCGTTCGTTAAGAATAATTGTTTTTCAGCCCGGGTAATCCCCACATAAGCTAAACGACGTTCTTCCTCTAGTTCATCACTTTCTAAAACCGCACGAGATAGTGGGAATATACTTTCTTCCATCCCAACTAAAAAGACATAAGGAAACTCAAGTCCTTTCGCCGCATGAAGTGTCATAAAGGTAACTTGACCTTGGTCTTCTTCTAATGAATCAATATCAGAAACAAGTGCTAAATCATTTAAGAATAACGCAAGTTTATCCTCATCGTTTTCACTTTCGTCTTCATAATCTCCCGCTTCATAACGCTTGTCAAATTCTTTGGTTACAGTTAAAAACTCTTCCAAGTTTTCTAAACGTGAATGAGATTCAAGCGAGTTTTGTTTCACCAAATCTTCTTGGTAACCACTTTTATCTAAAACTTGTTCAACTAATTCCGTAATTGTTAAAAATGGAATCATCTTTCTTAATTGCATAATCATTTGCCCAAAATTACCAAGCTCTTTTTTAGCTTTTCCGGTAATTGGTGTCAAATCAATGTCAACTGTTGCTTGAAGTAATGACCAACCATGCATATCAGCAAACTCTCTAATTTTTTCAATGGTTCCAGGTCCAATACCACGTTTTGGACTATTCACCACACGCTCAAAACTTAATGAATCCATTTCATTTGAAATCACTTTTAAGTAGCCTAAAATGTCTTTGATTTCTTTACGGTCGTAGAACTTATGTCCACCTACCATTTTATAAGGAATATTTGCTTTTAAGAACGTATCCTCAATCACACGGGACATGGCATTCGTACGATATAACACACAAAAATCGCCATATGAGCGTTGTTCTTGTTGTTTTAATTGTTGAATGGTGGTCACAATGTATTGCACTTCTTCTCGTTCAGAGTTAGCACGATAATACACAATTTTTTCACCTGATTGATTATCTGTCCATAATTCTTTTTTCTTACGGTTTTGGTTATGGTTAATCACACTATTTGCCGCTTGCAAAATATGTTTAGTTGAACGATAATTTTGTTCTAGTAAAATTGTTTTAGCATCAGGATAATCTGATTCAAAATCTAAAATGTTTTGCATATCAGCTCCACGCCAACCATAAATACTTTGGTCAGCATCCCCCACAACGCATAAATTATTAAAACGTTTCGCTAGTAAATTAACCAGCGTATATTGAGCATGGTTTGTATCTTGATACTCATCAACGTGAATGTATTGGAATTTATTTTGATAATAAGACAACGTTTCAGGACTTTCCTTAAACAAACGAATCGTTAACATAATCAAATCATCAAAATCCATTGATTGATTGTTGCGAAGTTCTTTTTGGTATCGCTTATAGCACGTTGCCACAATCTGCTCGAAATAACCAGTGTAGCGTTCTTCATATAATTCAGGCGTTAATAACTCATTTTTCGCCTGACTAATTTGCGATAAAATACTGCGTGGATCATGTTTTTTTGGATCAATATTTTCTTCTTTTAAAATCCGTTTAATCAATGTCTGTTGGTCACTAGCATCAAGTATGGTAAATTGACGATTGTAACCAATCAAATCGGCATCACGTCGTAACATTCTGACGCACATTGAGTGAAACGTGGATACCCACACATCTTCACCGACCGAACCAAGAATCGAAACCACACGTTCCTTCATCTCTTTCGCCGCTTTATTTGTAAAAGTGATAGCTAAAATATTCCAAGGATTAACCCCTTTTTCATCTATTAAATAAGCCACACGATGTGTTAGTACTCTTGTTTTTCCACTACCTGCACCAGCCATGATTAATAACGGGCCCTGTGTCGTTTGAACGGCAGCTTGTTGTTTGTCATTTAGACCTGCCAATAAATTATGTTTTTGCGTCATTTGGTACGAACACCCTTTCTGATCAAATCCTTTTCTATTATAGCAAATTCTTAAGATAATTTCTTTCTATTTTTCTTTTTGAATTGCTTAATTCGTTAATATAGATTACAATTTATGAAAAAAGGAGAGTAATAATGAGTCGTTTAATAAACGTAACCATAGATAGACCCATTGGCTACAAGAATGAGCAAGGGACTGTTTATCCGATAAATTATGGCCATGTCAAAAATATTATTGCCGGAGATGGTGAAGAACAAGATGCTTATGTCATCTCAAACACAGTCAATGGACCGATTGAATCATTTGAAGGTGTCTTGATTGCAATCGTCAAACGACATGACGACAATGAAACCAAATGGATTATCTCCGCTCCTGGTGAAACATATACAACAGAAGAACTAAGTGACAAAGTCCATTTTATCGAACAATACTTTGATACATCCATCTATTTGGTGGATTAAATACAAAAACTCCCTTACTCGTTTAACCGAATAAGGGAGTTTTTGTTAGTTGATTTTGTTAATTTTATCTACGTCATAGTATTTCGACTTCGTCACGTTTTGCCAATGATTTGGATTTGGACTTAAATCAGGTGTCAAATAATATGGACTATGATCATTTGTACTATTAATCGCTTTTAAGTTCAATTCTTTTTCACCTTTTGACTTTAATTCTTCAATGTATGCTTCACGTTTTGTATATTCATTATGAGTTCGTCTAACATCAACATACGTTGCACGATAATTAATTAAAAACAGTGGTACAAGAATAATGACATAGGCTAAATTCATTTTTTGGAATGTAGATAGTTGATCTTCAAAAATATTTTTAATTAATATTCCCATAGCAATGACTATCAACGTTTCGATACCAAAGTATGTTCTTTCATTAATATTTTGAATCCCTGCCATAATTAATGTACAAGCAGCAAGAACAGCTGTCATAAAAAATAAAACAGCCAAGTAATTTAATTCTCTATTTCGGTTTAAAAATATTGAAATACTTATTAATAATATAAAGACAAATATTTCAATATAGTATCTAGTTCCCATCGTAACAATGAAATGATACATATTTTTTAAAATAGGAATTTCTCCTCCACTTACTCGGTCTAATCTTTGCATTTGACCTGGAGCGAAAGTCATCAAACAATATCCAGCAAAAGAAGTCAACATGGTAATAATATATGGAATGACATGTGGACGCTTTTTATACATCCAGTATAGAATAAACCAAAATTGGAAGAATACGATTCCTGCCGATGTCGTTTCACTACACCATCCGGCGATTAATCCAACAATGGGGAAAATAAATTGATTGACTTTATAATCAAACAACTTAGGGTTACGATACGGTAAAAAAACTAATAAACAAATGACAGTCGTCCAAAGATAATTAAATGAACCATCCATCCATAAAACAGTTGAACCAAAAGCCGGTAAATAAAACCACATTACTACAAACATTGTCATAAACGTTAACGGATTAACTTTCCAACTTTTCTTAATCATGTATAACACTAATAAGATAAAAAATATGTAAACTATTGTATTTACGACGTTAAAAACTGGTTTTCCATATATTGTGAAAAACTGCATTAAAAAATGAGCTGGTATGCGTCCATTCATAACTTTGTAGTGAGCTGCTTGAGATTTTACAACCTCCATAAAACTACTAATTCTTGTTCCATCTGCAAAGGAATAATGGTAATTAAAATCATCTGACCTAAATGTCGTAAGAACATTCAGTTTATACATTAAAAATACTGCTGCTGCAATCACCAATATGCTGATAATTGGACTAATTTTTTTATAGTTAATCTTCAATATTCGTTTCCTCATTTCTTGCTATATGTTTATGTGTTTCTTCTTTTGAAATAAATTCTTGAACTAAATATGGTGGACGTCTTTTTACTTCAATAAATATTTTCCCAATGTATTCTCCAATGATTCCAATAAAAAATAATTGAGTCCCACTTAAAAATAAAAGCAATATAGTTAGTGTAGGGAATCCCGGTGTAGTACTACCATATAATATCGTAGTAATTAACGTATATATCAAATATAAGAACGAAAACAATGCAATAATAATTCCTGAATATAAAGAAAGCTTTAATGGTACAACTGAATCCGATATAATACCATCGATAGCTAATTTAACTAGCGATTTGAATTGCCATTTTGTTTCGCCTGCAAATCGTTCATTAGCTTCAAATGTTACTTCTTTCTTTTTAAATCCAATCCACATATAAATACCTTTAGTATATCGTTGTGTTTCTCTTATTCTTTTGATACTATCAATACATTTCCTATCTAATAACCTAAAATCCCCAACTGCTGGAATCACTGGAACAGAAGAAAAATGTGTCAGTATTTTATAATAAAGCTTTGAAAATTCTTTTTTGAAAAAAGATTCGCCATGTCTTGTTACTCTCTTACCGTACACATCTTGATAACCTTTTTCCCATTCAGTGATCATTTTAGGTATAGTGCTTGGCGGATGTTGCAAATCTGCGTCCATAATGATAATTGCATCACCAGTTGCATGATCAAACCCTGCTAACATAGCTATTTCTTTTCCAAAGTTTCTTGATAAGTCAACACATTTAACTCGACTATCGCTATTAGAAAGAGTCTTTATAATTTCAATGGACTGATCAACACTCCCATCGTTAACGAATAAAAACTCAAATTCATAATTCCTTGTATATTGATTTGATAATGCATTTAATTGAGTATACAACTCATTTAAATTTGCTGCCTCATTATACATAGGAATGCATATCGTAATTCTCTTCACATGAACAACCTCTTCTATTAGTATTATACCTTTGATATCATATCTCAAACGATTTATAAAGTCTATTTCAACCAAATAACTATCAAGCTAAATTTATTTTAAAAAGACACCCAAAGTTCATGATACAATAAAACAACCTATTTTAACATAAATTATTTTCTTTTTTCATAGTCAATATAAAATCCCCTTACTCGTTTAGCCGAATAAAGGAGTTTTGTTTTATTCTTCTATTACCTCATCATCACTATATGTCATTAAGACTTTTCTTGGTTTACTACCTTCTGAAGCGCCGACAACACCATGTTCTTCTAGTTCGTCAATTAATCGTGCTGCTCGGTTATACCCAATTCTAAATCGTCTTTGAAGTAGCGAGATACTAGCTGTTTGCATTTCAATGATTAGTGCTTTTGCTTCATCAAAGTATTCGTCCAATTCTTCAGTTGATGCACTGCTTGTTGGACTTTCAGACGGCATCATGTGTTCTTGATAGTCTGCTCCTTGTTGATTTGTCACAAACTCCACAATATGTTCGACTTCATCATCTGAAATAAATGCACCTTGCACACGAATTGGTTTATTTTCTCCCATTGGAACAAACAACATGTCTCCACGTCCAAGCAATTTTTCCGCTCCGTTGCTATCAATAATCGTACGTGAATCAATCCCACTTGATACAGCAAATGCAATACGTGACGGAACATTCGCTTTAATAATCCCTGTAATAACGTCCACACTAGGTCGTTGAGTAGCAAGTATCATATGAATTCCTGCTGCCCTTGCCATTTGCGCTAGACGAATAATCGCATCTTCGACTTCATTACTTGCGACCATCATCAAGTCAGCTAACTCGTCAACGATTACCACAATATAAGGTAAACTAGATTTATTTTCTCCGGTTGTTTGATTATGCTTTTTGACCATATCATTGTAGCCATTCATGTTTCGTACACCAAAACCAGCAAACAGTTCATAACGTCTTTCCATCTCTTCCACAACTTTTTGCAAAGCTTGCGCGGCTTTTCTAGGATTTGTCACAACAGGTGTCAACAAATGAGGCACACCATTATAGACATTTAATTCCACCATCTTTGGATCAATCATCATCATTTTAACTTGATGTGGTTTAGCTTTCATTAAAATACTGGAAATAATCGTGTTAATACACACCGATTTTCCACTACCTGTTGAACCAGCTATCAATAGATGGGGCATCTTCGTTAAATCTGCCGTCATCACTTCACCGGAAATACTTCGACCAAGTGGCACTTCAAGTAATAAATCATCATGATTGTTTTCAGATTCGACCACGTCACGAAATGATACCATACTAGTTGTTTGGTTTGGCACTTCAATCCCAATCAATGATTTTCCGGGAATTGGTGCTTCCATTCGGATATCTTTAGCAGCAAGTGCCAATGCTAAGTCATCTGTTAACCCCACAATTTTACTTACTTTAACCCCCACAGCCGGTTGGATTTCGAACTTCGTCACAGATGGTCCAAGACTTGCACGAACCACTTTTGCATCCACGCCAAAACTATCGAAAGTTTGTTCTAACACTTTGACGTTTTTTTCAACTAATTTGTATTCAGCACTCTGATCAGTTAATGGAATATCATTTAATAACTCAACTGGTGGTAATTCATAATCCTCATTTTCTTCCCCTTCAGGCAAGTCAAAAAACAAGGGTTGATCTTTTTCCACGTCATCAGTTTTTTGTTTTGGTTCTTTCTTAGGTCTTTCAACAGTTTGTTGATCGCGTTTTTTATAATGATCTTGATAACTATCAATCTCAAGTGTTAACTGTTCTTTCTCCACTTCGTCGTCTTCATTGACAACGAGTTCTTGTTCTTTTTTCTCATGCTCTGTTGATTCTCGGACACGATTTTCAGAAACTTTTGATCGATTTTTCTCATTCAGTTTTTTTTTTTCATCTCGCTCTACCTTTTTTTCTTTAAGCGAATGAAAAAAGTTTGTACCAAACTCAACCACCTTATCAGCAACTTGAGAAATACCAATATTTGATACCAACAATCCTCCAACAATCATTGCTAAAACAACGACGACGTATGAACCTGCTTTTGAAACTAAAAAATAAGTCACTGTGTAAAGTAAGGCGCCAATCATCCCTCCACCAACTGATTGCGTCACACTACTTGCTTTTATGTCTGAAGATATTTTTTGCCACGTCATCCCTAAAATATTCGTGTCACGACTGATTTGTTTGAACAAACCAATCTCTAAGAATAAGAGTAACCCTAAGAAAAATACCAGTAATCCCACTACTAGACTTTTTCGTTTAAACTTTGGGTCTTTACCCATCAACATCAATAGGGCACCATATACTATTAAATAAAGAGCCATTACTAAGTGCATGTTCCCAACAAAAAAACGAAACACATTAGTCATCAGCATCCCTAAAAATCCTAATCTTAATCCTCCTAAAATACCAAATACGATAAATGACAGACCGATTAAGAAATAGGTTGTTCGCTCTTGTTGTGCTTGCTGCTTTTTAGTAGGAGCTCTTTTTGTTTTCTTTTTTGCCATAATCTCTCTCCTTTAATTCATCATTCACATTATACTATATTTGTCTCAGTTTTTCTTGTCCTTTTAAAATTTCAAACAAACATACGTTCATCTCTTCCCTTTTGGTTCTTTTTGACCAAATCACAATCTTTTTTCTGAAAATCGAAAAAATTTTTTTAAAATTAAATCACTAATCTAATTGAACAAAGTCCTCTCTTTACTCTGATAAACTTTAATAAATCAAGCTGATTAAGATAGATTGGTACTGATAACATGACACATCAAAAAATCACCTTTAAAAAAATTTAAATTATTTTAAAAAGGGGTATTTCTTTTTGTGAATTTTTAAAGTATATTATATTAATATTACAAAAAGGAGAGAACGCTATGAAAAAGATTAGAGAATTATCATTAATCCAGAAAATCTGTATCGGTATTGTCGTCGGAGCAATTTTAGGGATGTTGGTACCTTCCTGGACTTGGATTAAAATATTAGGTGATCTCTTTATCGGAGCATTGAAAGCAATTGCGCCATTATTGGTATTTTTCCTAATCATCGAATCATTATC
This sequence comes from Vagococcus teuberi, assembly GCF_001870205.1. Lineage (NCBI taxonomy): Bacteria > Bacillati > Bacillota > Bacilli > Lactobacillales > Enterococcaceae > Vagococcus > Vagococcus teuberi. The sequence continues at coordinate 969,295 of NZ_CP017267.1, read as the reverse complement.
TAAGCATCAAAAAGGCATCAAAACGCATATGAAAACCGTCATTATTTTATATTTAAGTGCCACTTTTATTGCGGCTTTAATCGCTGTATTTGCTTCTGAGTTATTCCCAGTTAAACTAGTATTACCTGATGTGGTCGTTGATCAACAAGCGCCTGATGATTTATGGAAGATTTTGTCTGACATTATTATTGGGGCAGTAATGAATCCTGTTCAAGCAATTATTGAAGGAAATTATTTATCATTACTATTCTGGGGAGCGGTCATTGGAGCATGTATGAGAAGTGCTTCTGAAACAACTAAAAATGTGATCGCGGATATTTCTGGAACGATTTCTAAAGTGATTCAAATCATTATTCAATTTGCTCCACTTGGGATTGTTGGGTTGGTATTTAACTCTATTTCAGAAATCGGAATCAAAGGTTTAGCTGAGTACGGTAAGTTAATTTTATTATTAGTTGGAACGATGTTGTTTGTGTCATTCATCGTGTACCCACTGATGGTATTCTTACTATTAAAACAAAATCCGTATCCTTTAACGATGTTCTGTATGAAGGAAAGTGGTATCCCTGCCTTCTTCACGCGTAGTTCAGTGGTAAATATTCCAATCAATATGGAATTGTGTGAGAAATTAGGATTAGATAAAGAGTCATACTCTATCTCTATTCCTCTTGGAGCAACTGCTAACAGTGGGGGTGCTGCCATTACCATTTCAATTATGACACTAGCCACTGCTTATACAATGGGGATGGATGTTCCGTTTCCTCTTGCTTTTCTACTTTGTTTATTAGCAGCCATTTCATCAACTGGTGTATCTGGTATTGCAGGCGGAAGTTTATTACTTATCCCTCTAGCATGTAGTTTGTTTAATATCTCAAATGATATTGCCATGCAAGTTGTTGGGATTGGGTTCATCATTGGTGTGGTGCAAGATTCTGTTGAAACAGCTCTTAACTCTGCAGCCGATCTTTTATTTGCAGCCACAGCTGAATTTTATGATAAGAAAAAAGCTGGCGAAACCATTGATTTAAATGAACGCGTAAGAGAAGCTCAAAAATTAGTTTAACAAATAGACTCTATCATTTTTAAACACTGATTCCAAAAACCGTACAATAAGAAAATTCCATGACATTAGTTTATTAAAAACTGACTTCATGGGATTTCTATATTGCTAGTTTAGTGATTTTCATTTAATAATTACTTTTAAGTTAGCCTCTTTTTTAGGATACTATCTGTTTAATGAAATATTTCTTCTAATCTTTGATACAAACTTTAAAACCATCAATTCTTACAAACAGTAGTTGTCAAAGAGCCAAAAAAATCGAAAAAAGATGATAAATTTGAATTTACGTTCAAATTTATCATCTTTTAGTCTTGACTCATCCATCTAATTTTCTAGATTCCGAATTTTAACATTTTAATTTTTCAAAAATAAGTAACGAAAAATTAAAATGACCAATAAAGACATGTTTACAGACTAGCTAAACTTTCTTTTACTAAAGAATTAACTTTTTGTCCATCAGCTTTCCCCTTAGTTTTTGGCATGACAATCCCCATAACCTTACCAAAGTCCTTCATTGATGACGCGTCCGTTTCATCTATTGCAGACTCAATAATTGAACGCAATTCATCTTCTGAAAATTGTTCAGGCATATATCTATCTACAATTTTAATTTCGGCAGAAACTTTTTCAACCAAATCATCACGCTTGGCATCTTTAAATTCCTGAAGAGAATCTTTACGTTGTTTCATCTCTCTAGATAATACAGTTAATTCTTCATCTGATGATAAAGACTCACCTTTTTTAATCTCCTCATTTTGAATAGAAGATTTCATCATTCTTAAAACGGATAAGGTTTCTTTATCTTTTGCTTTCATCGCTACTTTGATATCATTATTTAACCTATCGAGTAGAGTCATAATATCAGATCCATTCATTAAAACTAGTATTTTTTACGTTTTCTTGCAGCTTCAGACTTTTTCTTACGTTTAACACTTGGTTTTTCGTAATATTCACGCTTGCGGTACTCTTGTAAAGTACCAGTTTTTGAAACGGAACGTTTGAAGCGACGAAGAGCGTCATCTAATGATTCGTTTTTACGAACAACAGTTTTTGACATATAAATCCCTCCCTCCAAACTTTTGGTAACCGTTTTTTATATAAAGTAATATTAAACAAAAAACTGTTCACAATATATTATATCTAATTGAGTTTTTCTCGTCAACTACCTAATGTTAATTTTTCAAACAATTCTCGCATTTACCTAGTATTTCAAACCGATGCCCTTCAATTGAGCATCCTGGTAATTGCTCTTTAAACATATCCATCGGGCACATATGAATTTCACGCGTCGCTCCACACGAGGTGCAAATAAAATGATGATGGTGTTCGCCGTGAACATCACAATGGAATCGGTATCTCTTCTCACCTTGTAAATCTGTTTCTTCTAAAATATTCAAATCTGCAAAGTCTCTTAAATTTCTGTAAATAGTATCATAGCTGACTCCTTTGTATTTATCGTTCATAAAATTAAACACATCAAGAGCTGCTACATAACGATTTTCATTAATAAGAAAAGAAAGTATATCCGAACGTTTTTTTGTATATTTCAGTCCATTGTCTTTCATTATTGCGATTGCGTGATCTAATTCTTTTGTCAAAATCTTTTCCCTCTCTTCATAATAATCATCGTTTGAGTTATATTATATGCTATAATTTAAGTAAAGTAAAAAAATTAAGGATGTGAATCATTTATGACAGATCAACGTATTAGTATATTTATTATTTCTGATTCTGCCGGTGAAACTGCGTCAAAGTTAGCACAAGCATCAATGGCGCAATATGAGGATGCTCAAATAAAAATCCAAATTGTCAAAAGAGCTTTCATCTATCATGAAGATGAACTAATACAAGCACTCGAAGAAGCAAAAGCAGTGAATGCTATTGTCTTACATACACTTGTTTCAAAAGATTTAGTTAACATAGCCAACAACTACGGAAAAGAGCATAATTTATTTACCATTGATGTATTATCTGGACTAGTTGATGAGTTATCAAATAGAACGGGATTAGAACCAAGTCGTTTGCCTGGTGCAATGCATTTTTTAAGTAAAAATTACTTCGAACGAATTAGTGCGATGGAATTTGCCGTTAAATATGACGATGGTAAAAATCCTAAAGGTTTTTTAGAAGCAGATATTCTTCTTTTAGGGGTGTCACGTACGTCAAAAACACCACTAAGTTTATTTTTAGCAAATAAAAACTTGAAAGTGGCTAATTTGCCACTCATTCCAGAAGCTCACATTCCACCACAACTTTGGGAAGTTGACCCAAAAAAAATTGTTGGTCTAACAAATAATCCAAAAGTCTTAAATCGTATTCGACGTGAACGAATGAAATCATATGGATTAAATCCCGACACGGCCTATTCTGATATTGATAAAATTAAACGTGAGTTAGAATTTGCTAATGATTTATATAAAAAACTCGGATGCGTCGTTATCAATGTGGCACAATTGTCTATTGAAGAAACAGCATCTATTATACTAAGCGAATTAAATATTGAAGACACCAGTTATTTTGGGTAAAAAAACAAGACGGCTTCTCGTCTTGTTTTTTATATAATTTCAATTGTATAACTTCGATTAAATATGTCACCTTTTGATAATTTATTTATCCCTATTTTTTCTTCAATGGCACCTGAAGCTGAAACATCATCTGCAATACCACACCAAGGTTCTATACAAATAAATGGTGCGTCAACTGTATTCGGGCTCCAAAAGCCAACAAATGGAAATTTTTCGTAACTAACTCTTACCCCATGAGGATGCTTCTCTGATAAAATTGAAAAAGTGTTTTTTCCTTTTGTTTCTAAAATCTGTGCATCTTCTTTAAACAATCCGTGATTTAGCTGGATCGATGTGTTTGTCTGTGCTAACGTTTTACTCTCACTATTAATATAAGCACCTTTTAGCGGAATTTTAATTCTTGATTTCAACGGATAAAAATGCAAATAATAATCTTCAATGGTTGTTCCTTCAATTAACGGAACATTAAATGCTGGATGGGCCCCAATTGAAAAATACATCTCATCAGAAAGTGTAGATACTTCATAACTTGTTGCCAGCTCATTATCTATAAGTTTATAACCAATCAACAACCGAAACTCAAATGGGTATTTTTCAAGTGTTTCTTGATTACTTGTTAATTCAAAAACAACAGAACACGCATCTTGTTCAATGACATCAAACATCATATCTCGAGCAAATCCATGTTGATTCATACGATATGGTTGATCTTTATATGTGTACGTATTTTTTTTCAATCTGCCAACAATCGGAAACAATACTGGTGCATGACGTCCCCAATAATTTGGATTAGCTTGCCAAATATACTCAACACCTGTTTCTTTTAAAATAAAACTTGATAATTCGGCTCCAAATTCATTTATACTGACTTTAGCCGTATCTGATTCTAAATATATCGTCATGAAAAACCTCCTAAATGACCGTTTCTTTATCAAGTAGGTCAATTAACTGTTGATTTGTTATTTTGATAAACGTACCCTTCATTCCAAGAGAACGTGTCTCAATAACCCCACCAGATTCAAGTTTTCTTAGTGCATTTACAATCACAGAACGTGTAATACCGATTCTATCAGCAACACTTGATGTCGTTAAAATGCCTTCATCACCATCTAGTTCTTCAAAAATAGCTTTAATGGCTTTTAGTTCACTGAATGACAATGATTTAAGCGCCATTTGAACCATACTTGTTTCACGCACTTGTTTTTCGATATCACCAGATTTTTGATAAAGCATCTGCATTCCAACTACTGTTGCACTATACTCACAAAGAATAAAATCTTCAGTATTAAATTTTTTATTAATACGCCCTAAAAGAATTGTGCCAAGCCTAGCACCTGCCCCAAAAATTGGAACAAGTGTTGTATAGGCATTGGTCAACTCCGCTTTTAATTCAAACGGAAACGTGGTTAACTCTTCTTCAATCGGAATATTTTCCACCGTTTGCTGAATATCTTTTAACAATGTCGTATAAGAATGTGGAAATTGATGATTTGAAATCATCTTATTTATGCGTTCATTATTAAAATCATGTACCACAGAATATCCTAATAATTCACCATCTTTTGACAAAATATAGGTATTACATTCCATAATGTCCGATAATACTTGTGCCATTTGTAAATAAGGTAGTTCTTTTTCTTCTTGAATGGTATTTTCTTTTTGTAGCAATTCATTTATCATACGTGTTTTTTGCAATAAATCATTCATACCATCACTCCTAAACGATTCTTATAAAATATAACGACTTAAATCCTCATCTTCAGATATTTCTTCAAGTTTTTCATTTACATATTGTTCAGTAATTGTAATTTCACCCATCGACATATCAGGAGATTCAAATAATAAATCTTCTAACAGTTTTTCTAAAATAGTGTGTAAACGTCGTGCTCCAATATTATCTGTCTCACTATTCACATTATACGCTATATTAGATAAGCGTTCGATTGCTTCTTTGGTGAATGTTACATCAATATTTTCTGTTTTAAGTAACGCAATATATTGTTTGATTAACGCGTTATTTGGTTCAGTTAAAATGCGAACAAAATCTTCCGCTGTTAAATCATCTAATTCAACACGAATTGGGAAACGTCCTTGTAATTCAGGAATTAAATCACTTGGTTTACTTAAATGGAATGCTCCTGAAGCGATAAATAGAATATGATCTGTTGCAATTGTACCATATTTAGTATTCACAATTGAGCCTTCAACGATTGGTAAAATATCACGTTGGACACCTTCTCGAGAAACTTGACCATTACTTTCAGATTTAGATGTAATTTTATCAAACTCATCAATAAAAATAATCCCATGATTTTGAGCAAGTTTAATTGCTTCACTATGAATGTCAGCACTATTGACTAATTTTTCAGATTCTTCATTAATTAAGATTTCACGTGCTTCCTTCACAGTCACTGTGCGTTTAATTTTTTTCTTAGGTGTTAATGAATTTAGGGCGTCTCCTAAATCAATTCCCATTTGTTCTAATCCATTATTCATGGTTGGTGTTTGTTTTTTCTCTTCGACTTCAATCGTAATTTCTCTATCTTCAAGTTGACCTTTTTCAAGTTGAGATTGAACTGTTTCACGGCTTACTCTGATAGAATCAGTCACTTCTTCTTTTTCTTCGTCATTGTTTTGTTGGAAACCATTCATCATTTGCATCATCATATCAAATTGGTTCGTTGATTGACGTTTTTCTTTTTTGATACCAGGTACTAATAATTTAACCAATCTATCTTCCGCAGCTTTTTTAGCTTGTGAATATACTTGGCTGTATTGGTCTTTTTTCACAATGGTAATACTTGCTTCAACTAAATCACGAACCATTGACTCAACATCACGACCAACGTACCCAACTTCTGTAAATTTCGTTGCCTCAACTTTTACAAATGGTGCATTAACAATTTTAGCAAGTCGTCTTGCGATTTCTGTTTTACCTACACCAGTTGGTCCAATCATTAGCAAGTTTTTAGGCGTGATATCTTGTTGCATAACTTCGTCTAATTGCATACGGCGATAACGATTACGTAATGCCACCGCTACAGATTTTTTTGCTTTATTTTGTCCAATAATATATTGGTCTAATTCTTCTACAATTTGTCTTGGTGTTTTTGTTACTGTACTCATTAAAGTCATCTCCTATATTTCTTCTACAATAATGTTGTGGTTTGTGTAAACACAAATATCTCCTGCGACATTTAGCGCAGCTTTTGCGATGTCACCAGCCGTTAAATCTTCACGGCCATCTCGTTTAAGTGCTCTTGCAGCAGCTAATGCATAGTTACCACCAGAACCTATCGCTAAAATACCGTCATCTGGTGCGATTACTTCACCTGTACCTGACACTACTAGCATCTCTTTATCATTCATTACGATTAGCATCGCTTCTAATTTTTGCATCGCACGATCACTTCTCCATTGCATCGCAAGTTCCACAGCCGCACGCATTAAATTCCCTTTATATTGATTTAATTTTTCTTCAAATTTTCCTTCAAGGTTAAACGCATCTGCCACACTACCGGCAAATCCTACGACCACTTCATCGTTATAGATACGTCTAACTTTTCTGGCAGTCCCTTTCATCACGACTGATTCGCCCATTGTTACTTGGCCATCACCAGCCATTGCGAATTTTCCGTCTTTTTCTACTGCACAAATTGTTGTTGAATGAAATGTTGTATATTCCATAATTTTTTCTCCTATTCTAAATTAAGCTCTCGGATGAAAATTCCGATAATTCTTTTGTAACGCACTGGTTGTCACATGCGTATATATCTGTGTGGAGGATAAACTTGAATGGCCCAATAACTCTTGGACCGTTCTCATATCAGCTCCATTATCTAATAAATGCGTGGCAAATGTATGCCTAAAAATATGCGGATGAATATTCGTTGTTAAGCTACTTTTTTTAATTAAATTATCTAAAATATATTGAACGCCTTTTGCTGTTAGTGGCTGTCCTCGATGATTAATAAATAAAATATCATGTTCTTCGTGATATTTTTCCATCAAGTCTTTACGTGTAGTTGATAGGTAATCAGAAATAGCATCGTGACAAAACGAACCAAACGGCACATAACGTTGCTTGCCACCTTTACCATTTATTAACACAATTGAATTTTCCATATCTATATCACGTAATTCAATCGACACACACTCGGACACCCTAATTCCTGTAGCATAAAGTAACTCTAAAATCGCTCGATTACGTTTATCTAATGGTGATTCACCAGAAACCGATTCAAATAAGATAGCCAATTCTTTTTCATATAAAAAGCTTGGTAACTTACTTTGCTTTTTTTTCATCTGTATGTAGCTAAAAGGATTGTCTGTCATCCACTCATTTTTTATTAAGAAATGATAATATGACCGAAGACTCGAAATTTTCCGACTAATTGTATTACGACTATATTCTTTATCATGAAGATAAGCTAGATACACTCGAGCATCTTGAAACGTGATGTTTAAATAGTCAGAATTTCCTGTTTCTTCCAAAAACTCAAAAAAATGTGTGACATCATCCTCATAGGCGTGTTCTGTTTGTAATGAATAATGTCGCTCATCTACTAAATATCTTAAAAATAACACTAAGTGATCAATCGAAATCAACCCCTTTCATTACAAATTATAAAATTAATGTAACATACAAATTTTTTTTTTACCAATATATTTATATGTTTTAAGTAATTTATACAAATTTTTAAACAAACCATAAAAAAATAGCATGTCAAATGACATACTATTTCTCAAATAATGTTAACGACTCTTTCGTCGCTTCAAGTGCTCTATTAGCAATTTGTGTGTAACGTTCTTTTTTATCACGAATTCTCTCTGGTAACTCTGGGAATAAACCAAAGTTTACATTCATCGGTTGGAAATGTTTACCAGATGTATGTGTGATATAGTGTGCCATACCACCAATCGCTGTTTCTTGTGGTAGTACAATTGGTTCTTTACCTTGGGCAAGTCTTGCAGCATTTCGTCCTGCTAAGATACCACTTGCTGCACTTTCAACATAACCTTCTACACCAGTCATTTGACCAGCAAAGAATAACGTTGGTTTCTTACGTGATTGGTAAGTTGGATCAAGTAATTCAGGTGAATTCATAAATGTATTTCGATGCATCACACCATATCTTACGATTTCTGCATTTTCTAATCCTGGAATCATTTGAATAATACGTTTTTGTTCGCCCCATTTTAAATGCGTTTGGAATCCAACAATATTATACAGTGATGCTGCTGCGTTATCTTGACGAAGTTGAACAACTGCATACGGACGTTTACCTGTTTTTGGATCTTCTAATCCAACTGGTTTCAACGGACCAAATGTCATTGTTTTTTCACCACGATTTGCCATAACCTCAATTGGCATACATCCTTCAAAGAATTTTTCTTTTTCGAATGATTTTAAAGGCGCTACTTCTGCATTAACCAACGCTTCTCTAAACGCATAGAACTCATCCTTTGTCATAGGACAATTAAGGTAAGCTGCTTCACCTTTATCATAACGAGATTTTAAATACACTTTATCCATATTTATAGACGATTTTTCTATGATTGGTGCTGCTGCATCATAAAAATATAATCCTTCTGACTCAGTAAATTCTTTGATACTTTCCGCTAAAGGCTCACTTGTTAAAGGACCAGTCGCAATCACTGTAATGCCTTCAGTTGGAATTTCAGTAATTTCTTCATGATGAACAGTAATATTTGGATGATTTGATACTTGTTTTGTTACTTCTTCAGAAAAACTTTCTCTGTCAACAGCTAAGGCACCACCAGCAGGAACTTGAGTTTTATCCGCAGCAGCGATAATAACTGAACCAAATTGTCTCATCTCTTCTTTTAATAAACCAGCAGCATTTGTAATACCATTTGCTCTTAATGAATTCGTACAAACTAATTCAGCAAATTGATCTGTGTGGTGTGCTGGTGTTTTTTTTATTTTTCTCATTTCATATAAATCAACTTGGGCTCCTGACTCTGCTGCTTGCCATGCCGCTTCACTTCCAGCTAGTCCTGCCCCAATAACCGTTACTCTATTCTCTGTCATTTAGTTACCTCTTTCTCAGTAATTAAGTAGAGGACAAGAGTGAGTTCTCTTGTCCTCCTAAGCATTATACACAATTTATAAAAAGAAACCTATCTTTATTTTTGCACGTCTTCTTGATAGTCGCAGTTACTACAAATAATTTGCATACCACCACGAACTTTTTTCTGTACAAGATAGTGATTACACTTAGGACAGTCGCGTCCGATTGGTTTATCCCATGATGTAAATTCACAATCAGGGTATCGGTCACATCCATAAAAAATACGATTCTTTTTCGTTTTCTTCTCGATGACATCACCTTTTTTACAAGTTGGACATGTCACGCCGATTTTTTTAACAATGGCTTTTGTGTTTCGACAATCAGGGAAATTACTACATGCATAAAACTTCCCATATTTACCTAATTTTATAACCATTGGTGAGCCACATTCTTCACAGTCAAAACCGGCCGGCTCATCTTTAATTTGGATTTTCTCCATTTTTTCTTCTGCTGTAGCCAATTCTTTTTCAAATGGATGATAGAAACGACTGATAACATCGACCCATTTTTCTTTATGTTCAGCTATCGCATCGAGTTCTTTTTCCATCTCAGCGGTGAAGGTTGTATCAACAATTTGTGGGAAGTACTCACACATAATCGTATTCACAATTTCACCAAGTTCAGTCGGCTCAAAACGTCTAGCATTTAATTTTACATAGTAACGACGTTGAATCGTTTCAAGCGTTGGTGCGTATGTTGATGGACGTCCCACACCTTGCTCTTCCAATGTTTTAACCAGTGTTGCTTCACTGTATCGTGCTGGCGGTTGAGTAAAATGTTGTTTTGGTTCGATATCAACAGATTTAACAACATCACCGACTTCTAACTCAGGAAGAATATTATCTTTTTCTTCTTTGCCCTCATCTTTTCCCTCAACATAAACTTTCATAAATCCAGGGAATTTAACTTTCGATCCATTTGCAACAAACATCACACCATTTTGTGTTAAATCAACGCGCATTGTATCCATAACTGCTGGTGACATTAAACTTGCTACCATACGTGACCAGATTAATGAATACAATTTAAACTGGTCTTTATCCAAGTATTCTTTAATTGATTCAGGTGTACGCATCACACTTGATGGACGAATTGCCTCATGTGCGTCTTGCGCGCCTTCTGCTTTTTTAGCAGGTTTTTTCTTTGAATCAAAGAACTCTTGACCATATTTTTCTACGATAAAATCATATGCTTCACTTTTTGCTGTGTCTGATAGTCGAGTTGAGTCCGTTCTCATATAAGTAATCAAACCGACTGTTCCTTGCCCTTTACCTAGTTTAATTCCTTCGTAAAGTTGTTGTGCTACCATCATTGTTTTTCTAGTTCTAAAATTTAATTTACGAGCAGCTTCTTGTTGCAAACTACTTGTTGTAAAGGGATTCGCCGGATTTCTTTTACGTTCCTTTTTGGTTACTTTCACGACGTCATAATCTCTTCCAGTTAGCTTTGAAGTGACTTCTTTAACATCTTTTTCAGTAGACAGTTTTACTTTTTTACCGTCTACACCATAAAAGTTAGCAGAGAATTTTGCCTTATTCTTTAAAAATGTTCCTGGAATACTCCAGTACTCTTCAGGTTTAAAGTTTCTAATTTCTTCTTCACGGTCAATTATCATTTTTAGCGCAACAGATTGCACACGACCTGCACTCAATCCTTTTTTAACTTTCTTCCATAGTAAAGGACTAATTGAGTAACCAACTAAACGGTCTAATATACGTCTAGCTTGTTGTGCATCGACCAAATCAATATTTATTTTTCGTGGTTCTTTAAACGCTTGTTTTACCGCTTCTTTGGTAATCTCGTTAAACACCACTCGATTATTATCTTCTAAATCTAACTCTAATATATGAGCCAAATGCCATGCAATCGCTTCCCCCTCGCGGTCCGGATCGGCTGCGAGATAAACTTTTTGAGCTTTTTTTGCATATTTTTTTAAATCCTTAATAACAGGACCTTTTCCTCGAATGTTTATGTAGTGAGGTTCAAAATTATTTTCTATATCAATACCCATTTTACTTTTAGGCAAATCTCTAATATGCCCAACGCTTGCTACGACTTTATAGTTTTTACCGAGATATTTCTCGATCGTTTTAGCTTTAGCAGGGGATTCCACAATCACTAAATATTTGTAACTCATGCCCCTCTTCCTCTCTTTTTTTACAATTTATACTTCTATATATACCATTTCGGCAATCGTTTATCATATTATCTATTGATATAGTATTTGTCAAGGATTTCTACATTTCTTCTAAAATATCTTTCACATGACTAATGCATTTTGCCCCATCTTGAATCAACGACAAGCACCCTTCAGATTCTTTTACTAATGGACTATTTGGAATAGCAAAAACATTTCGCCCTTCCTCTAGTGCAAGGTGTGCAGTAATAAAAGTTCCACTCTTTTTCTTCGACTCAACAACAAGTGTCGCAGAAGACAGTCCTGCGATAATTCGATTCCTTTCAGGAAAATGATAAGCTAGTGGTGCATCATGAGGTAAATATTCCGTCACGACAAGTTGATGGTCATACATGTATTCTTGTAAGCGAAAGTTTTCTTTAGGGTAAACTCTATCAAGACCAAATCCTAAAACTCCAATGGTATTTCCTTGTCTTCTAATAGCCAATTTTTGTGCACAAGTGTCATTGCCTTTTGCCAAACCGCTCACTATAGTAATCCCTTCATCGACAATAGGTGGAACCATGGTTTCAATGATACTTTTTCCAAAATCTGTTTGTTCTCTTGACCCAATAATTGAAATCATTTTAGTTTTTAATAATTCTTTTCTTCCTTTATAAAATAGCGCAATTGGCGGATTGTATATTTCTGATAATAGCTTTGGATAATCCTCATCTAAATAAGTTAACAATCCATATTGTTCCAAAAAATAGTCTAAATCTTGAGATGATATCTTTTGACTTTCTTTAAAACTTTCAATAAAAATTGACTGATGTGTTGGTTTTACTTTAGCTAAATGAATCATAGTATGAAAACAAACATCTTCGCTATTTTCTAGTAAATAATTTAACAACCTTAATCTTCCAATATTGCCAATCCCTTTGACGTGTTTTAAACGAAATATAATTAATTGATGCATAAAAAACTCCTTTGCTATATGTTTTTAATTAACATACGCAAAAGAGCTTTTATTTATTTTATCATGCTTTTAATTGGTTCAAATGATTTTCGATGAATTCGCGTGATTCCATTGGTTTTCAATTGGTCTAAATGCTCTTTCGTTCCATATCCAGCATTATTAGCAAAGCCATAACCAGGAAATTCTTTATCGTATTCTACCATCATTCTATCACGTGTCACTTTCGCGATAATACTCGCACTAGCAATTGAGATGCTATTAGCATCTCCTTTTATGATGCTTTCTTGTGCAATATCAACTGGTAAAGTCATCGCATCAATTAATAAATAATCAGGTGACACATCCAATTGATTGATTGCAGCAACCATAGCTAGTTTTGTGGCTTCATAGATATTAACGCGGTCTATCGTTTCCTCATCTATAATACCAATTCCGACAGACAAAGCATCTGCCATAATTTTATCAAAAAATTCTTCACGTTTTTTCAGGGACAATTGTTTTGAATCATTGATTCCAACACCATCAAAATCAGTTGGTAAGACTACTGCTGCTGCGACTACAGGTCCTGCTAAAGGCCCTCGACCAACTTCATCAATTCCAACAATTGTTTGATACCCGTTATTTCGAGCTCGTTTTTCATAAGACGTCATCTCTTCAAATTTTATTCTAAAAGACTCTTCTTTTTCTAATCGTTTTTTTGTTTGTTCAATAATCTTTTGTACACCTTTTCGTTCGTCTGACGAATACTCTTCGAATAAGTTATCTGAAAAATTAATAACATGAGAAAATTTTTCTTTAATAGATTGAATCGTTTCACTCATGAGTCATGTCCTCAACTCTGTCTAGTGTGTATTTGCCAAGTCTACCATCACGTACTTCTTGAACTATCATCACGCTTCCACGTTCATAATCTTCTTGGAAACCTCGTTTTTTTGTGATTAACATCAACATATCTACGTTATTTAATGTCATGTCTTCATCTGTTAGTTTATAACGCTCGGCTAATTGCTCTGGGTAATACTCTTTAAAAAACTCGATACCATATAAAGCCAAGTCGTCCATGTGTAGCAATGCATCTTTTATAGCTCCTGTTAAAGCTAATTTTTTACCAATTTCTTTGTCTTCAAATTTTGGCCATAAAATTCCTGGCGTATCTAAGAGTTCTAAATCTTTTCCAGTTTTAAGCCATTGTTGCCCTTTTGTCACACCAGGTGTATTACCAGTTTTTGCCATATTTTTGTTAGCCAAGCGATTTAATAACGTTGATTTACCAACATTGGGAATCCCAATACACATTGCACGAACTGGCCTATGTTTCATTCCACGAGCAGCTTGTCTTTCGATTTTTTCAGCTAGTATTTCTTTCACTTTTGGTGTGATTTTATTAATCCCTTTTCCTTGATTCGCATTAATTGCTAAACAATGAATTCCTTGAGAGGCAAAATAGTCATGCCATCTTTGTGTTTCTTTGACGTCTGCTAAATCAGACTTATTTAATAGCATCAAGCGTGGTTTTTGCTGAATTAACGAATCCAACATAGGATTTCTACTTGAAATAGGAAGTCTCGCGTCAACAATCTCCAATACTATATCAACTAATTTTAACTTTTCCGCCACTTCACGTCTGGCTTTGGCCATATGACCTGGAAACCATTGAATTGTCATACTATTACTCCTTTAATGTTTAATAATTTTCATATCCTGAATTGGATAATAGACTAATCTCGCTTTACCAATGATAGAGTAAGATGATATGGTGCCAAATGAGCGACTATCTTTACTCACCCGTCTATTATCTCCCATCACAAAGTACTGATCTTTTGGAATCGTCTTAACACCTAATAACTCGCTTGTGTCAAAATCAGCAGTTAAAACATATTCATTTTTCTTTTTTTTAATGTCTTTTAGAAAGGGCTCATCTATCAATTGGTTGTTTATATAAAGACTATCTTTTTTATAAGAAATACGATCTCCTGGAAGTCCGATGACTCTCTTAACATATGTATTCCCATCAGGTGCGTGAAACACAATAATATCAAATCGCTTGACTCTTGAAATATTTTCAACGACCACAAAATCATGCTCTTTTAAAGTAGGGGACATCGAGTTTCCTGTTACTTCTAGCGGCACAAAAATAAATGCTTGCATAATAAATATCACAACAGTACATAAAACAAACATCTTTAGCCAATGCCAAATGGTCTCAACTATCTTTTTCTCCAAAGTCCCACCTACCTTTCCAAAGTCTATGATATAAAAATTTTACCTAAAATACCATAACAATTTATGATTTTTCTCGTTTGCCTGAAAAAAGACTAGTTTTCACTAGTCCTTTCTTTTACTAACGTTTCAACAGCTTTTTCATATTGATTATCATGTAGTTTCCAATATTCTACAATTTGTTTTTCTAATACATTAATTGTTTTTTCATCAGCTTTTCCTGTTACTTCTAGCTTATTCTTTTGTTGGAAAGCTTTAATTGCTGCTTCTGTTTTCTCACTGTAAGTGTCCGTCACATCAACATCGTAACCTAAAACTTTTAAGTACTCATTAATGACTTTGACATTTTCGTTCACTGCACCAAGTTTATAATCTAATGTGGCATCAATCAATTTGTGTTGAATGTAGTCTGGTTTGTCTACCTTAATAGTTGGGTCGACCCCTTTTTTATGGATCCACTTACCTTTTGGTGTTAGCCATTTTTTAATGGTTAATTTAATTTCTCCACCGTCGTTCATCGGAATGACAGTTTGAACCGTTCCTTTACCAAATGTTTTAGTCCCTATTACCTCAATATTAGCTGAATCAATAAATGCTCCAGCCATAATTTCAGAAGCACTAGCACTATTTTCATCCACTAGTAACACAGTTGGTTCAGTGATTTTTTCGCCACTATCTAATTTTTTACTGGCTACGTGTTCTTCATCATCTTCAAGTTTGCTCTCAAATTTAACAATTGGTTTACCATCTTTTAAGAATCGACTTGTTATTTTTTCTACCTGATCTAACATCCCACCAGGATTGCCTCTAACATCAATGACAAACGATTTTGCACCATCTTTTCTTAATTTTGTTACCATCTTGTCAAATTCTTCAGACGTTGTTGAATTAAAACTGCTGATATTTATATACCCAATATCTTTGTTCTTCTCATCAATATTACCTGTTACAGAATCAACTGGAATAACATCACGAGTAATCGTTACAGGAAATGTTTCAGATCCACGTTTAATATCTAACTTAACGCTGCTTCCTTTTTCACCTCTTACTTTTTTAACAACGTCACTTAAACTTTGTCCTTCAATACTTTTTCCATCAACTTTTAAAATAACATCACCAACTTGAAGCTTTGCCTTTTCAGCTGGAGAATCTTTAATGGGTGGTTCTGCTACAGTTGGTAAGTCATTCGTCATGGTCATGACAGCACCAATTCCTTCAAAATTACCATTGATATCTTCTTCAAATCCTTTTGCCTCTTCGGCAGTAAAATAAGTTGAATAAGGGTCATCAATAGCTGCGACCATTCCCTTCATTGCACCTTCATATAATTTTTTCGAATCGGTATCTTTGATATAACCTTGCTCAATTAGTGTTGCCAAATCAGCTAAGTTATCTAACTGATCTTGCTGTGATGAAGAAGAGATACCATTTTTTGATTCATATATAAATACCGTTCCACCAACTGCTAAAAGAGCGACAATAATGTTTGTCACGATATATTTTGTGATAGATATTGTTCCTTTTTTTTGTTTATTTCCTGTCATTTACACACATCCTTATCTAGTTGCTTCCACATACATTTCCCAGAGTTCATCAAACACATCCATATTTGTAACATAATAAGCATTTGTTTCTAGGTAATCAGATAATTTATGATACGTGGTTTCTTGCTTTGGAAACTGTAAATCTTCAAATATATTTTCCGCCAGCATTGAAATATCTGATGGTTCTAATTTACCTCGATGAATTTGGACATAATGATAAAAATTCATAAAAGGCTCCTTTATTTCTTATTATTCTCAGATAGATAGAGATTAAAGCGAATTTGATCATTTATTAGATTAATTTGTTCAGCTTTTACACGCATTCCATTTGCTAATTTTAGTTGCTGTAAATGTAACACTACATTCTTTTCATCAGCATTTATTTCTATCCATTTAGGAAAATCAACTGAATGAGAGATATAGCTTATCATAGCAGATATTGGGACATTTAAAGTGCCAACAGTTAAATCTTTTGCTTTAAGTTGAATATCGCCATTTGCTAGAACAAATGGCTCAAAATATAAATAAAAGTGAGTATCATGTCCAAGCAATGAAAAAGTTCCATCAATCAAGGCATCTTTATCAAGGTGAAAAACGTAATCAACACCTGAATCATCAAATAAATCTTTGATATAAAAATTGATAGCTCGACTCACTTGATCCTTAGTCATAGATACTTCCAAAATCGGATCCTTAAAATTAGTTTTTATTTCAGTTTTAGAATCATAGGTCATTCTAGGTGTACTAACACGGTACCCAATAACTAACACAAAAGCCAACACGATGGATAAAAGAACTAAAAAAGCTATCTTCCAAGGATTATGAAAAAAATTATTTATTTTTACCTTTTTTTTATCTGTTTGTTTATTTATCACTGAACACACATCTCCTACTTTAACCATTTATTCTTCGTTGCTGACATTTTTAATTCGAATGCATTGGCAATAATTTGATAACCTAAATTATTTGGATGAAATGTATCTTCGGAGGAGATCAAATCATTAAGAGATGAACTATCACTTGACTTTAATTCTTTCTTTTTATCATCACTTTTTTCAATTTCTGGAATTCCCTGATAAATATCATCATTTATAGGCACAAAATAAGCATTTTCTTGCTCGTTTACAAAATTTTGTGAGCTTTTATTCCAAAAATCAACCATTTCCTGAAGTTCTGTAATATCTGAAAAATTTAAGTAAAATGGATTGTAAATACCTAATTGATAAATCGGAGCATCAGGATTAAGTTTCCTAAGTTCAGCATACAATTTTTCTAGTCTACCATAATATGTTTCTTTTTCACTTTCCAAACGTTTCGTTGTCATTTTACTAAATATTTTAGGTTGTATAGCTTGCAGTAAATCATTACCTCCAACAGTCAAGAGAATAGCATTAGCTTGTTGAACAGACTGTTGCATTTCTTCATTCTTTTTTAGACGCTTCAGTATTTGGTCACTTCGATCACCAGATTTTCCGAAGTTTTCAATTTGAAACACATCAACGGGATACATATCTGCTAAATTTTTTTGAAGTAAAGGTAGGTATCCTCCTGACTTTGTTGTATCGCCAATCCCTTCTGTTAAAGAATCCCCTACTGCACTTAAGCGAATCATTTCAATACGCTTTTCCGTTTCTTTCGTTTCATTATTTAGATGGATATTATCGGCTCTTGGAACTAAGACTAATCCAAGTATGCTAAAAATAATAACCATTACCACAAAAAACATTACATATTTCAATCGATGCGTAAAATGCTTCATCCTAATCCCTCATTCAAAAAAGCAGACCATTGTTGATCTGCTATCGTTATCTTAATCTGTGTAAAACATAACCGCAAATGCGCCTTTACCAGTATGTGTCGCAACAAGTGGTGTAGTATGTACAATTGGAAGGGTTAAATTTGGTAACGCTTGTTTAAAAATTGTTTTCATTTCCTCACATATTTCAACTCCTGATGCCTCTGACATACCTAAGTACTCAACAGACATGCTAGAAAGTTTCTTTTCTAGTTCTTTTGCCCACTTAATAAACGTCTTATTTCCTCGTCCTTTACTGACAACTTCTAACTCACCATTTTTTAATTGCATTAAAAGTTTCATATTAAGAAAACCTGATACTGCTCCAACTAGTTTTCCAATACGTCCACCTTTTACAAGGTTTTCAAGTGTGGCAACACCAATATACAACTGTGTATTATCCTTCACATGTTCAACAGCTTTTACAATCTCATCAACGTTGTATGTGCCTTCTTTTGCCATTTTAGCTGCTTGATAGACTTGGAAGCCCAGTCCTTGATCAATATAATCACTATCAATCACTGTAACATTTGATTTAGATAATTGAGCTGCTTGTCTTGCAGTATTGACTGTACCACTCAATTTCTCAGTCAAATGGATGGAAATAATATCACTGCCGTCTTCTCCTAATTTGTCGTATAATTCAACAAATTCACCAATAGGCGGTTGACTTGTTTTTGGCAATGTTTTCGAATTAGACATCATCGTCATAAACTCAAAAGGATCTAGTTCATTTTGATTTGCATAAATGACACCATCAATCATGATTGATAAACTAATGGTGTGGATATCAATTTGTTTTAGTCTCTCTTCTGGAATAATACAAGATGAGTCTGTCACTATTTTAATTTTTGTCATCATCAAACCTCTTTCAAAACCAACAATATTCATGTACAATTAATTTAATGTTTTATGTTTATTTAGTATAACAGAAAAAAAAATATTTTTCACTAAAAAACGAAAGGACGTATACAGTATGCACAATCCATCTTTTTCAAAAAAATATCTAATTGTAAACGAGGTATTCAATGCTATCACTCACGGTATTGGGACTGGCCTTAGTATTGCTGGCCTTGTTTTACTTATTATAAAGGGTGTTCAAATGAATTCACCAATTCGTATTGTTTCTTACTCTATCTTTGGTGCATCTATGATCCTTCTATTTTTATTTTCAACTTTATTTCATAGTTTAATTTTTACTAAAGCTAAAAAAGTTTTTCAAGTGTTTGATCACAGTTCAATTTATTTACTAATTGCAGGAAGTTATACTCCCTATAGTTTAGTTACGATTGGTGGAACGCTTGGCTGGACGATGTTTATCATTATATGGGTACTTGCCATATCAGGAATTGTTTATAAATCTATCTTCCTACAAAAGCGAGGAAAAGCAGATTATTTTCTTTATATATTGATGGGTTGGTTATGTGTCATTGCCATCAAACCACTATATGAAGGACTTGGATTTAACGGCCTCCTATTATTGGTACTAGGCGGGGTATCTTATACTGCTGGAACTTTTTTCTATAGCAAACAACATTTAAAATTTATGCACGTTATCTGGCACTTATTCGTGTTAGCAGGTGCTATATTCATTTTCTTTTCTGTCTATCTTTATACTTAGAAAACAGATGACCTAAAAGATACTCACTTAAAGGAAAATCACTGCTTTAATGAAACAGAAATCCCATGCAATCAATGTTTTAATAACCTTATTGCATGGGATTTTTCTATTTTAAGACATTTTAGTCAGTGCTTTTTTATTTAGTTGAACCTTTTTGAATTAATCCATAAGGTAAAACAATATTTTTTTCATCAATATCTTCTTTGTTCATTAATTTTGTTAATAGACGCATAGATACCGCACCAATATCATATAACGGTTGAGAAATACTTGTCACGCTTGGACGAGCGATATCTGTAAATAGTGAGTTATTACTTGTAATGATTTCAAATTCTTCAGGTACTTTTACACCATTATCAGTTAAACTATTTAATAAACCAACTGCTAATTCATCATCAGCTACAACAGCTGCAGTTGCTCCACTATTCACAACACGTTCATACAACGCAAGGCCTGCTTTATAGTTGTATTCAGCTTCAAATACTAACCCTTCATTAAAGTCTACGTTATTTTCTTTCAACGCCTCTTTATATCCTTTTAAGCGTTGGATACCATTAATTGGATCTAATAAAGAACCAGAAATAAAGGCTACTTTTTTATTTCCTGATTGAATGAGTTGAGTTGTGGCATCTTTTGTTGCTGCTTCATAATCAATGTTAACTGAGCCAACTTGATTATCCGGATCAATTGAGCCAGCTAACACAACTGGTGTTTTCGAGCGAGAAAATTCTCCTCTAATTTGTTCAGTTAAATGATGTCCCATGAAGATAATACCATCTACTTGTTTAGCTAGTAATGTATTCAATACGTTTACTTCTTTTACATCATTGCCATCAGAGTTAGCTAAGATAATATTGTATTTATACATTGTTGCCACGTCATCAATACCTCGAGCTAATGAGGCAAAATAAGCATTACTTACATCAGGGATAATAACACCTACTGTTGTTGTTTTCTTACTTGCTAATCCTCTTGCTACAGCGTTTGGTCTGTAGTCAAGTCTCTCAATTACTTCAAGAACTTTTTTTCTAGTTGCTGGTTTTACATTTGGGTTTCCATTAACGACACGAGATACCGTCGCCATAGAAACAGCTGCTTCTCTTGCCACATCATAAATTGTGATGGTTTGTTTTTCCATGTCTATGTTCTCCTTTAATAGAATACTGTCACTTTATAAGTCACACATAGATTATCAGAAAACTATTCACTTTGCAAGCGGTTTATAGTTGTTTTCATGAAAAGTTTTGAAAATTACAAAAAACTAGTGAAATATATACGATAAAAAATCCCTTTGATACTTTTACTTCTATCAAAGGGAATCTTATTTATTCTATTACTTAATCATCTAGACTACTTAAATAGTTATAAACTTCTTGACCAGCGATACTTCCATCACCAACAGCTGTAGCTATTTGTCTTAGAACTGTATCACGAACATCTCCAATAGCATAGATACCAGGGATATCTGTAGACATATGGGCATCTGTTTTAATCCATCCATGTTCAGTAGTAATACCTAAATCATTAACAAAGTCCGTTAATGGATCAAGACCAATATAGATAAACACACCATCTGCTAGCAAGTCTTCTACTTCACCTGTTTTAGTGTCTTCTAATTTGATTGATTGAACACTTGTATCATTTCCATTAATTTCAATCGGTACTTTATTCCACATAAACTCAATTTTTTCATTTTTAAATGCGCGGTCTTGTAATATTTTCTGTGCTCTTAATTTATCTCTTCTATGCACAATTGTTACTTTACTGGCAAATTGTGTTAAATACATTCCTTCTTCAATTGCAGAATCTCCTCCGCCAATTACCACTAAATGACGATTTCTAAAGAATGCCCCATCACAAACCGCACAATAAGAAACACCACGACCTGAATACTCTTCTTCTCCTGGAATATTGATTTTACGATGTTCACTACCTGAGGCGATAATCACTGTTTTACCTTCATAAGTTGCACCATCACACACAACTTTTTTTATATCACCATTGTTTTCAATATTTACCACATTACCATAAACATGTTCTGCACCAAAATTTGACGAGTTTTCAAACATTTTTAATGCTAAATCTGGGCCTGATATCAAGTTGAATCCCGGATAGTTTTCAACCTCATCAGTATTCATTAATTGTCCTCCAGGAGCTCCGCGTTCTATGACTAAAACAGACAATCCAGAACGTGACGCATACAAAGCAGAAGTCATCCCTCCTGGTCCAGCCCCAATAATAATTACATCATACATAATTAATACCCCCTATCGTTTTCTATTCATACTTTAACCTTTTCTTTTTTTGTTGTCTATTTATTCGTCTTAACTATTAAAATAACAAGAACTTTTATCAACAACTTCGACCAAATAACAATGAAAAAGTTAAAAATTCATTTAATTTCACTTTTACTATATACTAATCAAATCAAAAGTGGTAGCTTATTACAAGTATGAATCATTTCATAAATTAATATAACTTAATAAAGGACAAGATGATGGCATGAAGCGACGAGAATATCAACAAAAAAATAATTTTAATTACGCCTTATTACTGCCAATTTTTTTAATGCTTATTTTAAGTATTTGGGTTCAGTATTGGGTAGCCTACTATGATCAAAATAATCCGGTAAAACAAGCACTTAAACAGCTCACCTTTGTTGGATTAGGGACTGTTTTAATGTTTAGCGTTAAATACATTAAGAGAGACTTTATTTGGAAGGCCGTTCCTTGGTTTTATGTTTTTTCTCTTCTATTGATGGGGTCACTGTATTTTTTCTATGATCCACATATGTATGAGTTAACAAACACCAAACGTTGGTTGGATATTTTCGGATTTCAATTCCAACCATCAGAAATTGCTAAAACAGCCTATATCCTGTTTATGTCAAAAGAGTTGGTAAAATATAATAAAAATGTTCCTGTTAAAGACTTGCATAGCGATATTAATATGGTAAAAAAACTCTTTTTATATTCGTTACCTCTTTTCTTTTTAATGTTTGTCCAAAAAGATTTTGGTACAAGTCTTGTGTTTATTTGCGTTCTGGGTGCACTAATAATAGCATCTGGAATTAATTGGCGTATTGTCGCCGTATTAGGTGGGATTTCTGCTTTACTAGGTGGAACACTTATCTTTTTAGTATTCACTGAGTTCGGACAATCGATTCTATCTTCACTGCATTTCAAAGAATACCAATTAAACCGTATTAGAGCGTGGGTAGATCCTTTTGAGTATGCAACGTCTATTGCGTATCAACAAGTACAAGGATTACTTGCTATTGGCTCAGGTGGGATGTTTGGAACTGGAACGACAGGGGTACAAGTTTATGTTCCCGTTAGAGAATCTGATATGATCTTTACCTTTATCGGAGAGGCATACGGATTTGTCGGTGCAACCGCAGTAATACTATTGTACTTCTATCTATTTTTCCAAATTTTCTATACAGGTATTCGAAGTAACTCAACCTTTAATATTTACATATGCGTCGGCATAGTATTCATGTTAGTTTTCCAAACTGTTGAGAATATTGGAGCATCAATTGGATTACTTCCATTAACAGGTATTCCTCTACCGTTTTTAAGTCAAGGTGGAACTGCTCTTGTATCAACCATGTTAGCTTTAGGTCTGATATTTGGAATGGACTCAAAACAATAAAAAGAATCAACTAAGAAAAATCTTAGTCGATTCTTTTTTATAGATAAATATCTTTTTGTGCCAAATTATCAAGACATTCTTTCAAATAGTCTTCGTTGTGTTGCGGGTAAATAGGCGTTTCAAGCTCTACTTCTGGTAGAAAAGTATATGCTTCTATTGATTTACCGCGATAAAGTGGGCTTTCCCAACTTTCATCAGGTTTGTATCCTCGATGTTTCATTTCTTCCATGATTAACCAATGATATTGAAACAATTTATAAGGTGAATAATCAAAAACATAGTTAACAGTCGAATGAGGTTTTCCCCATCCTTTTCCTCTTAACGCACAACACTCTCTATGTTGCCCTAATAATTGTTGTCTTGGCAATTTGGGAATGATTCGTTCATGCCATAATCTCATTTCTTTTCTCCTCTTAAACTTTATATCATCTTTAACGTATCCTACCACATTAAAAGGAAAAATAAGAACGATTTTATGCTAATTTGACGATTTTTTCTTTTTAAAGAAAACATAACTAACAAAAGAAGTAATTAAAACGATATTTAGAACAATTGCTAACATTAACCATTTTGTTGATGTCCCTTTAGTTGTTTCAACTTGATAATCATGGTCGTTTAATTCTTTCGCTCGCTTTTTCTCAACATGAAACACGTCTTCTAATTCCCATGTCAATTTTTCTCTTTCTTCTTTGTTTAATTCTGCCGTCATACCTGAAATCACTGCTTTATACGTATACTCACCGCTTTCTAGTTTTTTACCATTCAAAAATGTTGGAAATTCAAAAACTGAGTTTGGTGAAAGTTGCATATTTTCTTTTTTATACTGATAAAAAGGTTTATCCTCACCTTTTTTTGTTAGAGTACTTTCAATTTTTACTTGATTCAAATATGCAGGAGCAACGTTTCTAATATAGGCTGAAATACTTGTTTTGGTATTTATATCCTTTGCCATCACTTTACCAAGATTAAGTTCAGGTTGAACATCCAAACTTGCTTCTTGTTGCATTAATAACGCTAAGACATACGAAAATTTATTATTCACCGTTGTTTGGTTTGTCAATGATTTTTGATTGGTTGAATTAATCTCTTCAAATGAAATCCCACTAGCAATCACGCCTGGAACAAATTCATTGGTCATTGAAACAAACACAGGTACTTGTTTTGTTTCATTAGCTGCTAATACAATCTCTTTATCAATTTTTATTAACTTTGATAAATCAACTGGTAAACTATTGTCCGTTTTGTTAGTAGTTGGTGTATAGTCAACCACTCCATTTACATTAGTAGTGGCACTTGCAACTGTTGTTTTTAAAGTAATTTCTTTGTCAGTGTAATTTTTTAATTCGATACTTAATTGCTGTTTATTCCCTGGTTTTAACTGAATATGAAAATACCCACTATCTTTATCTAATTGATTGGAAGGAAACTTTGGATCAACGGAGAACCCCACCTGATTTGCCTCTGTTGTGTCATAAAAAGACAACGTAATCATAAAAAATAATAGCAAGACAAAGATTTTTTTTAGTACGTGTTTCATTAAAACTCTCCTTACAATAAACTTAAATTCGATGGAATAAGAATAATCTTACTCCATCGAACTATAGTATCATTATGGTGTTGGCACCATTGATAATTTATAAGTAATACTTGATTCATACAACGCTTCTTTAGGATTAGCTGTACTTGGCACACTTAAGATAACAGATGATTTATGTGGTTTGTTATCGTTTAACAACCCAATATTTCCATCTTTCGACTGTCCGTAAGAAAGTACCCATGTTCCCATACCTTGACCTTTATCAGCTTTTAAGACGATATGACTTTGCCCTGGAATTAATTCAAGCCCACCTGTTAAGCTGGAGTCAGTTGCTTTTAGAGATGAGGCAGTATGTACTGGCATTGTTTTTACATCAAAACCTTCTTGTAACATGTTTGGAGATTGGATATTTCCATTACCAAGTACTAATTTTGCACCCGTTAATTCATCATTGTTAGATGATTTAAATTGATTATTCTGTACAATTTGTAACACCCATCCAGCTTGTGTACCACGTTTATCACTGACTTGTACGTAATTACCTCTTAATACATCACTATCTTTAAAGCGTTGTGCAAATGCACCGTAATTTTTTAATGTTGTTTCAATCATTGGCTGACCGAAAGAAAAATTAGATGCATAATCAATTGATAATAATCCACCTGTTCCTGGTTTAGTATCTGTTCCATCAGGATTGACTGGTGTTAAGGTGTCATTAGGATTTTCAGGGTCAACTGGTTTCACTACACCATCAGATTTATTGAACTTAATTTGTCCAATAATACTATAATCAAGTGATGGTTTATCTTCTGGTGTTGGTGGCGTGTCCGACTCTTTTTCTATTCTGATACTTTGAGTTAGAACATTGTTTTTACCAAGTTTTACTCGGAAATTATACTCTCCGTCAAATTCAACAAAATAAGAAACCTCAACACTTGCTGTTCCTTTAATATCAGCTTTCACTGAGAACTTATCAGAATAACCAATTTTTTCACTTAGTTGCCCATCAGCAATTTTTGTTTTGGCTACTTGACTTCCAAGTTCGAACCCATTCTGAGCTGTTGGTATATAGACACCAAACTGATAATCTTTCACTTCTGAATTAGGTGTTAGACCTTCCATTGTGATTGTTGCTTTATTTAATTGATTGGCTACAGGTTTATCAGTAAAGACAACGGTTGTTCTTGGTTGTGGTTGTGCTGGTGCTTTATTAGCCGAACCAAAACTTCCAGGTGCAAACGTCGAAGAATCAAACCATTTATATCCGGCTTGTGGAGCCGCCCATGGTTCATCTTGGGGTTCCGTCGTTTTTTCTGGTTGTTCATAGTCATGTATCTTAGTCATTTCTGATAAAACAATATCACTTTGAGTAAAGTTTTTATATGTTTCTTTTTCAGCTAACCAATCAACCAACTGCATTAAAATTTTGGCATCATCTGCTTCTTTAAACCCATCATATGTTTTTTTCGATTTACCGTTTTCTTCTCTTAAATATTTTGGAGAAGCATCTTCAACTAATGATGTATCGCCTAAAAAGGCCGCTTTACCATTATCACGTTTACTAATCGCAATATATGGACCTTCTTCAATACCACCACCATTATAAACACCATCGTCAACTGCGTGTCCCCATTTATGAGCACTTGTTAAGCCTTTTGGTGGGTAGACTAAACCTTTTGCTCTTGTATTATCTGTAATGGCTAGCGTACTTCCAGCATGTAAACCAACCTTTTTCACATCTTTTGTAATACCAAATGCCTCTTCAATGATCCACTCTTGTTTGTTGTTATCTATATTATCTAAAGCATTATATCTAAAACGAATACCAAACGTATCACTTAACCAATCACTACTTTTAACATCTTTCATTGCATCAGAATTTTTTTCTTCTGCACTCATGTCTTTTGTCATATCATAATATGCTCCTCGACGATAACCATTAAAAACCTCACTTGAATCAATACGATTTTTATTTCGATCGGCGTTATAGTGATCGGCTATATAAAATACTGCCCCGCCTTGGCTCACGTAATCTGCGATAGCTTGTTGTTCACCAACTTTATAAGGAATATTAGCTTCAGGTAAAACAAAGACATCATATTCTTTTAAGTCATCTAAAGTAATAGGGGTTGTTTTTCTTAATTCTTTCACAAAATAGCCTTTATTTTCTAAAGCGTTTGCAAAATCAGAAAAAGCACCATCAATTACCCAATCTGCCGCTCCTGCTGTTTGACCATGTGTGTTATCAAACAACACTTTCTTATGATTGATTGCCACACTTGAAGCGTTTATCTCCGGTGCTTTATCAAGTGATGTTTCAGCTCCAACTGAAACAGAAACAAACATTGCGCTTGCTAGAACTAGTAACAAACGCGAAGTGAACCTAGACTTTCTCATTTCTTTCTCTCCTTTTCTTTGTCAGTTATCTTACTGACTAATCAAAGTATAAATTTCATTTGTAAAGTTTATGTAAAATATATGTAAAGTTTAACGAAATGGATTTTTATACCTAAAAACGTTCGGTTATAAAACGAACTATCTGTTGATAAGCGTTTTACAAGGATAAACCATTCGTTAATTATGGTTTTTTTACTATTAATATATTAGTTTGTTAATAAAATAATAAAGAATTTACTCTCTATAAATCATCAGCTAGTTATTTATTTGTCAAATAAAACTTATGGTATAATGACAAAAAAGAAAAGGACGTGGTGCCTATGCTATATTTCAAGTTACCTGTTAACCATAAAGTTAGTTTAGTCAAACCAGAAATCAATATGTCTAACGAATTTTTCAATTTAGTTCAAAAAAATAGTGAACATTTAGCTGAATTTTTAGATTTTATTAGTCTTACTAAAGAAGTAAAAGATAGCGAGAATTTTATAAAACGATCTATTTCCCAGGAAGCACAAGGAAAAGAAAATGTCTTTTTTATAACTGATAATGATAAAATAATCGGTTGTATTGATTTACATAATATTGATATGACACATAAAAAAGCTGAAATTGGCTATTGGTTGGATAAAGATTACACGAGAAATAACATTACCAGTGACTGCGTAAATAAAATTTGCCAACTAGCATTCGATAAATTAAAACTTAACAAATTGATTATTCTTGCTGAGGAAACAAATATGGCAAGTAACTTAGTTGCAAAAAAGGTAGGATTTTACTTAGATGGTATTGAGCGAGAAGATCTATTTAGACAAAACAAATTTGTGACGATGAATAAATACAGTCTGTTAAAATCAGACTTTAAAACAAAATAGTATATTGTTAATAAAGCTAAAATAAACACGCATCAAGATATAATCTGAATTATTTATATGGCTCTATAAGATGATAAAGGACTGATGAATCAAAATCTGATTTATCAGTCCTTTATATTATACTAAAAGTTTAGGATGCATTATATTTTATTTTGCTTCTACGATTTCTTCTTTCGAGTGAATTAATTGCGTTAAAAACTCACAGTAAGGGGTTGGAACACCGTATTCTTTACCTTTACGTACAATCGCACCATTGATGTAATCAATTTCAGTTAAACGATTATTAATAATCAAATCTTGATACATTGATGGGTGATGCAATCCAATTGTTTCTCTGTTAAAACAACCATTGATTTGTTCGATCACTGCTTCTTCATCTAAAAAGACATTTTCTGCTCTTGCTACAGCTAAGAATTCAGATACAATTTTTTGTACAATTGGTTTAGCAACTGACGTATCACCAAAGTCTGCCATATTTGAGTCAAGGATTGTACATAAACCATTCATCGTACCATTCACACAAGCTTTACGATAAATTGACGTTAGAATATCTGAAGATACGCGTGCATTTAAATCAGCATTCGTTAACACATCAGCTACTTTTTGTGCCACATCTTCTTTGCCTTCACCTAAGTTTTGTAAGTCAACACTTCCATTACCAAAGAGAGTCACTTTACCAGGACCTTCCATTCCAGCTGTCCACATTGTATTACCTAGTAGAATATTGTCATAATCAACATATTTTTTAATCACATCTTCATGACCGATACCATTTAATAAGCATAGTACAATTGTATCTTTGCCTAACATGTTATCAAGTGATTGAAGCATGTTATCTAGTTGCATTGCTTTTGTAAATAAAATAACTAAATCTGCTGAGAAATCAACATCTGATAAATCATTTTGATTATATGCAGAAATGAATTCTGTTACATCTTGACCATTAAAATTAGCTTTTAATCCATTTTGGTTAATCTCGTCAATGTGTTGTTGCCAACCGTCAACTAAGATCACATTTTCTCCTGCCTGTTTTAACATAATACCAAAACGACTTCCCATTGCTCCAGCACCTGCAATAACTATATTCATCTATAATTCCTCCAATTATTCTTATTAATATTTTTCAATCTTTATGTTATTATAAGTATAAATCGTTTACAAATGTATTGTTTTGTATTATTTATTTAATATAATAAACGTATACTTAATAATATGAACACTATTTTGAAAAGAGGTCCAACTATGAATATTCAACAATTAAAGTATTTTATTGAGATTACACAAACCCGTAACTTATCAAGTGCGGCAAGAAACTTATTTGTCACACAACCAACTTTGTCACTTTCTATAAAAAAACTTGAAAGCGAATTAAATACATCATTATTTGTTCATACTGATGAACCCTTCCAATTAACAACTTCTGGGGCTTACTTATATGAAAAAGGGGTTGATATCGTTGAACAGTTCGACCAATTAATTGAAGACCTTCATCAAATGAATGATCGAACTGAAAAAAAACGAATCAAGATTGGTTTAACGACCCTATTCTCTGTACAGTTTATGAAAGAAATTTCAATATTTTTGCAAACGCATCCATACATAGATTTAAATATCATTCAAGATGGATCACCTGAATTACAAACTAAACTTAAAAATAAGGAAATTGATATTGGTTTAATCTCTTTTCCAAATAATCATCCAGAACAAATAAATATAGAGCCATTAGAAACAACAACAAAAGGTTATAACGTTTATGTCGTTGTTCCTGAAAATAATCCATTATCTAAAAAACATGAATTGACGTTCAATGACTTAAAAGGCCAACGTTTTTCATCTCTATCAACGAAGTATATGATTGGCCGTTTACTACTAGAAAGAAGTCGTTTCTTTGGATACGAACCTAACATTATTTTGCAAAATGATGATCTGCAAGTTTTAATCCATAGTTTGCAAAAAAACGACTCCATCTGCTTGTTACCGATTGAATATGAAATTGTTGGAAAAAGTGACAATGTTAAGTGGATTCCTCTTAAAGATAGATATGCTCATTTTCCAATTGGTATTGCTTTAAGAAAAGACTTTAATATCACTTCTGATATAGAAGACTTCATACAAGCAATTAAGCAAAACTAACCTTGGTAAGCAAAGACTACTTTGCTATCATAAAGTTTTAAAACTTTTTCAAAGATAAATTTAGATAACAATCCAGCAGCAATTGGAACTAAGAACCAGCAAATAATTAATAGGAATATATTTAATCCTGAATCAAGTGATGCTAGTGGTCCAACAAGACCAACTAAACCAAAACCAGCTGATTGTGGTGTACCAGATACATTTAATAATGCAACTGGGATTGCTGAAATCACCGCTGTAAATAACACTGGCACTAATATGATTGGGTATTTAAATAGGTTAGGCATCATCATTTTCATTCCACCTAATGCAATAGCTAATGTCACACCTGACTCATTAATCTTCCATGAGTTGATAACTAATACAATCGTTGTAGCTGCTATTCCCATAGCGGCTGCACCGGCTGATACACCGTTTAATCCAATGGCTAAACCAATTCCGACTGTTGTGATTGGTGAAATAATTAGTGCCGCAAAAGAACACGCAATTAAAATACTCATCACGATTGGTTGGAAATCAGTAAAGTTATTAATTAATTTTCCAATTGCTACAGTGATTTGTGTCACGAATGGATAAGTTAACATACCAATTAAACCAGCACCAATCCCTACAACAATAGGCATCGCAATAATTTCAACAGAACCAAATTTACTTCCAATATATAGCATCATTAAAACAGCAACAGAAGCTGTAATCATAATATTAATGATGTCACCTGTTCCAGCTCCAACATACGAACTCACTTCAGTATTAAATTTAATCACACCTGATCCAGCAAATGCTGCACCACCTGCTATCATCATTTTTGCCGGACTAAGACCAAATTGATGAGCAATTAACGCCCCAATAATTAGTGGTGTCGCTAATTGGAAAATAAGTCCTGCATGGATAATCATTTGTATAATGTCATATTGTGAGAAATATTTTAAAATTGCTCCTAATACCGCGTTTGGAATCAAGGCAATAATCGTACCTTGAGCTGTACCTGCTAAAACCTTATTAAGAAATAGGCGTGGGGTTAATTTTGTTTCTTCTGTTTTTGTCATATCAAAAACTCCTATTAGTATTATTTTTAAATTAGTTTGAGAAGGATTGCACTTACTTAAAGAAAGAAGGAGATTTCCCAAAGTAAATTGAGAAATCTAATTCTTTACATGACAGTTTAATAGATAATGATAGTTTTTTAGTAGATATCAGATGCAGATGAGAAGTTAGCTAGGTTTTCTTTCACATCTCTTAAGAATTGACCTGCTTGTTGTCCATCTAAAATTCTGTGGTCGATTGACAAACATAGGTTAACCATATCTGCTGTTTTGAATCCACCATCTTTAGTTGGAACAATACGTTTATTAATTGATTCAACTTGTAAGATAGCTGCTTGTGGGTGATTGATGATTCCCATTGATTGAACTGATCCTAAAGTACCAGTATTGTTCAATGTAAATGTGCCACCTTGCATATCTTTTCCTTGCAATTTGCCATCTCTTACATCAGTTGCTAGACGGTTAATTTCTTTGGCAATACCAGCTAGAGATAAATTATCAGCATTGTGAATTACTGGAACATATAAATGCTCGTCAGTTGTCACAGCAATTGATAAGTTAATGTCTTTATGGTAAACAATGTTTCCATTATCCCAAGATGTGTTGATTTTTGGATTTTTCTTCATTGCTTGTACAACAGCTTTAGCAAAGAATGGGAAGAAGCTTAAAGACATCCCTTCATTTTTCTTGAACTCATCTTTTGTTTTGTTACGTAAATTAACAATATTTGTTACATCAGCTTCGACCATGATCCAAGCATGAGGAATTTCATTAACACTTTGTACCATTTTCTTAGCGATTGCTTTTCTTACGCCATCAGCCGGTACAACGTCTTGAGAAGCAGTTGATGTTGCAACTGGTGCTGCTGTTTCTGCTGATTTTGGTGCTGTTGTTGTTTCTTCAACTTTAATAACTGTTTCTTCAACAACTGGCTCTGATTTAACTACTTTAGCTGGATCAAAGTTCATAATATCTTTACGAGTGATACGTCCATCTTTTCCAGTACCTTCAACGTCATTTAAATCAATGCCTTTTTCTTGCGCTAAACGAACCACTGCTGGAGAGAAACGTCCTACTGCTTTATTAACAGATTTTTTCGCTTTTGGAGCAGGTGAAGATGCGATTACTTCTTCTTTTACTTCCTCTTTCACTTCTTCAACTTCTTGTGTTGAATCATCTTCGCCTTCAACTTCAAGCGTCATTAAAGAGGTACCTATTGGAACATCTACATCTAGTTCAACTAATGTTTCTTTCACAACACCAGCAAAGTCTGAAGGAATTTCCGTCGTTACTTTGTCTGATACAACTTCCATTAATGGGTCATATCTTTTTACTGTGTCACCTGGATTAACAATCCATGAAACAACACTTGCTTCTGTAACACTTTCCCCTAAATTGGGCATTTTAATTTCTTTAATAGCCATAACTAACTTCCTCCTAAATTTTTAATACTCTGCCAATTCTATCATTGCTTCGATTACTTGGTCTTCATTTACCAAGAATTCACGTTCTAATGTTAAAGAGTATCCCATACTTGGTGCATCAGGACCAGCTAAACGTTTGATTGGTGCATCTAAATCAAATAACGCATCTTCAGAAATCATTGCTGCGATTTCACTCATGATACTTCCTTCTTTGTTGTCTTCTGTTACTAATAAAATTTTTCCAGTTTTCTTAGCTGCATTAACTAGTGTTTCTCTATCTAACGGATACAATGAGCGAACATCAACAACTTCTGCATCAATGCCTTCTTTGGCAAGTTTTTCAGCTGCAGAAATAGCGTATTGTAACATCATTCCATAACTAATTACTGTGATGTCGCTACCTTCACGAACAACGTTTGCTTTGTCAATTGGTACAATATAATCATCAGTTGGAACTTCCGCTTTTAACAAACGATATAGACGCTTGTGTTCGTAGAAGATAACTGGATCGTCTGAACGAATTGCAGCCTTAATCATTCCTTTTGCATCATATGGATTTGATGGTGTTACCACTCGTAATCCTGGTTGACCTGCAAAGATTTTTTCAGTTGACTGAGAGTGATATAATCCACCACGAACTCCCCCACCATAAGGCGTACGGTAAACAATTGGCGCTGTCCAATCACCTTTAGTACGGTAACGCATTGTTCTTGCTTCAGATAAAATTTGGTTTGTCGCTGGTAAAATGTAGTCAGCAAATTGGAATTCTCCAATTGCACGGTATCCCATAACACCTAAACCAACAGCTAATCCACCAATCAAGCCTTCAGTTAATGGTGTGTTAAAACAGCGGTTATCTCCATATTTGGCTGCTAAACCTTTTGTTACACCAAACACGCCACCTTTATCTCCACCTACGTCTTCACCAAAGATTACAACTTTTTCGTCACGAGCCATTTCTTCAGATATTCCTAAATTAATTGCCTCTAAATATGTCATTTCAGCCATTGTCATTCATTCCTCTCTTTTTCCTAAAATTATTTCGCGTATACTTCGTCTAATAATGATTCTGGAGCTGAATCTGGCATTGCTTCTGCTTCGTCAGTTGCTTTGTCGATTTCAGCGCGAATTTCTTCATCCATTTTGTCCATATCTGCTTGAGTTAAGTAACCTTCGTCGATTAACTGTTTTTCAAATACATCAATTGGGTCACTTTCTTTCATTTTTTCGATGTCTTCTTTAGAACGGTAAATCGTTTGATCATCATCTGCAGAGTGAGAAGTTAAACGGTATACTTTCAATTCGATTAATTTTGGACCTTTACCACTACGAGCATCTTTAACTGCTTTTTTAAATGTTAAGTAAACTTCTGTAAAGTCATTTCCATCAACAGTGATTCCTTCAAATCCATAGCCATGAGCACGATCAGACATGTTCTCGTTAGCATATTGTTCTTCAATCGGAACACTAATCGCATAGTTATTATTTTCTACCACGAAGATAACTGGTAATTTCTTAACTCCAGCAAAGTTCATTGCTTCTTGTACTTCACCTTGGTTAGCTGACCCTTCCCCTGTTGTTGTTAAAGCAATATAGTCTTTTCCTTCTAATTGTGCTGCATATGCTACACCAGTTGCTAAAGGCATTTGTGTACTTACAGTAGAAGCAAATGACACGATATTATGTTCTTTTGAACCATAGTGGTTAGGCATTTGACGACCATGTGAAGAAGGGTCTGCATCTTTACCAAATGAACCTAAGATAATGTCTTTAGAAGTCATCCCCCATACTAAACAAGCAGTCATATCACGGTAATATGGTAAGAAAATATCTTTATCATGTTCAAAAGCCATAGCCATTGCAACTTGAGCAACTTCTGCTCCTTGTCCTGAAATGTTAAATGACGTTTTACCAATACGAGTTAATTGCCATAAACGTTCATCTAAACGACGACCTCTTTTAACCTCGTAATAAGCTTGTATCATTTCTTCTTTACTTAAACCTGATTTTTTTAACGTTTTCATTTTTCATCAACCTTTCCTTTATTTATGAATTGCTTTTTTATATGTATCGAGTGCTGCTTCTTGAATTGCTTCTGACAATGTTGGATGTGGATGAATCGCCTCCCCTAATTCAATTGGTGTTGCATCTAAATAGATAGAAGTGCTTGCTTCAGAAATTAAATCTGTTGCATGTGGACCGATAATGGATACACCTAATAAATCATCCGTTTCTTCATCTCTTATAACTTCAACAAATCCACCTTCACCGCCATAAACAAGTGCTTTTCCGTTTCCAGCAAAACTAAATGTTCCAACTTTTGCTTTCACACCTTCTGGGACATTATCTTTTGAGTACCCAACACTTGCGATTTCTGGATTTGTATAAACACAACGTGGAACATTTGTGTAGTTGATTGTGTCAACGTCTTCTTCTAGTAGGTGACTAACTGCAATTTCTCCTTCTTTCATCGCAACGTGTGCTAATTGGAGCGTATCAATACAATCTCCTACTGCGTATATATGATCTTCAGTTGTTTGGTAGAACTCATTCACTTGAATGCCTTTATCATCAAACTTAACTGATGTGTTTTGTAACCCAATACCATTTACATTCGGCTTGCGTCCGATAGCAACCATAACTTTATCAACTGTTAAACTATCTTGGCCTTCTATATCGACCACGACTTCTTTACCTTTGATGTCTGCTTTAGATACTTTGCTACTTAGAAGTACTTTAATGCCACGTTTTTCTAGGCTTTTCTTCAATTCTTTTGAAATGGTTGGGCTCTCATTAATTAACAAGCGATCTAAGAATTCAATAATGGTTACTTCAACGCCTAAACTATTTAATAGAGACGCCCATTCAACACCAATTACTCCACCACCAACAATCACAATTGATTTAGGCAATGTTTCAATTTCTAACATTCCGTCTGATGAAAGAATGAATTCTTCATCTAATGGCAAATTAGGTAAAGTTTTCGGTGATGAACCTGTCGCGATAATCACATTTTTAGGAACGATGATTTCTTCTTCTTTTGATTTATCATTAAATGTCACAGCAACCGCTCCGGAAACTGGTGAGAAGATAGATGGCCCTAAAATTGCCCCTTCACCTTCAAGAACTCGGATTTTATTTTTTTTCATTAATCCTTCGACACCTTGATGAAGTTGATTAATGATTCCTTGTTTTCTTTCTTGTACTTTTTTAAAGTCGACAGAAAAGTCTTTTACATTCTCAATACCAAACTCCTGTGCATCTTTGATTATATCAAATACTTCTGCACTTCTTAATAATGCTTTTGTTGGGATACATCCTTTATGTAGACATGTTCCACCTAATTTACTTTTTTCAACAATCGTGACATCCAACCCTTTTTGCGCTGCTCTAATTGCTGCAACGTAACCACCAGTTCCGCCACCTAAAATTAGTAAGTCTGTTTGTTCTGCCATCTTTTTCACTCCTTCTATTTGTTACACTAAAGCGTAATCTTTTGCTTCTTCTTTTCCTTTTAGTACGCGCCATGCTCCTTCATATAGAGCTTGCATTTCCATCTCACCTGGGAAAGCTTTAACTCGTGCAATCCATTCAACACGAGAAGTAATTTGCTTACGAATTGATTCAGAATAAACGGCACCGCCTGTTAAGATGATGCTATCTACTTCACCTTTTAGTACAACAGACATTTCCGCAATACTTTTAGCTACTTGATAAGACATGGCTTCTTCGTAAAATGCTGCTTCAGTATCGCCAGCTTTAATACGTTTTTCGACTTCTCTTAAATCAGTTTCCCCAAGATATGATTTCAACCCACTGTTACCTGCTATCATTTTTTTCACATCAGCTAATGTTAGATTTTCTTCAATAATCAGATTGGCAAAATCAACTAGTGGTAATTCCCCACTTCTTTCTGGTGAAAAAGGACCTTCACCATCTAAGCCGTTTACAGCATCAATCATCTTCCCATTTTTATGAGCACCAACACTAATCCCACCGCCTAAATGAGCGACAATCATAGATGAAGTTTCATATTCTTTACCTAATTCTTCTGCTGTCACACGAGCAACAGCTTTTTGATTTAGGGCATGTGTAACACTTCTACGATTAATTCCTTTTAGCCCAGATACTTTTGCGATTGGTTCCATTTCGTCGACTACTACTGGGTCTACGATAAATGCTGGAATGTCGTATTCTTTTGCAAACTCATTGGCTAAGATAGCCCCTAAGTTAGACGCATGTGTGTTATATTTTTCAGCTATCAAGTCACTTAATAGAGCCTCGTTTACTTTATACGTGCCACCTGGTATTGGTTTTAATAACCCACCACGACCAACGACAGCTACTAAACTGTCTTCTACTTGTTGTTTTGTGATAAATTCTTTTATTAATTCTGCTCTAAAATCCGTTTGACTAATCACATTTTCAAACTGCGAAATTTCTTCTACTGTATGGCGAATCGTTTCTTCTGCAATTTGTTCATGATTTGAAAAAATAGCTAACTTAGTCGATGTCGAACCAGGATTAATAACTAATATATGTTCCATCAAAAAACCTCTTTTCTAAATTTGTTTCATGGCAAACTCTAAAGAATCAAGTTTACTTGCCGTTGTATCACTTCTTGAAGTCAATACCACTGGAACTTTTGTCCCGACGATTGTTCCACCGACTGTCGCGTCAGCAAATAGTGTGAGTGATTTATACAAACTATTTCCTGTATCTATTTGTGGCACAACCAATACATCTGCATCCCCCATAATTGGTCCAACGAATCGTTTG
The DNA here is from genome assembly GCF_001870205.1 of Vagococcus teuberi. Classification (NCBI taxonomy): domain Bacteria; kingdom Bacillati; phylum Bacillota; class Bacilli; order Lactobacillales; family Enterococcaceae; genus Vagococcus; species Vagococcus teuberi. The sequence continues at coordinate 931,501 of NZ_CP017267.1, read as the reverse complement.
TGTTCAACTGCTTCTTTAGATATGGCTAAGTCAAATGAAATTGGTCCAAATATTGTGGCACTTTCTTCGTCTTTAAATGCTTCAGTTACTTCAGTCGCTAATACCGATGATGGCATTTTTGGATTGTAATTTTCCGCCGCACTTAGTAACGCGATTTTCGGATGATCTAATCCAATTTTGTGCGCAACAGATTTAACATTTTCAACAATTTCAATCATTGTTTGAGTGTCTGGCGTGATATTCATCGCACAATCAGTTAACAGAAATGTTTTATCTTTGGAAGGAACTGTTACCATGGCAACGTGTGATAAAACAGATTGCGTTTTTAAGCCATACTCTTTTTTTAGTAATTCTTTTAATAATGTATGTGTTTGAATAATACCTTTGAGGAGAATTTGAGCATGTCCATCAGCTACATATTGCACTGCCTTTTGAACTATTTCAGCCTCGTCTTTACAGTGGACATATTCCCACGTATCTGAATTTCCTATATCTTCTGTTTGGTCAAACACAACAAAATTCAGACTTTCTTTAAAACGATTTTTCGCTTCGTTTACCAACGTTAAAATCTCTGGTTGGGAACCACCGGCGATTGATACTGTTATCATTTTTATTCACCTCATTTATTTCTTTGTGACTACACTCATACTGTACCAACTAATGTAAACGCATACAATTTGTTGTTTTTTATCTTACTATTGGTTTTATTTATAGGTTCTATAAACTATGTTAATACAACGTTTGTAAACTCGTAATTCCGAACACTAATTGTATTTTAATGTATTGTTAATTAATTATTTCATTTGTATAACACAAAAATCGTATATATATTAGTGAAAAATACAATTTTGTGCATAAAAAAAAGACTTCGATTTCTCGAAGCCTAACTTTTTTATATCATTTTTCCTAACGCAACATCATAAACTTGATCTACTAAATCTTCTAAAAAGTCCATTTCGTGAGAAACAAGTAACACAGTTCCTTCAAATTGATTCAGTGTTTCTTTTAATGCATCTTTGCTTTGTTGATCCAAATGGTTTGTTGGTTCGTCAAGTACTAATAAGTTACTCTTATTTAAAGTCAAATGACACAATTTCACTTTACACTGCTCTCCTCCACTAAGTTGGGATAACGGTTTACTCATGTTATCATCATTAATCCCACTTTTAGAAAGAACTCTACGCACTTCTTTATTAGATAGTTTTGGATGAACAACTTGTAACCAATCAATTGCTGACTGATTTGGGTGTTCCCAATTTAAATCTTGTGAAAAGTAATTAATCTTCACATCATTACTTATTTCAATCGTTCCTGATAGCTTATCTATCTCACCGATTAACGTTTTTAATAAGGTTGATTTACCAATCCCATTAAATCCTTTAATCGCAATTTTCTCACCCTTATGGAGTCTGAAATTAATGTCTTCTAGTAAAGGAAACTCATAGCCTACTGATAAATCATTTGTTTCAAGAACTAAATGACTATGACTCATTTCATACGGAAATTCAAATTTACCTGGTTTACCACTTGGTGGCGCAGCCAGTCTATCAATTTTATTTAATTGTTTCTCACGACTTTTGGCCATATTCGAACGACTTCCGGCTTTGTACTTTCTTACATAAGCTTCCAATTTATCAATTTCTTTTTGTTGTTTTTCATAATCTCTTTGATGTTGTTCTGCTTTTGCTTGTTTTTGTTTCATTGCAGCTTCTAGATTACCATTGTATTTTGTCAACGTATGGTAATCAATATCACAAATACATGTCGTTACTTTATTTAAAAAGTCTCTATCATGAGAAATCACGATATAGGTACTATCTAATTGATTTAAATAATCTGATAGCCAGTCAATATGTGAAACATCTAGGTAGTTTGTCGGCTCATCTAGTAAAAAGACGTCTGCTTTTTCTAGTAATAATTTTGCCAAACTGACTTTCGAACGTTGCCCACCACTTAACTTAGCCACTTCTTTATCTAAACCAATTGCAGTCAATCCTAGTCCATTTGCAACTTGTTCGATTTGTGTTTCTATTGAATAAAAGTCACTGGCTTCAAGTTTTTCTTGTTTTTTCCCAATTATTTCAAGTAACTCATCATCATACGTTGTGGCATACTCTTCATACATCTGTTGGATTTCATCACTCATTTTATATAAATGACTAAATGCTTGCTTTAAATAATCAAACATTGTGTCACCTTCACTATAGGTTAATTGTTGCTCCAAATAGGAAATCGTCATATTATTTTGCCAAACAATTCGACCTTCATCAGGCATAATCTCACCTTGAATTATTTTTAATAAAGTTGATTTTCCTGCCCCATTTTTTCCTGTTAAACCAAGATGTTCACCCTTATTTAAACGAAGTGATCCATTTTCATAAAGCATCTTATCTGGTAATTCATACTTTAAGTCATCAATCTCTAAAATACTCACTTTTGACTCTCCTTTTTACTAAAATCATCATAAAAAAAGAAAACAATTGAAAAATCAATCAATTGTTTTCAACTTAACACTTTATGATTCTATATAACGTCTTTAGTCTATATTATCTGTAAAATATATCACGCAACGTTTTATAAGTCAATTTTTAGAGTTGGGTGGCTATTGTCATCATCATGTTTATTAAATTTAGACTTCGGTAAATTCCAATCATATGTTAACCCAACAACTCTTAGTAACACTGTTAACACAATGATAAAAAGATATACTAATGAGTGCGTTGGACGATAAACATAAAGAGCGATTGCTATTAAAATCGACCAGCTACCATATATTTCAGCACATAAGACACTTGGTTTTTTTCCCGCAAGAAGATCTCGTATTAATCCTCCTCCTGTACCTGTCAATAACGCCGCCATAATAACAGGACCTATATGACCATTAATTCCTAATCCATACAAAGCCCCTTGAGTACTAAATGCCGCTAGCCCGATTGCATCAGAAATAAGTTCTAACATTTTCATTGATGATAGCCTTTTCGGAAATAAATAAACAATGCCAATTGTTGCAAATGACACATAAAAAAGTGTTGTCTGACTCCAAAAAATATCCATTGATAATCCTAAAATCAAATTTCTTAAAGCACCGCCACCAAATGCCGTGACAAATCCTAATACTGCAATCCCTAATAAATCATATTTTTCTTCTATGGCAACAAGTGCTCCAGAAAACGAAAAAGCAATCGTCCCAATGATACTTGTAATCTCTAAAATATCCATTGATCCAACCCCCTGAAACAATATAATACTACTTAAGTCATAGACTCTTTCATATTATAACTATTTCAAGGCAAATTTACGTCAATTTTCAAATTTTTTGGTTTAATAATCGTTTTTTTTACTACAAAGCGGTTAAAAAAGTAATTATCCCAAAAATGACTCCCGGAAAATTTGCTAGTACAATCGGCCAATCTCGTGGCGTTTTTTTAAATCCGTAAATCGCCCAAAGTGAGCAGTTAATTGCTGCAACTAAGGGTTGAACAGGACTACCTTTATCTCCAGCTAAATTATTACTTATTTGTGGGATGTACGATACATACATTAGAATTGCTGTAATGGTTGCAATCCAACTGATATACTTAATAAATGTGGTTTCAGACTGATTTGTTTTGGCAGATTTATTGTCTCCCATGTTTTTTCCTCCTATACGAAGCTCTTCTTATATAGTAGGATAACACACTTTAAAAAATAGGTTAATTAATAGCTATTAAAAAAACTATTAGCCAGTACAGACTAATAGTTTTATATATTTAAAGCTCTTCTCCATTTGTTTCAATCACTTTTTTATACCAATCAAACGAATCTTTTTTATAACGATTCATCGAACCATTTCCTTCATTATCACGGTCAACATAAATCATTCCGTAGCGTTTTTTCATCTCACCAGTTGTGAAGGATACTAAATCAATAATCCCCCAAGGTGTATAACCCATGATTTCTACGCCATCATAATCAATCGCTGTTTTAATAGCTTCAATATGTTTCACTAAGTAATCAATTCTATTTTGATCGTGAACTTCATTTGTTTCAGTTAGTTCATCAATTGCGCCAAACCCATTCTCTACGATAAATAATGGGATTTGGTAGCGATCATACAAGCGATTCAAACCATAACGCAAGCCTTCAGGATCAATTGCCCATCCCCAATCACTTGTTTCGATATATGGATTTTCTACACTATTTGGTAATCCACCATTCACCACATTACCTAAATTATCGTTATTCACATCAGCTTTAACAACTGTTGACATATAATAACTTAAACCAACATAATCAACTGTTCCCTTAGCTAATATTTCTAAATCTTCTGGGCGAATATCCAGATTATATCCTTCACGTTCAAATTCTTTCATGGCATAACTTGGATAGTAGCCACGTACATGAACATCAGCAAAAAAGAATCGTTGACGCATCGCTTCTTCAGCTGCCATAATATCAGCTGGATTACATGAATAGGGATAGATTGGAACATGAGAGACCATGCAACCTATTTCAAAATTAGGATTTATTTTTTTACCAGCAATAACTGCTTTAGCACTAGCAACTAATTCGTTATGAGCAACTTGATACATGACTTCTTTTGCATTTTCACCCTCTGCCACACTTACACCAGAGTTAGTCCATAAAAAGATAGGATTATTAGTATCCATTTGGTTATTGATTTCATTAAAAGTCATCCAGTATTTTACTTTATTCTTATAACGCTCAAAACATGTAATCGCAAATTTTTCAAAAAAGTCGATCACTTTACGATTTCTAAATCCACCATATTCTTTAGCTAAATGCAATGGCATTTCAAAATGGGACAATGTAATAACTGGCTCGATACCATTTTTTAATAACTCGTCAAATAAATCATCATAAAATTGTAACCCAGCTTCATTTGGTGTGTCTTCATCTCCATTTGGAAAGATACGTGACCACGCAATGGATGTTCTTAAACACTTTAATCCCATTTCAGCAAACAATGCTACGTCTTCTTTATACCTATTGTAAAAATCAATTGCTTCATGGTTTGGATAGAATTTATCTACCTCAATTGTTTCTGTAATTTCTCTTGGTACACCATGTGCGCCTGCTGTCATAACATCAATAACACTTGGTCCTTTTCCATCTTGATTCCATCCGCCTTCGAATTGATGAGCAGCTAATGCGCCACCCCATAAAAAGTTTTTGTCCATTTTTATCACCTCTAATTAAATTTTAAAAGACTATCGTTTACATTGACTATATCATTTTCCTCTGTTTGAATGGATTTAAATTCAAAAGAATTCGTAATAATAACTGGCGTAATTAATGAATAACCCGCTTCTTCGATTTCTTCTGCATTAAATTCTAATAACAGGTCACCTTTTTTAACAGATTGACCTTGAACAACATGACATTTAAATGGTTTTCCTTCCAATTTAACTGTATCCAATCCAACATGAACCAATAATTCGATTCCAGTATCGCTCGTTAAACCAATGGCATGTTTTGAATCAATTACCATCGTTACAACACCATCAAATGGGGCATAAACTTTATTATCAGTTGGCTTAACGGCAACTCCAGATCCCATCGCACCACTTGCAAATACTTCGTCTGGTACATCAGTTAATGCTATGACTTCTCCAATAATTGGTGTTGGCATATCATAATTAACTAATGGCGCTTTTTTTACTTTTCCTTCAATGTCTTCACTTAACTCTTTATCTGTTTCATTTGTTTCACCAAATCCGAAAATCATTACTAAAGCTGCTGAACCAACAAGTGCAATCAGACATCCAATTACGATGCCAATGAATGAAGTTGGAAACTCACTATTAATTCCATTAACAACCGTTAATAAACTTGGTAACCCAGCGTAAGCAAAATAGTATGGATTGAAGAAACTAGCAACTATCGCACCGATTGCCCCGGATATACACCCAAAAATAAATGGTTTTTTAAATCGAAGTGTTACCCCGTAAATGGCTGGCTCTGTTATACCGAACAATCCTGTAATAAAGGCTGATAAAGAAACTCCTTTAAGTTCTTTGTTTCTAGTTTTCAAGAATACACCTAAAACTGCTCCTACTTGTGCTACGACTGCAATGGTTTGAAACGCTTGGAATGAATCTCTTCCATACATATCAAAGTTTGCCATAACAACTGGTGTAATACCCCAATGAACCCCAAAAATAACAACTACTTGCCAGAATCCACCAATTAATGCACCTGCTAGAGGTGGTGCAACTTGTACTAGACTGTTGTAACCATTTGCGATACCGTTTGCAAGGAAAGCTGATGCCGGACCAAATACTAAAATAGTCACAGGAACCATGATAACCATACAAATCAATGGAGTAAGTAATGGCTTAACCACTCCAGGCAATCTTTTTTCTACAAATTTTTCTAAATAAGACAACAACCAAACCATAATAAGTGGCGGTAAAACTGATGATGTATAGACTGTTTCACTTAATGGAATGTTAAAAAATGTTAAATGCTTTCCTGAAGCAATTTCTGATGCCATTGTTGTCCAATCAGGTGACACAAGTGCCATTGATATCGCGACAGCAATATATGTATTTACTTTAAAATGCTTGGATGCCGTAATTGCGATAAAAATTGGTAAGAATGTAAACGGTGCCCAAGAAATGAAACTAAAAATACGATAAGTATCAGTTGACGCAAAGGCAGGATAAGCTAAATTAATCAAGATAAGTACTCCTTGCAAAATACCTGCGGCTGCAAGAATATAAACAAATGGTGCAAATACAGCAGACATTGTAGCAATAATACGATTTAGAATACTTCCTTTTGGTTCTTCCTCAGTTATATCAACATTTACTAATTCAGTAAACGCATCATACACTTCCCCTACGTGTGGACCAATCACTATTTGAAATTGTCCATTATTTATGACGACCGATATAACACCAGGTAATGTTGAAATTTTTTCTTTTGCATCAGTTGGAATATCTTTTAACACCAATCTTAATCTTGTTGCACAACGTGTAGCATTTAAAATATTATCTTTACCAAGTATTTCAACAATATCTTGTGCCAACTTTGAATAGTCTCTCACTTTACTCATGATTCGCCTTCCTCTCTAAACTTTATATATAAATAATAATTGTGCATGCACAATTTGTCAATACCTATCTTTTTTATTTTTTTGTGATAAAATAAAGAAAACTATCGTAACAAAACTTAAGAGATATAAATGAGGGGATTATTATGATGTTAAAATACGAAAAAATTGCATTATTAATTGAGGAATCAATTGTTGAAAATAACTTAAACCATGGTAGTAGGTTACCAAACTTTAAAGAATTGATAGAGACTTATCACGTCAGTAAAAGTACTATTGTTAAAGCATTGGATTTATTAGAAAAACGAGGAATTATCTACCAAATACAAGGTAGTGGTGTATTTGTTAGGAGAAAAAAAAGAAAAGGTTATATTAATTTCAGTGAAAACCAAGGATTTACAGCTGATTTAGGTGAATTTGATATTACATCAAAAGTATTAGAACTTAGTGAAGTAATTCCGCCATTGGAAGTTAGAGAGCATTTAAGTTTAGATGATAAAGAGAGTGTTTATTATGTTAAAAGAATACGATATATTAATTCTCAAGTTCTCTGTATAGAAGAATCCTATTACAATAAAACAATCATCCCTTACTTAAATGTTGAAATAGCAGAGCATTCTATTTTTGATTACTGTAAAACAGCTTTGAAATTGAATATTAGCTTCTCTGATAAATATATCCATGTCATAAAATTAAATAAAGATGAAAGTGACTTATTAGAATTAAAGGAGGGGGATCCAGGATTATTAATTGATGAGTTATTTTACTTATCGTCAGGGGAAGCATTTGATTTTTCTAAAACAATCTATCATTATGTTAATTCTCAATTCTTTTTACAAAGTACAAAAATATATTCATAAAATAAAAAATAACCTTAACTTTTTAGCCAAGGTTATTTTTGCTCTTTATAATATCCAACATTTTCCCAATAAATATCTCTTTATCTTTTTGGGTAAATGCTTTAGGACCTTTTGTTTTCTTTCCTGCTTTACGCATTTGACTACCTATAAAACGTTGATTAAGTAACGTATCAATCGTGCGTGTTGTATACTCTTGTCCGCTATGATGAAATACTCGCACTGGTTTTGTTAGTAAAAGAGAAGCCAAACCATAATCTTGAGTAATAATAATATCATGATCCTCTACTTCTTTTACGATACGATAATCAGCACTGTCACTTCCTTTATCTACGTAAATAAACTCAATAAAGTCTGGATAAATTTTATTTGTGTAGTGATCAATACTTGTCACGATAACAACAGGAATTTGATACGTTTCTCCTAATTGGATCACTTCATTTTTTACCGGAGACCCATCCCCATCAATGACAAAACGCATAAGCCACCTCCTAAAATAATCATTATCTATAATCAGTCATTAAGCCTTTTAAAAAATGTCTCGTGTAGTTGTCTCCACATACTTTGTAATTTCGATGTCCTTCTTTTCTTAAAAAAGCACTTAATTCACTTTTAGAAACACTTACCCCTGCCTCATCTAAATAATGAAGCATATCATCAGTTGTAAGAGATAATGCAATTTTTATTTTCTTTAAAAAGACATTATTTGCGTTTCCTTCATGCAATTCATAGACTACCTTGTCATCATCTTTTTTCCCACGCTGTGAAATAATCATGCCATTTAAAAATCTCTCAAACATTTCATCTTCTAACATATTTTCATACAAGTCGTCATCTATTTTATTTAACATTGATAAATACTCTTCTTTTGTAACAGTCACGCCACCTAAAGAAAAAAGCTCGACCATATCATTATCTTTAATATCAAGTGCGTATCTTAAACGCGTTAACCGATCATTGTTATTCATACCATACCTCTTTTTATGTAATAGAACCATTATAACATAGCCACTTCATTTATGAGCAACAAAAAAATAGGCCTAACCCTATTTTTTTAATTTTAAATTTGGATAGTTTTTAAGCAAACGATTTAAATTGTGATGTTTTAATTTCAATGATTTGTTTTTCAAGTCTTGTAAAACTATCAATCTATTATGGTCTGATTCTTTGTTTTCAAATAAGTGTTTTAAACGATATTCTTTAATACCAGCATTTTCCTTATCACTCGTATCAATTGATGAAGCAACTTCTTTTTTGGTAGTCGCTGTAAAAATTAATGTTGAGATAACATCTACCGTAAATAAAACAAATAAAATAATGGGTCCAATATTGTTAGTTGCATTTATAAAGCTTGTAATGCCATATTGTATGACTGGATTAATCACTTTAATTAGGAACAAACAGCCCACTCCCCAGAACATTGAAACTGGGACAGCTACTCGTCCTTCAATATTAAAGGGAACATTTTTATAATCCCACAATGACATATTAAATAATTTTTCTAGTAACCAACTTGTTATAAATTCAATAATAGTCACAATCACAACAGAATTAAAATAAAGATTTAAAAGTGTACCTGATTTGTCTGGGACAAGTAATAAAACAGCTGTCACACCAAACCCATAAACAGGACAATATGGGCCTAATAAGAAGCCTCTATATACAAAATGTCGCGCTTTTAACGAACAATAAACACTTTCCCACAGCCATCCTATAATGGAATAGGTTATAAATGTCATAAAGATATTTTCCACTATCATTTCCCCTTTTGTATACATTATATGTCTATGTTATAATCAATTAACTACATTCTATCAGAATGATGAATGAAATGCTTTTATTAATCTATCATATTTTAGAAAGAAGAATGACAATGACTTTTTTAGGAAACATTATTTGGATAATTTTTGGAGGATTTGCTGGTGGAATTTCTTGGTTTATCGCTGGGTGCGCGTGGTGTATTACTATTATTGGGATTCCAATAGGACTTCAATGCTTTAAAATTGCTGGTCTTTCATTTTGGCCTTTTGGAAAAGACATTGTTTACAATAGAAGTGGTATCTCATTTGTTGTTGACATACTTTGGCTTATCATATCAGGACTTCCATTAGCCATTGTCCACGTTACTAGCGGTATACTTTTATGCATCACCATTATTGGGATTCCTTTTGGAAAACAATCTTTTAAATTGGCAAAATTAGCACTAATGCCATTTGGTGCAGAAGTTGTATATAGGTATTAGTGTAAAAATTAAACCGTTTTTTGGTATTTTTTTGTAAAAACACAAATTTCATGTAAGATAATCTGACATAAAATTTGTGTTTTTCTGTTTTTTTAAATTATAATGAAAAAAATAGAAAAAAAGGAGAAACTTTATGAAAAATAAATATTCTTTATTTTCATTCATAGCTTTACTTGCCTCTTTAGTTGTTTTAGTTTTTGGAGTCAATGTCAAAGCAGAAGAAAAAACATACACAATTGGGACTGATTTAACCTTCGCTCCTTTTGAATACCAAAATTCAAGCGGAACATATATTGGGATTGATGTTGATTTAATCAATGCTATCGCGAAAGATCAAGGATTCAAAGTGGATTTAAAACCTTTAGGATTTGATAGTGCGGTACAAGCTGTCCAATCAAATCAAGCGGATGGTATGGTTGCTGGTATGAGCATTACCGAGGAACGAAAAAAATCATTTGATTTTTCTGATCCTTATTTTGATAGCGGTATTTCAATGGCTGTTAAAGAAGGAAATAACTCAATCAAAAGTTATGACGATTTAAAAGGAAAAACAGTCGCTGCAAAAGTTGGAACTGAAAGTGCGACTTTCTTAGAAAAGAATCAAAAAAAATATGGTTATACAATCAAAAACTTTGATGACGCCACTGGACTGTATAAATCATTAGAAAATGGCGAAGCTGTTGCAATATTTGATGATTACCCTGTTTTAGGATATGCCATTACAAATGGGCAAGCTCTTCAATTAGTTGGTGAAAAAGAGACTGGTAGTGCCTATGGATTTGCCGTTAAAAAAGGGCAGAATCAAGAATTATTGGAAAAATTCAACGCTGGTCTTAAGAATTTAAAAGCGTCTGGCGAGTACGACAAAATTATCAATAAATATATTTCAACTGGTAAAGATACAAGTACAGAAGAAACCGTTGTTGACGAAACAAGTTTTGCTGGTTTCTTAAAAAACAACTGGAAAAGTTTACTCGATGGACTATGGATGACAATTAAGTTAACTCTAGTATCATTTGTTTTAGCACTTATTATCGGTATCTTAATTGGATTATTTAGTGTTTCACCATCAAAAGTGCTACGTCTTATCGCAACAATCTATGTGGATATTATTCGTGGTATTCCACTTATGGTGCTAGCTTTCTTCATTTACTTTGGTATGCCAGGGATTTTAGGTTTTAATATTCCTGTCTTCTTAGCTGGTATCATCACACTAACATTAAACTCAAGTGCCTATCTATCAGAAATCGTACGTGGTGGGATAAATGCTGTTCCTAAGGGTCAAATGGAAGCCTCTAGAAGTTTAGGTCTTTCGTATCATCGTGCAATGCAAAAGATTATCTTACCTCAAGCCATTAAAATCATGATTCCATCATTTGTTAATCAATTTGTTATATCTCTAAAAGATACAACCATTCTATCATCAATTGGTTTAATTGAATTACTTCAATCAGGTAAAATTATTGTGGCACGAAACTTACAAAGTACGATGGTTTACTTTACTATCGCATTGATTTATTTGATTTTGATTACAGCATTAACAAAATTAGCAAAAGTTTTAGAAAAGAAGGTGAACTAATTGGCTGAAAAAATATTAGTTGAGCACTTAGTAAAAAAATATGATGAACACACTGTATTAAACGATATTAATGTTTCTATCAAAAAAGGCGATGTGGTCTGTATCATTGGCCCATCAGGTTCTGGTAAAAGCACGTTTCTTCGTTGCTTAAATCAATTAGAAGAAATTACGAGTGGAAATATTATCGTGGATGGAACTAATTTGACTGACAAAAATACTAACATCAATAAAGTTCGTCAACATATTGGAATGGTCTTCCAACATTTCAATCTATTTCCTCATTTAACCATTTTAGAAAATGTGACCCTCGCTCCTGTTGACTTGGGTAAATTATCTAAAGCTGAAGCAAATGAAAAAGCAATTAGTTTACTTGAATCAGTTGGCTTAGCTGATAAAAAAGATAGCTACCCAGACTCTTTATCAGGAGGACAAAAACAGCGTGTTGCCATTGCCAGAGCATTAGCCATGAATCCTGATATTATGCTCTTTGATGAGCCAACCTCCGCACTTGACCCAGAAATGGTAGGAGACGTACTAAACGTTATGAAAGATTTAGCTGAGCAAGGAATGACAATGGTGATTGTCACTCATGAAATGGGATTTGCTAAAGAAGTGGCAAATCGTGTGATGTTTATTGATGGGGGTAATTTCTTAGAGGATGGTTCACCTGAACAAGTCTTTGAAAATCCTCAACATGACCGTACAAAAGACTTCTTAAATAAAGTATTAAACATATAATAAAAAGGAATGACAGTAAGGTGATAAACCTTGTGTCATTCCTTTTTTTACTAGTCTTCTTTCATTGCTGCTTTTAAAGCTGCCGCAAGTGGGCTTTCCATCTCTTCTGCTTGGTTGTATTTTTTAATCAATTTTCGCTCTTCATGTTTCGAGATTTTTTTCTTACCTTTTGAGCCACTTTGCATTTTTTCTGTGTATTGACAGCCACCGCACTTGAAATATGATCCATTTTTATTTTCTAATATCATCATTTTCTTTTTACATTGCGGGCAACGCTTATTGGATACTTTTGGATCTTTACGTCGTTTGTAATGACAAGTCTCACTGCTACATACATAGATTTTGCCATCTCTTGTATTTTTTTCTTTTAATTGGCTACCACAATCAGGACAGGTTTTATTGGTTAATGAATGATCGACATACTTTTCTTCACTCATTTTAATTTCTTTAACTAATCGAGTGGTTTCTTTTTCAATGTCTTTTATAAATACTTGATGTTTAAGATCACCATTCGCAATTTTTTCTAAAGAAAGCTCCCATTGTTGTGTCAGCTCTGGTGTGACAAGTGATGGATTCACTAATTGTAATAGTTGTTTTCCTTTTGCTGTAACCACTAAACAATTGGTTTGACGTTCAATTAAATCTGAACTGATTAATTTTTCAATAATTTCGGCACGTGTTGCGGGTGTTCCTAAATTATGTTTTTCCATTTTTCCAAGTAACGTTCCCTCTGATAATGGATTTGGTGGAGTTGTCAGTTGTTTATTAATCTTATAAACTACTTTGATTGCTGTTCCTTTTTTAAAGACAACAGATTGTTTAGCTGCTTCTTCAACTTGTTTCCATCCAGTTTCAAGGACACGTTGTTGCTTAAAAACAAAGGTTGATTGGTCTACTTTAGCTGTAATTGTTTCAATAGATACTTTATACGGCGGTAAAAATAAACCTAAGAAACGTTCTACAATCATGCGATAGATTTTCACCTCATCGTTGTCTAATTTTTCTAGGCGAGCCGATTGTTCTGTTGGAATCAATCCATGATGATCAGTTACCTTTGCATTTTGGAACACTTTTTGCTGTTTTACTACTGCACCATCTTTAACAAGTCGTTTCACTAATTCTGGTGACATTTGAGTAACAGCAGTCAAACGTTCTTTCATCGTTGATTTCATGTCGGTCGTCAAATGTTTCGAATCAGTTCGTGGATACGTGACAATTTTATGCGTTTCATATAAACGTTGAATAATTGACAGTGTTTTTTTAGCAGAATATTGATAACGTTGGTTTGCTTCACGCTGAATTTCTGTTAAATCATAAGGAAGTGGTGCGTACTCTGTTTTTTCCTTCACTTGAATCTCTTCAACTATTAACGATTTTCCATCAAATGATGCGACTAAATCTTCTAATGCTTGTCTCTCTTTATACTGTCTAGGATTTTTTAATTGCAAATGTCCTATGACACCATCATATTCAGCGTCTAGCGTAAAATAGGTTTCCGGTCTAAATTTCTCAATGACTTCTTCTTGTTGTCTAACCATCGCAAGAGTCGGTGTTTGAACACGTCCTGCTGATAAACTGTCTTTGTATTTTACAGTTAACGATCGTGTCACATTTAACCCAACCAACCAATCAGCCTCGGCACGAGCCACAGCTGAATAATATAAATTATCATACTCTTTACTTGGTCTTAATTGTTTAAATCCTTGTTTAATGGCTTTATCTGTTTGAGAAGAAATCCATAAACGTTTCACTGGCTTTTTGAACTTGACATATTGTAAAATCCAGCGTGCAACTAGCTCTCCTTCACGTCCTGCATCCGTTGCGATAATGGCTCCTGATACGTCTTTACGATTAGCTAATTGACTAATTGCTTTTAATTGCGGACGTGTTTTAGGTAGTGGTTTTATCCCTACTCGTTCAGGAATCATTGGTAAGGTATTCATGTTCCACTCTGCCCAATCTTTGTTATAATCTTCAGGCATCTTTAAGCCAAGCAAATGACCTAAAGCCCAAGTCACGATATATTTATCGCCCTCGATATAATTTTTAGTTTTCTTGGTTGCCCCTAGCACTTTGGCTAAATCTCTGGCAACACTTGGTTTTTCTGCTATTACCAGTTGCTTCATCTGAGTTATTATCTCCTAAATCTAATTTTTTGTACTCACTTACCAGCATTAATCCTCTGTATGCTTGTAAATCTTCATCACAGTCTTCACAATATACGTATTCTTCATCGTTCCAAAAAGCGACTAAATAAGGATCTTTGCATTTTACTTCTTCGTAGTCTTGTTTTAATTGATCATATTGTTTCATAAATGCTTTTTCTGCATCATGAAATTTATCAAAAACCTCTTCTGATTTTATATTTTTTTCCCATTCTTCAAAAAACCACCAAGGCTCATCTTCACTATAAGTCTGAATAACTTGATACATCTATTTGTCCGCCCTTCTTTTACAGTTTACTTATAGACTATGTGAAAATATCTAAATTGACAAATCTTACGACTTATCTATTTTATCTTGTTAAAAAAAAAGAAACAAGTTCTCACTCGTTTCTTTTTAAATTTCTATTATAATAACTCACCAAAACGGTTTACATAGATTTTTTTAACAACCATTACAAGCATTAGATATGCAACGATAGTCAGTGCTAAATAAATCCAGTATTGCCCTGGTAATGGCATCAATCCTAAATCTTGACCAAACGCTGTAAATGGTAAGAATGAACCAATTGCAATACCGATAGACGTAATCGTTGTTAAAATAAATGATGCTCTACTTTGAATAAATGGTAATTTTGGTGTTCTTAATGTATGAATAACTAATGTTTGAGACCATAATGACTCAACAAACCAACCAGCATGGAATACTGCGATAAACAATGCTTGTTGTTCAGCTCCTAATGTGTGATATGAGCCACCCACCACTGCTGGACAAATGACAAAATACATTAAAGCATACGTAGTAATATCAAACACTGAACTTGTAGGTCCAAGCCACTTCATAAATGACCCAATACGGCTTGCATCCCATTTTTTAGGTTCTTCTAAATAATCGGCATCCATATTATCCCATGGAATTGACATACAAGAAATATCGTAAATTAAATTCAAGAATAGCAGTTGAATTGGCAACATTGGTAAAAATGGTAAGAAAATACTTGCCACAACAACTGAGAACATATTACCGAAGTTTGAACTTGCTGTCATTTTGACATATTTCATAATGTTACCAAACGTTGTACGTCCTGCTAAAATACCTCGTTCTAACACCATTAAGTCTTTTTCTAATAGAATAACATCTGCACTTTCTTTAGCAATATCAACGGCTGTATCTACTGAAATACCCACGTCAGCTTCTTTCATAGCAGGTGCATCATTGATACCATCACCCATAAAGCCAACAGTGTGACCTGCATCACGTAATACTTTTACTAAACGTGTTTTTTGAGACGGTGTTAATTTAACAAAAATATTGTATTTTTCTGCAATGACTTTTAATTCCACATCATTCATGTGAGAAATCTCAGAGCCTGTAATTAACTCCTCATCTTCTAATCCGACTTGTTTACACACAGATTTAGTGACTAAAGCATTGTCCCCTGTTAATACTTTAACACCGACACCATGTTCTTTTAATGCTTTTAAAGCGTCTTTCGTTGTTTCTTTTGGTGGATCGAGGAATGCAAGGTACCCAATTAATACCATGTCGCTTTCGTCTTTGACAGAAAACTCACCAACTACACTTGGATTTGTTTTTTGAGCAACCGCAATCACACGTAATCCATCTTCATTTAACTCATCAACTGTTTTTAAAATAGTTGATTTGATTTCTTCTGTTAAAGGAACCACACTACCACGGTAGTCAACATAACTTGATACGTCAAGCATTTCTTCAACGGCACCTTTTGTAATCATTTGAGTTTTTCCAAACGCATCTTCAATCACCACACTCATACGACGACGTTGGAAATCAAATGGAATTTCATCAACTTTTTTATACGCATTGACATTCATATTTAACTCTTCTTCAGCTGATTCTATAATTGCTTTATCCATTAAGTTTTTTAAACCTGTTTGATAATAACTGTTAAAGAATGCATGTCTTAATACTCTGTCGTCTTCTTTTCCATCAACATCTAAATGATACTCTAAAATGATCTTGTCTTGTGTCAAGGTTCCTGTTTTATCCGTACACAATACATCAATTGCACCAAAGTTTTGAATAGAGTTTAAATTTTTAATGATAGTGCCTTTTTTCGCCATTGTTGACGCACCTTTTACAAGGTTCGTTGTCACAATCATCGGTAGCATTTCAGGTGTTAATCCTACTGCAACAGATAGACCAAAAAGAAATGCTTCTAACCAATCACCTTTTGTTAAACCATTAATCAGGAATACAGTTGGTGCCATGACCAACATGAAACGAATTAATAACCAAGATGTTTTTGAAATCCCCACATCAAAACTAGTAATCGTGTGTTTTTCGGACACATCTTTCGCGATTTGACCAAATAATGTGCCATTTCCAACAGCAATAACTAAACCTATTGCACTACCACTTACTACGTTACTTCCCATAAATGCAATATTTTCATAATCTGTTTCTGTGTCTTTGTTTCTCATAGTAAATGTGTCTTTTTTTTCAACAGGATAACTTTCACCAGTCATAGCAGCTTGTGAGACGAACAAGTCTTTTGTACGAATCAATCTAACGTCTGCTGGTAACATATCTCCTGCTGATAATTTAATAATGTCGCCACACACAATTTCTTCAATAGGTAACTCAACTTCCTCACCTTTTCTAAGAACCGTCGCTGTGACTTTTACCATATTACTTAATTTTTCAGCCGCATTATTTGACTTAACTGACTGAACAAGTGTCATTGTGCCACTTAACAACACCATTGCTACAATAATCAATACGCCAGTTAAATCTTTTTCATCAGCTGGAACAATCACATAATCTGTAATAAACGAAATAATAGCTAAAGCTAATAATACGGTAGTAAACGGTGTAAAATATGCTTTTAACACTTCAATAATAAAGGGTGTTTTCTTTTTATGTGAAATAACATTTTCACCGTACTCATCTCTTAATACTTCTGCCTCATTGTTATTTATACCACTAAGACTTGTTTTAAATGTTGAAAATAATTTATCAATACTAGTTTGTGCAAAAAATTTGTAGTTTGCTACTTCTTTTTTTTCCATTGTTGTAACCTTCTTTCCCACGTGTTGTGTCCATAAGAAACACCCGATCATAAAAAAGAGTATGCCACTCATATTTGTATGAATCATGTGTATTCCCCCTTTTTATTGGGTCCTATTGAGAAGTGGTTACAAGCTATCAACTTATCTCTCTGAGGTAGAAACAGATAGATAATAATAAACTTTTTTTATTTCCCACTCTTCATGACCCTTGTAACTTCGACCGTGACTACTATCTTCCATGTGTTTCCATCTCCTTTGTTTGTTATTTTTTATAAGAATAATAGTTTTAAAAAAACAGTTACCCCTCCTTTGATTGATTAGAAAACGCAAAAAACCTTCCGTCCAAAACTCGACGAAAGGCATAAAGACACATTTAATAAACTTGTGAGATCCAATCGTTGAGTTTTAGCACTATACAACGTAAAAGTTACAAAGAACTTTAGCTACGTTAAAGAAAACCTTATATCGATCATCTCTGTTATACCCATTGGCGTCTCTCGACATTTTTGGGCAGTAGCCTATGTTTGTATAGGAGCCTCACCTAACTAATCTATTTTTCTTACACACAGAACTATATCGTATTAAAAACGTTCTGTCAACACCTTTTTTAATTAAATGTACTGACGTTGTTTATCTTCATAAAACGCCACATCGATTAATCCGCCACCTAAACATTCCATCTCATCATAAAAAACAACGGCTTGTCCAGGTGTAATTGCTCTCACTGGTTCATCAAAATAAACGGTTGCTTGCGTTTGATCATCTGACAATACAACACGTACACCAATATCTTGTTGTCTGTATCTAAACTTAGCTGTACATCTAAATTCTTTTGGTTTTGGTGTATCAACAGTAAAATGTACTTCACTTGCTTCAAGGTGTGTTGAATACAAATTTTCATGATGAAATCCTTGTCCTACATATAAAGTATTTGTTGATAAATCTTTCCCCACAACAAACCACGGTTCACTCGATTCACCTTGACCTCCACCGATTCCTAATCCTTGTCTTTGACCAATGGTATAGTACATTAATCCAGCATGATCACCTTTAATATCACCATCTAACGTGATCATTTTTCCAGGTTGTGCTGGTAAATATTTCCCAAGAAATTCTTTGAAATTCTTTTCACCAATAAAACAAACACCTGTTGAATCCTTCTTTTTAGCAGTTGCAAGTCCAGCTTTTTCGGCAATCTCACGAACTTCTTTTTTCTCCATATGTCCAAGTGGAAACATTGTTTTAGATAATTGTTCTTGAGAAAGTTGACTTAAAAAGTACGTTTGATCTTTATTTTGGTCTACCCCACGTAACATGTGAGATGTTCCTGTATCATCACGAACCACTTGAGCATAGTGACCTGTCGCCACGTAATCAGCACCAAGTTGCATGGCATAATCTAGAAAGGCTTTAAATTTAATTTCTTTGTTACACATGACATCAGGATTTGGTGTTCTACCACGTTTATATTCAGCTAAAAAGTATTCAAATACACGGTCCCAATATTCTTTTTCAAAATTCACAGAATAATACGGGATACCTATTTGATTCGCTACTTTCGCCACGTCTTTGTAATCTTCAGTTGCCGTACAGACACCATTTTCATCCGTATCGTCCCAATTTTTCATAAAGACTCCAACTACATCATACCCTTGTTCTTTTAGTATTAGGGCAGTTACAGATGAATCCACGCCACCACTCATACCGACTACTACTTTAATTTGACTGTTATCTGTCAAACTCATCACCATCATTTCTTTTTATAGATTCTGAAAATCTACTACGATTTGAAGGTCGTATTTTTTTCAGTTATTACATTATAGCGTTTTTGCTTAATAAAATCATCTCTTTGACACAAAAAAAGAACTGCCATAAGACAATTCTTTTCTTTGGGTTTAAGCTTTTTCGATACAATCAAATGACATTAAATCATCCATGATATAATAAAATTGCTCTTGTTTATCTTTTTGATCATCTGATTTAAAAATATTAATCGATTTTAATCCATTTGGCGTTGTCAAAGACATTTTTAATGTTTTCAAGTCTTTTGCCACTGTTATTTTTAACTTTGGACTTTGTTTTGCTTGAGGTGTGATATCTAATGGTCTCACCAATTGTAAATTTCCTGAAGGTGTTGCTTGGAAACCATAATCTTTAAACGTATAGGCTCTTGCCTTTGGATTTATTTTGTACAACTGTGGGCATCCTTCCACTGTTGCTTTTTCTAAGAATGACATACTTATCCCCCTATAAACTTGATACCCTCATTATAATGAATCTGTTTACAAATACCAACTATTTTTTTAAAATTGATTGAACCGTTGATACTAAGGTTTGTGCAAATTCAATAATTTGCATTTCTGTCACCCCATAGCCAAAACTAATTCTGACTGATTCTTTAGTTGCTTTACTGTCGTTTGAATAAATGGCTTGAATAATGCGTGATGGTTTTACATCTCCTGCACTACAAGCAGATCCAATTGATATGGCAAAACCAGCTAAGTCTAAACGAGATAACAAAATGTTATTAGGAACATTTTTAAACCAAATATTTAAAATATGAGGTAATTTATTTTCTCTGTCTCCATTTATCTGATACTCTATCTGTTGCTCATCTAACGCTTCTAAAATAAGACGTTCGAATTGATTATATCGTTCTTTATTTTCAGCTTTTTTCTCAGCTGTAAGAAGTGATACAGCCCTTTTTAAACCGACTATTCCCGCTAAATTTTCAGTCCCAGCACGTCTTTTTTCTTCTTGATCGCCACCTTGTATCAATACAGGAGTTGGTTGACCTGAACGAATATAAGTAAATCCAACACCTTTAGGCCCATTAATTTTGTGAGCTGAAATAGTTAAGTAATCAACCTTTAAATCATCGACATTGATTATTTCTGTTCCAAATGCTTGAACCGCATCTGTATGAAATAAAATATCTTGATCAAAAAGTAATTGACCTATTTCTTTTATCGGATTAAGCGTTCCAATTTCATTATTACCATACATCACTGAAACGAGGATGGTTTCAGGTTTAATAGCTGATGCTAATTGTGTCACACTAATATGTCCTGTTGAATCAACTGGTAAATAAGTAATCTCAAATCCCATGTTTTCTAATGTTTCAAGTGGTTTGATTACTGCTGAATGTTCCACATTTGTTGTGATAATATGATTTCCCTT
Source organism: Vagococcus teuberi (assembly GCF_001870205.1). Taxonomy (NCBI): domain Bacteria; kingdom Bacillati; phylum Bacillota; class Bacilli; order Lactobacillales; family Enterococcaceae; genus Vagococcus; species Vagococcus teuberi. The sequence continues at coordinate 910,635 of NZ_CP017267.1, read as the reverse complement.
GTGTTTCATTTGTCTAGAAATATCCAACAACACTGTATTATCACCTTCAGAACCACCACCATTAAAAACGATTTCGCGTGATTGTGCACCAATCGAAGCGGCAACGACATCTCTTGCCATATCTAATTCAAACTCAGCTTGGCGACCAAATTGGTGCACACTTGAAGGATTACCATATATAGTTGACATCACTCGTGTCATCTCTTCTATGACTTCTGGAGCCATTGGTGTTGTTGCGGCATGATCTAAATAAACTGCTTGCATTTTTTTCACTCTTTCATTTTTTATCTCTCTAATTTCTTACAATAGTGGGGCAAAAACAGATAAACATGCTCGCACTACTTTTTTTGGAAACGACACATTTTTTGCTTGCTCCAATGAAATTTGTTGACTTAGTTTTTCAATCTCCATATGATCCTGTAACACAGCATCAACGCCATTTGTTTTATACATCCACACACCACATTCAAAATGCAAGAACAAACTACGGTAATCTAAATTCACCGTTCCAACTGTTGCATAAAGTCCATCTACAACACACGTTTTCGAATGAATAAAACCTGGTGTGTATTCATATATTTTGACACCTGCTTCGATTAATTGTGCATAGTTGGATTTCGTCACAGCATGAACATACCATTTATCCGGTATATGAGGGGTTATAATTCTAACATCAACGCCACCCTTAGCAGCATTACATAACGCTTCCATTAATAAATTATCAATCACCAAGTAAGGTGTTGTAAAATAAACATATTCAGTCGCACGATTAATCAAATTTAAATACACGTTCATCCCGACTGTTTCTCTATCAAAAGGTGAATCCACATATGGTTGATAATAACCATCATTCTCTGGTAATTCTCCAGGAGCATATTCTGGAATAAACTCTTCAATGTTGCTTTCGGTTGAATTCACAAAATCCCACATTGATAAGAATAAAAGAGAAAAGCCCCAAGCTGCTTCACCTTCAACTTTAATCGAATTATCTTTCCAATGACCAAATCTTTCTATCCTATTGATATATTCATCTGCTAAGTTAATGCCACCTGTATAAGCAACTTTTCCATCAATCACGGTAATTTTTCGGTGATTGCGATTGTTAAAAATTGGCGACAATACTGGAATAAATTGATTAAACACACAACATTTAATGCCTTGATCGCGTAACTTTTTATCATAACCATGAGGTAGAGTAAACAAGCAACCAAAATCATCATAAATGAAACGCACATCTACGCCTTCTTTTGCTTTTCTAACCATAATTTCAAGTATTGTATCCCACATCTCACCTTCATGAACAATAAAATACTCCATAAAAATATACTTCTCAGCCTTTTCAAGGTCTTCAATCATCGCTTTGAAAGCTTCCTCCCCCAACGGATAATACTCACTTGTCGTATGCTCAAATAAAGAAGCCTCACCATGTTTGCTAAGATAATTAGACTGAATAATAGCATTTGGGTTCCCATCATCTATCGTCGTTTTAGCAACAGTACTCTCGTTAGCCATTCGCTCTCGTTCTTGAACCATTGCCATCTTCATTTTTTCTTTATTACTGAAACGAACACGACCAAACACTAAATAAATGACTGTCCCAAAAATTGGTATTAACATGATAGGAATAATCCAAGCAATTTTATAGGCTGGATTACTTCGACTATTGATTATTTTTATGATAACCGCACTAGAAATAAGCAAATAGAATGTATAAAAATAGACAAAGTAATTCTGAAATCTAAACACAATAGCAAATAATACACCCAATTGTATCAAGATTAATAAGACTATTAGGACTGCCCTATTCGATATGATTTTTATTAATTTTTCCATCAATCTCTCCCAATCTTTTTGTTTTCTTACTAAATGAAGAAAAAGGCTCTTCACTAGAGAGCCTTTTAAAAGGTAACTTCATCCGGATTTCTTGCAGAACCAGCTTTTCCTTGTAGTGCATCAATTAATCCCATATCAAATTCTGATAACTCAAAGTCAAACAACTCAATATTCTCTTTAATGCGACTTGGTGTTACTGATTTTGGTAATGGTAAAAATCCCTTTTGTAACGACCAACGCAACACAACTTGAGCGACAGTCTTATTATGTGTGTCTGCAATTCTTTCTAACTCTTTTAATTTAAAAATATCTCCTGTACCAAGAGGGCTATAAGCTTCTAAAATAATCCCATTGTTTCTACAATAATCCACGATTTCATGTTGTTGATCACTTGGATTTAAATAGATTTGATTAATCACTGGTTGAATTACAGCCGTTTCTTCTAGTGCTTTCAAATGATGAATTAAAAAGTTAGATACGCCAATACTTTTAATCTTCCCTTCATCCACTGCCTCTTCCATGGCTTTCCATGAACCCGCATTTGCTTCTTTCCAGTTGTCACGATAATCAATTGGATTTGGCCAATGAATCAAATATAAATCTAAATAATCTAATCCTAATCTTTCAAGAGACTCATTAATCGCTTGTTTGGCTTTATCATATGAATGATCATGATTCCATAGTTTCGTGGTAACAAATAACTCGTCACGTGGGATGCCACTTTCTTTAATCGCTTCACCAACACTGGTTTCATTACCATATATCATGGCTGTATCAATATGGCGATACCCTGATTCTAGTGCCGACTTAACTGCTTGTTTAGCAATATCCCCATTTTCTGCTTGCCATGTTCCAAAACCTATTACTGGTATTTTATTACCGTCTTTTAGAGTATAGTAAGTCTGTTCTGTCATCATTACATCCTCCCTCATTTTTACCGACAACTTATCTTCTTCGGCGATATCTATTTCTCGCTTCTAATCTTTTTCGTCGGTTTCTTTTTCTAATATACCATATTATTAAAAATAGTAAAAAAATTAAACCACCAATTAAGCCTGCGATTAATTTCCAGTGTTTTAACATTTTTTTAACAAAACTTGATGAGGTAATTTCGTTTACTGATGAATTAGTTAACACTTTTTTCACGGGATTTTGTTCTTCTTTTTCTTTGTATGTCACTGCAATTTGTGGAATGGTATCTGAAACTCTTTCTAGGCCATTTTCTACCACAATTTTTCCATCATCATTAAGTTTAAGTGTGTAGGCTTCTTCTTTTTTGACTGTATCGAGTAACGGTGATTCTATTGTAATCGTTTTGTCATCAATTTCATGCTCGCCACTTGTTAATAATTCTTTGTATTCATAATGGTTGAAACCGTAATTTAGCATTGCATTAGCAAAGGGATGGCGTTTGTATTCTCCCGTTTGATCTGCCCAATCTCCCACACCTAAAACAATCGCGATAAGGCGTAAATCCCCTTTTTTGGCTGTCATATCTATATTAAATCCACCTGTCGGGCTTGACCCTGTTTTCAAACCATCCACCCCTTCATAGGAATACTCTAAACCAGGTAGGGAATAATTATAGGTATCAAATGTTTCTTCATAAGGTGTTTCACTCATCGTCGTTACTTTTGGCGTATTTGTTATCGTTAATATATCTGGGTATTTCCTCAATAAAAAGTAAGTAAATGTCGCAAGGTCTCTAGCAGTTGTCACATTAGACGCCGTTGTTTGAAGAGTTGATGTATCTACCCCTTCTGCTGCATACATCCCTTGAAATGCACTAATTTCCGCTCCAGTAATATTTACTATTTTAGTGTTTGTCATACCCAATTCTTTAGCAGTGTCATTCATTTTTTGTAACATTAATACGGCATTTGGTTCAACCAAGTCTGCTAACATCACCGTTGCAACATTAGAAGATGGTACTACTGCCATTTTTAATAATTCTTTAACAGGATATGATACACCTAACTGTATTTTATTGTTACTTAGTTGGTAAATTTGTGAAATCGCAACATAACGCTCAGTTGCTTCTACCTCTGTATCAAGTGAGAGTCTTCCTTCTTCTATCGCTTGATACACTAAATAGACAACCATTAGCTTCATGATACTGGCCGGATTGTGTGGTGCATCCGGGTTTTCTCCCCACAAAAATTGACCCGTATTCGCATCTATCAAAACGGCTCCTTTAGGTTTATCGAGTTCATTTACCGTAAAGCCTGACTCTTTGATTAAATCCATCATATTTGGCATCTCTTCAGCTGAAGATTTTGTTGCAAATACAAAACTAAAAAAGACTACTCCCACAAATAATCTTCTCAAATACTTTTTTAATCCCATCCTAATCTCCTTTAATATATTCTCCTGTCTATAATACCAAACTTTCATTCATTTTTCTTTCCTTTTAAATAAAAAAACAATTAGCACATGATTATTATCACATACTAATTGTTTTCATATTATCTTACTTCAATGTTTAACTCTTTAACTAACGCTTTTTCTATTTTGTTCATAACAGAAACTACTTCATCTTCAACTAAGGTTGAGTCATCATTTTGGAATACAAGAGAATACGCAAGAGATTTTTTCCCTTTACCCAATTTTTCTCCTTTGAATAAATCAAATAGATGAATAGATCTTAAGTTTTTACCACCATTTGCTTCAATAACATCAACAATTTGTTGATGTGACACTGTTTCATCAACTAACAATGCAATATCACGTTTGATTGATGGGTATTTACCAACTTCTTTGTATTCATTATCTTCTGGTACAAAATCAAATAGTTTATCTAAGTCAATTTCAACAACATATGTTTCTTTTAAATCCATATCTTTAGAAAGTTTAGGATGGATTTGTCCAACAAATCCAACGCGAGTTTCACCTACTAAAATATCTGCTGTGCGTCCTGGATGCATCTCTTTTAGTGTTTGATTTGGTTGATAAACCACTTCGTTTTCAAGTCCTAAGAAACTAATTAACGATTCGACAATACCTTTTATTGTATAAAAATCAACCACTTCTTGTGATTCTTTCCAGTCTTTCTTACGAGAAACACCTGTCATAGCCATACCCAAATGAGTTGTTTCTTTTGGTAAATCTGATTTGTCATACCAATTAAAGACATGACCAACTTCGTAAAATGCTACACCACTTGCTTTTCTCGCGACATTATAAGAGACATCTTTTAACAATCCATTAACTAAACTTTGACGTAAGACTGAATGCTCTTCACTCATCGGAAAATTAAGTTCAACAATGTCTTCTGAGTTATCTGTATCTAATTTGAATTGGGTAGCAGACTCTGGAGAAGTCAATGCATAACTAACCGCTTCAGTTAGTCCTTTTCCTTCAAGTAATGATCTGATATGACGAATCATTTGTTGTTTAAATGATAATTTACCTGGTAAAGAGGCACCACTTGGCAAAGTAGATGGTAAGTTGTCATAGCCGTAAATACGAGCAACTTCTTCAATCAAATCTGCTGGAATCTTAATGTCCCAACGTCTTAATGGGATTGTGACATCAAATATTTCACCACTTAATGACACATCAAATCCTAATTGTAAGAAGATTTTTTCTACATCCATTGCTGATAACTCAGTTCCTAGTGAATGGTTAATTTTGTCTAAGGTGATTGAAACAGTTGGTTCTGTTGGAACACTTGATTCGACAAGAGCTTCTCCTGTCACAATCGACCCGCCACCAAGTTCAGCCATTAAGCTGGCAGAAAATTCACTAGCTTGACGAATCACTGACCAGTTAATTCCACGCTCAAAACGACGGCTCGATTCACTTGATAAAGCTAGTCTTCTTGCTGTACGACGAACGCGAGTTGGATTAAAAACAGCTGTTTCTAACGCAATCGTTGTGGTATTATTTGTGATTTCGGTATTTTCTCCACCCATTACACCAGCTAAAGCGATGGCTTTTTTACCATTTGTAATCACTAAATCTTCAGTAGTTAATTCTCTTTCAACTCCGTCTAAGGTTGTCAACTCTTCCTTGTCTGTTGCACGGCGAACATAGATTTCTTTTGAATCAAGCTTATCGTAATCAAACGCATGTTGTGGTTGACCAAATAATAATAAAGTATAGTTTGTTACATCGACAATATTATTAATCGGACGAATCCCTTCATTCATCAAACGAGTTTGTAACCACATTGGGCTTTCTTTAATTGTGACATCTTTAATGATTTTCATACCATAAGATGGCACATCTTCTTCATCTTCCAATCTGATTGATACATAACTTTCAACTGGTTCATCTGGATTTTCATTGATTGTCACAGTTGGTAACGTGATATCTTTATCATAAATCGCGGCTACTTCATAAGCCACCCCTAGCATGCTTAAAGCATCGGCTCTGTTTGGTGTGACAGATAATTCAATAATCGCATCATCCATTTCCAAATATGGGAATACTGGTTGACCTGGTACTGCATCTTCTGGTAAGAAATAAATTCCTTCAGCATATTCTTTAGGAACCACACTGTCTGAGTAACCTAATTCTTGTAATGAACAAATCATACCTAAAGACACTTCACCACGCATTTTACCTTTTTTAATTTTGACATTTCCAGTAATACGTGAGTTTGGTAAAGCCACAATCACTTTTTTGCCTGCCGTTATATTTGGCGCACCACAAACAATTTGATACAACTCTTCTTCACCAACATCTACTTGGCAAATTGATAAGTGATCACTATCTGGATGAGGAACACATTCTTTAACGTCTCCAACAACAATTTTTTTCAGTCCTTCTTCAGGAATCACGACATCTTCTACTTCAATACCTGAACGAGACATTTTATCTGCTAATTGATTTACATCAATATCTTTTATATCAACTAATTCTTGTAACCATTTATATGATACTAACATTTATCTCTACCCCTTTACCTTAAATTGTTCTAAGAATCTGACATCATTTTGATAGAAATAACGGATATCATTGACACCATATTTCAACATTGCGACTCTATCAGGTCCTAATCCAAAAGCAAATCCACTGTACTCGTTTGAATCAACACCTGACATTTCAAGGACGCTTGGATGTACAACACCTGCACCTAAAATTTCAATCCAGCCAGTGTGTTTACATACGTTACAGCCTTTACCGCCACATTTGAAACAGCTAATATCCACCTCAACTGAAGGCTCCGTAAATGGGAAGTAACTTGGTCTTAGACGAATATTACGATCTTCCCCGAATAATTTTTTAAGCAACACTTCAAGCGTTCCTTTTAAGTCTGCCATTGTGATGTGTTTATCAACAACCAATCCCTCAATCTGATGGAATTGATGACTATGTGTCGCATCATCACTATCACGTCGGTAAACTTTCCCCGGACTAATCATACGAAGTGGTGCTTTTGAAAAATCATGTTTTTCCATCGTACGTGCTTGAATAGGTGAGGTATGCGTGCGTAATAACATATCATCTGTAATATAAAAAGAATCTTGCATATCACGAGCTGGGTGATCTTTAGGTAAGTTCATTCGCTCAAAGTTATAGTAATCTTTTTCAACTTCATATCCTTCAATAATTTCATAACCTAGACCTAAAAAGACATCTTCAATTTCTTGCATCACTTGCGTTAAAATATGCGGCGTACCAGTACTTGACACTTTACCTGGTAATGTGACATCAATTGTTTCATTTAATAATGCTTGATTAAGTGCTTCTTCTTCAAGTTCTTGTTTTTTCTCATCAATTTGTGTTGATAATACATCTCTAATTTCATTAGCCAAACTTCCCACAACTGGTCGCTCTTCATTTGATAAATCTTTCATTCCACGAAGTATTTCAGTCATACTTCCCTTTTTACCCATTACCTCAACCCGTATATTATTTAAATGGTCTAATGTTTCCACTTGCGCAATTTTTTCGATAAAATCTTTACGTAGTGATTCCAATCTTTCTTTGATTTCCATTTTTTTCATCCTTTCTTAATCCAACAAAAAAAGACACCATCCCTTATAAAAGGAACGATGTCTCGTGGTACCATCCAATTTTTATGCTTAAAGCATCTTTATTTGTTAACGATGATAATAATCACCGGTTTGATAACCAAACAACTAAGGAAGTGAACTTCGTCTAGCTTTTTCACAGTTTGCTTTCAGTCTTTGGCAAACCTCCCTGAGCGAGAAAAATACTAAATTACTCGTTTCCATAAACGTTTTTTACTATATAGCTAAAGTGTACAAGAAATAAAATGCCTCGTCAAGATGATTCTTACATCCACTTTTCTCCCCAATTTTGTACTTCCACCATCACTGGGCGAAGGGACTCACCTTTTTCTGTTAAAGAATAGTCAATGCGTTTTTTTTCAACAGGATGCTCTCGTCTCATCACGATACCTTTTTCTTCTAACTCTTTTAATCGTTCAACTAAAACACGATCACTGACTTCTGGTATTTTATTAGCGAGCTCAACAAAACGTTGCGTACCATCTTCCAATAACACGTCGATAATTAACCCATTCCACTTTTTCCCCAGCATATCAAATGTCTTCTCGAATTTTGGACATAACTCAAATTGTCTCTTTTTACAGGAATTCATACACTGCCCCCTTATAATAACATTTCGTCCATAATTATAGTATAAAACAATAAGCTGACAAATACTATCTGTCAGCTCAAAAATGTACTACTTTTGAATATTCAACTGCTTTTACTTTAACTTTTTTAAACAATGGTTTAATGACTTCTTCACACGCACAGTACTTATCTACTAATGTCACAATATAACTTTCTTTATACTTAGGTGGCGCAATCGTCGCTCCAAACATGTGTTTAACAATAATATCTTCTTCTAATGGAGAAATATCTGTTAATTTCTTGGCATTCTCTAAAGCAATTCTTGGATGAACGTAAGCATGCGAACCTTCCCCCATTTTTGTTTGACGCCAATCATAAAAAAATAAATCATGAAGTAACCCTGCCCTAGCAGTGGCTCTGACATTTCCACCCCATTTTTTGGCTAAACGATAGCTTTTATATGATACTTGAATCGAGTGTTCCAAACGATTTGAGTAATGGTGTTGTGTGTATTCTTTTAAACTTTGAACGTCATCTGTATAGATAAGATCTTTTACAAGCTCTAAATAATCATGATCTTCTTGCCAATTTAATGACATATTTCATCACTTTCTTTCTTAACATTAACTTTTTATGTATTAATGATAACAATATATCAGTAAATTTTCAAAAATTATATCAAAAATCGTCACTTTAATAAATTTATAACAATTTATATTTCAAACATCACAATTCCAGCAGCTACAGCCACATTTAAAGATTCGGCTTTTCCTTTCATAGGTATATAAACTTTTTTATCGACAAGTGTTAATATATTTTGTGACACGCCTTGTCCCTCATTCCCCATCACAATAGCAACGGAGGATTGCTCGCCAATTTCTGTATATGACATTGCCGTTTCATCTAGCGCAGTAGCGATTGTCACAATATTTTTCTCTTTGACTTCGTTTATCCACTGAATTAAGTTCACATTAGTCAAAATAGATACATGAAATTGGCTTCCTTGTAATGCTCGCTGAACTTTTGATTGATAAACATCGGCACACCCTTCTCCAAGTATCACTTGATCATATCCTGCGGCGTCAGCTGTTCTAATCATCGTTCCAACGTTACCTGGATCTTGAACAGTATCAAGTACTAACATTTTTCGTCCTAAACTTTGTGACTCTTCTTGTTTATTCATTACTGCTATAATTTTTTGTGGTGTTGGCAATTCTGAAAGTTGTTTTAAAATAGCATCTGGTACAATCACCAGATTATCTTCATTGATGTCATCCAATAGTGATTGATATGTTTCTATCCCCTCATCAGTCGTCACAATCACATCAATATCAGCATGACTTTCAATCGCTTCTTGGACAGAGTGTTCCCCTTCTATAATAAACTTATTGGTTAAATCTCGGTATTTTTTTTTATGTAATTTTTTCGTGTCTTTTACCCATTGATTAGTCAATGATTCAATTCGTTTCATCATGATTAGTTCATTCCTCTCAATACTTGCTTTATTATATCAGATTTTTTATTTCATTCACTCATTTCCATGTAAAAACTGTATAATAAAGTTAAGAAAACATTAAGGATGTGATGTTATGAAAATATCGATGACAGTTTATGGTCGAGTACAAGGAGTGGCTTTTCGGTATATGACTAAAATAGTCGCCGATGAACTAGGCGTACATGGTATTGTTAAAAACCTCGATGATGGTGGTGTGTATATTGAAGCAAATGGTGATAAACTAGCCGTTCAACAGTTTATTGAAGAAGTAAAAAAATCTCCTGCACCAATGGGAAACGTTACAAATTACTCAATCGACTTTAATCCAACGTTTACAGAGCATAAACGATTTAACGTGGTTTATTCTTAATTTCTTTCCATAAATTAATTGAATTATGTCCCAAAATTCGTTATAGTATTGCTTGTGTAGATAAACGTAGATCATAGTAAAGGAAGAAATAAATGAAAAATTTAAAACGTTGGATGATCGGTTCTGGTCTTTTCGGAATGCTAATTTTTTTATCCGGATGTGTCAAAACTGATTCTACCGGTACTCCCACTGGTGAAGGGATCATCTATAATTTATTAGTAAAACCAATGAGTCACTTAATTACTTTTTTTGCCGAAAACTGGGGATTAGGTTTTGGTTGGTCAATCATTTTACTAACCATGATTGTTCGATTGATTATTTTACCACTTGGTTTAAACCAAATGAAAAAATCTATGATTCAACAGGAAAAGATGGCAGCAATCAAACCTCATATGGATGTAATCAATGAGAAAATGAAAACTGCCACAACTCCTGAAGATAAAATGGCAGCTCAACAAGAACTTCAACAATTTTATAAAGATAAACACGATCCGACCACGCATTCGCACACACCCAGACCACCCGCGCGCGCCGCACGCCGGCCAGAACCCCGCGCGCGACAACTCGAAAAAACACGCAAGGCGCCGGGAGCGTAAAATGGCAGCTCAACAAGAACTTCAACAATTTTATAAAGATAATGATATTAACATTATGGGAGGAATTGGTTGTTTACCATTACTCATTCAGATGCCTATCTTTACGGCATTATTTTTCGCAGCCAAAGTAACTCCTGGAATCTCAGAATCGATTTTCTTTGGTATCAATCTTGGAAAACCAAATTTAATACTAGTCGCTTTAGCGGGTATTAGTTATTTCTTACAGAGTTATATCAGCATGATTGGGATGAGTGATGAACAGAGAAAACAAATGCGAATGATGACGTATCTGTCTCCTCTTATGATTATTTTCTTCTCATTCAAAGCTCCTGCTGGTGTGACATTGTATTGGGTTATTGGTGGTATTTTTAGTTGTATACAATCTCTTATTACCAATCTCTATCACAAGCCAAAAGTCAAACGTGAAATTGCCGAACATTTTGAACAAAATCCAGTAAAAATCGTTAAGCCGACTGTTAAGAACACAACAGTTAAACAAAATGCTCCTAAAAATAAGCTAAACAATCGTAATACTGGACGTAACCAAGGAAAACAAAATAAAAAATAATAGGAAGCACTGATGAGTCATTTCATTAGTGCTTCTATTATTTTACTAACCAAATGAGATTTCATTTGCATATATATTTTTTAAATGTTATAATTAACAATGGAATTTCGTTATGAACGTTTTAGTTGCCTTTCGTTACACAAAAGAAAGGAGAATGCTATATGACATTCAATAACACAACAATAGAGTACCGTGTAACACTAGATACTGACTTAAACTTATTTATCGTTTTTCTTAAAGATGATGAATCAAAAGTTGCAACAGGTACTACTATTCAAAATGCAGTACATGAATTACAAAAAATTGCATAAGGAGTAACGACCTAATGGATGAAGCCAGTTCGTACTGAAAGAGCATTTACCTTTTAACTTTAGATTAATGGTAGATGCTTATTTTTTTATGCATTTTCATCACGATTATCTTCTACTATATCTAGTTTTATATATAGAGGTTTCATCCTCCACATCAAGACCGTGTTTCGCGAGCGTTTCAATCAGTACTAAATGGGTTTCATCAAACTCATCTCGTATTAATACTGTGTGCTTTAAAATCAACTCTACCGTTCTTGCTACCTTTTTATGGTGGACAGTTGAGCTTTCAATCGTTGAACCTATAGAAACTAATATATTAGACAAATAAAATCATTCCCTTCTATACTAACTAGTATACCACACTTCATAAAACGATATTTTTTAATAAAAAATAGTATCATTATACCTATTTATGAAATAATACTTAGCACTTATTATAAATTAAAACCCAATATCAAAAAAAAACGTAGCAATAGAATAACTCCAGAAGAATCAATTAATAAAATCAAGCTAATTAAACGAATAGTGTATGGATACAGAAATTTCCAAAACTATAAATATAGAATACTACTCAGTTTCAAAAACAAATAAATAAGCAACAAAAGCTAATCGGCTTTCGTTGCTTAAGTACACTTAATTTTATTCATCCACATCATTTGACGTAGAGCCTTTAATTATCCAAAAATAACGTGAATAAATAATATAATCAATACACTTATAAAAAATAATCCAATAAAGAAAAAATGTTTTTTCTTTGTCATCACAAGATAACCTACGTATTCACGAATAAAGGCTGTCGGTAAATAATATAATTTCGTTTTAGAACCAACACCTCTCGCATGGATACCTAAATGTGACGCTATTTTACCAGCTCTTAAGAGATGATAATTATTGGTCGAAATCACAATATTTTTATCTTTAAAATCATTTATACCATCCACAGCACTCGCCAATTTTTCCGAAAATAGAATATTTTCTTTGGTATTTGTTGATTGTTCTTCAAGATATACTTTTTCAATAACGACAGGTAAAGAATCTAAATAATGACTCATCGCTTGTGCTTCCGATATTTTTTCGTCTTTTCCTTGACCACCTGATAAAATAATCGTAGGTTTATGGCCATAATTTCTTTTTTGCTGTAAATATAAGCTAACACCTCTGTCAATCCGACTCGCTAACAATGGTGTTACTCGTTCACCATCAATCAATCCAGCTCCTAAAATAATAATATAATCTACTTTTTTCCAAATAGGAAAATGATTATATAAAACAGTTGTTGTTGCATACATAATAAATAAAAAGATTAAATACGATAAAGTAACTGTAGTAAAACTTAATAAAGTTGTCAAAAATATATTTTGCGAATAAAATGTGACAATAATTATTAGAACTTGAATCCCTAATAAACATAACGCAACAATCAGCGGAACCAAATTACTTAATGATTTCCCTTCTCTTTTTAAAAGAATTTTTTCATTCCAAAATAATCCTACTATACTAGTACTCAAACCTAGTACACTTATAAATATTATAACCAAAATAGCTGGAATTAAAAAAACTAAAGCAAGGTTTTGACTTATATTTTCTATTAATAAAATAAATAGAAAATATAAGGTCGCCGTAGATACAAGAAAGAAAAAACCATTCCATAAACTTGTTGGGCGAAAATAATTTAAATAAAAAAAACATATCAAAGGGACGATCAAAAAAATGACATAGAAAAAAACTGTTATATTTAACAATGAGTACACTCCTTTCAAAAAAACGACTATTAAATCAGCTCATAACCCCACCGTTGTCCATTTTCAAAATACATGATGCTGTTTGTGAGAGAAATTCATTATCATGACTGATTACAAGGACAAATATACCAAGTGATTGAACCTTTTTTAGTAACTTACTAACTGCTAACATATTTTGATAATCCAAACCACTTGTTGGTTCATCTAAAATCAACCACTCTTTTCCAGATAGTATGGCACTAGCAATGGCTACTCGTTGTTTTTCTCCACCAGAAAGATTTTGTGGATGACTACTTAATAACCTTCTTAAATTAAGAGCATCCACTACATCATCAAATAATTCTGTTCTTTTCGATTGAACTAGTAATTCTTTTTCGACTGTTTCAAAAAATAATTGGAGATTAACATCTTGCATCACTATAAAACTCCGCTTAATACGCTCTTTAGCAGATAAGTTGGCTCCCATAATAGAAAAACTGTAACTTTTATCTATAAGCAAACCTGATAACAATTGTACAAAGGTTGTTTTTCCAGAACCATTTTGTCCAACTAATCCAACTATGCTATCTATACAAATATCAAGAGAAGGAATATTAAGAACTAATTTTCGGTTACTGTACTGGTAAGTTAAATCTTTAATTTGAAGTACTCGACTAGCGTCATCTTGCTCTATCTTTTTAATAAATGATTTAAATAATTTTGGTTCTTGTAAACTCCTTAATCCCATCTCTTCTTGAATTATCGGAAATTGCGCCTTAAATTGAGCAGCAGATAAATCATATGTTATTTTACCTTTTTTTAAAATAACATATCTATCTGCCAGTTCAGATAGGTAAAATAACCTGTGTTCAGATATAATCAACGTACAGCCACGCTGTTTTAATAACTTAATATAAGCTGATAATTGTTTGATTGTTACATAATCCAGATTACTTGATGGTTCATCCAATAAAAAAAAACGATGCGGTAACATACAGGCAGCTGCAAATGCAATACGTTGTTTTTGTCCACCAGATAACTCTGTTACTTTTTTACCAATTAAGTCTTCTAAATGGAACAATTCGATAACATCGTTCATTCTTGTATTTATATCTTCTGCAGAAAATCCGTAATTTTCCATGGAGAAAGCTAACTCACTTAATACTGACGTCGTAAAAAATTGCGTTTTAGGATTTTGAAATACGACACCTATGTCTTTAACGTACTTATTAAAGTCAATAGGCGGCAGTCGAGTATCCAACACTGTTAACTGACCAAATATCTCTCCATCATACAATTCAGGGATCAAGCCATTTAATACACTAATTAAAGAACTTTTCCCGCTGCCACTTTCACCTGTCAGTATAACTAACTCTCCAGATGTTACGGTTAAATGGATATTATCCAATACTTTTTTTTTATCTCTTATAAGAGTTACCTGATTGAGTTGAATCAAAAAACACCACCACCCTCACCTAATAACAATACCAACAAACTAGCAAGTAGTAAATAGTCTTGTATTTTTAATTTAATAGGAATTACACTTGTATGTTTCCCTTCAAAACCTAACCCCCTCACAAGTGCGGCTGCAGATAAGTCTTGAGCGGTATACTCAACTTGCTTTAAAATGGGGACTAAAAAATACTCCATCGCTTGAATAGGATGATGTATTACTTCTGGAAAAGATAAGTCAATCCCTCTAAACTTCATAGCTTGGCGAATCGACTTCACATCAGAACGAAGTATCGGAAAAAAACGACAAATAACAATAAATGGTATAACAATAAAGTTTGGAATGTGCCATTTTTTCATCGCCGAAACCCATTCGCCCACAGAAGTATGTTGTGTCGCAAATATCCCTGCTGCTATAGATGGGAGTAAACTTTTATATACCACTAAGACAAATGACACAATCGCTGTGATAATACCATTAATCTCATGAAACACTGTCATTGTTAAAAAGTTTAGGAACATATAACTAATTAATATTATAAAGCCTTTTTTAAATGAGCCACTAATACTTAACAAAAATGTAATAAATACTATAAAAACAAACTCCATGGATGGATTGGCACGAGAAATTAGTAACACACTAGCAAAAAGGACTGTAACTAGTTTACTCCTTGGATCAAACGTGACATATCTATTTTCCAAAGCCAACTCACCCCTCTCGTTTATTTTTTACTTAGCAAAGTGTTTCGTATAAATAATTTTCCCGATTTTCAAACCTATTATACTAGTAATAATAACTAAAAGCATTGAGACAAAGAAACTTGCAGTACTTACACCTTCAAATACACTATTCACATAACTCATGTCTTTTCCTTTATTTAATAAAGACTCGCTATAAGCATCTTTCATAAACCATAATGGCAAAATTGGACCTGTTAAGCCAAAACTAAAAATTATATAACTAATCATTAATTTTAAACTATCTAAAATCTTTGTTTTAGTTTGCACAAAATCAGCCAATAATGGAAAAATAAAGCTTGGTAAAAAAGCCAGCGGAAAATACCCAAAAGCAAAGAAAAAGACCGCCATGACCGATCCAACTAATGTAATAGCTCCAAATTTGGGAACTTTATTTACAACTATAATATATAGAGTACCAGATATCAATGCTGACATACTAGGAATTAATAGACTATGAAACACAGGCACAGTAAACCTCATTAACATAGTGGCAATAAAGACCGTAAAAAAATAAACTGTCGCATATATCCCTATTAATATTAAATCTTGTACTTTTAACTTTTTCATAATTAAAACTCCTTAAAATTTTTTTAACCTAGTCATTATAACATAGTTAAAAATCAACAGACATTGTTTTTACCTAAAATATTTACCAAAACATCATGTTAATCATACTTTCTATATAAAAAACTCTTTACCACATTTTTTGTGATAAAGAGTCACACTGTTAAATTCCTAATTCATGATAAATATTTAATGCTTTTTGAGCTGCTGCACCCTGATTAATTGATACATTATGATGAATTAATGCTGCTTCTAATGCTGTTAAAACTTGTAAGACATTTTCTTTACGGCTGCTAAATCCCATGTTTCCAATTCGCCATACTTTACCAGCTAATGGACCAAATGAAGAGGCAATTTCAACCCCAAAATCATCTAACATCATTTGTCTCACAGACTCACCATCTACTCCTTCTGGAATGATGACAGGTGTTACCGTTGGCATTTTAGTTGTTTCATCACCATATAACTCAAGCCCCATTGCTTTAATACCTTCAACGATTGCTCTATCATGAATTTCATGACGTCTAGCGCGTTCTCTTAATCCCTCATTACAATATAGACGTAATCCTTCATGCAATGCATAAATCATGCTAGTAGCTTCCGTATGATGATTGATGCGGTCCTTATTCCAATACCTTTGAAGCTGAGTTAAATCCAGATAGTTGCTTGAGATTGGATTATCATTTCTGTAATCATCTCCTAGCCCAAGCTCTTTTTGATAGCGTTTATTAATTTCCTTTTTCACTCGATCACTATAGGTGATAAGTGATAAACCAGATGGCACACTTAGACATTTTTGTGTCCCAGCAATAGCCATATCAATACCCCAGTCATCAACTTTTATCTCCACACCACTATAAGTCGCTACAACGTCTACTACAAAAAAGACATTATTGTTCTGACAGTACTCGCCAACTTTACTTAAAGGTTGCATTTGACCGTTAGCTGTTTCTCCATGAATCATAGCTAAAATTTTGGGTTGATGTTTTTTTACTGCTTCAATTATTTCTTCTTCTGAAAAAACGCCGTCCCATGATTTTTCCAGAATCACAACGTCTGCTTGTGCTCTTTCACAGATTTCGATTAATAAATAAGCAAAACGCCCATATGCTGGTACCAATACCTTATCACCTGGGCTAATTAGCGATATCAATGCTGCTTCTATGCCAGAGCGACTTGTCCCATCCACCACAAAGGCCTCTTCATTTGTGGTTTGAAATGTCTCTCTAATCATATCTTTGACTTCATTCATAATTGCTACAAAAGCAGGATCAAATTGACCTAAAATTGGCGTTGCCATTGTTCTTAAAACAGATGGATAAGCCTCTACAGGTCCTGGTGTCATAATGGTTCTCATTGGATGATTTAATGGTTGTCTCATAATTATCTCTCCTTTATTTTATTATGAACTATTGCTATTATAATGCCATTATACATTATGCACAAAATAAAATATACGTTATACGAAATGCACAAAAATAGACTTTTTCTTTTTTTTTCATATAAAACTCTCTATAATAGCTATTGGGAGGTACAGTTTATGAAAACGCTAGAACAAGTTCTATCTGTTCCACGGTTTAATGATTTAATTTTATTAACTAAAAAAACCAATTTAAAAAAAGGGATTAATAATGTTGAAATAACAGAAACACCTGATATAGCAAACTATATTTCTAGTCAAACATTAATTTTAACTACTGGTATGTATTATAAAGATAAAGAAAATGAATTGTATCAATTAATAGATTCTCTTTCCATTATACAATGTGCGGGCTTATGTATTAAAGTAGGGCGATTTTTAGATAGCATACCTCAAGATATCATCGATTATGCTAATACACGAGACGTTCCAATATTACAATGTCCCTCAACAAAGCCTTTAGGAACGATATTGAAAGAAATAATGAGTTATCTAAGTGAAACAAAAGAAGCCGAAATTGCATATGCTCTTGATATACAACGTAAATTTTCTACCTTATTTCTAAATGACGCGACATTACAACGCATTATAAAAGAATTTGGTGAATTAACAAATACGCCGATTATGCTATTAAATCCTTTTAAAGAAAACATTGCCATTTCTGATAATTGGAATAAATTACAGGATTCTCCTGGAGACATCATTAATATCCTATCAGAAAAAGATGCATTTCAAAGCGATAAAAATGCGACGATTATTATTAATACTCCAAATGTTAATCAACTTGATATCGCGGTGTATCCAATAAAAAGTCACACTTATTTTCCATATTATTTAGTTATTTTATTTCCGAAAAATATTTTATACCCTGTAACAGAATTTGCCATTGACCAAGGTCTAATGGTATTAAGTTTTACTATTTTAAAAAATGATAAGCTATATGAAGTCAACAAACTTAGAAAAAGTGACTATCTCTCAACACTCATTGATAGACAAGAAAGAAGCTTATTTAACGAAAAAGAATGGTTCAAATATGAATCCAATTTTGGTATAAAATTATCTCCTTTCTACCAAGTGGTTTACGTTCGCGTCCAAGAAACATCTAACATGGTCTATACATCTAGACGATATGAAGAAAAACTAAAATTAACTTATGAGTGGTTAGATACTCATATGGTCAAAGAACTGCCAGGTTCCGTAGTATTTCTAGATAAAATAATCAATAACAGTATTATCTTATTGCAAAAAGAAATCAGTCCATCTGCTTTAAAAGAAAAATTAGAAACGCTTAATCATTTAATTCAAAAAAAACTACCTATCAACGTATTATTCAATTGTGGACAACCGTATTCACACCTTGATTACCTAGCAAAATCACTAAATGAAGCAAAAATCATTGACAAAGAGCGAACCGAATTTAATAATAAAGAAATTGTTTCCGTATACAAACCCAAAGGAATCACACGTTTACTAGAAAATATAGAAAAAGAAGAAGCAAAATATTTCAGTCAAGATTGTTTAAAAATACTGAGTTATCCGCAAAGTGAAATGGATATCGAATTAAGAAAAACACTAAAGGCATTCCTTGATAATCAATGTGAAATTACGAAAACTGCCAACGAGTTATTTATCCATAGAAACACAGTAAAATATCGTATTGACAATATTGAAGAACTTCTTGATTGTAAAATTGATACTCCTGAAAATAGCTTTAAGTTACGTTTAGCTTTGAAGCTAACTGAACCTTAATTCGTGCACAAAAAGAAAGTAACCTTTGGACTTTTCGACCAAAGATTATTTTCTTTTTTTAATATAATCTTATATAAAGGAGTTGAAAATATGACAGTTTATTCTTATTCTGACAGAGAAAACAATCAAATAGATGCCACATTTCATAAAAGTACAAAACAAAATAAAGACAATCCACTTATTATTTATATTCATGGTGGCGGACTAATCTATGGTTCAAAAGATGATTTGCCATTAGTTCATATTGAAAAATTTACACAATTAGGATTTAATATACTAGCTCTTGACTATCCATTAATCCCTGAAAGCTCGCTAGAAACATTGATTAATAGTTTACTAGATGGCATTAATTGGGGAATATCAAAGTTTACAACTAATGATGATTTTATTTTATTTGGTCGTTCAGCTGGTGCGTATCTGTCATTAATTTTGAGTGCTAAGTTTTTAGATATTAAACCCAAAGCAATTATTTCTTTTTATGGATACTATTCACTAATGGATAAAGAACTTAAAAAACCAAGTGATTTTTATGCACAATATCCTTTATTAGATGATGTCATGATTGCCCCTCTTATCCAAAAACAGCCTTTATTTAATGCACCCATCGAGCAAAGATTTCCTATTTACCTATCTTATCGCCAACGTGGTATTTGGGTTAGCAAAATGCTTGCTCATGTATCAAATATAGAAAACTATTCGTTAGCGGACGATGACATCCGTACTTTACCACCTTTATTTATTGCTGTAAGTAAAGACGATCAAGATGTTCCTTATACACAATCTATCTATCTACATGACTTAGCCACTAAATCTGATATATATACTCTTAACGGTTTACCTCATGATTTTGATCGATTAGTGGATGATGTACAAACAAAAAAAGCCTACCATCAATTAATGAATTGGCTTATCTGTTTACAAAAACGCCGGTTGTAAAATTAAGCTAAACAACTAAAAAATCATTTGTGATACACTCAATTGTATTTCGGCTGTATAAATTTTGGCTCTTTGTCAAATAGGACTGATGAGTTAAATTGGTAAGATGATGATTGTGAGAGTAATCTCACATTTATCATCTTTTTAGTTATTTTATTTTCCTAAATTGCAATATTAAGTTAGCCACCTAGGCAAAAACATCGAAATTTCTATGTTATTCTATTAAAATCCATTTTTACCAACATGTTTTGATTTTAAGCTTTTGAATTTCTTCTAAAAATAATGTTGCTGGTTGTCTATAATTTAAAATTTTACGTGGTAAAAGATTAATCTTTTCAGTAGCTAGTTGAATGAACTGTTTTGAGTAGTGACAAATTGTAGTTCCTTTCGGAATAAATTGTCTTAATAAACCATTATGTCTTTCATTTGTACCTCGTTCCCAGGAAGAATAAGGATGAGCAAAATAGACATCAGTTATTTGTTGGAGAGCATCATGTAGCGAGCTAAATTCACTACCATTACCAGCAGTAATTGATTGAAATATCTTGCTAAAACTAGCTTGTCCTGTTTCAGCAAAATAGAGTTGTCTAGGTTTGTTATTTTCTTTGATTTGTGTTGTTGTACCACGTTTCAGCTCATTATTTATTGTTTGATGGAGCCAACCTAATCGTTTACCTATTTCTCTATTAGAAGCACCTTTATTATGCCAAACTTCAATAAGTTGTCTTCCCTCAAAGGAAAGATGTTTATAAGGCAGTTTTTGTGTGGTATTCTGAGTTTGTTCCATGATAAAAATTCCTTTCGTTGTTGGGTGGATACTTCAATGATACATGAATTTTTACCATGGTGTTTTTTTATTATTTTAGGGTGGCTAACTTGATTCTACAATTAACCGACTCAATTAAAATATAAAGATAATGGCATTATCTATAGGCGAATTAAAAAATATTGGAAGATGCTTCAAAAAAGTTATAACAAAATAGAGTATATCGAGCAATATTGGCATCCTTCATTTAAAACGTATCTTTCTGAAAAAGAATTACTTGAACGCTTGCTAGCCTGTGATTCTAAATGGGCAGAAACTTACAAAACCTATGAACAAATTTTAAGAGCGATTCAAACAAAAGATTATTCTTTATTTATAGAATTAATTGATCAAGCTACACAATTTAAAGAGTTTGTTACTGTTTTCAAAACATTTAAAAAGTATCGATAAGAAATAAAAAACACCTTTGAAACATCTTATTCAAATGGTCCTTTAAAATGTATGAATAACCATATTAAAGTCATAAAGCGTAATGCCTATGACATGAAAAGTTTTTATAATTTTAAGCTACGACTATCAATTTGTTTAAAGAAGTCTGCTTTCAAATCACCAAAAAAGATCTAGAAAACTAAAAAGCTTTCTAGATCCTAAATTCTAACGTTTGAACTTTTACCAACACTAGTTGACAAAGAGCCCCTAAAAAAATGAATTTCAACAAAGTTGAAGAATCTTTTATCCAATCTATCGCATCTAAAAGAAATAATATTCCTAGAAAATCATTAAACTATAAAACACCATTGGAAGTATTTTTTAGTTATGTAGACAATGATATTTTGTCTAGCTTAATTTGACAAATAAAATATTTAAAAACATGTCGTCTATCTAGTGAAATTTAAGTACCAAACAAAAATATTAGGTAGAAAGGGCAACATGTCATGAGCAATCATACCCAAAAAATACTAAGAATAACAGATAATCATTTGGATTTAACGAGTACAGAAGAAGCTAACATTAATGGAAGGAAACCTTTAATTAATAAAAGGACTTATTCCCCTATGCCTTTGGCTTATAACCACAATTGGACTGCTCAATGCTCAATCGTTGGAAAAATGTGAGATTACTTTCACAATCATCATCTTACCAATTTAACTCATCAGTCCTATTTGACAAAGAGTCTAAAAGAGAAAAAGGTAAAGAAACAATCGTTTCCTTACCTTCTTTTATTCGCCACATTAAGCCGATTTAACGCTCGATACAGCGCGACTTCAGCTCTAGCCATATCAATTGATTGATTTTGCTCATTTTTTGCAGCTTCAATTTTTTGTTCTGCACGTTTCCTAGCTTGTTCAGCACGTGAAATATCGATATTTTCTTCTGTTTCAGCACTGTTGGCAATAATTGATACCACGTTATCACGTACTTCAATAACACCACCATTAACAGCAATCCAGTCGTTAATATCTCCTTCTCTATCAATACGCACAGCATCAATTTTTAAAGGGGCAATCAAAGGGCAGTGCTTAGGTAAAATCCCAAGCGAACCTGCCTCTGTGTTAGCCACTAAAAAGTTAGCTTCATGCTCATAAATCAATCCATCTGGCGTTACAATGTTAACCATAAAGGTACTCATAATCACTTTCCCTCCTTGTTAGTAGCCCATTTTTTCTGCTTTTTCGATAGCTTCTTCAATGCGGCCTACACTTCTGAACGCTTCTTCAGGTAAGTGGTCATATTCGCCATCTAAGATTGCTCTAAATCCTTTAATTGTTTCGTTTAATGGAACATAACTACCTGGTTGACCAGTAAACTGTTCAGCTACGTGGAAGTTTTGTGATAAGAAGAATTGGACACGTCTAGCACGGCCTACAATCACTTTTTCTTCATCACTTAACTCATCCATACCAAGAATTGCAATAATATCTTGTAATTCTTTGTAGCGTTGTAACAAACGTTGAACTTCAGTAGCTACTTTGTAGTGCTCTTCTCCAACAATATCAGGTTCTAAGGCACTTGATGATGATGCTAATGGATCTACCGCTGGATAAATCCCTTGTTCAGTCAAACGACGTTCCAAGTTAGTTGTTGCATCCAAATGCGCAAAGGCTGTTGCTGGAGCCGGGTCAGTATAGTCATCGGCAGGAACATAAATCGCTTGAATTGATGTAATTGATCCATCTTTTGTCGAAGTAATACGTTCTTGTAGTTGTCCCATTTCCGTTGCTAATGTTGGTTGGTAACCAACGGCTGAAGGCATACGTCCTAAAAGGGCTGATACTTCAGAACCCGCTTGAGTAAAACGGAAAATGTTATCAATAAAGAGTAACACATCTTGTTTTTCTTCATCACGGAAATATTCTGCCATAGTAAGACCTGTTAAGGCTACACGCATTCTGGCACCAGGTGGCTCGTTCATTTGTCCGAACACCATGGCTGTTTTCTTGATAACGCCAGATTCTTTCATTTCGAAGTAAAGGTCATTCCCCTCACGAGTACGTTCACCTACACCGGCAAACACTGATAACCCACCTAATTCTTGAGCGATATTGTTGATCAACTCTTGAATCAACACTGTTTTACCTACTCCGGCACCACCGAATAATCCGATTTTACCACCTTTTAAGTAAGGAGCAAGTAAATCAATTACTTTGATACCTGTTTCTAAAATTTCAGAGTTAGTACTTAATTCATCAAAAGAAGGTGCTTTTGCATGAATGCTATCTCTTTCTACTTCTTCACCAATTGGTTCACCTAAGTCAATGGTTTCACCAAGTACGTTAAAGACTCTACCTAATGTTTCAGGACCAACTGGAACACTGATAGGACCTCCTGTATGAAGAACTTCCATTCCTCTTTGTAGTCCGTCTGTAGATTCCATTGCAATTGTTCGAACGATTCCATCGCCAATTTCAAGAGTTGTTTCTAATACAACTTTTTCTTTACTTCCAGCTTTATAAACGATTAATGCATCATTTATATCAGGTAATGCTTGGTCTAATGGAAAAGCCACGTCAACAACGGGACCAATGACTTGGGCTATTTTTCCTACTTTCATCTCAACAATTCCTCCCCGTCATTATTCTAAGGCAGCTGCTCCACCAACAATTTCTGTGATTTCTTCTGTAATGGCCGCTTGACGTGCTCTATTATAAGAAATGGTCAAATCATCAATAATGTTTGTCGCATTTTCTGTGGCACTCTTCATGGCGGTCATCCGTGCAGCATGCTCAGCAGTTTTAGAGTCTAAAACTGCTCCATATATTAAACTTTCAGCGTAAAGGGGCAGTAACGTATTTAAAATAGCGTCTGCTGAAGGCTCAAGAGTATACTCTTGTTCGTACGTTTCAGCTTCTTTAGCATCTAAGTCAACGATTGGTAAGATTTTTTCAGCTCTAAATGATGATGATAGTGTGTTGACATGATGGTTATAACATACATATAACTCATCAAACATTTCACTATTATACATTTGTAAAGCAGAGTTTACGATACGTCTTACTTCACTATAACTTGGGTAGTCGCTTAATCCTCTTAATTCATAAGCAACTGGAAAATCACGATGCTTGAAGAAATCTGAACCAGTTCCTCCAATAGCCATTAACACCACATTCATGCCATCTTCTTCGTCTTTTTTGATGATTTCTAACATATTTTTTAAAATCGAACTGTTATAACCACCCGCTAGACCTTTGTCAGACGTCACAACGATATACCCGATTGTTTTAACTGGTCTTGCAATAAGCATTTGTTGATACATTTCCATATCTTGCTCAAAACCAGAAAAATCAGAGTTATCAATTGCAGCTAACTGTGTCGATGCCAAATGAGTTGTCATACTTCTTACTTTAGAAGCATACTCTTGAAAGCGTCTTGATGATTGTTCAGATTTCGTCAATTTAGAAGCTGCTACCATTTGCATAGCGCTAGTAATTTGACTGGTCTTTTTTGTTGAAGCTATTCTCTTCTTAATATCAATAAGTGAGCCGCCCATGTTCAATCACCACTTTCTAAGATTGTTTTACTTCGTCTGCAACAGAGAATTCACTTGAACTAAAAATCCCTTTAAATTCATCAATTGCTTTATCCATATCTTCAGGATTTGGTAATCCCTTTGTATTACGGATTGTATCAAAGATTGCTGGATAGTTATTATCCACGTATTCAAATAATTCGCGTTCAAAACGTAAAATATCTACTACTGGAATGGTATCTAGGAATCCATGAGTCAATGCATAAAGAATTAAGACCTGTTTTTCAACAGCTAATGGTTCATGCACATTTTGTTTCAAAACTTCTACAGTTCGTTTACCACGGTTTAATTTAGATTGAGTTGCCTCATCTAAGTCAGAACCAAATTGGGTAAATGCTTCTAATTCACGGTAACTTGCTAAATCTAGACGAAGTGTACCTGCAACTTTTTTCATTGCCTTGATTTGAGCAGATCCCCCAACACGTGATACTGATAACCCAGCATCAATCGCAGGACGAACACCTGAGTAGAACAAATCACTTTCTAAGAAGATTTGTCCATCAGTAATAGAGATAACGTTCGTTGGAATATAAGCAGAGATATCTCCGGCTTGTGTTTCAACAAATGGTAAGGCAGTCATCGATCCGCCACCTAATTCATCACTCAATTTCGCTGCTCTTTCAAGTAAACGAGAATGTAAGTAGAATACATCCCCAGGGAACGCTTCACGACCTGGTGGACGACGTAATAGTAATGAAATTTCACGATAAGCTGCTGCTTGTTTTGATAAATCATCATATACGACTAATACGTGTTTTCCATTATACATAAATTCTTCACCCATACTTGCTCCAGCATAAGGTGCTAAATAAAGTAAAGGGGCTGGTTGTGATGCACTGGCAGACACAACAATCGTGTAGTCCATTGCACCATATCTTTTCAAGATTTCAACTTGGTTACGTACAGTTGATTCTTTTTGACCAATTGCAACGTAAATACAAATCATGTCTTGATCTTTTTGATTTAAGATTGTGTCAATCGCAATGGTGGTTTTACCAGTTTTACGGTCACCAATGATTAACTCACGTTGTCCACGTCCAATTGGTACCAATGCATCAATTGCTTTCCATCCTGTTTGTAGTGGTTCTGATACTGATTTACGAGCCATAACACCAGGAGCTGCTGCTTCAATTGGTCGTGTTTTGGTTGTAGCGATTTCGCCCATACCATCAATAGGTTGACCTAAAGGATTAACCACGCGTCCAATTAATGCTTCACCAACAGGTACTTCCATAATACGTCGTGTACGTTTTACTTTGTCGCCTTCACGTATTTGTTCAAAATCCCCTAAAATGATAATACCGACACTATCATTTTCTAAGTTTTGAGCCATACCATAAACACCATTATCAAACTCCAATAATTCTCCCGACATGGCATTTTCTAATCCGTAAGCACGAGCAATACCGTCACCAACATAGGAAACTGTTCCAACTTCATCTACTGTTAATGATTCTTCGTATTTAGCAAGTTGTTGTTTAATATGCGAACTAATTTCTTCCGCTTTTATACTCATGTATCTCACCTCTCACCTTGTCGTTAAACATAAACATCAAGCCAATAATTTAGCATGAATGTTATTTAATTCTGTTCTCACACTTTGATCAATGATTCGATGTTCTGATTCGACAATCATTCCACCCATTATGCTTGGGTCTAATTTTGGTCTTAAAACAACTTTATTTGCATGAAATTGTTTTGCCAAGCGTTTTTCTAAATCATGTCTTTGTTCTAGTGATAGTGCAACGGCTGTTGTCACTGTCACGACAATAATACCAAATTGGTCATAATATAGATGCTCGTATTCATAAATGATATCAAGCATTTCATTCATACGACCATAGTCATAAACAGTATGGATGAATTTTGCCATCGTATCACTAAAACTATTTTCCAAGTCTTTTACGATGTTTACTTTTTCAAAAATTGATAAACGATCATCTGATAAAATGTCACCTAAATCCGGCACTTCATGGTAAACTTCTCTAAGTTGTAACAACTCTTGATAAATTTCATTAACCATGTTTAATTGTGTTGCTTCAGTAAATAGAGCCTTACCGTAAGTTTTTGCGACACTAAATTTCTTATTCATTGTCATCAACTCCTAGCTTATCAATACTTGATTGAACCAACTCTTGATGAGCACTAGCCGACAATTCCTTTTTAAGTATTTTAGAGGCAATTTCCACAGACAAGTCTGCCACTTCTTTTTTAGCATCTGCCAATAAGCGTTCTCTTTCAAGACGCAAATCTTCTTGAGCTTGCTTTTTCATTCTTGTTGCATGTTCTTGAGCTTCTACGATAATTGCATGAGCATTATTTTCAGCAACATCTTTTGCTTGAGCAATAATACTTTGAGCTTCAGTACGAGCTTCTTTTAATTCCACTTCTCTTTGTTTGGCTAAATTAGCAGCGTCTATTTTTGATTGTTCTGCACTATCAATATCGCCAGCTATTTTGTTTTCTCGTTCGTCTAACATAGTCGTTAGAGGTCCCCAAGCAAATTTCTTTAACGCTAATAACAATACAAGAAATGAAACAGAGACAAATAAAATGGTACTAAACGTAGTTTGTCCAGAACTAGCAATCACTAATTGATTCATCATGTGATTACGACACATCCTTCCCTGAATTTCATCTAATTAACTTTTAAATCTTGTATATGTTATTTGAATAATAATAACAAGGCAATTACGACACCGATGATAGGAATCGCTTCAATTAAGGCAACCCCGATAAACATTGTACTTCTTAATTGACCTGATAATTCTGGTTGACGTGCCATTGATTCTAATGTTTTAGAGATAACTTTACCATTACCATAACCTGCTCCGATAGAAGCTCCTAAAACTGCGATAGCTGCTGCAATATATTGCATAACAATTCTCCTCCTAAAAATGTTTTTATACGTTTACTTATACTTCTTCAATTTCTACTTTATGTGAGATATAGACCATCAATAAAGTAGCAAAAATAAATGCTTGGATTCCACCAATGAAAAGCGAAAAGGCTTGCCATATCACTTCAAGTGGCAGAGCCAAAATAAATTTCGTTGGACTACTTGCTCCTAATCCGGCAATTAACGATAGTAATACCTCACCTGCAAAAATATTACCATAAAGACGTAAACCAAGTGTTAATACATTGGTAAATTCCTCAATTAACTTAATTGGTAATAAAAAACCCACTGGTTTCATATAACTGTTAACAAAATAACTTTTAACACCCTGCTTCTTAATTCCATAATAGTTAGCTAAAATAATGGCTATAAATGCCAATGTTAGTGTCACTGTTGGATCTGCAGTCGGGCTCTTCCAGAAGGAGACATCACTTGGAAACAAAGTTACTTTTGTAATGAGTCCTAAAGTGTTAGATACTAGTACGAACATGAAAAAAGTAAATGCCAATAAATGATATTGTTTGATTTCGTTTTTTTCAACGTTATCACCTACGATACCGCGAACAAAATCAACAAGAGCTTCCATGACATTTTGTTTACCAGTAGGTTTAAGCTTTAAATTTCGTGTACAATAATACACTAATCCAAAGACAACCAAACAAGTCAATATCGTCATTGTTACGACCGTTCCATCAAATGTTAAACCTCCAATGGTAAACAACCAGGATTTTTCTTCCACCACATTTCACCCCTTTTCTTCTCAATATTAAAACAAATTCAGAAGTTTTCTAGCTTCTGTAACAGTGTATGAAAAAATGTTTGTAGATACATTCATTTTTCCACATAATGGTCCATTGATAGACTGTCACTATCGAGACTATAATACCACCAAATGATAAATAACACAAAGTAATTCGGTATAATTCTCACAAGTTTCATACAAAAAAAAAGACAAATGAAAACTCGGTTAAAACATACTCAGAATAATAAAAGTTATTGCATTTTTTTAACTAACTATTTAAAAAAAATTGATTTTTGTCTCCTTATTAATCACCTCCATAAAAAGCATAATAACACTTACCAAAAATATTACCTTTACACACAGAATTAGTCTTTGATTGTTTGATAATTCACTATATTAAGTGCCAACTACTAAAAGACTCCGAACATTTATAAAAAAAGACAAACAACTGATAAACTATCGTTGTTTGTCTCTAAGCGCCCGATTAATCTCTCGGTTCATGTCTTTTCGTTTTAAGTCTTCACGTTTATCATATTGCTTTTTACCTTTAGCTAAACCTAAAAGTACTTTTGCAAACCCATCTTTGATATAAATCTTTAATGGTATCAGCGTCACACCAGGATTTTTCATCTCTGTGCCGATTTTAATGATTTGCTTTTTGTGTAGTAATAGTTTTCTTGTTCTAAGCGGGTCATGGTTAAAAATGTTCCCTTGATCATACGGGCTGATGTGGACATTCATTAGGTATGCTTCTCCATCACGTACACGTGCAAACCCATCTTTCAAGTTAACACGACGTTGTCTAATTGATTTAATCTCTGTTCCTTTTAACACGATACCTGCTTCAAACGTTTCAAAGACCGAATAGTCATGACGAGCTTTACGATTTTGAGCAATTAAATTTCCTTCACCTTTAGGCATGGTTAACCCCTCACTTTTTCTTTTTCTTCGGTTTTTTCTTCACTGATTTATAGAAAGGTTTCTTCCCTTTCTTGCCCTTTTGACCTTTTTTACCAAAGTCAGGCTTATCTGCCCCTTTTTTTCTACTGTCATTACGGCGACTGGTTTGTTTGTTCTTTTTGTTATGCTTTGGTATATCGATCGTTTCAGTTAAGGGCTCAGCTGATAACAATTCAAAATCAATCTCTCTTGTGTCAACATCTGCTTTTGTTAATTTGATATGGACTTTTTGACCGATTTTATAAACCTTACCAGTTCTTTCACCAACTAAAGCCATGTGACTTTCAATAAAGTGATAGTAATCATCTTTAAGTTGATTAACGTGAACCAAACCTTCAATCGTATTTGGCAACTCGATAAACAAACCAAATTTAGTGATTGAAGTAATAATACCGTCAAACTCTTCATCTACTTTGTCTTGCATAAACTCAGTTTTCTTCAGTTTATCTGTTTCACGTTCAGCCTCAACTGCTCGTCTCTCCATTTTAGAACTGTGGTCTGCAATATCAGGAATGGCTTCTTCCCATTTTTGTTTGACTTTATCTGTAATTTTACCTTTTTCATAATCTTTAATCAATCGGTGAACCAATAAGTCAGGATATCGTCTGATTGGCGACGTAAAATGAGTGTAATCATCTGCGGCTAATCCATAATGTCCCACTGGATCTTCAGAATATTTTGCTTGTTGCATACTGCGAAGTAGCATCATACTCACAACCGGTTCTTCTGGTCGGTCACTAACTTGATCTAATACTCGTTGCAATTCTTTTGGAGACACAGCATCTTTTTTTCCTTTAACCATGATACCAAAGTTTGTCATAAACTCTAAAAAGCGTTGCACTTTCTCTTCTTTTGGATGTTCATGGATTCGGTAAATAAATGGTAGCTGTCTGTCTGTATAAGTTTTTGCCACAGTTTCATTCGCAGCTAGCATAAATGACTCGATTAAACGCTCGGCAGCTTTTCGCTTACGAAGTTTAATATCAATTGGGTGTCCGTCACTATCCACTACGATATATGCTTCTCTATCTTCAAAAGAAATCGCGCCACGATTAGCACGTTTACTCTCAAGAATCTCATGTAACTCATTCATCAGATGAAACATCGGAACAAGTTCACTGTATTGTTTGATTGTCTCATCGTTTGTTCCTTCAATGATATCATTGACTTCATCATACGTCATACGTGCATTCGAATGAATCACCGTTTCAAAAATATCATGTGATACCACATCTCCATCTGGTGTGATTTCCATCTCGCAAGCCATTGCCAAGCGGTCTACATCAGGATTCAACGAACAAATACCATTTGATAGTTTTCTTGGTAACATTGGAATCACGCGGTCTGTTAAATACACACTCGTTGCTCGATCACTTGCTTCTGCATCAAGTGGACTATTTTCTGTCACATAATGAGACACATCTGCAATGTAAACACCCAAGAAGAAATTGCCATTACCTAATTTTTCTACTCGAACGGCATCATCTAAGTCTTTTGCCTCTACCCCATCGATCGTCACCACCACTTCATCTCTTAAATCAACACGATGAAGTAAGTCACTTTCAAGAACCTCATCAGGTAATTCTTCTGCTTGTTTTAACGTTGCTTCGTCAAACTCTGTAGGGATACCTAATTGCAATACAATCGATAAAATATCCATCCCCGGATCATTTTTATGTCCAATGACTTGTTTAACTAATCCTTCAAAACTATTTGTATAACCAGCTTCGGGATAATGTGTCACTTCAACAGCCACGACACTTCCTTCTTCAGGTTTAATACCTTCTGCCGCGACAAAGACTTTATAGCGACTTAATTTCTTATCTTTTGGTGTTACGACACCATACAGGCCTGTTTCTTGTTGCTCACTTTCTGTAAACAACGTAAAAATACCGACAATTTGGCTCATACCTCGCTCGATAATTTTAACTACTTTTCCTTCTGGTGCTTGGTCTTCCAATGGATTACCTGCTTTTAATATCTCGATTTCAACTTTATCTCCTTCAAGAGCATAACCAGTCTCATCTCGACTAATAAAGACATCAGTGTCCTCACCCTCAACCGTCACAAAGCCAAATCCTCGTTCATTCGAACGAAACACGCCTTCAAGAACCGTTTCTTTTGCGACTAATTTTATTTTTCCTTTTTGATTAAAGGTAACAAGTTGTTCTCTTTCCATTTGTGCAATAGCTTGAACTAACTCTTTAAAGTCATTACTTTTTTGTAACCCTAGCATCTCTGCTAATTGTTCAACTGAAAATGACTTTTTTTTACTAGACGTCATCGCATCTATAATGGTTTCTTTTAATGTTTTTCTCATACTTCCTCCTATTCCCACGATAATTTGTGGATAAACTGCACCACATCTTTTTCAAACTGAATCTTATCATGGCTCACTGTGATGACATGTGTACTGTTTGGGTACCAATGAACATCGACAAATGCTTTCTCCATAATTACTGCAGCATCATAAACACCTTTTGCTCTGACCATCTCATCTTTAGCCGATTGAGCAAGAAAAATGTTTTTCTCTATTCTAGATAATCCCTCATATACTGATTGTACGGTTAGACTGATATCTTTAAGTTGGATATCAAGAGGGTCTTTTATACTATCCAATTTTTTTGTCTTTTCTTCTAAAGAAAGATTTAATTTATCATAACGATACTCACAATACTTAAAAAAATTCAGGTAAATATTGGTTGCATCACTAGGGTCTAGCGGAGAAGAAAACGTTCCCCCTCCAACAAACGTGTCAGGATAGGTCTCGATTAATTTCATCGCAAACAAACCTCCCATAGACAGACCAAAAACGGCGATTTTTTCATGCTCTTCTTCTTTTAGAAACTCAACAGCTCGTTTAGCATCTTCCCACCACACATCTGATGTTTGCTTTAATATATCCATTGGCTCCATTGTGCCATGTCCTGTAAACATGGGACAATATACTGAAAACCCTTCTCTTTCAATTCTTCTAGCTAATGCTCTCACGTCATTTGAACTTCCTGTATAAGCATGAAATAACAACACAGCCTTATGACTTACCTTTGAATAAAATGGTTCTACTTTCATTGTTTAACTCCTCCCAAACACATCTACCAAATCATTATAACAATAAAAAAATCTCCTGTCATAACAGGAGATACACTGACATTATTTTGATGACAAATACGCAAGTGCAATAGCCACTGCCACCCATGCGAATCCTAATACTGTTGTCGCACGTTTCATAAACGCTTCGAACCCACGTGCTTTTGTTTTTCCAAATAATTCACTAGCACCACCTGAAAACGCACTAGCAGCACTATTTTGCTTACTTGGTTGCATCATCACAGCGATAATAATTAAAATGGATAACACTAACATTAGGGTTAATAAGAATTGATACATATTAACTCTCCTTCTCTTGAACTATAATCATCTGTTCAATTTTATCATACCTTTTTCAATATTACTAGTCTGAATAAAGTACATTGTCTAGTGTTATTTCATTTTACCGCCGACTGCATAGTCACCTTTTTTCATATCAGAAATCACGATATGAACGTTTTCCGTCTTCGCTCCTGTGTTTTTCACAATTGCTTCGGTCACGTCTTTCACTAACGATTCTTTTTGTTCTGCTGTTCTACCTTCAAGTAATTCAATATGAACTAATGGCATATCTCAACACTCCTTGTTTTTTCTTTTATTATACCAAAGATCATGTTAAACATCTAAGATTCCATAAAAAAAACAATATTGTTTCACAAAACCTTGATAAAGGAACTATTCTCTGAATAAATTCACTAAATAGGTCAATCTAATAGATTTTCATCAGTCATCTGTTTATACTCAACCTGATCAATTTTGAAGGAGAGACAAAATGAAAAAAACGTTATTATATTTATCAGTAGCATGTTTGGTTATATTAGGTGGGTGTAAAAATGACACAAAAGAAAATCCAACTAAAAAAGTAGCATCAGACGAATTAGTTGTTGCGACATCAGGTACACTATTTCCAAGTTCATACTACAATGACAAAAATGAGTTAACCGGTTATGACGTGGAAGTAACAAAAGAAATCGGTAAAAGACTAAACAAAAAAGTGACCTTTAAAGAATTTAACGTCGATGGCATGTTATCGGCTGTTCAAACACATAAAGCAGACATCGCCGCAAATGACTTTTCAATCAATAAAAAACGTGAAGAGAAATTTAGTTTATCTGAACCAATCAAATATTCTTTTGGTAGTATGGTCGTTAGAAAAGAAGATAATTCAGGTATTTCCTCTTTAGATGATGTAAAAGGTAAAAAAGCAGCAGGCGAAGCTTCTACTACCTATATGAAAGTAGCCGAATCATTAGGTGCCACCCTAGTAAATTATGACAACGCAACAAATGATCAATACATGACTGACTTAGTCAAGGGACGCACAGATGTTATCTTAAATGACTATTACTTACAAAAAATGGCTGTTGCTGCTCTACCAGATATGCCTGTTAAAATATTAGAAGATGTCTATTTCAACCCATCATCTTCAGGTCTTGTCATTAATAAAGATAACCAAGAATTAAAAAAAGAAATTGATTCATCTATCACAGACATGAAAAAAGATGGAACCTTAACAAAAATTGCTACTTCTTTTTATGGAGAAGATATTTCTAAAAAGCCAACTGTTAAGATATCAAAAACAATTGAGGTTGAGTAAACATGATAATTGATACAACGTTAATGATTGAGTCAATTCCTTTTGTATTAAAAGGATTGCCCTATACTTTGTTGATTAGTGTCGCATCATTTTTACTAGGTTCTGTTTTAGCCAGTTTGATTTACCTGTTAAGATTGTTAAACAATGGTCTCATCAACGCTATTTTAATCGTCTACTCTTCATTTTTTAGAGGAATTCCGGCGATTGTCTTGCTCTTTGCTCTTTATTTTGGTTTACCTATGCAAATTAATCCCGTCCTAGCGAGTATTCTCTGCTTTGGACTCACAAGTAGTGCTTTTTTATCTGAAATATTTAAAAGTTCGATGCATAGTGTGAATCATGGACAATGGGAAGCCTCACGAGCACTCGGTATGAAAAACACGTTAATCGTCAAAGACATCATCATGCCACAAGCTATTCGAATTGCCATTGCTCCTATGAGTAACGTTGCCATAGATTTAGTTAAAGGCTCATCTCTTGCAGCCATGATTACCGTAACAGATATTTTCCAACAAGCTAAAATTATTGGTGGGAGAGAATTTAACTTCCTATCCATGTACTTTTTAGTTGCTTGTATCTACTGGATTTTATGTATTTTGATTGAAAAAATCCAATACAGTCTAGAAAAAAGATTTCCAATACTATCATAAAAAAAGAAACACGTTTATTCTGATTATCTATCAAAATAAACGTGTTTTCTATTAATTTTCTGTTGGCTGAGTCACTACTAAAATATCTTCTTTAGCAGACACTTCTTTTTTATCTAAAGCTTCAACACTACTGAAGGCATTTGTGTTTGTCACAATCATCATGACTGTTGAGTCATAACCTTTTTCTTTCAATACTTCTAAATCAACCGTTCCTAGTAAATCACCTTTTTTGACGATGTCACCAGTTGTTTTTTCAGTCGTAAATCCTTCACCATTTAATTGAACTGTATCAATTCCAATGTGGATTAGAACTTCTGCGTGTTTGTCCGACATAATACCATAAGCATGTTTAGAGTCGTACACAACCGTTAGTTCACCATCAACAGGCGAGTAGACTTTACCATCTGTTGGTAAAATCGCAATTCCTTTACCCATCAATTCTTGTGAGAATACTGGGTCATTCACATCTTTCAATTGAACCACTTCACCAGTGATAGGTGCTTCTATTACATCATCTTGTACTGATTCAACTACTTCTTCAGGGTCTTCGTTGATTTCAACTGCTACATTATCAGATGTTTGTGTCGGTGTTGCTTCTGCAAGTAAATGACTATTTTTCTTACCATATAGATAAGTCGTGATAAATGCTACTACAACACTGATGACAATCCCAATCAAGTAATAAGGAATTGATTTTGGTGCGATCG
Organism: Vagococcus teuberi; assembly: GCF_001870205.1. Classification (NCBI taxonomy): domain Bacteria; kingdom Bacillati; phylum Bacillota; class Bacilli; order Lactobacillales; family Enterococcaceae; genus Vagococcus; species Vagococcus teuberi. The sequence goes on along the minus strand of NZ_CP017267.1, from coordinate 874,890 downwards.
AGATAAACCCAATCACACTAGCTGGCCCCATAGCCACTGCTAATACGTGGAAAAATCCAATAAAAGTGGTTGCCACACCTGAAGCAATCATCGCACAGATAAACGGAAATTTAAGTTTTAAGTTAACCCCAAAAATAGCCGGCTCTGTGATACCTAATAGAGCTGAAATACTTGCTGATGTTGCTAAACTTTTTTGTTTTTCATTTTTTGTTAAGAACATAATCGCTAATGCTGCCCCACCTTGAGCAACGTTCGCCATAGAAGCAACTGGGAAAATAAAAGATCCGCCCGTTTTCGCTACATCAGCTAACAGAGTTGTCTCGATAGCTGGGAAACTTTGATGCAACCCAGTGATAACAATTGGAGAGTAAAATAGTCCGAAAACACCTAATCCAATAGCTCCAGTTGTGTCATACAACCAAACTAAAGAATCTGTTAGTCCATCAGAAAATCCTCTCATAACAGGTCCAACAAAAGTAAATGTCAAAAATCCTGTGATAATCAATGCTAACATCGGTGTAAATGTAAAGTCAAAGGCATTTGAGATATGTTTATGGAAGAATTTCTCTAACGTCGCTAAAATCCATGAAACTGCTAAAACTGGTAATACAGAACCTTGATATCCGGCTTGAGCCACATCCATACCAAAAATATGCCAATAGTTCATCGTGCCATCTGCAATCGCATTTGCCACACCATAACCATTTACCAAGTCTGGCATAACCATTGCCATACCTATTGCTGCCCCTAGATAAGGGTTCCCACCAAATCGTTTTGTGGCAGAAAAACCAACAAGGATTGGTAAGAATGCAAATGGTGCTGACGCTAATAAATTAATAATTCCAGCATAATCTTCTAAAACAGGATACATTTGGACAACAGATTGTGCACCAAATAAGTTTTCCGCTGTTAAGACATTGTTTAAAGCCATTAACAAACCGCCCGCAACTAACGCTGGAACGATTGGCACAAAAATGTCAGATAAAACTTTGATAAACGTCATAACAGGATTCTGTTTTTTATCTGATACAGCTTCTTCCTTCACATCAGACGTTGACACTTCTTTCACATTTGTGATTGCAACAAGTTCTTTGTAAACCTTGTCTACATCTCCTGCGCCAATAATAATTTGAAACTGGCCATTAACCTCAAATGTCCCTTTGACTGCGTCAATATTATCAAGAGCCACCTGATTAACTTTCCCAGAATCTTTTAACACTAACCTCAAACGTGTGGCACAATGAGCTGCAGCTTGTAAATTACCTTTTCCTAAGGCATCACTAATCTCTTGTGCGACTTTTTTGTAATCCATCGTTTCTCCTCCTACAAAAATGTTTATGATTGAAATCGCTTTTCTTGATAAAATTATGGCATCTTTCCTTATAAATGTCAAACGTTTATCAAAATATTTTTATTATCATTTAAAACCTTCTATGTAACAGGATCCATAAAATTGTTATACGTTTGACAATACTTAACAAATACCTTACTATTTATGTATCGAACACGCTTACCGGGAGGATAATTATGGCATTAAAAAAAGAATGGACAACACCTGAAAGATATCGTCATTACAATGATTGGGAGACAGAATACATCGATGAACTAGTTGATACAGTCACAAACTCTCCCTGGAGATTAGGGTTTCATGTACAACCAAAAACCGGACTATTAAATGATCCAAACGGCTTTTCTTATTTCAATGGAAAATGGCAACTATTTTATCAAGCTTACCCAATTGGCCCTGTTCACGGGGTAAAATCTTGGGCTCACTTAACATCAACAAACTTACTTGATTGGGAATATCAAGGGTTAGCCTTACAACCTGATATGGCTTTTGATAGTCATGGTGTCTACTCAGGCTCAGCTCTTCCTGTTAATGACAAACTTTTACTTGCTTATACAGGAAATGTTAGAGATGAAAATTGGGGCCGTCATTCTTATCAATTAGGTGCCTATCTTTCAAAAGATAACTCTATCGAAAAATTTGATAGACCTTTAATTTCTGAACCACCAAAAGGCTACACTCACGAGTTTAGAGACCCACAAATCATTCCGTTTCATGATGAATACTTATTAGTTATTGGTGGTCAAACAAAAGACAAAGAAGGAAAAGCTCTGACTTATTCAAGTCATGATTTAAAACACTGGACACTAAATGGTGAGTTACACTTTACTGAGAAATCAATGGGATTCATGGTGGAATGCCCAAATCTTGTTTTTTCAAATGACAAAGCGCTCTTAATTTTTTGTCCGCAAGGGTTAGATAAATCAGTTTGTCATTACGACAATATCTACCCAAATATGTATGTCATTGGTGATGAGTACAATCTTGAGAATAATGTCATCACAAACCCTTCTGCTTTAAAAAATCTGGATGAAGGTTTTGATGTGTATGCCACACAAGCATTCAACGCACCAGATGGACGTGCTTTGGCTATTAGTTGGGTTGGCTTACCTGAAATTGAGTATCCGACTGATGATTTTGGTTGGGCTCATTGTCTCAGTTTAGTCAAAGAATTAACGATAAGAGAAAATGTTCTTTATCAACAACCTGCACAAGAATACAAAGAACTTAGAACCACTCAAACTGACTTTACAGAAATCAAATCAATAAATTACGAGGCAAAATCAGCTCGTTACGAATTAGTGATTGATTTTAATGAATCAACGAAAGGGTTAGTCACACTAATGTCTGATAAAGATGGCGCTACTGGATTGACTATTTCCTTTGATACAACTTGTGGTAAAATGATTATCGACCGAAGTAGCGTAGGGGAATCATTTGCAAGTGAATACGGCTTTAAAAGAGAGTTTTCGATTAGTAAAAAACCGCTAACATTACAAGTTTTTGTAGACGAATCTCTTGTCGAAGTCTTTGTAAATGATGGCGAACAGGTAGCTACAGCTCGTGTGTTTCCTAAAGCAGACAACACTTATATTCATGTGGACTCTGATAGCCAAATTGACGCTACTTGCTATAACCTACGTCAAACAAATCAATAAAGGAAGATAACATGACATGGCAATCAAATTAACTGATGTGGCAGAAAAAGCTGGTGTTTCACCAACCACTGTATCACGTGTAATCAATAATTATGGTTCACTGAGCCAAAAAACAATTGATAAAGTCAATCAAGCGATGAAAGAGTTAAACTATCAACCAAACAGCTTAGCTAGATCACTCCAAGGAAAAAGCACTCAACTAATTGGGTTAATTTTTCCAACGGTATCCAATCCGTTTTACGGTGAATTGATTGATAAAGTCGAGTCAAAATTATTTGAACGAGGATATAAATGCATCATTTGTGATAGTGCCAACAATAAAGAAAAAGAACGAAACTATATCAATATGTTATCGGCAAATAAAGTTGATGGTATTATTGCCGGAGCACATAATTTAGGAATTGCTGAATATGAAAATATCGAGTTACCTATCGTGTCTTTTGACCGACATTTGGCTGACGGGATTCCAATTGTTGGGAGTGATAATTTTCAAGGTGGCTATCTTGCAACAGAGACTCTATTTCTAAAAGGGGCAAGAAATATTGCTATTTTAACGGGATCTCAACGCTCAAACTCACCAACTAATAGACGACTGAATGGGTATCTTTCGTTCATGGAAGAACATCAATTAACACCTAAAGTATTTAAGTTTGACCAAAGCTATCAGTCAGCTGCCTTAAAAAACATCGAAATCAAACGAATTTTAGAAAACGAAGACATTGATGGGTTGTTTTGCACGGATGATTTAACAGCGATCTTAGTTTACAACCAGTGTCAACAACTAGGTATTTCGATTCCTGAAGATATGAAATTGATTGGCTATGATGGAACAAAGTTTATCAGAACTTACTTCCCTCAACTAACCACTCTCGCGCAACCACTGACTGATTATGCCGATATCTTAATTGACTTGTTAATGCAACGAATTGATGACGTGGAGAAAAAATTAGAAGACCATTATTTTTTACCAGTTACTTTTGTACAAGGACAAACAGTTTAAAAAAGCATGTAGAAAAATCTCTACATGCTTTTTGCTTGTTTATAAATCATTTAATACAACATAATACATTTTTAATGGGCCATGAAGGCCTACAACTAATTGCATCTCAATATCACCAGAGTTTGATGGACCAGAAATAAAATGAATGGCAGAACCAACAGATTCACCTTTTTCAATTTTTTCAGCAAAATAATTAGCTGCTTGTGTAGAGCGAGCCACAATACTGCTCTTTTTAATCAACGAGATATAATGTGTTGGTAAAAAGTGTAGCGAACGTCCTTGACCTGGTGTTGTTTCTACCACAATCGAGCCAGATTCCGCTAGCATAAAATCAGCATTAGCAATCACGACATTGGCTTCTTCTGCTTTTTTTATGTTACTATCACGAAACTCTTCTCCCTCATCCCAATAAGAAATATCAGAGCTATATTCTGTTTCTAGAAAATCTAATAACTCTTTAGAAAAACGATCATCTTTAGGTAATAAAATATTTCCATTTCCTGATTGTTCAATCAATTTTTTCAATGTATTATGTAACTCACTTGATGGAATATCTAACAACTCAGTATGAATATCTTTGACTTTTTCTTTACAAATGCCAAGTAGTTCGTCTACATTCTTATCTGCTAAGTGTGTTTGTGGCAAATCATTTATTGGAATGTATGGATGATCTGCAACATTTAAAGGTGTTGTGCCGAGTTTTTCATGTAGGTTAGCTAAAAATTTTTCACGATTATGAATATTAGTCATTGTCTGCACCTGCCTTATGATCTTTAAACCATTTTCTAAAGCTATCTTTGTATTTTGGTGGCCTTGGTAAATCTCTGACATCTGTCCAGCCTTTTACTAATCCAGGCCCTTTATTAATAAAGCCTCCAAACTGGTACATATTTGTAACAGAAGTTGGCGATTTTTTACTTAATACACCCATTCCACCATGTGCCATATGAATCGCTGAATTAAATAAGAATGGTGAGGTAGTTCCACTACCAATGACTTTCATTTGGAAATCTTCAAATCCGTGTTTCATTTTCAAATCATCTGTCATCACTTTACGATGCTCGATTAATAATTCATGTAGTGGAATCTTAACAGGACATGTTTCTGTACAAGCACCACACAAACTTGATGCGTAAGGCAACTCTCCAAACTGTTTGTATCCACCCAGCACTGGAGATAAGACAGCACCAATTGGTCCTGGATAAATAGACCCATAACCATGCCCACCAATATGACGATATACAGGACACACGTTCAAACATGAACCACAACGAATGCATTGTAGGACTGGTTGGAAAGCTGTTCCTAAAGCGTTGGAACGACCATTATCCACGATAATCACGTGGAAGTCTTCAGGTCCATCTGATTCATCTGCTCGTTTTTGTCCAGCAAACGTCACATAAGTTGTTAAACTTTGACCAACCGCACTTCTAGCCAGTAAGTTATCCAAAACTTCGGCTTCTTTCATCGTTGGGACAATCCGTTCCATTCCCATTAAGACAATTTGTGTTTTTGGAATACTAATCGTCAAATCAGCATTTCCTTCATTTGTGTCTAAGTTAATCATACCACTATCGGCAATCGCAAAGTTACAACCCGTAATTCCCACTTCTGCTTCAAGGAAAAATTTTCTCATGACTTCACGGGCACATCTAGCTAGATTAACCGGATCATTATCTCCTTTGTAGCCAAGTTTTTTCTCAAAAACCGCACGAATTTGTTCTCTATTTTTATGAATACTTGGAAACACAATATGTGATGGTTCATCCCAATCATCCATTTGCAAAATAAATTCTGCTAAGTCAGTTTCCATCACACTTACACCATCAAGTGTTAGAAGCATAGGATCAACATCGACTTCTGTTGTAACCATTGATTTTGATTTAACAATTTTTTTTGCTTTTTTCTCTAAGACGATTTGTTTGACATACTCATTCGCTTCTTCTGCTGTTTGAGCAAAATAAACATATCCACCTTGTTTGGCGACATTGTCACTAAATTGTTCTAGGTAATCGGGTAAGTATGCAATGGTATGTTGTCTGATACTCTCACCTAACTCACGCCACTCTTGCCAATTACCTAACTTATCACGAGCACCTTCACGTTTTACCCATTGCTCGTCTTGCGCTTTAGCCACAGCTTGTTGCATAAACACATCTTTTTTACTATCTTCCAATCGCTCTTTAAATGGTTTTGTACTTGTTGTTAATCCCATTAGTTTGCCACCTCGCTAGATAATTGAATTCGACTAGTATCGACATTTGAATTTAATACTTCTGCGATGTGCATGATTTTAATCGGATTACCATCTCGGTTAAACTTACCACCGATATTCATTAAGCAACCCATATCGGCACTGATTAAAGTATCTGCTCCCGTATTAATAACGTCATTCATTTTTTCTGTAACCATCTGCTCAGAAATCTCTGGCATTTTCACTGAGAATGTTCCACCAAAACCACAACAATTTTCAATATGGCCTAATGGAATCATTTCTAACCCTGCCACATTATCCAATAATACAAACGGTGCTTCTCTTTCTCCTAACAGACGTGTCATGTGACAAGAACGATGATAGGTTGCTTTTCCTTCATAACAAGCACCTACATCTGTTAGTCCTAATACTCGGTAAATAAATTGACTAAATTCGTATGTTTTCTCTGCTAGTTCAACTGCCTTAGGATAATACACCTCATCATCCTTCAACAACTCAGGATACTCACGTAACATACCCACGCAAGATCCTGCTCCACCTACTACGTAATCTGAGTTTTCAAATGCTTCTAATTGATTAATGAGTGTTGCTTTACTCTTCTTTTCATAACCACTATTAAACGTTGGTTGACCACAGCAAATTTGTTTTTCTGGAAAATCTACCTCACATCCTAATCGTTCTAGTACCTCTACCATGGCTATTCCAACATTTGGAAACATTAAATCGACGACACAGCTAGTAAATATGCTTACTCTCATTCTGATTCCTCCAAGCAACAACTTGTTTTTTAATACAACCTTATTTTACCACTTTCAAACAAATTCAAACAATTTTTTACTGTTTTTATAAATAATTTATTAATTTAACTACTCCTAATTGTATTTAATAAACAAAAATATAGATTAAACTAAATATAAACATCATAAAAAAATCTAAATAAACACATTTTTTCTATATAAATAAATTAATAAATACAATATATACTTTAAAACTTATATAAGTAAAATAAATATGGGATTTTATGTTTTATGCATAAAAAGCAATAATGAAAATTAAATAACATATATCACACAATATAGAACATTGATGACAAATCGCAAAACAATTCATTTAACCAAAACATAACCAATAAAGTTATATTATTGACAAAACAAATAAAACATAAGACAATAAAATCATAGAAATGGGGAATAGATGATGAAAAACTTTGATTTTCATGCACCAACAAACACATTATTTGGAAAAGATCAAATTCAGCAATTACCGAAAGTATTAAACCAATATGGAAAAACTGTTCTACTAGCTTACGGTGGGGGAAGTATCAAACGTAGTGGGTTATACGATAAAATTTACGAATTAATCGGTGAAGAGACAACAATAGTCGAACTTAGCGGTATTGAGCCAAATCCAAGACTAGACACTGTCATAAAAGGAGTTAAACTATGTAAAGAGCATCAAGTTGATGTAATTTTAGCAGTTGGTGGTGGATCAACTATTGATTGTTCTAAAGCTGTTGCAGCGGGTGTCTTTCATGAAGGAAACCCTTGGGATTTTATCACAGACAAGGCTGTTACCATTGAAAAAGCTTTGCCTATAGTGACAATATTAACGATTGCCGCGACAGGTTCAGAAATGAACGGAGGAGCAGTTATCACAAATGAAGAAACCAAAGAAAAATTAGGCTTCCATAGTCGTTTAGTGATTCCAAAGGTGTCTATTTTAGACCCAACTTATACATTCTCAGTGCCTACTTATCAAACAATGGCTGGCTCAGCAGATATTTTTTCTCATTTAATTGAAAATTATTTTAATCAAACGCCAGATACAATGGTTCAAGATGGCATTGCAGAAGGGTTAATGAGAACTGTATTATACTACACGCCTACCGCTCTTAAAGAACCAACAAATTATGAAGCTCGTGCTAACTTAATGTGGGCAAGCTCTCTTGCTCTTAATGGTTTGACAGGAAACGGAAAATTCGGAGTATGGTCATGTCATCCAATGGAACATGAGTTAAGTGCTTACTATGACATCACTCATGGTATTGGATTAGCTATCTTAACACCAAGATGGATGGAACATGTCCTAAATGATGATACTGTTGAACGATTTGCTTTATATGGGCATCGTGTCTTTGATTTAGAGGTAAATGATGACTTATACATCACAGCCAAAGAGGCTATTAAACTTACGTATGACACTTTTGTTGATTGGGGTGTGCCAATGACATTGCCAGAAGTGGGGATTGATGAGTCTCTCTTAGAAGAAATGGCTGAACAAGCAGTGCATCACTCTAACATTAGCACGAAAGCATACGTTCCTTTGAGTGTAGAGGATGTCCTAAAAATATATACAAACTCCCTTGTGCCAATGATTTTTTAAGCAATAAAACGCCATTCTCGCTTTTAGGAGAGTGGCGTTTTGTTATTAATATAGTCTTTTGCTTCTTTATTAATTGCTTTTAAATCAATACCTTGTTTCGTAGCGGCAAACACACACCCACAATAGCATTGGCGATAAATGTCGTAATCTTTACACATGGTTATTGAACGTTGGTACCCACCTCTTTTTTTGAAATCACTCGGCAGATAAGATACATCATATATTTTTTGTATATCGAGTCCAATAGAATTAATCAACTGAGCATCTTTTTTAGGTGAAATCGTCAAGGCACTCCCAAAATAATCAAAACCTCTATTATGTGCCTCTTCGGCCACTAAGTCTAATCTCATTTGAAAACAACTTTCACAACGTGCGCCACCCTCAGGTTCATTGGCTAATCCTTTTTTAGTCATCGTCTGAATAAAAACATTTGGTTCATACTTAGCTTCAATAAACTCAACATGTTTATCGTTCTTTCTATTGAATTGCTCAACAAATTCTTTTTGAACAATGGCTCGTCTCTCATACTCACTTTTAGGATATATATTTGAATTAGCAAAATAAATAGTGACATCAGCATAATCCGTTAAAAATTCTAATGTATAGGTACTACAAGGTGCACAACAACTATGAAGTAAAATCTTTGGTCGAAACGATTCATCTTCCCACTTTTTTATTAGTTTAAGCAAAACACTATCATAATTAATCGTTTGATTTTTTAAGTTGTTGATAATATTCAATGAGTCCATTGTTAATACTCCTTTATTTGCATCTATTTTATTTTATTATAACAAAAGGACACGTGCTGTTGCTAGATTAGTTATGTTTTTAAGGTCATATCAATGCTTTTTACAAGAAAGAACTCATTATTAGATATTTGGTAACTAAACTTTCATTAATTTTTATCAAATAAGAATATTTTGCTCAAAAACCTTATATACACGAATTGACTAAATAACGTTTTCCACCAACATCAGATTCAATATTTCACTATTTCGAAAAAAAGAATCGCCATTTTATGGGATTCCTTTTTAATATTGAGGCAGACCAGTTGAGATACACGAAGTAGATGTCTAAATCCCAAATAGTTGATAATTTGTGTTACATCGTTAAATAGTAATTATATCTTCCTATGAGTTAAATAACTATTCTCTATAATTTTTCAGTGTATCTTTTACAAAATTTTCTTTATAATCTGTATATGCTGTTATCTCATTAAGATTATTTTCTAAAAAAGTTTGTTTTATATTTTCATATTGCTTTTTTATATTGTCATGAGTTCTAAGAATATCACGAAATAGAATTAAATCATTCCATTTTTTTTGATTAAAATTTACTAAATGAATAATATGAGTTTTAATTTCAAATGTGTTATCTATGAATTTAGCACACACGATTTCGTCATGTTTTTGTATCCTTAACCTATAAAAACCTAATTTTTTTAATTGATTAAAAAAAGAATCATCTAATTTAGAAATATCGTCCACTCCTATTAAAATATCTATAATCGGTTTGGCCTTAATTCCTTTTATTGCAGTACTTCCTACGTGTTCTATACAATTACAATTTAAATTTATATTTTTTAATATTTCTTGTCTAACTCCGTTAAACTCTATTTCCCACTCTTGATTATAAGGAACAATGACTACTTCATTATTTTTTAAACCTAATTTCATATTTATCACTCCTTTTTCATAAAGAATACCATGATTAATTAACTAGGTTTAACGTGATTTATGTTAACTTATCTGTAAAATTATTAGATTTTAAACTTCTTTCAAAGAATTAGAAAATACTTTCAACTCTTCTTTTACTTCTACAGGAAGATTGCTATATTCTTTTAGATTTATCGCTCCATGTAAATAATACAAATGGACTAATCATACATTAGGATATTGTTATTTTAGTTTTAAATAAGCTGAGTTACTACCTTCCTATTTTAATTGTTCTACAATTGTACTTAACTACATAGTTACTCATTTATTACCAAATGAGCAATAGGGTATGCCTTGCCAAAACCATCTAGTTCGTCTTCTGATTCAATTTTAAATCCATGATTAAGATAAAACATTTTTCCACACTCATTTTGAGTATTTACGTCCACTCTTTTTATACCTTCTGTTTCAATTAATTCGGATAGTATTCTACTGCCGTATCGTTTTCCGATAAAATCTGGATCAAGAAAAAGCATAACTAATTCATCTTGACTAGTCCCACTAAAACCAATGATTTGATGACCATCTCTCCATAAATATAAATTAACGTGATTTAAATATTCTGGAATAATCTCCTTATAATAGTTAAAGTCTTCTTCAGACAAAAAATGATGTGTTTTCTTTGCTGACTTTTCCCAAATCTGTCATACTAATCCATAATCCTTTTTATCTGCTTTTATTTTAGTTAACAAAGTATTCTCCCCTATTAGCGTATCATTATATGTTTGGCTTCTTAAAATGACAAAATTAATTAAAAAGAATTCTTCAATCCTTTGATAAATCCATGAAAGAAATCAATAAAATTAAATACATTGGCAATAAGTATTGTAGTTAACAATAATAAGCACAACCATTTAACTGTTTTAGGTGTATGAGAGTTCTTCTGAGAGTTAATCAATAAAATAAAACTTAAAACTACTGATGCAAATGCTGAAATGTCAACTATAAGTTCCATATAGTCCTCCTTTATGTTATTATATCTACTATTATTATACATTTATATTTTAACTAAGTATACTTGCATATTTTGTCTACCAAATGATTAAATAACTATTGAAAAAATATTTTTGCCATTCTTTTTCTCTAATAATTCCTTCAATATCTAACTTTCTATTGTACTCTATGAAAATCTTCTCTATAGCTAGTCCCGTCGAATTTCTAGCAAGAATTTTTAATTATTTCAATGACACCACTGCTGCCCAAAATATCTTGAATAGTTTTTCAATTAGTCTTCGCATGTTTTAAACTACATTTTTTTTAATCTTTCTTTGATTTTATCAGCTGAAAAACAAGAAAATAAGAATCACTAAACACTTCACTCAAATTATTTTCATTATATCACGTTTAAATTAAGTAGATATATTTTTTTATTTCCTATTTATACAGATTTAGAGATGAAATCACTTAGCAATAAACTTTAACTCTTTTGTGGATTAAATCCTAGACAACCATGCATCTTTAATTTTATACCATGTATCGCAATGTTATATGAAAGGTGAGTATTTTATTCTATAATCAACATTGTAGAAGAAAGGAGGTTTTTATGAGAGTCAAATTTGAAAAACAAAAGCATTTAGAAGAGAACTTAATTATAATCCAAGCAAAAGAAAAAAATGGGGAGATTGATTCAATAATAAGAGGAATAGAGAACCACAAAACTGTTTTAAGCTGTTCTCATAACGAAAAAAATATACTTGTTCCTTGCAAATCATTCATAAGATTTTATTCATATGATAAAAAAATATATGGTTCTACGCCTGATCAGGAGTATCTTGTTAAGTATCGGCTATACGAATTAGAAAATATTTTAGATAAAAATTTTTTGAGAATTTCTAACAATGAAATTATTAACATTAATTATATTTCTAAATTAGAATTAACAAATGCGGGAATTATTATTATTTATTTCAAAAATGGGGAACAAACAAGTTCTTCAAGAAGATATTTAAAAAACATAAAGGAGCATTTATTATGAACAAACATATTGTTTTCCAAATATTTAGTGGCTTTAAAACAGGGGTTTTTATAGGGCTAATGTTTTCAATCTTTTTCTCATTTATATATTCAGGTGACTTTTTTTCTCCGATGCCTCCAGCATTCGTTGATAAATTTTCTTCTGAATTAATAGCCTTCATTGTTTCAGTGTTTTTATGGGGGGTTATTGGAGTCATTTTTACATTGACAAATTTTATCTTTACGAGTACTGATTGGAGTATTACTAGAATGACTGTTAGTCATGCGATTATCTCGTATTGCTTGTTTTTACCTATAGCAATATTTTTAAACTGGATAAATTTATCAGTAACGAATATAGTCACCTTTACAATGATTTACCTATTCATATACGCCATACTTTGGCTTATTTCTATAATTAGAGTAAAAAAAGAAATCAACAGTATTAATAAACATATCAAAGAGTAAAATAATTATCCCAGAGTAATGAATTAAAAAGACCTCCAAATTGAAGGTCTTTCTCTTATTTAGACTATAACTGTTAATGTTGCTGCTAATAATATCAACACTAAACCAATAATCGTAATTTTCATCTCTTTTGATGTCTTCTTTTGGCCTAAAACCCAAATACCTGTCAATGTCGCTAGCACAACTGATGTTTGAGATAAAATAAATCCGGTCGCCAAACCATTCATATTAGTTTGAGCTGAAATTAAATAAGTTAGTGCTGCAAAGGCAAAGAAAAATCCTGAAATAATTTGTTTGTATGATACCATTTGAGTCAATGCATTTTCTTTTTCTTTCACAGCGATAACCAAACTATAAACAACCGCCACAATCACCATTCCAATTGCTTGTGGTAGGAAAGCATTCATTCCTGTAATACTTGTTTCTTGTGGTGCTGCTGAATACAACCAATACCCAATTTCACCAATCGCTAAAATGATGACAGCTTTTTTGATGTTACTTGCATCTGCACTATCTTTTTTCTCAGACCAAACTGTCATTCTTGCACCAAGTATAATCAATACAAGTGCTAGAGCACCAATTAATTTATCTGTCATAGTTGGCCAATTTCCAAGATGTGCTACTCCCCATAATGACGCAACAATTAATTGAAATGCTGTTGTAATTGGCATAGCTCTTGAAGAACCTACTAATTCAAATGATTTAAACGTCAAAATTTGAGCGCTCGCCCAACCAATTCCCGATAAAATACTTAACGTTAAATCCATCCCACTTGGAAACGTTAATCCATTAGCAAAAAATAAAATAATTGCAAAAATCAATGTTCCAATTGTTGATCCAACGATTTGGTTAACTGGTTTGCCGCCAATTTTTGATGCGATTGTTGGGTATAATCCCCAACCTAATAATGGTCCTAACCCTATTAATAAAGCTGTCATTTTTATAAAATCCCCCTGGTAAATTTTCTAACTAAAACGTTACGCCACTTTCCAATAAAATATTCGCATACGGTGTCATTTCACCTGTACGGATAAACGCATGTGTATCATTTAATTTTTGTTTCATGTCACTATGTGGAATAAACTCTATTGGCGTGTTGGTAAAACGTTCTTCAATACTCGCCAAAATAGTAGGATTCGCTTCTTTTATTTCTTCAGCTAAATAAATCTTTTGTACTTCTAATTCTTCCAAAACGTTATCTAGCACATCTAAAAAACTTGGCACGCCATTTGTCACAGCTAAATCAATTTTTTCTGTTTCAAACGGAACTGGCATCCCCGCGTCCCCAATACTTAATAAATCAAAATGACCCATTTTTGAGATAACTCTTGAGATATCACTGTTTATAACTGCTGATTTTTTCATTAATATGTCTCCTTTATTTCATGTTCAAACGGAATACTTGGTTGAGCGCCGTATCGTTGAACTGTTAGTGATGATGCTTTATTACCATAATCAATTGCTTCTTCAATATTAGAAAAATCTTGTTTTAGTTTGCTTGCCAGTGCTCCAATAAATGTATCTCCTGCGGCAGTTGTGTCGACCGCTTTCACTTTATATGCTGAAACAAAACCTGATTGTTCTTTGTAGTCATAATAAGCACCACGACTACCAAGTGTGATAATCACCATCTCGATACCTAAATCATGTAGGGCTTCTGCTGCTTTTTTTATCGACTCATCATCAGTCAACTCAATACCTGTAATTAATTCTGTTTCTGTTTCATTTGGAATAATAACATCTGTTAAGGCTAGTAACTCACTCGAAATGTTTTTTACAGCTGGTGCTGGATTTAAAATTGTTTTAACGTTTGAATTTTTAGCCAATTTAAATGCTTCGATTGTCCCTGTGGTAGCACTTTCAAACTGTGCAATTAAAAAATCACTCGATTCAATCACAGATTGACAACTGCTTGCTAATTCATTTGTTACGTGATTATTGGCTCCAGCATAAATCATAATGCTATTTTCACCAGACTCATCAACCGTAATAAATGCTTGCCCTGTTGACTCATTATCAATCGTTTTGACATGTGCCACATCAATTTCTTCTCCTTCTAATAACTCTAGCATCACGTTTCCAGCTGCATCATTTCCCACTGCTCCAATGAATGACGTTTTTGCTCCAGAGCGTTTACTTGCGACACCTTGGTTGGCACCTTTACCGCCACCTGCAGTAAAATGTTCTATTGCATGAATCGTTTCTCCCGGTTTAGCCATTTCTTTAACTCGTAATGTCGTATCTAGATTAATACTTCCAATAATCGTTACATGATTCATCACACGTTCCTCCAATTCATTTTAATTAAAACGTTTTAGTAAAACGTTTTAATTTTCCTTTCGAAAAAAATATAGCACACTTTGAAATAGTTTTCAAGGGCGTGCTACAGATAATCGTTCAATTAATGTGACTGGTAAAATTAATTCTGTTTCGTCTTTATCCGGATGGTTGATGCGATCAATTAATAAATCAGCCGTTTTTTGTCCTAATTCAAAAATTGGCTGTGATACAGTTGTCAGTGGTGGATACACATATTCACTCATCTCTATATTATCGTACCCTACTACACTGTAATCATCTGGAACTTTTTTTCCAACTTCACTAAGACCAGCATACACGCCAAACGCTATTTCATCATTTGCTGCAAAAATAGCCGTCGCGTTTGTATTTAAAATAGTTCTGACCATCTCTTTCCCACTTTGTTTCGATAATTCAGTTGGCAATACTTCAACTTGACCATTAAAATTGTCCGTAAAACCAACCAAACGTTTTAAAATATTAGGACTCATATCTTTGGGAAATAATGCAACAGCTTGTTTATGTTTTGTATCATTCAATAAAGTTGCAACAAGTTCACCACCACGATAATCATCTGTTCTAACAGAATCAAATGTCTGAGTTGTAACTTGTTGATCTAGTTCTATGATAGGGATTTTTTGCAACAGCTCTTGATTGAGTACTTCTGTAATTGAAATACCAGAACTAGCCAAAATCACCCCATCAACGCCTCGGTGGTTAAGTGCTTCAATCGCTTTTTTTCCTTTAGTAAGATTCATGTCAACATTACAAAGAATTGTCATAAATCCAGAACTAAAAAGCACGTCTTCAATCCCCTTAACAAGGGTCGCAAAAAAAGGATTAGTAATATCTGGAACAATAATCCCTATCGTCAAACTTTTTTTCATGACCATTCGACGAGCAAAATAATCAGGTGCATAGCCTAATTCTTCTTGTGCTTGCAATACTTTTTTTACCGTATCTGGATGAAATTGATGTTTTTTACCATTTAAAATCTGGGAAACAGTGGTGATAGATACCCCCGATTGTTTCGCAACATCTTTAATCGTTACTTTTTTATTTGTCATATCGTTCTTCCTTCGTTCTTCATAGTAAAACAATTCTATTGCCTTTATAACCTCTTACATGATACCCTATATAGTATTAAGACTTAAGGAGACTATTTATGGGATGCCAATGTAAAAAGAGTTTACCATCTAAAATTCTTATTGGCCTGTCTTTAATCATCATGACACTTTTTAACGATACATCATATAGTTCGATTGCGTTTAAAATCGGTGGTACTATACAAGTTGTTGGTATCGTTTGGTTTCTTACTATTTATTTTTTTAATAGACAAAAAAGCTGTCAAATCAAGGACAAGTCATAAGCGTTTATCAATCATGTGATAACGCTTTTTTATTTTACATATCTCATAATAGCACAAGTGACACTATCTTTTAAAATAATCTTCAAATGTAATGGCATACTTCATTGTTTCAACAAGTGGTTTATCTTTAAAATTGAAATAATAATCTGTACCTATTTTCTTCATTCCAATTTTTTGCATCACTTTACCTGAATTGAGATTATCTTTATGATGAGTCGCATAAACTACTTTTAAATCGAGTTCTTCAAAAGATAGTTGAAGTAATCTCTCAGCTACTTCTGGCACAATTCCTTGGCCCCAATATTTCTTAGACAGTGCATAACCAATCGTTGCACAGTCTTTATCAATGGACATAAAATCAATCGTCCCCATTAGTTTGTTTGTCTCTTTTAATTCAATACCCCACTTGGTAAGTTGTTCTGGGATAAAAATTTGCTCAATGACAGTGTATGTTTCTTCTTTTGACTGATGTGCTCTGAATTTTGTATAACGACTTACTTCTTTCATCGAACAATAGTCATACATATCATCGACATCATCTAACGTAATCTTTCGTAATAAGCAACGTGACGTTTCCATCACACTATGTGCTTTTAATACCATCTCTTGTGATATTTCCATTTGTATCACCTCATTCTATTTTTTAGCAAGATAAGTCAAAAAATTTAGTTTCGCCTATGATACACTTTATGTGTCAAAGGAGGTTGGTTTAATGAATTATTCTAACTATGTTTCTAAAGCAATTACTTATATACAACAACATATTGACGAAGAAATAAGTCTAGATAAAATATCAGAGTACGTTGGTTATTCAAACTATCATTTTCATAGATTATTTAAGAAAGAAACTGGCTATTCACTTTACGACTATATTAAACAACAAAGATTAATAAAAGCCTCTCTTCTCTTAAAGCACTCTGAACTAAGTATATTAGATATTTCTACTCTTTCCTTTTTTAACTCTCAAGAAGCTTTCACTCGAGCATTTAAAAATAAATTTCAAATACCACCGAAAAAGTTCCGAATGTTACACAAAAATATCATGAATAAAGGAGACCACCTAATGACTAATCAAAAATCTACTATTCCCGGATGGTTTAAATCAGGATCGGCAAGTAATAAATACGGTATGGCTATTGATACTAATATTACACATATATCTAACCAATCAGCAAAACTATTTTCCATTTGTGATGACTTTCATGACGAAGAATTTGGGACAATCATGCAACAATTCAAAGCGGAAAAGTTTAAAGGAAAACGTGTGAAATTCTCAGCTTTTTTAAAAACCGAATTATCCAATGGGTCCAGTGGTTTATGGGTTCGGATTGATTCAAAATATTATGACATGCTTGCATTTGATAATATGAAAGATAGATTAATTACTGAAAATACAGATTGGAATTTTTATTCATGTATTTTAGACGTTCCATTACAAGCAGATGTGATCAACATCGGTATTCTATTACTTGGTCAAGGAACCATATGGATCAATTCATGTCAATTTCAAGAAGTACCAAATACAGAAAAAGTGACAGAGCTTTCTCCTAGTCACTTTGTTCCAGATACACCAGAACACTTAGATTTTTCCTAAGTGTTCTTCTTTGTTTTTATCAGATATTTTGATAAATCGAGTATGTTATTTTTTTGATTTTTTGATATTGTCACATCTTTTCTAACACCGTAAGTTACTGCTTCATACTCACGAGTTAACTCACTAAATGTCACACTAATTTTAGGCATTTCTCCAGAAACTTTCTCAGCAAAAGAATTCAGGGTTTCGCTATTTTCACGTGGTAATGTTCCTTCTATCTGTTTTGGTAGCAAGCATCACGTCTGTTTTGACAGTTTCCTTCTTGCTCGTTCACCAATAATTATCAAGCTTAACACTGATTGTTTCAACGTGAGCCTGTGTGAGACAATATATAGAAAGAGATACTGCAAATCATCTGATAATACAAAATTTCGCCCATTGATTAAGGTAAAAGCTTTCACACTTTTGATGAAATCTTGAACTAACACCTAACTCTATAGCTGGATATTGTCTCGTTGCTTCAACTAATCCCAACACATATGATGCAATGGAATCAGTAATGACAACATTAGAAGCCATTTCTTTTAAAATGGCAATGTCATTCAAATCAATCACATATTCTACGTCAATTAACGACCTACCTGACCCCATAATAAGTGATAGTTCATCATTAACACTTGGATACCCTATCTGTAATTTAATCATAAATCGGTCTAACTGAGCTTAGTGTTTTAACTAACATTGTTTTACCAGTACCTGGTACCTCTTCAAATAAGACATGACAACCTGATAATAAACAAGTTCCTATTAGTTTAACAACATCATCTTTTTCTAAAACAACTTTTTTACTTCATTTATCACTAAATTTATTTTTTCAACAGATTCTTGTATCAGATACTCCACTTTTGATTCGTTACTATTAATATAGTACATTTTATAGAAGAATAAGTCATTTTTACAAAGACTATATAGAGTTTTTATTGAAATAAAAAAGAGGTGATGCTTAGTTCACCTCTTGAGTCTTTAAATATATGAAATTAATTTTTCAACATTTTCTTCTGACGTCCCCCAACTTGTAACAAATCTTATAACCATATGGAGGTCATCATATTTTTCCCATGTTGCAAACGAAATATTCTCTTTTAACTCTTTAACTTGTTCGTTTGTCATAATGACAAATTGTTGATTCGTTGGTGAATCAAAGTATAACTCATAGCCTTTATCTAAGAAAGCTCGTTTAATTTTTTGTGACATGTCGACTGCATGCTTACTAATGTCAAAATAAAGGTTATCTGTAAATAACGTTAAAAACTGAACCCCTAGTAACCTTCCTTTAGCGAGTAAAGCGCCATGTTGTTTGACGATTGAAACAAATTGTCTAGGCTCATTGTTTTTAGTAAATACAACAGCTTCCCCACATAGAGCACCGATTTTTGTTCCGCCAATATAAAACACATCAGAAAAATGTGCAATATCTTTAATTGTCACATCTGCCTCATCACTAACCAAGCCATAACCAAGTCTAGCGCCATCAATAAATAATGGCAAATTATTTTCATGACAAACTCTCGATAATTCTTCTAACTCATCATATGAATAAATTGTCCCGTACTCAGTCGGAAATGAAATATAAACCATACCAGGCGTCACCATGTGTTCTTTGGTTTCATCTTGGTTAAATAAATCCAAATAATCTTTAACTGATTGAACTGAAATTTTTCCGTTTTCAGATGGTAAGGTTAATACCTTATGACCACTATACTCGATGGCTCCAGCCTCACGAACATTGATATGTCCAGTTTCTGGTGCCAGCACTCCTTCAAACTTATCTAAAACAGAATCAATCACAACTTGATTTGTTTGAGTTCCACCAACTAAAAAACGAATGGAAGCATCTGGACACTCAATTAATTCTTTTATTTTTTCGATTGCTTCTTTGGAATAGGAATCAGAGCCGTAACCAAATTCCTGCTCCATATTTGTTTCGATAAGCCGATTTAAAACTTTTTCATGAGCACCTTCAAGGTAGTCATTTGCAAATGATATCATCCAAATACCTCCATTTCTTATTTTTCAAACAATTTAATCAGTTTTATTCTTCATCGTACGTTTATATTTCTTTTTAAACAAAAAAACATGACTTTAATTAATCTTTTAGTTTTAAAAAGTAAACATTCACAAAAAAACTCATTAAATATTACTTGTATATTAATTTATTTATTGCATTAAGTCAAATGATTTTCATAAATAATTCTGAAAAATATGAACGAATTCTGAGAAAATAATATAAAATATCTATCATTTATATAAAATATGTATAATAAAAGAATATTTAAGGAGTTTTATAGTTTACTTAATTAAAAATATATGGTAAATAAATTTTAGTTCATTATAACGTTATATAATATAGTGATATTATTAAAGGAGATACACGCATGATCAATTCAAGAAAATCTTCAAAGAAAATGGCCTACCTTGCGACAGCCATTGCAACAAATATATTACTAGGTTCTATTAACACGTTCTCTGGTGTACCTTTTTTATTTTTAGATTCAATTGGTACAATTTTTATTTCATCACATTTTAAATTAAAATATGGTTTACTGACAGCTATTGGGACACACTTTTTACTATCTGTCATTCATGGCCCACTTGCACTTCCCTTTATGCTAGTCGGTCTATCAATTGCCGTTGTCTCCCATTTTTTTAAATCATTTATGCATTCATACAAAAAAGCCATTTTGGCAGGTATCATAATTGCCCTGATTGGCGCATTTTTTAGTGCACCAGTTCGAATTGTGCTTTATAGTGGATTCAAAGGAATTCAAAAATCGGCAAGTGACTTAGTTTTTATTTTATTAAATCACAAAGAATTAGGAGAAATTAATCGAAGTAAAAGAGGCTACTATCAACTAACTGAATTTAAAGAACGGTCGTACATGAATGATTATGAGTTGTTTATGATTTTCAAAATATTATTTGCTAGTAGAGGGTTCCACAAACATGACTTAGAAAAGATTTATCATAAATTATTTACAAGTGTGGATGACAAACCAATTATGGATAAATTACTGGCTAATGAGCGTTTCTACTACGATGGTGTACCAAAAACAGATATCTATCCTTCTTTAAAACGATTAGTTCAAGCCATGCTAAATCAACAAATGGTCGAATTCACCTATACAAAAAATGGTGAAACAAAAGTTTTTAAACGGCAACCTATTGATATTTATTTCTCTGATTTATACTTTTTTATGATTTCAGCAAAGCACACTGTCAAAGATGATACAGACTTTAATGAATTAAATAAGTTTCGAATTAACAACATGAAAAAAATTAAAGTACTTAATGAACGGCAATCACTTGATTATACAAATCGTTTTCAAGGTGGTGTTTTGAGAAATCAAACGGCTCTACCTTTTTTGGCGAGCCTATTACATTGATTATTGATTTTTATTATGACCCTGTTTATGTATTGGATCGTTTCCCAAATTCCATTATAAAACAGATTAATAAAGATGGCAGTCATCGCATAGAAATCCCTGCAAACAACGGATACGGTGTCAAAATGTGGTTACTAGAACAAGGGTCTCATGTCAAAGTCATCTCACCAAAATACATGCAACAATACCTTGTAGATAACATGAAAAAAACACTATCATACTATGATATTAATCTAAATGAATAAAGACGAACCTATTTTATCAATAGATTCGTCTTTTTTTTATCGGCTTAATTTATTCCAAACAGTTAGCATGTCTTTCATTCCTTTTACGTTGTGAACTCTTACAATCTCTACTCCTTTTTCCAATGAGAAAAGAGAAGCTGCTACTGTTCCAAAATCTCGTTCTTTTGGTTTATCTTCATTAATTAAGTGGGCGATTGTCCGCTTTCTAGATACCCCGTAAAGTAATGGATAATCCTCATAACGACATTTTTCTGGGTAAGATAAAATGAGTTCATTATCTTCCATTGATTTATGAAATCCAATCCCTGGATCAAAACAAATGTTTTCTTTTGGAATATCATGCGCTTGGCATTGTTCAATTTTTTCTTGATAAAACTGAGCTAAGTCATCAAAAATGGATACCCCTTCTTGTCGCGTGCGTGAATGCATGATAATGACTGGCACATTATAGAATGCCACCACTTCTGCCATACCATCCATATCCATTCCTTTAATATCATTAACAATATTTGCTCCAGCTTCGATTGCTGCTTTTGCCACTTCAGGAAAATAAGTGTCTATTGAAATAGGAATATCACTAAAATCTCGTATTGCTTCAATGACTGGTATAACTCGCGTCATCTCTTGATTTGCAGCAATTTTGACATATCCTGGTCTTGTTGATTGACCGCCGATATCAATAATATCCACGCCATCAGCAATCATCTCTTTGGCATGAGTAATGGCTAAATTGACATCACTAAAATCACCACCATCTGAAAAAGAATCTGGTGTCACATTTAATATGCCCATAATTGGTTTATCTTTAAACATGTTAACGCCTCCGTATTAATTCATTAAACGCCTGATTTCTTGGACTAAGTTCATCACGTTGCTCCATACTAAGTAACGAAAGAGTCTGAGCGTATCCGGTTGGAATTAAAATCGAATCAAACCCATATCCGCCACCTTCACAAATGGTCTTTGATACCCGTCCTGTTAATACTTTTTCGACAATGACTGGTTTATCTTCAAGGTTATATAAAACTAAACTAGCGTGCAATTTAAATCGTCTGTCACTCTCGTGTTCTAATAAATCCAATAATTGCTCGTTCATTTGCCTATCTGTTAATCCCTTTTCAAAAAAACGTGATGTATGAATCCCCAACTTATCAGGAAACGCACACAATTCTAATCCCCCATCATCTCCTATGACAGGTTTTTGAATGATCCTCGCAATCTCCTTAGCCTTAATCAACGCATTTTCTACATAGGTTTTACCATTTTCCACGACATCAATTGGTTCACTATATGTTGTATAGGATTCTATCGTTTCACTTGGAAATGCCAATTGTAATTCGCGTATTTTATTTTTATTATTACTAGCTAAAATTAACTGCATGACTAATCTAACGCTCGTAAAAAGTCGTTTTTAACATCCTTATCTTCTTTAAAAACACCTTGATAATGGAATGTTTTCGTCACACTACCGCGAGCTTTTACGCCACGCATTGCCATACACATGTGTTCTGCTTCAATCGATACGGCAACGCCTTTTGTTTTAACTTTTTCATTGATTAAATTGGCAATTTGTATTGTTAAATCTTCTTGAACATTTGGTCGTTTCGCACAAAATTCAACCATTCGAGCCACTTTACTTAGACCCAATACTTTATGATCACTTGGAATATAGGCAACGTGTGCTTTTCCAAAGAATGGCAACAAGTGATGTTCACACATTGAATAAAACTCAATATCTTTAACCAAGACCATGTCGTCTTCATTTAAACTTGGAAAGACTTTGTAGTTTGTAAATTCTTTTTCTTGAACTGAAGAAAACACCTCTGCATACATTTTCGCTACACGTTTTGGTGTTTCTTTTAATCCATCGCGATCAACATCTTCTCCAATCGCTGTCAAAATCGTCTTCACTGCTTCTTCAATCTGCAATTGCTTTTCTTGTTCCATCCTAATCCCAACTTTCATTTGTCTGTCTGACCTCATCAGCATTTCCTGATAACTCAATCCATTCATCAAGTGATTTTCCTTTAAGCATTACTTTAGTGTAAACATCTTTTAAAGGAATCAACACAAAAGAGCGTTTCGTGATTTCTTTATGTGGAATGATTAAATCAGGTGTATCAATTTCTAACTCTCCCATTAACACAATGTCAATATCTATTGTCCTTGGTCCCCATCTCACCAATCGTTCTCTATCTAAACTCGCTTCGATGTCATTCACCGTTTTTAATAACTCATGTGGAGATAATGTTGTCTCAATTTTTATCACTGCATTTAAATAATCATCCTGTGGCACATCACCATACGGATCTGTTTCATATATATCTGACTTACTTAAAACACTAATCTCACTATGTTGATTCAACTGTTCCACTGCTTGTTTTAGATAATGACGTGAATCCCCCATATTACTTCCAAGTGCCAAATAGGTTTCCATATTAATAATCTCTTTCCATTTCTATTTCGACATTATCAAAAAAACCGGCAATTGGGACATGATATTTTCTCGTTCTAACTAGAGCTTGTTCAAGCATATCACCATATTTTTCACCTAATATATCTAGCACATAATAAGTAACAGCTTCTATCAAATCAAATGATTTAGATTCCAAAGCTGTTTTGACATCTGTATACACATCAGCATAGCTAATAGTTTGATGTAAATCATCTGTTTTACCTGCTTCTTCTAGCGGTAATGTCAACTCTATATCTAATTCTAGTTTTTGTCCTAGTACTTTTTCTTCCCCCATTACACCGTTATAAGTATAAACTAGCATGTTATTAATTCTAACTTTTCCCATAATGATCTCCTTACAAATATAGTATTGGCACTCCTTAGTGCTATTATACATAAAACTGTCAAAAAAGAGTCATTTTTGGTATAAAACCATAAAAAAACCTTATCTAAAAGAATCATTCCTTCTAGATAAGGTAAAACGATTATTTCGATAAATCTAATTGCAACATGTAATCATCAATTATCGCAGACAAATCAGAAATAGATTGTTCACTATATGAACTGTCATATCCACTTGTCATGATGGTGATAAAGTACGGTTGGTTTTTATCTTTCACTAAGGCAATGTCATTACTAACTGTATACATTGGCATCCAACCTGTTTTATGTGCCACATCAACACCAGGTAAACCAACATCTACTCCATCATCAAATGTGCTATTTTGTATCCAATCGTAAAGTAGCTTCATATTTTTATTAGAATCTTTTTCTTCGTACACATATTCCATGGCTTTAGTTAGAATTCGTGGCGTTGAAAACACACGGTTATTTGGTGATTGAGGATCTAGTTTTGCTAAAAATTGAACAAAATTTGGTTCTCCTATGTCATTCAACAGCATTAAATAAGCCACGTTATCACTGTATCTGATAACTAATTCAGCCAACTGTTTAATCGTATATTGTGTGCCGATTGGTTCAAATTGAATAATCCCAGTGCCATCAATTTTAAAATTCGCTGTATAAGTTAACTTTGTATTTAAGTCCACTTTTCCTTCATCAGCTAACGTCATCAAGTAGGCAATAAATGGTAACTTAATACTGCTAGCTGTTCGTCTCACTTTATCTCCATCATAACTATAAGAATAATCATGATTGACTGTTTCAAGATATATGCTAACATCGCCACCATTTTGAGCTAAAAAATTGTCGATGGCTTGGTCAAGATGTTTAGTTAAAGCTTTTGGTTTTAACTTTTTGACTCTTTTCTTTTCACGCTTGTCAATATACTCACTACGATGCGATAAATATTTTGCTTCAATAAACCCTTTAGGTGGGTCACTTACTATTTCGACCCAATCAGCGTCACCTTTAACTGGTTTGACATTTACGACTGTCCCTTTTGGCAATTTATCTTCACTAACTTGTTGTGTGGTTAAATCTGTCAAAGGATAAATATGGTCTGATACAACCTGTTCTTCATCAAATATGCTTTTCTTTTCTTTGTTACTTGCCTCTTTTGCTTCGTTTGTTTTAATTGAAATTGTCTTTTCATCACTTGATTTGCTTACTACTACTGTTTTTTTAGATGCATTGACACCGTTAACTAACTTTACTGAAAACTCTGTAACGATCCCTAACACGACTAACATCCCCGCTAAAATAACAATCCTTTTTTTCAATCAATACTCTCCCAACTATTTATATAATAATATCCACTCAATCATGATAGCACATTCATTTTCTATTTATCTAATTTCTATTAAAAATAAATCATCTATTTATAAAGATAACGCATTCAGATGTTTTTTCTTTCAGTTTTTATGATAAAAAAACAACTACTTATCTAAATAAATAGCTGGTTTATTCTTTTATTTTTTTATGACTAAATCAATTGCTTCTTTGATTTTTTCATCACGGTCTTCTTGAGTGATTGATTCTTCTTCAATACAATCAATCAAGTTTTCAGCCACGACGACGCCAATTGCTCTATCAATACTTGAGCGGATAGCAGATAATTGGACCACAATATCACGACAACTTTTGTCCTCATCTAACATTTTAAGAACTCCCCTAATTTGTCCCTCCGAACGCTTCAAACGATTACTAACTTTTCTTTTTGTGTCTTCCATTGTGACCACTCCTTATTATTTATGAAATTCCATTAATCGCCTTATATAGTAGATATGATCCATCCAAGTTTTTCACATCATAACCCATTTGTGCAAGCATACGTTGCGCAACATAACTTCTTTGTCCACTTTGACAGCTTAAAATGATTTCTTTATCTTTTGGTAATTCATTTGCACGTTGACGAATCTCATTTAGTGGTAGATTAATAAACCCTTCAATCGTTCCTTGTTCAAACTCTTCAGGTGTTCGTACATCAACTAATACTGCTCCATTTTCGTTGGCCTGTTCTAATTCAGATAATTGGATATTTTCGGCTAAACCTTCGATAATGTTTAACGCAGCATAACCAACCATATTCACAATATCTTTTGCTGAGCCAAATGGTGGTGCATAAGTTAATTCTAATTCCGGTAAATCTTCAACAGTCAATCCACCTTTAATTGCAGTAGCTAACACATCAATCCGTTTATCAGCACCGTCTTTACCTACAGCCTGTGCACCATAGATTTTACCTGTTGTTGGGTTAAATATCAACTTTAAGAAAATCATGCTAGCTCCAGGATAGTACCCTGCGTGGTTTTTTCCATCTACATGAACCACATGATAGTCATAGCCTAAATCTTTTACTTGTTTTTCTGTTAAACCTGTTGAAGCAATCGTTTGTTCAAACACTCGAACTATCGCTGTTCCGATACTTCCTTTATTTTTACGTGGCATACCAGCAATCACGTCAGCTACTTGACGACCTTGACGATTGGCTGGAGAAGCAAGTGCGATCATGGTATCTTCATCATTTATTTGATTTTTTACAATGATGGCATCACCTACTGCATAGATATCTTTAACACTTGTTTCATAAGAATCATCAACTAAGATACCCCCACGCATACCCAATTCAATACCAGCAGATTCAGCTAGTCCATTTTCAGGACGAACCCCAACAGACATTAAAACTAAATCAGTCTCTATTTTTTCACCAGTGTTCAATACAAGTGTTTGACCGTTATTTTCCATTGCCACAACACCTTGGCTAGTCAACACGTTCACACCTTTAGCACGTAACTCGTTCGTGATAAAAGATGCCATTTCAGCATCAACTGTTGGTAAAACATGTGGTGCCATCTCGATAAGCGTCACTTCTAACCCACGATGAACTAAATTTTCTGCCATCTCTAATCCAATAAATCCTGCCCCAATAACCACAGCTTTTTTAGGTTTGTGATTGTCTAAATAGGTCATCACGTTGTCAACATCAGGAACATTTCTTAATGTAAATAAATTTGTCGCATCATTAATGCCATCTAAAGGTGGAATAAATGGTTTTGATCCTGGTGATAGAACTAATTTGTCATAGCTCATTACTTCTGTTTGACCGCTATGTGATAATGTCACTTCTTTTTTACCCGCGTCAATAGAAATCACTTCTGTTTCAACTTTTACATCCAAATTAAATCTAGCTTTTAATTTTTCAGGTGTTTGAATCAATAAGTCATCACGATTGCTGATTTCACCTGATACATAATAAGGTAACCCACAGTTCGCAAATGATACATATGGTCCTTTTTCAATAATCACGATGTCCATCTCTTCATCTAAACGTCTTAATCTTGTTGCCGCAGACATCCCACCTGCAACGCCACCTACGATAATTGTTCTCATAATTATTTATACCCCACTTTCAATGTTCCATTCCACATCATCATGCCACCTTCAATGTTATAAGCATCAACATTTTGACTAACTAAATACTGTGTTGCACGTTTACTTCTTGGTCCTGAAGCACATACAACATAAACTTCTTTTCCTTTTGGTTTATAGGATTGTATTTTATCTAGAGGAACATTTTTTGCTTTTGGTATATGACCTTGCGCAAATTCTTCCGGACTTCTCACATCTATTAATTCAATCGGTTTTTTCAACTTTTCTTGTAATTCTTGTGCTGTAATGCTCGGTACTTTTTTAAATAAAAACATAGATACCTCCTAGAGTTTTGTGTCTTACAAACCAAATATACCCCCTACCCTATAAAAAAGAAAGTACTTTGCTCATTTTTTTAATGTATTTTTTACCTATTTCGACTCTTAATGGGTTTAAAAATCACTTTTATCTGATAAAATAGAGAAAGATTAGTAAGTTTGAAAAGAGAGGTAGTTACATATGTCGACTTTCGACAAAAAAACAACAGAACAACACTACTACGAAACACAAGTTAGTGAAGAAGAATATTTAAAATGGTACAAAAAACAACATTTCCCTACACAAGATATGCCATCTGTTACCGTGGACAATGTTTTATTTTGTTATAACAAAGAACAAGATGCACTAAAAGTATTGCTAATAAAACGTAATACACATCCTTTTAAAGACTCATGGGCTTTACCTGGTGGATTTGTTACACCAGGAGAAGCAACTGCTGATAGTTGCATTAGAGAAACGAAAGAAGAAACAAACGTTGAAATAACTCGGGAACATGTAGAACAACTCCATACATTTAGCACACCTGGACGTGACCCTCGTGGTTGGGTTATTACAGTTAGTTACTTAGCGTTTATTGGAGAGGAACCGTTAGATGCAGGAGATGAAGCGGCACAAGCATCATGGTTTGATTTAACACGTGAAGGAGAGTTACTACAACTAACCAATCATTCAGATGCGACGATTTGTTTAAATCTTACAACTGGTGAGTCAATTGGTGACGATTCTCTAGCGTTTGACCACGCCAAAATTATTATTAAAGCCTTTAACCGTGTGTGCAATAAAATGTATCACGAGCCACAAGTCTTGCGTGTTTTGGGAAATGATTTTACAATAAGTGAAGCAAGAAAAGTTTATGCCAAATTTCTAGGTGTGAATTTTAAAGATATCGACCATTCAAACTACAAAAAAGCGATGCTCCCTTATTTTAATGAAATTGGTGAGCGTGCAACCGGTGTTGGCCGACCATCGAAAATTTATGAACTAAAATCTTAAGTCATGACTGGGGGAAAATCTTATGGAAAAAATTGTCTCATCAACTGATGGAAGCCATATTTTTTACAAAGTTTTAGGCAAAGGGACACCCATGTTCTTCATCCATGGAAATAGTGGCTCACACCAAGCTTTTCAAAAACAAGTTGATGTCTTTCAAAAGGATCATTTACTTATTTTGATGGATACAAGAGATCATGGCCACTCAACAAATCAAAGTGAACAACTTGATTTTCAAGCCATTTTTGATGATGTACTAGCCATTTTGGATAATGAGAAAATTGAACAAACCATTATGGTAGGATTTAGCGATGGTGCAAACATTGCCCTATCATTTGCCAATTATTACCCAGAACGTGTGTCAAAAATGGTATTAATTTCCCCTAATATTCGTTTTGACCAATTAAAAAAAAGCAAGCAACTTCTCTATAAATCATTGCATGTCGTTAGTGAACAGTTACTAAGATTAAAAAAAGGGTCTAGGGTATTACGTCTAGCCATGAAAAACCTCCCTCTCACATCAAACTATCGTGAGAAGTTAAAAATGCCGATTTTATTTATTTTTGGTGATCGAGATATCATTGACCTAAAAAAAGTCATCCCTTTTATTGATTCCTTAAAACAAGCGAAGTTAATCGTATTAAATAAAACCGGCCACTCGATTTTAAGAACTCGTCCCCTAATAGTGAACAAAGAAATTGAATCTTTTATATAGAAAAAGCGATACGCATTGACACGTATCGCTTCTTTTTATTGATTTTTATATGCTTCTTCAATTAGTTGAGCAGATTCTTCAATTGAACGATTTTCAACATCGATGACAATCGCACCTAATGATTCGTACAATTCGTGTGCAAAATTTAACTCTTCTTTGATTCTATCCAGTGCCACATAAGATGAGCTACCATTTAGTCCAAGTGAGTCTAAACGCGATTGTCTCACACGCATGATGTACTCTGGACTAGCTGTTAAACCTATCACTGGCACATTATTCAACTGGAATAATTCTTTTGGAATTGGTACTTCTGGTATCAATGGTAAGTTTGCGACTTTGACCGAACGATTGGCTAAATACATGCTTAGGGGTGTTTTTGATGTACGTGAAATACCCAAAATCACTAAGTCTGCCTTTCTAAACCCTTTTGGATCTTTTCCATCATCATATCTCACGGCAAATTCAATGGCTTCAATTCGTTTGAAATACTCCCGATCCATTAAATAAAGTGAGCCACTCTCATGAGTTGGTTCCATATGGGTTCTGTGTGACACTTTTGTCATTAATTCTGTCATGTAATCAACATATTCAAGTCCTGTACTTTTAGCAAAATCGGCACAGACTTTATTTAATTCACTATCAACTAGTGTTGTCACCACAATCGCTTTTTCATTTAGGGCATCAGCTAATATTTGCATTAACACTTCTTTTGAATCCACAAAGGGAAACTTTTTAATGTCATAGTTTTCAAGTTTTGGAAACTGTGCTAATACGGCATTTATAATACGTTGAGCTGTTTCTCCAATTGAATCTGATATAACAAATAGTTGTAGTTGTTTAAATTTACTCTCTCTAAAGTTGTTCATGTTTTAGTTCTCTCCCTAACTTAATAAAGTGCTGTACCACTTTGGTTTTTGATAATTTACCAACGACTTGATTGGTTTCTCGACTTAATACGGGTAGTGAATCAATTTCATGGGCGCTCAATAAACTACCTGCCTCTAAAATGGTCATATCCGGGTAAGTAACCACGAGATTAGGCATACGAGTCATAATAATCGCAATCGCTAAATCTAAATCTTGATTATTTAACAAGCTTCGTAATAAATCTTTTCGTGATACTAAACCGATTAAGTCCTTTGATTCTTCATCAATGACATAAAGTGACCCACAATCATACATAAATAGGGATGTGGTAGCATCTTTAATTGTTGTATGAGGATAGATAATGACAGGATTTGACATGACCTCCTCCACTTGAACATCAAATAAATGTTCCTGTAATAATGGATCAAATGGTAATCCTGAATAGATATAGCCTACTTTTGGTCTGGCATCAAGAATACCAGTCATCGTTAAAACAGCTAAATCACTTCTTAATGTTGGTTTAGTTAATCCTAATTGTTCTGCGATTTTATCTCCACTAATCGGCTCATTCGTTTTGACAATCTCGATTATCTTTTTTTGTCGCTCGCTTAGTTCCACAAAGACACCTCTTTTATTCGTTATTAGACGCACGACGGATGGTACTTTGAGCTGCTGCAATATAAGCAATCGGAATTCTGTATGGTGAACATGATACATAATCTAAGTTAATGTCATCAAAGAATTCGATTGACGTTGGGTCACCACCTAATTCCCCACAAACACCAATTTTTATATTTGGTGTTGTTGAACGACCCATTTCAACGGCTGTCTTAATTAATTCTCCCACACCATCTTTATCAATTGTTTGGAATGGATCAACTGGTAACACGCCTTTTGAAACGTATTCATTAATATATTTTGCTGCATCATCTCTTGAAAAACCAAACGTCATTTGCGTTAAGTCATTTGTTCCAAAACTAAAGAAATCCGCAGTTGTAGCAAGTTGGTCGGCAATTAAACAGGCTCTAGGTAGCTCAATCATTGTCCCAATGCGGTAAAAGACATGAATATCTTCTTCTTCCATCAAAGCATCTAGATACAATTCAATTTTTTCTTTTAGTTCACTTAACTCTTTTGTTGTTCCTACTAATGGTATCATAATTTCAGGTGTTACGTCTAAACCAGTTTCGCGTTTCATCTCAATGGCACTTCGAATAATCGCTTCACCTTGCATAATATAAAGTTCAGGATATGTCATACCCAAACGACACCCACGATGTCCAAGCATTGGGTTCACTTCATGTAGTTCTTTCAAACGACGTTCAATTTCATTTTTGCTAACATTCATCTCTTGAGCTAAATGAATGATGTCTTCTTCTTTTGTTGGCATGAATTCATGCAATGGTGGGTCTAGTAAACGAATCACACCTGGTAACTCATTTAACGTTGAAAAGATTTCTTTAAAATCTTCCATTTGATAATCTAAGATAACTTTTAATGCTTTTTCACGTTCAATATAGCTATTTGATAAAATGAAACGTCTCATTTGAATCAAACGTTCTGCACCAAAAAACATATGTTCTGTACGAATTAATCCGATACCATCTGCACCAAAGTACAGTCCTGTTTTGATATCATTTACTGTTTCAGCATTCATTCTTACATCAAGACGAGCATGTTTTTTCGCCCAAGCCATAATCGTATCAAAATAATGAGAGGTTCCTGTTACTTCAACTTCTAATTCACCTAGGTAAATAACACCATTAGATCCATCAACTGAAATCACATCACCTTCATTTAATTGACCACCTAGATACACCACGCGTTTTAAAAAGTCATCAATTTCTAACTCACTACATCCAGCGACACAACATGTTCCCATACCACGAGCGACAACTGCCGCGTGAGATGTCATACCGCCACGACTTGTTACAATCGCCTCACTCGCTACCATTCCCTCGATATCCTCAGGAGACGTTTCTTGTCGCATTAGAATAACTTTTTCACCTTGTGCTGCCCATTCTTTAGCTCTTG
Source organism: Vagococcus teuberi (assembly GCF_001870205.1). Taxonomy (NCBI): domain Bacteria; kingdom Bacillati; phylum Bacillota; class Bacilli; order Lactobacillales; family Enterococcaceae; genus Vagococcus; species Vagococcus teuberi. The sequence goes on along the minus strand of NZ_CP017267.1, from coordinate 842,091 downwards.
CTGCATCAAAACAAACTTTCCCAACAGCCGAGCCAGGACTTGCTGGTAACCCAACGTCAGATACTTTTACTGCTTCTTCTAAGGCTACTTTTGAAAACTCTGGATGAAGTAAATGACTAATCATATCAGGATTTAATATCAGTAAAGCATCTTCTTCTTGAATTAATCCTTCTTCGACCAAATCAACGGCAATTTTCACACTTGCTTGTGCTGTTCGTTTTCCATTTCGTGTTTGTAAAATATACAATTTCCCTTTTTCCACAGTAAACTCGATATCTTGCATGTCACGATAATGTTGTTCTAACAAATGTGCTAGACGAGCAAATTCCTCATAAACTTCAGGTAGATCATTTTTCAATTTTTCGATTGGTTCTGGCGTACGAATTCCTGCTACAACATCTTCACCTTGTGCATTGATTAAGTACTCACCAAATAATTTATTTTCACCAGTCGCTGGATTTCTTGTAAAGGCAACACCTGTTCCACTGGTATCTCCACTATTTCCAAAGACCATTAATTGAATATTAACAGCTGTTCCAATATCATCTGGAATATGGTTTAACTCGCGATAAATATGAGCTCTCTCATTGTTCCAAGAATGAAATACTGCTTCAATCGCTAAATGTAGTTGTTCTTTCGCAGATTGCGGAAACGGTTTCTTTTTTATTTCCAAAATAATACGTTTAAATTCAGTTACAATTTGTTTTAAATTTTCACCTGTCAACTCACTATCTAGTTTAACGCCGTGTTTTTGTTTGTAAAATGTTAAATAGTTTTCAAAATACTGCATATCAATCCCAAAGACAACGTTTCCAAACATTTGTAACAAACGTCGGTAACAATCGTAAGCAAATGCTTCGTCCTCTGTTAATGAAGCAAGTTGTTCTACTGTTTCATCATTTAACCCCAAGTTTAAAATCGTATCCATCATACCCGGCATTGAGAATTTTGCTCCACTACGAACAGAAACAAGCAATAAATCATTATCACCTTCAAATGATTTATTGGTTTTCTTTTCTAATAAACTCAAATGTTCATCTATTTCTTTTTTTAATTCATCTGATAATTCTTTTGTTGTATTTAAAAACGACATACATGCTTCGGTCGTAATAGTAAACCCTGGTGGAACTGGCAAGCCTAAGCGTGTCATCTCTGCCAAGTTTGCTCCTTTACCACCTAATAGGTTTTTCATATCTGCATTACCTTCATCAAATTGATATACTTGTTTTAACACACTAATTCCTCCAATTAACTTTAATTAGTACCTGTTAATGATTATATAATACGTCATATATAAATTCAATAGGCAATTAATAGGTTTTATTAGAATGTTCATTCACAAATTAATGCAAAACTACTTTAAAAAATTTCTGAAATAAGTTACGATATATTTTCAAGGAGGAGTCAATATGGTACAAACTTTACAAAAAAAGATGGGGACACGCTTTAGTGATACCTTATTTATTGTCATTGGAACACTTTTTGTCGCATTTGGTTTCAATGCTTTTTTATTGCCCAATCGAATCGTTTCTGGAGGAATCAATGGATTAACCATTATTTTATACGAGACACTTCATTTAACACCCAGTATTGTGTTATTTTCAGTTAACTTTGTGTTGCTGACACTATCTTTCTTTTTATTAGGGAAAGAAGTTTTTTTCAAAAGTATTTTAGGTAGTTTTCTTGTGCCATTATTTGTGTCATTACTACACGGTGTGGCTCTAAGTTCTATTGAGCCTATTTTAGCTGCTATTTTTGGTGGGATTACAGTTGGTCTTGGGGTAGGTTTAGTCTTTTTAGGAAAAGGCTCAACTGGAGGAACAGCCTTAATTGCATTGATTGTCCAAAAATACATTCCAATTAAATTAGGAATTATTTTAGGAATTTGTGATGGATTAGTTATTCTAAGTGCCCTTTTTGTGTTTGATGTGCAGGCGGTTTTGTTTGCTCTTATTGCATTGTATTTAACTAGTCGTATGGTTGATACCGTTCAAGTTGGTCCTGAATCATCTAAAAATGTCATGATTATTTCTAATAACTATAAAAAAATTCGAGAACAGATTATTTCTGATTTAGACTTAGGGGCTACTCTTATTTCTATTGAAGGTGGCTTAAATCTTGAAGAGAAGAAAATGATTATGGTCGTTATTCAGGAAAATCAATTTATCGCACTAAAACAAGCAATACTAGATATCGACGAAGAAGCATTTGTCGTGGTTACAAGTGCTCATGAGGTTGTTGGTAAAGGATTTACTGCTTATAGATAACAAAAAAGCAAGCGTTAGATTAACTCTAACACTTGCTTTTTAATTATTGTCATCTAGAATGTTTAAACGAATTCTCTTAGAATGATCCGTACGAACACTGTAAACAATTGTACGAATTGCTTTCGCCACACGACCTTGTTTTCCAATGATACGACCGATATCTTCTGAAGCTACTTTTAAATTGTACTCCATAAATTCCTCAGATTCTTCTACATCTAGGCGAACTAAATCGGGTTGACTAACTAACGGACGGACAATGGTTAATACCAAATCTTTTACATCAGTCATTCATAAGCCCACCTTATTTTTTAGTATATTTAGCTTCGTGATGTTTTTTCATGATTCCTTCACGAGATAAAATGTTACGTACTGTATCAGAAGGTTGAGCTCCTTTTGATAACCAGTCTAAGATTAAGTCTTCTTCAACTTTTACTTGAGCTGGCTCTGTTAATGGGTTGTAAGTTCCCACTACTTCGATGTAACGTCCATCACGAGGTGAACGAGAATCTGCTACTACCATACGATAAAAAGGTTTCTTTTTAGAACCCATACGTTTTAAACGAATTTTAACTGCCATTATTAAGGCACCTCCAAAAATTTTTGATTTGTTTTAATCACAAAGATTAGTTTATCAGTTTTAAAGGGTCTTGTAAAGTGTTTTTTCTTTACAGGTTAATCTTTTTTATTTAACCCAAATTTTATATCGTAGGCTTCCTTTAAAGAGAGCCTTGAAACCGTCACACTACTCATTTTTTCTAAAGGTAGATTAAGGAATAATTCTTTCTCATCACCATTATCTAATGGTAGTAAAAATAATCCTTCCGCTAATAATTGACCTCTTTCTATGATGTCTTCTGATAAAAAACGACAATCAGCTTCATTTATTTTTAGATACCTTGTTTGGTCTTTGGTTCCAATTTTCCGGTCGAAAAATAATTCTAATTGACCATTTGATAGAAAGAAAATACGATCTGCATACTGCTCCAAGTTATCCAACAGATGAGACGCTATAATGATTAATTTTCCTTCGTCTCTTTTTTTCGCCATAATGGTTGAAATAAGTGTCACGTTTGTTGGATCTAGTCCATTCATTACTTCATCCATTAGCATAATTTTCGTATCAGCTGCTATTTGCATAGCAAAACATAGTCTTTGTCTCATACCTAATGAATAGTTACCGACTAAATCATTAATATAATGTGCCATATTTAGCTCATTAATTAACTCTTTAACTGGAATTTTAGATTTCCAAATCTTTTTATACATCATTAAATGCTCTAAACCAGTTTTATGATTATACAAATCTTGCTGGTCTGGCATCATACTTATTTTTTTATACAATTTGATTTGCTTTCTAGCTGATTTGTAAGTTCCTTTTTTATCAATGATTAGTTGACCTTTTTGTGGTGTTTCATAATTCATTAACACATTTAACAAGGTACTTTTCCCTGTTCCATTAGGTGCTACTAATCCCACAATTTCGCCCGCATGAAAGTCTTCAGTAATATCCTTTAAAACTGGTTTATTTTTGTATGAAAAACTAATATTCTCTAATTTAATCATAGACTTCTCCTTATAGTTGACGTTTTTTTACGGTACTTAATTTAAGTAATAGAATCAACAACAACACTGTCACTCCAACGACAAGGTATCCTCGATTTGTCGTAAGGTACGGGGTGGACCAAAAGAAGCCTTGGTATCCTGACACTATATCACCACTATATAAGTAACTTGTTGGTGAATAGTAAAGTGCGTAGATGTCTCCTAATCCATGTCGTTGATAAAACAGACTGGAAAATGTTATTAATATTATGACGACCAGATTGATAAAATCTTGTTTTAGCCAAAAAGAAATTAAAAACGTGAACAATACAATGGCTAAACAACTTAATCCCATCAAACCTAAACTCTTCGCTAAAAACAAACCAATTGTCTCGCTAGAAAAAGTTGAATTCAAATTAGACACGGCATCAATTGGAAAGATACTGTAACTTGATGGTAAACTTAATGAACCAAATCCTTGGCGTAATCCTATCCAAATAAACCCGATACTAAGAGGAATTATCATTAAAAAGAGTCCGATAAACGTTATGATCAATTTAGCGATTAGTCGTTTAAATACACTCAAGGGGTAGCCATTTACTAAACTCTTATGCTGACGATCTTTACTAATCATATCTACCGAAAATAATATAGCTAACAAACAAAAAAGGACTGGTAAAATCCGGTGCATTAGACGAGAAATCACTTGCCAAGCTGTCTCTTCATTTAACTGATTTAACGATAACTTACTCGTTTGTTTAGCGTACTGTGCCATTTTTGGCCCCATACTTCTATTACCATAAAAATTTTCAAACTCCGCGAAATCATTACCATATGTGTAATACAATGGGTTTATAATACTACCACCTTCATACCATTCAGCAGTTGCTTTCGCATATATTTTGAAGTCTTGTTTTTTTAGAGCCTCATATCTTTTTTCTTCAATTGGCAATACCATACGAAATGATTCAACAGCACTTAAAGTGTCTGGGTGTGTCTCTCCTTCAAGATTCACTGTTTCTAAAAAATGCTTTTTATCTAGGTAGTTTGCTTCTATTTTTTTTAAATTCGTTGTTTCATAAATCTTAAAGTTGGGTTCAACTTTTATCACAAAAAATAAGGAAAGAAACCCTACAATCAAGTATAAGACGATATTTTTTTTATTATGAAAAAAATCTTGCCCTTCTTGTTTCAAATAATTAATCATTGCGTCTTCCTCCCCTACTTAATTTTAGTTGGATAAAAAAGATAACGATTAACACCACAATACTACCAAGTAAATACATCACACCTTGATTAATTGAAACGTATGAAGTGCCTTCAATAATTAAAGATGGGGAAAGAACTGTTGCTAATTTAAGTTGGGTTGGAAATAACCAAATAAAGGCATAGGTCATACACTCAATAATCACCGTGACATAACTATTTTTTGTGATATTATTTAAAACTGAACTGATTAAAAATGATAGCATAAACACTAAATAGCCAAATAAAATATAATAGCAAATTTTCTTAACCACTGTTGTGATAACAAACTTATTTTGGTAAACGACTTCAATCAAGCTTAAATCACCAAATCCACTTCCACTAATACTTTGTAAAATAGCTAAATAACCAATAGTTAAAACAAGCAATCCCCCTAGTATCAAACTCTTTTTAATAAAATTACGTACCAATCGTTGGGTTAAACTTCGAGGTTGTCCTTTCAACAGGCTCTCATGTTCTTTTTCATCTACGATTAATCTTGCATTAACTACTGATATCAATGGAAACCATGCTACACCTAGTATCGTTAATAAAGAGATAATTAACCTACCAAACGTCAATGATTCCAACGGTAAGGTCTTTCCTGATTCTTTTAGCGCCTTGTAATACGTTTCATCTCTTTGTACCTGCTCTTTAGATAACTGAAGGGAGGTAATATCGGAAAAACCATCCAACTGCCTAGCTTGTTCACGAATATCAGTCAATTCAATGGTTGTGTCGATGTAATTTTGTTCATCTTCAAATAATAATGCGTTAAACTGTCTTGCTATCACTGATGTTTGTTGTAATAAATTTTGATACAGCGTTCCCCCTTCATCACTTGGCACATTTCGATAATCTAGAAGGGCAACCGTGATTTGAAGTGTTTCAGCTTGATTTAATTCTTTCAGACGATAACTATTTTTCTGCTGAGAAATCATAAAAATTCCTGTCATCACTAGAAAAAACAGTATTGCATATACAACACGTTGTTTTTTACTCATTTTACACCTCAACTTCCTCATAATTATTTCATTTATTTTTAATTATATCACAATACTAAACAAAAAAAGCCTCACATAAAATGAGACTTTTTATCATTTTGTCGTGTTATTCAATTTTTGCTGTTTTTTTTTCTAATTCTAGCCAAGCTTCAATCACTTCTAAATCTTCTTGACTAAACGATTTTTCTTGCAATAATTCTTCTATGATATCGTCTGTTTTTTGATAAGGTGATTTTTTTGAATGGCTGATAGCACGTGTCAAACTACTTGTAAAAGCAGAAATAATACCGACACCAAGGACCATCAAAATCCCACCAATCAATCGTCCCAAACCTGTTTGAATGACAATATCACCATACCCAACCGTTGTAACAGTCTGCATTTCCCACCAAATCAAATCTTCATAATTACTTATATTAGGCTCCATCCACAATAATGGAAGGGGTAAAAAGATGAAAATAATTAAAAAGATATTAAACAGTTTTCCTGTCCCAGTTTCTCGTAACTTGAAAAAAACTGGGAGGAAATATCGTTGACCTAAAGACGTAATCTGGATACTTTGCATAATGATTGGAAAAAACTTAACCAAACGAAATCCATGATGAAACGGAATAATCGCAATAAAATCCAAAAAGTGATGTCTCAGATAGTTTTTTCTATTTTCCGTTTTCCATAGACTATAAAAACTATCTAGCGCAAATATTGCTAAAATAATCATATTAATCATCTCTTTGTATGGCATATTAATCACATTCACAACCAATGAGACGATAATTAAAATAAACATAGTAAACAAATAAGCTTTTTTTATTCGCTGTTGTGTCATCTTCTTCTCCGTGTATTCCTATCAAACTTCTACACTCGTCTGCATATTTTTCTTAGCGGTTGCTAACATCAAACGAATACGATTTAATTGATTGACTACTGATACGCCAGGGTCGTAATCAATTGCTGCGATATTAGCTCCAGGATATTGATGGCGTAATTCTTTGATTACCCCTTTACCGACCACATGATTGGGTAAACAGCCGAATGGTTGCATACACACAATATTATTGACACCTGTTTTAAGTAGATCAATCATCTCACCCGTCAAGAACCAACCTTCTCCTGTATGATTTCCAATTGATAAGACTTTACTAGCGTCTTCTGCTAATTGCTTAATAGAATGAATGCCTGTAAAACGTTGCGAATTGTTTAATGCTTTAGACATTGGTTTCTCTATTTTTTCAATCAATTTTATAGCAAATTCGGCATATGTTTTATTTTTCTTCGGCATACCAAGGTTTTCATATTTCCATATTTGATTATACAAGGAATAATTCATAAACCCAATCAAATCTGGGACAACAACTTCTGCCCCTTCTTCTTCAAGTAAGCGCACAATATCGTTATTTGCTGTTGGAGAGTATTTAACAAAAATTTCTCCAACTATTCCTACTTTAGGTTTGTTCGTTTCATGTAGTGGTATCGTATCGAAATCTGTGATAATTTGTTTCATGTTTTTATTAAACAATGTCAAAGAACCATTTCGAACATTTTTTTCTACTTTTTTAAGCCATGCTTGATGTAGGACATCTATTTCACCTTTATTCATTTCATATGGACGTGTGCGATAAACCAGTCGCTCAAACAAATCACCATATAAAACAGCCACTGCAATACGTTTTAGCATAGGTAACGTAAACTTAAATCCTGGGTTGGACTCTACTCCTTTATTGCCAAGTGACATTGAAACAACAGGGACTTGGCCAAATCCAGCTTCTTTTAAGGCTTTTCTAAGAAGTGGAATGTAGTTTGTCGCACGACACCCACCACCTGTTTGAGTCATCATAACGCTGACATTATCTAGATCGTACTCATCACTTTGCAAGGCCTCAACAAGTTGCCCAATAGAGATAATCGCTGGATAACATGCATCATTATTGACAAATTTCAATCCCACGTTAACGGCTTCTTTATCCATCATTGGTAAGCAGACAACATTGTATCCTGATGATTCGAGTGCAATATCAAACAATCCACTTTGATGAATTGGACTTAACATGGGTAATAACAGCGTATGTTTTTTGCGCATTTCTTTAGTAAAGACGATTCTTTCTGGCTCTTCAAATTGAATGTTTGGTTGATAATTGTTTTTCTCACGCTCTTTCATTGCTGCTTTCAGTGAACGAATACGGATACGAATCGCACCTAAATTTAATCCCTCATCAATCTTCAAAACAGTAAATATCTTGCCATACTTATCTAGAATTTCTTCCACTTGATCTGTTGTCACGGCGTCAATTCCACAACCAAACGAATTTAGTTGCACCATTTCTAAATGTTTATTCTTTCCAACTACTTTAGCTGCTGCATACAAACGAGAATGATACACCCACTGATTCACCACTCGTAAGTTATCCATCTCTTCCAAGTGAGAAATACTATCTTCTGTTAAGACATGGAACCCTTCTTGAGTAATAATTTGTGAGATACCATGATTGATTTCTGGATCAATATGATAAGGTCTTCCAGCTAAAACAATTCCTTTTTCACCTTCTAATGTCAACATACGTAGTGTTTCTTCACCTTTCACTCGGATATCTTCTTTGAACTTTTCTAGCTCATCATAACCGTGCATTAACGCATTTTTAACTTCTTCAGGTGTGACATAAAAGTCTTTAAAACATTCATAAAGCACAATAGCCACAGAATCAGGATCAGCTAGATTAAGAAACGGATTACGATAATCAATTTTTTCTTCTCTTATGTCATCCATATTATTACGTAAAACATCTGGATAGCTCTGTACAATTGGACAATTAAAATGATTATCCGCTGATTTTTCCTCTTGCCTTTCGAAAATGACACCAGGATAGAAGATTAATGGTACACCATCATCAATTAATGACTGAACATGACCATGTGAAATTTTAGCTGGATAACACACTGTGTCACTAGGAATCGTTTCAATTCCTTTTTCATACACCTCTTTGTTTGAACGAGGTGACAATTTCACCCTGAATCCTAATTCAGTGAAAAATGTATGCCACAACGGGTAATTTTCATACATATTTAAAACACGAGGTAATCCTACTTCACCACGAGTCACTTCTTTTTTACGTAATGGTTTGTATTTAAACAAACGTTTGTATTTATAATCAACTAAATTTTCTTTTTTATCTTCTTTTTTGACTTTAATTCTGGCACCACGTTCACAACGATTTCCCGTAATAAATTGACGGCCATCTGAAAATAAGGTCACAGTTAACATACAGTGGTTTTCACATAAACCGCAGTCCATGCGATCTTTTTTGACAGATAAGTCATCCAATTCTTCAAGTGACAAAATAGTTGATTCATCACCTAATTCATAATCTTCTAAAGCAATCAAAGATGCACCAAACGCACCCATAAGACCAGCAATAGATGGTCTCACAACTTCTCGTCCAACGAGTTGTTCAAACGCTCGTAGTACAGATTCATTGTAGAAAGTCCCACCTTGGCAGACGATTTTTTTTCCTAATTCTTCTGGTCTTCGTACTTTAATTACTTTGTATAATGCATTTTTCACGACCGAATAAGATAATCCTGCAGAGATTTCCCCTACAGAAGCTCCTTCTTTTTGAACTTGTTTCACTTTCGAATTCATAAATACGGTACATTTTGAACCTAAATCTACTGGATGACTCGCTTTTAGTGCCATGTCTGCAAAATCTTCAACACCATAACTAAGAGATTTTGCAAATGATTCAATAAAAGAACCACAGCCTGAAGAACATGCTTCATTTAGTTGGATAGATGATAATACACCGTCTTTTATTGTCATAGCCTTCATATCTTGTCCACCAATGTCTAAGATAAAATCTACACCAGGATTAAAATAGTTAGCAGACTTATAGTGAGCTACTGTTTCGACCTCACCAATATCAATTTTTAAAGCATGTTTAATTAGTTTTTCACCATAACCAGTTATCGCAGATTTAGCAATAAAGGCTTTTTCTGGCAATTGTTTATATACGTCTTTAATAATCCGAATGATTGTTTCTAAAGGCTCTCCTTCATTATTGCCATAATAGGAATAAAGTAGGTTCCCCTCATCATCAATCAATGTTAATTTTGTTGTAGTCGAACCTGCATCAATTCCTAAAAAGACTGCTCCTTCATGTGTCGCTAAATCTTTCTTCTGAACTGAGGCTTTATTATGTCGTTCTCTAAATTGGTTTAATTCTTCAGGCGTTTGAAATAATGGCTCTAAACGATCAGAAGTCGATAATTCTGACATGTCCTCTGTTTCTAACAAGTGAATTAAATCACTTAATACATTATCCTTAGCCCCTTCAGAATCAAGTGCTGCACCCATTGCCACAAATAATTGTGGATTATCCGGGAAAATGATATCCTCATCTTTAATAGCTAATGTTTCGATAAATCGTTGACGTAATTCTGACATAAAGTATAAAGGACCACCTAAAAAGGCAATTTTTCCTTTAATTTTTCGTCCAGAAGCTAACCCTGCGATTGTTTGGTTAACAACAGCTTGAAAAATACTTGCTGCAATATCTTCTTTTGCTGCCCCTTCATTAATCAATGGTTGCACATCTGTTTTGGCAAACACCCCACATCTTGAAGCTATTGGATAGATGGTATGATAGTTTTTTGCCAGCTCATTGACACCATTAGCATCAGTTTTTAAAAGAGTAGCCATCTGATCGATAAATGCCCCAGTACCCCCAGCACAACTTCCGTTCATTCGCTGTTCCATCGCACCATCAAAAAAAGTAATTTTGGCATCTTCTCCACCTAATTCAATCGCCACATCAGTTTCTGGAATCACTTCCTCTACTGTTTTGGTACAAGCAATGACTTCTTGAATGAAATCAATTTTTAATAAATCAGCAAGCCCAATCCCCCCTGAACCTGTAATATTCATTGTGAGTTCTTGGTCACCGATAGCATCTTTTGCTTCTTTTAGTATTTTAATTGCAGCAGTTTTTACATCGGAATAGTGACGCTCATACTTGGAAAATAAAACGTCATTCTCTTCATTTATCACGACTAATTTTACAGTGGTTGATCCCACATCAATTCCTGAACGTAATGTCATCCATTTTTCCTACTTTCTTTATCTGTTCGCTATAGCCATTTTCAAAACATTTTCATAGATACCAGTTTAAATCAAAAGTCGTAAAAAATCTAGCAAAGACTAGGTAATTATTAAATAATGGCTGTACACTAAATCGTGTTGATAGATTAAATTCTGTCAATGCGATTTTTTGTTTTAGGCATAGAAAAAGGGGCATTCTTATTGGTAAAATTCAGTCGTCTATAACTAACATTACAAAGGAGAATACCCCTATGGATAATAATACAAGAAAACTACTCAATTTAACCGATGATTCTCTTATTTTTAATAAGGATTGGCTGTCTCGCGAAGCGAGAAACAACCGCTCAGTTAACATGATGACAGGAAAATTAGTGAATAAAGATAAGCAATGCCAGAAATGTGGATGTTATCAATCCGTTAAAAACGGAACGTATCAAACCATTAGTCAATTGCCTGAAGTTAAACGTTGCCCAACTTATCTGAAACTTCACAGAGAACGTTACCTTTGTAGAAACTATGGCTCAACTTTCAGTGCTTCTACTTCTCTAGTAGATGACTATTGTCACATTTCTAAACAGCTTAAATACCAAATTGCTTTTGACTTAAAAGAGAATCAATCACGTAAAAGAATCACAGAATGCCACAGTGTCTCTGAAAATACTGTTAAACGTGTGTTAGTATCATTTACGAATAACCAGCAACCAACTTTTAACTTCTTGCCTAGGGCTCTTTGTATAGATGAGTTTAGCTCTACTTCTGATTGTCATGCTGGAATGAGCTTTATTTGTGCTGATGCGGCATCTAAAAAAATAATCGATATCTTACCTGATACAAGATTGCATAAATTGGTTTCTTACTTTATGAAGTATTCCAGAAAATCACGTTTAAAAGTAAGATTTTTGGTCATGGACATGAATGCAAGTTACGGTCAACTATTAAAAACAGTCTTTCCAAACGCCGAAATCGTTACAGATCGATTTCATATCATTCAACATATTAACCGCTCTTTCAACACCTTAAGAATAAAAGAAATGAATCAGCTAAAACGCCACAATCACAGTATCGAAGATTAAAGCGTTATTGGAAACTCCTTTTAAAGGACAGTTCTGAATTAAACTATAAACACTTTTATTATCATCCTTTATTCAAGAGAAATATGTCATCTACCGAATTGGTAGATGAGTTACTTTCTTATAGTTCTCTATTAACAAAAGCGTATCATTTTATCCAAAAATTGAAGTATGCTTATAGAACCAACGATTATGTCTTATTTTTAGAGTGATGTTCAAAGATACCTGTTGAATTACCAAAGTATTTTAAAGACAAATTCAAGATATTTGGTAAGTTCTCCCAAGGAGTCATGAATGCCTTTAAATACTCCTATTCAAATGGTTTCTTAGAAGGCATTAATAATAAAATTAAAGTAATTAAACGTGTTGCCTATGGCTATCGAAACTTTCTACTATTCAAATGACGTATCTTTTTGATTCAAAATCAAGTTTTTCAAGTTAAATAAAAAAGCGAGAGAATTTCTTCCCTCACTCCAATTAATTCTATTTCATTTTTAAGAATTTTTATTAATATTACTGTTCATTGACACGATTTGACATAGATCCTAAATAATTTTTCACAAATAAAAAGCATACAGTGAATTAACACTATATGCTTTGACTTCTATATTAATAGCGATCCATATGTTTATTGATAACAATCGAGTTTATCATCGATAAGAGTAGCGATATAAAAATCGCTGCTCCTAAACTAGAGAAAGCAAAATTTTGTTCACCGACTATGACTGAGGTCAACTTTAACATCATCCCATTAATCACGAAACTGAACAAGCCAAACGTGATTAAAGTAATCGGTAATGACAAAATATGAAGAATCGGCTTCACTAAAAAGTTCAATGCCGATAACACAATACTTGCCACAATTGCTATTACAAAACTATTCACGTAAAACATTGATGGAAATAACACTGATAATGATATAAACGCCAATGTATTAATAATCAGACGTTGAAAATATGTCACTAAAAGTCACTCCAGTCATCTTCTTCTACTTTTTGTGCTTCCTTACGAGGTCGTTTTGCTCTTCCTCTTTTTGATGATTCATCATATGGATAATCGTATCCTTCGTATGGTGAGCGTGTTTGACGCGGTTTATTTGATGCTGGGACGATTAAAGCTAAAATAATATACAACACGATTGGAGAACCAAATGTAAACATTGATAAAATCACATAGATGATTCTGACTAATGTTGGATCGATATTGAAATATTCTGCGATTCCAGCCAAAGTTCCGGTTAATACAATATTATTATTTGATTTAGTCAATTTTCTATTCATTCTTAATCACTCCATCTATTAGTCATTATCTTTTAAGTAAATACTTCCTGTTGTTGTATTTAAAGATAATTGAATCATTTCTTCTTCTTCACGAACAAACTCAACCATTTGATTCATTCGCTCTTTTTTCTCTTTCAAGATATCAATGTCTTCCAAACGATTTTTAATTGAGCCAAAGTTTGTTTGACAATCTGCTTGAATACCTGCTTGTTTGGCAAGGGAGACTTTAATATCACCATTTACCACAGTTGCTTTGATTTTTTTAGGTTTTAAATCAGTCGATGTCACTTTGATTGTACCATTAATTAATGACACACTTGTGTGTTCAATAGATGCTTTACTCACCACTTCACCATTAACTGTTTGAGCAATAAAATCAACAATCTCACTATTTTCTACTTTAATGTCACCATTTACACCTTCAACTTCTAACATAGTTGCTTTGACGTCAGATGCTTTAATTTTACCATTAGTTGATTTTAAGAACACATCACCTAATAACATATCTTCTATTTTAATATCACCATTTAACATTTTTACTGATACATGGTCAAATAGGTGTTTTGGTAAATAAAATTCTAATTCACAATTTAATCGTTTGTTTGGAATTTGGAATGAAATATTCTCTTCATCTACTACGATTTCACTGCGTTCGATAAATGCTTCAAATGGCGTGTTATTATTTAATTTACCATAGAACTTAACATTCGCAATAACTTTTACATCTGACTGGTCCCATGTTTTAAACTTAACTTTACCATTTGCTACTTTTACATCAATTAAGGTTGCCGTGCTATTTGGATATAAAAACTCATGTGTGAATGAATGTGAGCTAACTCCTGGTACTTTAATATTCACGTCTTTCCATTCAACATTATCTGATACGGTTGAACTAACAACATCCACTGTTTTTTTCAAGAATTCACCAAAGTATTTTCCTACTTCTTCTACTTTGCCTGTTGCCTGATTTATTTTTTCGTTTGTTTGCTCCTTCCACTCTTTTGGAATATCAAAACCTAAAATAGATTCTGTTTCTTGTGTATCATGTCGTTCTTTTTTAATAGATTTTAATTCTTCATTTAACTCAGCTTTTTCAGCAGTTAACTGAACGTCAGTTTCTTTTAAATAGGCTAAATCTTTTTTTAGTTGTTCACGTTCTGCTTCTTTTTCAGCTGTTAATGTTTCCAAATCTTCCATTGTATCAAACACCATTAATTGTTCTTCAATTTCTCGAATGTCTTGTCTTAATCCTTGAATTTTAACAGTTAACTCATCATATTCAACTGATTTTCTATTTTCTTCTTCTGCTAATCTCTCTAATATTTTTTCTAATGCTTCGCTATCGTTATAAGTCATTTCTTTTTTCTCATCAACTGTTGTGTGTTTAACTTGTTTGGCTTCAGCATCAATTAATTTTTCATCTTTTTCAGTCGCAATGTTTTCTAATAAAACAAGCCCCTCTTCTGTTGTTAAAATACCTTTTTTAACTAAGTCTAATATTCTTTCACGTTCGTTCATCGTATATCCTCCTCTTAACATCTCTATCTATACATTTCTAACCTACACTCATATTATGTCTCATTTTTATATAAATGTCATAGGACTTGAGATTGATTTATGACTGTATATGAAGACTTATTCCATTATCATCCTAAGAAAAACCACCAGTGAAAACTGGCTGTTTTTCTTATGCATCACATTTACTCTCGAAACCTAAAATGGTTACTTATTTCTTTTTATTTTTCTCTCCTGTGAACGGATTATATTTTTCAAATAATGTAAGCTGATCTGCTACATAATCTTTTTGAATTTGATTTCTTATGTATTTTTCAATTTGCTTTTTATTTCTTCCAACCGTATCTACATCATAACCTCGATACCAAAATTTTCTGTTTCCATAACGATCTTTTAGCTCTGCATGTCTATCAAAAATCATTAAACTACTTTTTCCTTTAAATAACCTATAAAACCGGAAACACTAAGTTTAGGTGGAATGCTTACTAACATATATAGATGGTCCTTACAACCATTAGCTTCTATGATTTCAACACCTTTTCTTTCGCATAAATCGCGCAATATTTCTTCAACACTTTTCTTATATTTTCCATAGATTATTTAGCGTCTATATTTCGGTGCAAAAACGATGTGATACTTACATTTCCATGTTGTGTGTGATAAACTTTAATTGTCCTTTTTCATAAGGAACCTCCTTGTGATTTGATAGTTTGTGGTCGGGAAACCAAGTCTATTTTATCATTTTAGGAGGATTTTTTAATACCACGCTGGAGGCTCTTTAGAACTACCCGCATAGCCGGTGGTTTTCAATACATATAAAAAATAAAAACCTTAAAATCAACTTTAAGGTTTTTTATCTAACGGTTATTAAAATGAAAGGATTGAAGAAGGATCAATAAATCCACTCCATAACCCTGAACTGATACCAAAATGCAAATGGGCACCAGTAGAATTACCAGTTGAGCCAACTGTTCCAATTGTTTCACCAGCTTGAACCACTGATCCAACGCTTGTTCTAATATTTGTCATATGCATGTAGTAAGTAAATAAACCATTATCATGTAAAATAATTACGTGGTTACCAGCACTTGGATGATAGCTTGCTTCAACAACTTTACCTGCTCTAGATGCTAAAATAGGTGTGCCAGCACCAATTGCTAAATCAATTCCATCATGGTGACTACCTGAATAACCAGTCGGATCAGGTCTTGATCCAAACCTACTAGTAACAGTATATCCACCAGCTAACGGTAAAGCAAAACCACCCTGACTTGGCAAAGACACCACTTCATTTGGTTTCTCATCTGACTGATTATTATTACTTTGTCCGATGGCACTAGATGGTTTTGATGGTGAAATGCTATCTTGTGCTTCTAATTGTTTTTCTTCAGCTTCTTTTTGTTCTTTTTTACGTTGCTCTTCTAGCTCTTTCTTAGCCGCTTCTTTTTTTTCAGAAAGTTCTTTTAAGCGTTTTTTATTCTCTTCGGCAATACGTTCTGCTTCTTCTTTTTGTGATTGTAATGCAGATTTATTACCAGATTCTTTTGATAATTCTTTCAGAATCGTTTCTGCTAGAGCAACCTGTGTTGCTTTATTTTGTTCTAATGTTTCTTGTTTTGTTTTTAGTTCTTCAGCTGTTTTGTTAACTTCATCAACCTTTTTACTCAAAGTTGCCTTTTTCTTATCAAGGGCTACTTGATCCTTTTTTTGTGCTTCCATTACATCCTTATTAGCAGAAACTAACTTAGTATAAGCCACAGTACGACTCAACGCATCTGATATTGATTCAGAATCTAACACAATATTCATTAAATCTTGGTCTTCCTGATTTATTTGTGCTGATCTTGCTTGATTTTCAATTTGTTTGTTACGTTTTTCGATGATTACTTTTAACTCATCAATTTCTTTTGTTAATTCATTAATCTCTTTTTCTAATAATGCTTTTTCCGATAAAATCTTATCTATATCTGAATCGATTTTACTAATTGTAGCATTCAATTCTTCTAACGATTTATCTGATTCATTTTTCTTTGATGTTAAGTCATCTATTTTTTTTTGCGCATTTTCTATTTTTTTATCAACAGTCTCAGCTTTAATAACTGCTGGGCAGACAAATCCAGATAGTGTTGTGGTTAATAAGGTTACGGCAATGGCTTTTTTAAATCTCATCTATCTTTTAACTCCGATTCTATCTTTATTTATACTATAAACTATAACATAGTTTATTCATACTTTTGTTACAAAAAAATTACATTTTTTTAGGTAACTGTCATTTTCTTGAGATTTACTGTCATATAATAAAATATCATAAAAAAACCGTTATAAAATAACGATTTTTTATGATGTTAATTGTGTTTTCGCTTGGTCAATTTGTTGTAAAACTTGCATAAACCCTGTCCCACCATAACTATTGCGTCTTTCGACTGCCGTTTTAGATTGTAATACGTCATAAATATCATCTTCTATCAAGTCAGATAATTCTTTATAACGGGACAATGGAACGTCTTGTAAAAAGTTTCCTGATTGCGTACATTCTAAGACAAGAGAGCCTACAATTTCGTGTGCTTTTCTAAAAGGAATCCCTTTAGTGGCCAGATAATCAGCTAGTTCAGTCGCATTTGAAAAATCTTTTTCTGTTGAATACAACATTCTTTCTTCGTTTACTGTCATACTTTCTAGCATGCCTGCCAAAATATCAATCGACACCGAAATTGTTTCCACCGTATCAAACATACCTTCTTTATCTTCTTGTAAATCTTTATTATATGCTAAAGGAAGTGACTTCATCACTGTTAAAAGTGAAAACAGATTACCATAAACTCTACCTGTTTTACCACGGATTAACTCTGCCATATCAGGATTTTTTTTCTGCGGCATAATAGAAGACCCTGTAGAAAAGGTATCTGATAACGTAATATATTGACATTCATTTGAACACCATGATACAAGTTCCTCACAAATTCGAGACATGTGCATCATTAGTAAGCTCGCATTCGTTAAAAACTCTACAATAAAATCACGATCAGATACAGCGTCTAACGAATTGGTATAAATTGCTTCAAAGCCCATTAACTCAGCAGTCAATTCTCTATCAATTGGGAAGGTTGTCCCTGCTAGAGCTGCAGCACCTAATGGCGAAATATCAGTATGTGAAATATTAAATTCAAAACGCTCACTGTCACGAGTAAACATACTATAATATGCCATAAAGTAGTGACCTAAAGAAATCGGTTGGGCATGTTGCAAATGCGTATAACCTGGCATGATCGTTTTAACGTGTTTCTCAGCAAGAGCCACTAAGACATGGCGTAAATGACTTAGTCTCTCAATAATATCACCTAAATGATATTTTAGGTAAAGATGCATGTCAGTTGCAACTTGATCATTTCGTGAACGAGCAGTGTGCAACTTTCCCGCAACTGCCCCTACTTTTTGAGTTAACAATACTTCGATATTCATATGAATGTCTTCATTCGTCACATCAAACACAAGTTTTCCTTCATGGTACTCTGCTAATAACTCTTCTAAACCTTTAACTAATGTTTCAGCTTCTACTAAATCAATGATGCCAGTTTGCCCAAGCATTTTAGCATGTGCAATTGACCCTTTAATATCGAACTCTGCCATTTTTTGGTCAAATGTGATAGATGCACCAAACTCTTCAACCCAACTCTCTAAACTTTGTTCAAATCTACCGCCCCATAGTTTTTCATTTTTCATTGAATTACTCCTTTGGGTCATTGACTTCGGCATTAACTTTTGTTGGTAAGCCCCATAATTTGATAAAACCAATGGCAGCATCTTGATCAAATGTATCTGCACTTGTATAAGTTGCTAAGTTTTCATCATATAATGAGTTTGGTGATTTTCTTGCGACAACTGTGGCATTGCCTTTATATAATTTCACTTTGGCTGTTCCGTTCACCACTTTTTGCGTTTCTTTAATATACGCCAAAATTGCTTGAGTGGCTGGATTAAACCATAAAGCATTGTAAATTAAGTTTGATAGTTCATTTTCTAAGATTGGTTTAAAGTGAGATACTTCGCGAACCAATGTTAAATCTTCAATTTCTTTGTGAGCAGTTAATAATGTAATAGCTCCTGGGCACTCATATATTTCACGAGATTTAATACCAACTAAACGATTTTCTACATGGTCAATTCGTCCAACACCATGTTTACCTGCCAATACATTTAATTCTTGAATTAACTCTGCTAAGCTATATTTTTTCCCATTGATACTTACTGGTACACCTTGTTCGAACGTAATGTCTACATACTCAGGTGTGTCTGGTGCATTCTCTGGAGAAACAGTTAAAGCATATGCTTCTTCTGGTGCTTCATTCCAAGGATTTTCTAATACACCACACTCATTCGCACGTCCCCATAAGTTTTGATCAACAGAATAAGGATTGTCTAAATCAGCTGGAACTGGCACACCATTTTCTTTTGCATAATTAATTTCTTCTTCACGAGACCATTTCCATTCACGAACTGGAGCAATCACTTTAAGTTTGGGATCAAGCGAGGCAATTGCGACTTCAAAACGAACCTGGTCATTTCCTTTTCCTGTACAACCATGAGCAATCACTGTTGCATCAACTTGATGAGCTAATTCAACTAATTTTTTTGAAATTAACGGACGACTTAAGGCTGAAACCAATGGGTATTTTTGTTCGTAGTAAGCATGTGCTTGTAAAGCTGGTAAAACAAACTCCGTCGCAAACTCTTCACGAACATCAATCACATATGATTCAATAGCACCAACTGTCAACGCTTTTTCTTTAATAAAATCTAAATCTTTCCCTTCACCTACATCTAAACACACTGCTACTACATCATAATCTTTTTTTAACCAACTAATCGCAACAGATGTATCTAATCCACCAGAATAGGCTAAAACTACTTTTTCTTTTGTCATATTACCTTCCTCCATTTACACTATTTAAATTATGTTCAATATTATCCGTTTTAAAACGTAAAGTCAACATATTTATTCATAAATAAATACAAAAATTAATATTTACCCGTTTAAAGCCTATTTTAATGAATATTACTTTGATTTAAATGCATAAAAAAATCCATTAAGATACTTATTAGATATCTTAATGGATTTTTTTTATTCATCTTCGTGCATCGTTGCAGCTAATTCGGAAATTTTTCCAGTTCGTAAGTAGATGATCCACTCACAAATATTACATACATAGTCACCAATTCTCTCTAAATAACCAGCAACTTGTAAATAATCAGCACCAACAATAACCGTTTCGGTATCTTGTTCCATTGCTTTAATTGAATGACGATAAATTGACTTGAAGTAATCATTCGTCACACGATCACTTTGTGCTATGGTAATAGCTTTATCACTGTCAGTATGAATATATGCATCTAAAACTGAGCTCACCATCCCCATAACGTGTGTCGCCATGTCAGAAATCTCATCTTCGATAGACAGAACACGTTTTGTTCCCTTTAGACGAATCGTTGCCTTAGCAATCGATACAGCATGGTCTCCCATTCTTTCTAGGTCAGAACTTGCTTTCATAATAGTCACAATTCGTCTTAAGTCCGTCGTAACAGGTTGTTGCAGAGCAATCATCTCAAAACTTTTCTTTTCTAATCCTAATTCTTGTGCATTAATTTCACTATCAGCTTCAATTACTTCTTTAGCTAATGATTTATCATGATCAATAAATGCACGAACAGAGTTACTGATTGCGACGTTTACATCATTACCCATTTTTTCAAATTTATCATGTAGGTTTTGTAAATCTTCTTCAAATTGACTTCTAAGCATCTCTTCATCTCCTTTATAATCTGTTTTACACGTACCTTAACCGAATTTACCGGTAATATAATCTTCTGTTTCTTTTTCGCTTGGATTTAAGAATATTTTTTTTGTTTTATCGTATTCTATTAAGTCACCATTTAAAAAGAAAGCTGTTTTATCAGAAATACGTGATGCTTGCTGCATGTTATGTGTCACCATAATCATTGTATAATCATTCTTTAATTCTAACAGCATATTTTCTATTTTACCACTAGAAACCGGATCAAGAGCACTAGTTGGCTCATCCAGTAAAATCACTTCAGGCTGAACAGCTAGTACACGTGCAATACACACTCGTTGTTGTTGTCCTCCTGATAAAGAAAGAGCACTCTTATTTAATTTATCCTTTACATCGTCCCATACAGCTGCAGCTTTTAAACTTTCTTCCACTATTCGATCTAATTCTTCTTTTGTATGCTTTCCTTCTAAACGCAATCCGTAAATAACATTTTCATAAATACTAAATGGAAATGGATTAGGTTGTTGGAATACCATTCCTATTTGTTTTCTTAATGTCACAATATCCGTTTTTGGACTATAGATATCACTATCTTTATAAGTCACTTTTCCTGTAATTGTAACAGACGGGATTAAGTCGTTCATACGGTTTAACGTTCTTAAAAATGTAGACTTTCCACAACCAGATGGACCAATTAATGCCGTAATGCCACCTTGATCAAAGTCCATTGTAATTCCCTTTAAAGCCTCATTCTTCCCATAATATAAATGCAAATCGTTTGATTCTATTATTGACATAACGTTCCTCCTTAACCAAAGTGACCTGAAACATAATCTTCAGTAGCTTGTATTTTTGGTCGCGTAAAGATTTTTTTCGTTTGATCATATTCTAATACTTTTCCCATATAAAAGAACGCAGTATAGTCACTAATACGAGATGCTTGTTGCATATTATGCGTAACAATGACAATCGTATAGTCTTCTTTTAAGTTAATCAATGTCTCTTCTACTTTACTAGTAGAAATAGGATCTAGTGCACTAGCGGGCTCATCTAATAGCAAAATATCTGGTTTCATGGCAATCGCACGTGCAATACACAATCTCTGCTGTTGTCCTCCTGATAAAGCTAACGCACTTTTATGCAAATTATCTTTTACTTGATCCCACAGTGCTGCCTGTTTCAAACTTGTCTCTACGACTTCATCCAATATTTTTTTATCTTTTTGTCCGTGTCGTTTTAAGGCAAAGGTAATATTTTCATAAATGGACTTACTGAAAGGATTAGGTCTTTGAAAAACCATCCCGATATGTTTTCTCATCTCATAAACATCTACTCTCGATGAATTGATATCGGTATTTTTATAAATAATATCACCTGTTACTTTCGTTCCATCTATTTGATCATTCATACGATTTAAAGAACGCAAATATGTTGATTTACCACAACCTGAAGGGCCAATAAGTGAGGTGATTTTATTTTTTTCGAATTGTAATGATACTCCTTTTATAGCTTCATTTGTACCATACCAAACATGTATATCTTTTGTTTCTAATGCAATATCTTGCTCATTCTCATTCAGTTTTATAATATGCGTATCATCAGTGTTATAAGTTTTCATCTAAATCCCCAATCTAAGCTGATGTAATTTTTTTGTGCAATTTTTTACCTAAGAAGCGTGCTAGAAAGTTAAATAATAAAACAGCGATAATTAAAACAGCAGAAGCTCCTGCTGATACTTGAGGCCCATCTGGCATATTTCCCTCACTATTAATCTTCCAAATATGGACCGCTAATGTTTCTGCTTGTCTAAAGATATTTAATGGACTAGAAATACTTAATGGATTCCAATTTGTAAAGTCTAATGCCGGTGCACTTTGTCCTGCTGTGTAAATTAATGCAGCGGCTTCACCAAAGATACGACCTGCTCCTAAAATGACCCCTGTTAAAATACCTGGTAATGCTTCTGGAATCACCACACGTGTAACAGTTTCCCAACGAGATAAACCAAGAGCTAATCCAGCTTCTCTTTGTGTATAGTGAACGGCTTTTAAAGACTCTTCTACGTTTCTTGTTAAAAGTGGTAAATTGAAAAATGTTAATGCTAACGCTCCTGAAATAATTGAAAAACCTAAGCCAGCTTGAATAACAAAAATCAAGAAACCAAACAAACCAACAACAACTGAAGGAAGCGAACTTAGTACCTCAATGGCTGTACGGATGGCGTTGGTAAAAAAGTTTTTCTTGGCGTACTCTGATAAATAAATACCAGCTCCTAATGAGATAGGAATACTAATTAACATTGTAATGATTAATAAATAGAACGAGTTAAACAACTGAATACCTATTCCACCACCTGCTTGAAAGCTTTTAGAAGGTGTTGTTAAAAAACTCCAGCTGATATGGGGTAAACCACGACCTAAAATGTACAAAATTAAGCTAGCTAAGATTAATGTAATAACACCAGCAATAGCGTATAACACACCTGTTGCGATTTTATCTGCTTTTTTAGCATTCATTATTTCATTTCTCCTTTTTTACCAATTAGTCGCGTTACAATATTAAAAAATAGAGACATTAATAACAATAGTAAAGCTAATGACCAAAGTGCATTATTTTCCAGTGTTCCCATAACAGTATTACCAATTCCCATAGTTAATACACTTGTAAGAGTTGATGCTGGTGTGATTAAATTATGCGGCATAAGTGACGCATTACCAATAACCATTTGAATCGCTAATGCTTCACCAAATGCTCGTGCCATACCAAATACAACTGCTGTTAAAATCCCCGGCACCGCTGCTCTTAATACAACTTTATAAATTGTTTGCCAACGCGTTGCTCCTAAGGCTAATGACGCTTCTCGATAATGTCGAGGGACTGCTCTTAGGGCATCTACTGTCATAGAGGTTACAGTTGGTAAAATCATAACAAATAAAACAAACGTACCAGCTAAAATACCAAAACCAGATCCACCAAACACACCACGAACAGCTGGTACTACAACTGATAAGCCGATAAAACCATAAACAACTGATGGAATACCAACTAATAACTCAATAACTGGTTGCAATACTTTTGTTCCAAGTTTAGGCGATATCTCCGTCATAAAAACTGCTGCTCCTATGGCAAAAGGCGTTGCAATAATCGCTGATAAAAGAGTGACGATAAATGATCCTGCAATCATTGGTAATGCTCCTACCAATGGCTTACCAGATTCACTCACTGATCCTGGATTCCATTCCTTTCCAAAAAGGAAATCAAAGACATTTACTTTGTCTTTAAAGAACGTTGCCAATCCTTTACTTGCGACAAAATAAAATATTGCGACAACGACAACAACAATAAATAAAATGGCGATAAAACTAATCGTCTTGCCAAATTGTTCCAACTTTGCTTTTTTCGATTTTTTTAGCAACTTGCTTTGAATATCTTCCAAAAATTTATCCTCCTATGAAACAACAATTTTTATTTGGAAATTTTTTGAATATTACCTTCAACATCGCGTTCCACTTGCATCTGTGAAACGGGTATATAACCTAGTTTAGGGACAATATTCTCTTGCACTTCATCTGACAACATATACTCTAGAAAATCTTTTGTTAAGCCTTCAGGTTCACCTTTTGTATACATATGTTCATAAGACCAGATAGTCCATTTATTGTCTTTAACATTGTCTTCAGTTGGTTTAACCCCATCAATATTTAATGTTGCAACATCTTTTGTTACATAAGAAAACGCCACATAACTAATTGCACCTGGTGTTGTGCTGACGATTTGACGAACCATTCCAGTTGAATCTTGTTCTTGAGATCCTTTTGGCTGTTTTCCGTCTAATACCCATTGTTCAAATGTGTGACGACTACCACTTCCTGCAGCACGATTAATCAAAACGACATCTTGATCTTTTCCGCCAACTTCCTTCCAATTTGTAATTTCACCTGTAAATATTTTTCTTAAATTTTCCATTGTAATATCTGAGACGCCAACTTCTTTATTGACAATTGGTGTTAATCCAACAATAGCAACTTTATGGTCAACTAATAGTTTACTGTCAATACCTTCTTTTTCTTCTGCAAATAAATCTGAATCTCCTATTTGTACGGCTCCGGCTTGAACTTGACTTAGCCCAGTTCCACTACCACCACCTTGTACATTAATAAATTTACCTAAATGATTACTACTATATTGTTCACCAGCAGCCTCAACAAGTGGTTGCATGGCAGATGATCCAACAGCATTTATCGATTCTCCATTATCAACTGCTCCACATCCAGTAACAGTCAGTATAAATCCAACTGATGCGATCATTTTTAACACTCTTTTCACGAATGTCCCCCCTAAATTTTTACAAAAAATTTACATATTGAAATAGTTCCTGACTTATCTCATGATAAACATATAATTTAGTAACATAAATTGCAAGTCTTTTTACATTTAATTTACAATGTAAACGCTTTAGAAAAATTATATTAAAAACAAACAAAAAACTCTCATAAAATAACGAAAAACGATAGAAAATATTCTACCGTTTTTGACATATTTATCCAAAAAATCAACATTCCATAATTTCTTTTAAATAATAGCCTGTATAGCTTTCTTCTACTTTAATAATATCCTCAGGTGTTCCAGTTGCAATGATCGTGCCACCGCCCTCTCCACCTTCTGGCCCTAAATCAATGACGTAGTCTGCTGTTTTTATGACGTCTAGATTATGTTCAATAACAAGGACTGTATTGCCACTATCTACTAAACGATTCAATACTTCTAGAAGTCGACTAATATCTTCTGTATGAAGACCTGTTGTTGGTTCATCTAATATATAGAAATTTTTACCTGACGAGCGTTTATGTAACTCACTTGCTAACTTCATACGTTGCGCTTCCCCACCAGATAGGGTAGTTGCTGATTGACCTAGTTTGACATAACCAAGTCCGACATCAACAATCGTTTGAAGTTTTCGATGAATTTTAGGAATTGCTTGGAAAAATTCCACGGCATCTTCCACTGTCATTTCTAAAATCTCAGCAATGTTTTTTCCTTTATATCGAACTTCTAGTGTTTCAGAATTATAGCGTTGTCCATGACACACTTCACATGGTACATAAACATCTGGTAAGAAATGCATTTCGATTTTGATGATTCCATCACCTCGACATGCTTCACATCTTCCGCCTTTCACATTAAAACTGAAACGACCTTTTTTATAACCACGTGTTTTAGCTTCATTTGTTTTAGCAAATAAATCACGTATATCATCAAACACACTCGTATAAGTTGCTGGATTACTTCTTGGTGTTCGTCCAATCGGACTTTGGTCAATATCAATGATTTTTTCAATCGATTCATAGCCTGTAATCTTATCAAACTTACCAGGTTTAGCTGAATTACGATTAATTTTTTGAGCCAGAGCTTTCTTTAAAATCGTATTAACCAATGTACTCTTTCCAGAACCAGACACACCAGTAACCGCGACAAATTTCCCCATTGGAAACTCAACAGATAGATTTTTCAAGTTATTTTCTTTTGCTCCAGTAATTTTTACACTTTCTCCATTACCTTTACGACGTTCTTTCGGCACGTCAATTTTTCTCCTACCCGATAAATATTGACCTGTCAATGAATTTTTATCTTTTTCCACTTCTTCAGGCGTGCCAGCTGAAATAATTTGTCCACCTTGCTCTCCTGCTCCAGGTCCGATGTCAATTAAATAATCAGCTGCCCTCATTGTATCTTCATCATGTTCCACAACAACTAATGTATTGCCTAAATCACGCATCTTTTTCAATGAATCAATCAAACGATTATTGTCTCGTTGATGTAACCCAATAGATGGCTCATCTAAAATGTATAAAACCCCTGAAAGATTTGAACCAATCTGGGTTGCTAAACGAATACGTTGTGCTTCTCCACCAGACAGTGTTCCAGCTGAACGGCTAAGAGTCAAATAGCCTAATCCAACGTTTTCTAAGAAACTCAATCTATCTCTAATTTCTTTTAAAATTGGTTGTGAAATCATTGTATCTTGTTCGCCAAAGTTTAGCTCAGACATATAGTTTAACGAATGATTCACTGATAATTCACTGATTTCTCCAATATGTTTTCCATCTATTTTCACTGATAAAGCTTCTTTATTTAAACGATAGCCCTGACACGTTTCACACGTTAATTCAGTCATATATAGCTTCATTTGTTCTCTCGTGTAATCACTATTTGTTTCGTGATAACGGCGATTTATATTAGTCAAAATCCCTTCAAATGGAATATCAACATCACGCACGCCACCAAATTCGTTTTTATAATGAAAATGGAAGGTTTTTTCTCCTGATCCTCTAAATAATAATTCCTTTTGCTCTTTAGTCAGATCTTTAAATGGTATATCAAAATCAATGCCAAATTGCTCGCAAGCTTGCTCTAACATATTGGGGTAATAATTTGAGCTGATTGGATTCCACGGTGCAATTGCCCCTTCACGTAATGTTTTCGTCTCATCTGGAACAACCAAGTCTGCATCAACCTCTAATTTAACACTCAATCCATCACACTCTGGACACGCTCCAAATGGTGTATTAAATGAGAACAATCGAGGCTCAATATCGCCAACTGTAAAGCCGCAATAAGGACATGCATAATGTTCGCTAAATAGCATCTCTTCTTGATCCATAATATCAACCAATACATAGCCATCTGCTAATCGTAATGCCAGTTCAAGTGAGTCAAATAATCTTGAGCGAACCCCATCTTTTATCACAATACGGTCAACGATAATTTCAACATCATGCTTTTTATTTTTTTCTAACTCTGGCACTTCAGAAATGTCATAGGTTTTCCCATCAACTCTTACTCGGACAAACCCATCTTTTTTGATTTTTTCAAATACTTTTTTGTGTTGTCCTTTTTTTCCACGAATGAGTGGTGCTAGAATTTGAATTTTCGTTCTTTCTTCTAACTCTAACAACTTATCTGTCATTTGTTCCGGAGACTGACTACTAATTTTCGTGCCATCATTTGGACAAATAGGCTCACCTACTCGAGCAAATAATAGTCTTAAATAATCATTTATCTCTGTGACGGTCCCAACCGTTGATCGTGGATTTTTACTGGTTGTTTTTTGGTCGATTGAAATTGCTGGACTCAACCCATCAATACTATCAACATCTGGCTTGTCCATTTGCCCTAAAAATTGTCGTGCGTATGAGGACAAACTTTCGACATAACGACGTTGCCCTTCAGCGTATAACGTGTCAAATGCTAATGAACTTTTTCCTGAGCCAGAAAGCCCCGTAATCACGACGAGTTTATCTCTTGGAATCGTTACATCTATGTTTTTTAAATTATGTGCTCTTGCACCATGTATTACTATTTTGTCATTTGCCATCTGATTTATCTCCTATTTACCTGCTTTTAATTCGAGTAATGTGTCCCTAAGTGTTGCCGCTTTTTCAAAGTCTAACGCTTTAGCCGCATCTTTCATTTGCAATTCGATATCTAATAAAACAGCTTCTTTACCTTCACTATCCATTGCATTATATTGATCTTTGATTGATACTACTTCGACTGATTCATCTTCACTCTCTTTTGTAATGCGAATCAAATCACGAATATCTTTCTTAATCGTTTTTGGTACAATACCATGTTCGGCATTATATTCTTCCTGAATGGTACGACGACGACTTGTTTCAGACATTGCTCGCTCCATTGAGTCTGTAATCTTGTCAGCATACATAATAACTTTACCATCGGCGTTTCTTGCGGCACGTCCAATCGTTTGAATAAGTGAGCGTTCACTACGTAAGAACCCTTCTTTATCAGCATCAAGTATCGCAACAAGTGATACTTCTGGGACGTCTAATCCCTCACGCAATAAGTTAATCCCAATTAAAACATCAAACTCACCTAATCGTAAATCGCGAATAATTTCTGTTCTTTCAAGTGTTTTTATGTCACTATGTAAATATTTTACTTTAATTCCTAATTCTTTAAAATAATCCGTTAAGTCTTCTGACATTTTTTTAGTCAATGTCGTTATAAACACACGTTCATTTCGTTCCACACGTTCATATATTTCCCCAACTAAATCATCAATTTGCCCCATGATTGGTCTTACTTCAATCACTGGATCGAGTAAACCAGTTGGTCTAATAATTTGTTCTACAATGTCATCTGTTTGTTCCATTTCATATGGCCCAGGAGTAGCAGACACATACATAATTTGGTCCACTTTTTCTTCAAATTCTTCTAATCTAAGTGGTCGGTTATCTAACGCACTAGGTAATCTAAACCCATAGTCCACTAACATTTGTTTTCTTGCTCTATCCCCGTTATACATGCCCCTAATTTGTGGCATCGTCACGTGGGATTCATCAACCATAATCAGAAAATCATCAGGGAAGAAGTCAATCAACGTAAACGGTGCTTCTCCTTCACTTCGACCATCCATATGTCGTGAATAATTTTCAATACCAGAACAATAGCCCATCTCACGCATCATCTCGATATCATAGTTCGTCCGTTGCTCTAATCGCTGAGCTTCTAATAATTTTTCTTCACTTCTTAATTCTTTAAGTCGGTCATCTAATTCTTTTTGGATTTTAGCGATGGCTTCTTCTAAATGCTCTTCGTTTGTCACAAAGTGTGTCGCAGGGAAAATTGCTATGTGCTCTCTATCACCAATAATTTCACCTGTTAAGGCATTAAACTCTCTAATGCGGTCAATCTCATCACCAAAAAATTCAATTCTTAAAGCAAAGTCATCTTTTGACGCTAAAAATATTTCGACCACATCACCACGTACACGAAAACGACCACGTTGAAAATCTATGTCATTACGCTCAAACTGAATATCAACTAAATTTCTAAGCAGTTGATCTCGTTCCATCTCCATTCCTTCACGTAAAGAAAGAACCTGATTTTGATACTCTCTAGGATCCCCAAGTCCATAAATACAAGACACAGAGGCCACGACAATCACGTCATTTCGCTCTAATAGGGAACTAGTCGCTGAATGACGTAATTTATCAATCTCATCATTAACGCTGGAATCTTTTTCAATATACGTATCACTTGAAGGAACATATGCTTCTGGTTGGTAGTAATCATAATAACTCACGAAATACTCTACTGCGTTATTGGGAAAAAATTCTTTAAACTCACTATATAATTGTCCGGCAAGTGTTTTGTTATGCGCAATAATCAAAGTTGGTTTATTAACCTCTTTTATTACATTAGACATGGTGAACGTTTTACCAGAACCTGTTACCCCCATTAATATTTGGGCTTTTTCATTATCTTCTATATTCTTTACTA
Source organism: Vagococcus teuberi (assembly GCF_001870205.1). Classification (NCBI taxonomy): domain Bacteria; kingdom Bacillati; phylum Bacillota; class Bacilli; order Lactobacillales; family Enterococcaceae; genus Vagococcus; species Vagococcus teuberi. Next base: position 811,987 of record NZ_CP017267.1, on the reverse strand, counting down.
ATTGCTTAATCGCTTCCGGTTGATCCCCAGCCGGTTCGTATTTTGACACTAAATCAAAGGTATTGTTTGTTTGTCTATCAATCATGCTGAAACTCCTTTAGATTTACTTATTTTCTCAATTTTATCATACCGAACATACTTTCGCAAAACAGTTCGCACTGGAAAAATATAATCGATTTAGTGTTATTTTGAAGAATGTTGGAGTAGAATGGAAACAAAAGAAAGGTGTGGTTACATGGTTAAATCTATTTCAAATGAACAAGTCAAACATATGGAGCAAAAATATCTTGCTAATCGTGAGCATTTATTAAGCCAACGTGCAGTGATGAAAAATGGTATTTTAGCCTCATCAGAAAATCAAAAAGCAGTTGTTGAAAACAATCCCGTTTTCTCTATCGACTTAGATACAGGAAACGTGACAAATCAAAAACAAAGTGGTCGTTGTTGGATGTTTGCAGCCCTTAATACATTCAGACATGATGTCTTAAACAATCATCACATCAAAGACTTCGAATTATCTCAAAACTATACGTTTTTCTGGGATAAATTTGAAAAAGCAAATTATTTCTATGAAAATATCATCAAAACAAGTAATCAAGAATTAACTAGTCGTGAAGTGGCATTCTTACTTGCAACCCCTCAACAAGATGGTGGCCAATGGGATATGTTAGTAGCAATTATCCAAAAATATGGGATTGTGCCAAAAACAATCATGCTTGAAACAAACAGTAGTTCAAGCAGTCGTGAATTAAATACTTACTTAAATAAAAAATTAAGAAAAGATGCCTTAACATTAAGAACATTAATTACTAATGGCGCCTCTGAATCAGAAGTGGAAACACGTAAAATTGAATTGCTACAAGAAATCTATAACTTATTAAGTACCTCTCTAGGTACACCACCAACAGAATTTGATTATTCATATTATGATACAGATGGAAATTATCATTTAGAACAAGGGCTAACTCCTACTTCTTTCTATGATAAATACATTGGAACTGACTTAAATGATTATGTCAGCATTATCAATGCTCCAACAAAAGACAAACCTTACAATCAAGTCTATACAGTTGATATGTTAGGAAACGTCGTTGGCGGAAAAGAAGTTCGTCACTTAAACGTTGATATTGAAACATTTAAAAACTTAGCTATCGCGCAATTAAAAGATGGCGAAAGTGTTTGGTTTGGTTGTGATGTGGTGATTTGGTTTGGTTGTGATGTTGGACAGTCTTCCACAAGAGATACTGGTATTATGGCAACTGATATTTATAGTGTACAAGATACATTAGATATTAATTATGATATGAGTAAAGCAGAACGTTTAGATTATGGTGAAAGTTTAATGACTCATGCAATGGTCTTAACAGGCGTGAATTTAATTAATGACAAACCAACTAAATGGAAAGTTGAAAACAGTTGGGGAGATAAAGTTGGAACAAAAGGCTATTTTGTTATGAGTGATGATTGGATGAGTGAATATACTTATCAAGTCGTTGTGAATAAAAAATATCTTTCAGATGACTTAAAAGAAGTACTTAAAAAAGATGATGTGACAGTTTTAGCCCCATGGGATCCAATGGGTGCTTTAGCATAAAATAAAAGGCTTTAGCATAAAATAAAAGAGTTAACCACCTAATACGTGGTTAACTCCTTTTTCTATTTAAGTTGTGATTTAATCAAGTTTTGAACACGTACTAATTCTGTTTGAGGAATTTCTTGATACGAAATGCCATCAATCATAACGCCTTCTCCTTGAAGTGTTTCACTCTGAACATTTTTAAAACTGTCACGATACTTCATTGCTATATCAAACATTTCTTCTGGTTCTAAATCTGTCTTCATATTATTTTCAATTGCTTTTAAAATTTCTTTGTACCGTTTAACCCCTGTAAAACCTAATGCTTTATTGGCAATGGCTTCGATGACTTGTTGTTGACGTGCTTGACGACCATAATCACCATTAGGGTCTTCATATCGCATACGAGTATAGGCAAGTGCTTCTTCACCGTTTAATTTGATTGGACCTTTTTTAAATGTCATACCATCTTGCTCAAATTCAAATTTGTTTGTGACCTCTACTCCATCAACTGCATTGACCAATTCTTCAAATCCCATCATATTGATCCAAACATAATGATTTAATTTCATATCTAACAAATTGTCTACTGTATCCATCGCCATTTTGGCTTGACCATACGCATAAGCATGAGCCACTTTTTCAACCGTATCATGCCCAACAATCTCTGTTCTTGTATCACGTGGAATACTAATTAAGGTCGTTTTCTTTTCTTTAGGATTTACTGTTGCCACAAGCATTGTATCAGAACGCCCCACATCGTTACGTCCAAAATCACCTGTATCTATTCCTAACAGTAATACTGAAAATGGTTGACCTTCTTGAATATTCTTATCATCAGGTCGTCCTTTAACTGGTGCACTTACTTTGTTTGCAACATCTTTTACATCAAAATAAGTTTTAGCTAAGAAAATGCCTGTTCCTGCCAAAATCACAAGTAAAATTGTCAATAAGGCAATTACCGTTTTTTTTAATCCACTTGATTTCTTTTTTACTTTTTTGTGTCTTCTTGAATTATTGTCCATTATGCATCTCCCAAAATACTATAATTTAATAAACTAATTTTACCATACTGACTAATATAATTCTCGGTGTTTTAGGGAAACCTTAAAAAAATTTTAAAATTTACTAATTTTTTAGCGCTTTTTCTAAACCCGTAACGGCTAATTCAATATTTTTGGGATGAGTTGCAAGATTAATTCGAATAAATGTTCCAGTATTTTTCCCAAACCATTCACCGTAATCTATCGCTATTTTAGCCTTTTCTTGCATAACTTCTTTCATTTTGTCTTGTGTAATATATGCGGACAAATCAATCCAAGATAAATAAGTTCCTTGTTTTTCATAGACAATCACTTCTGGTAATAATTCATTTAACCGTGTTTTCATCAACTTGAAGTTTCCATCGATTGTCATATTAAGTTCACTTAACCACTGTTTTCCGTACTCGTAGCTTGTTTGTGTGGCAATAACACCCATCAAACTTGTTGGATTATTAATTATCGTCTTGATAAATTCATCATAACTTGCTCTTAAATCCGTTGAAGGAATAAAAATATGTGAATGAAGTAAACTAGCTAAGTTAAATGATTTTGATGCAGCATTCACCACAATCAATTTGTCAAAATCGACACCCTCTACGCCTAAATAACTAGTAAACGTATGACCTTTTGCTACAAAATCTTGATGAATCTCATCTGAAATTAATAAAACATCATATTTGTGACAAATATCAGACACAATATTTAATTCTTCAACTGTCCACACACGTCCAACTGGATTATGCGGCGAACAAAAAATTAACGCTTTGACGTTTTCTTTTTTAATTTTTTCTTCCATCTCTTCATAATTAATCTCATATCTACCTTTATTAATCACCAAATCAGATGTCACTAATTTGCGTTTATTATCATTAACCACATTATAAAACGGGTAATATACTGGTGAAAAAATCATGACAGCTTCTTGTTCTTTTGTAAAACATTGAATTAAGTAATGAAGTGAATTTACTACACCTGTCGTAAAACGTAACCAATCTTTTTCAACTTCAACATTGTGCTGATTTTTTTGCCAAGATTTCACTGCTTGGTAATATGAATCAGGTACTACAGAATAACCAAAAACACCATGATTGATTCTTTCAATCATTTTATTTTGAACCTCTTCGGGAATTTTAAAATCCATATCTGCTACCCACAAAGGAAGTAGCCCTTCACTTCCAAAACGTTCTGTAACCCCATCCCATTTTAACGAGTCTGTTTGATGACGATCAACATAATACTTATCATAAAAATTTGTCATGTCTTTTTTGCACTCCTTTTTTTAGGTAATATCTTATTTTATCATATATCACAATCAATAAAAAAGGAGTTATTTTTATACCATAACAGAAAGGGTTGATTAAACTATAAATTAGGTTTAAAATAAAGTTAAATTAGGTTGACCTAAAAAAAGGAAGTGGGATTATGAAAACTTTATTAAATTTAAACCTTAATGACCAAGCAACTATTTCTCACATCTCTCATCCAGATGCAGATATGAAACAACGACTATATGACTTAGGTTTCTATCCTGGAACACCTGTCAAAAAATCACTAATCAGTCCAAAAAGTGATCCGATTGCTTACCGTTTGAGAGGAACAACTATTGCATTAAGAAACTCTGATGCACAATATGTGGAGGTGTATAACGATGACAACTGAAGAAAAAGAAATCTTTGTTGTTGAGCGTAAAAAAGAGTCTGATGTTGTGATTACATTAGCTGGAAACCCTAACGTGGGTAAAAGCTCAGTTTTTAACGAACTAACTGGACTAAGACAACATACTGGAAATTGGCCTGGAAAAACCGTTGATTTAGCTCAAGGACGAACTGAATTTGAGGGACAAGGATTTATTTTGGTTGATTTACCTGGTACCTATTCCCTATCAGCTCACTCAGCTGAAGAAGAAGTCGCACGAGATTTCATTCAATCAAATGAATCCCAAGCAACTATCGTGGTCTGTGATGCAACAAGTCTAGAACGAAATCTAAATCTAGTATTGCAAATCATGCAACTGACACCAAATGTTATTGTGTGTGTCAATTTACTAGATGAAGCGAAAAAGAAAAAAATCCATATTAATTTAGAAAAACTACAAGAATTACTTGGTGTACCAGTCGTTGGAACATCAGCTGTAAAAAAACAAGGTCTCGATACCTTAATGAAAAAAACAAAAGGTGTGATTGATGGAGAAATTACGTCGAATCCATTTATGATGGAAGCTTTGCAACAAATCCATGCTGATAAAGAAACTGAAACACTAGCAATTGTAGATAGAGCAAGTGTCATTGCAAAAGAAGTCACGATATTTGAAGATAAAAACTTTGATTTAAAAGACCAAAAATTAGATAAGCTTCTCACACAAAAAAGCACTGGTATTCCTATTATGATTTTATTATTAATGCTTATCTTTTGGTTTACGATTGAAGGAGCGGATGGTCCTTCAGATTTTCTAGCCGATAATTTTGACAAATTTGGTAATTGGCTTATGGCTATCACAACGAGTTGGGGTGTCCCACATATTATCCGTGATGTGTTGATTAATGGCGTTTATAAAGTTCTATCAACTGTGGTTGCAGTGATGTTGCCACCTATGGCTATCTTTTTCCCATTATTCACGTTATTAGAAGATTTTGGTTACTTACCTCGTGTTGCATTTAATTTAGATAAACATTTTCAAAAAGCCGGAGCCTGTGGGAAACAAGCATTAACCATGTGTATGGGATTTGGGTGTAACGCAGCTGGGGTTGTTGGGGCTAGAATCATTGATTCTCCTAGAGAAAGACTTATTGCCATTATTACAAATAATTTTGTACCATGTAACGGTCGATTTCCTATTTTGATTACAGTTATCACCGTCTTCTTTACTGGAGGAGCAGTTGGACTTTTAGGCTCTATCCAATCAGCGGTCTTTTTAACAGGCGTCATTTTACTCGGCGTGTTTACTACGATTATGGTTTCTCGTTTATTATCAAAAACTGTCTTAAAAGGTATACCATCTTCTTTTACTTTAGAACTACCACCTTATAGAAAACCACAAGTGGGACAGGTTATTGTTCGCTCAATTTTTGACAGAACCTTATTTGTTTTATGGCGTGCTATTATTGTTGCAGCACCGGCTGGTTTAGTTATTTGGGTATTAGCCAATGTATCTATCGGAGATCAATCTATTTTACAAAGCGTGACAGAGTTTATTGATCCTTTTGCTCGGCTTATGGGATTAGATGGTACTATTTTAATGGCTTTTATATTAGGACTGCCTGCTAATGAAATTGTTATTCCTATTATGATTATGGGTTACATGGCAACTAGTACTATTACAGACTTTAGCTCTCTAGATCAATTCAGACAACTTTTATTAAGTAATGGTTGGACTTGGTTAACCGCTATGAATGTCATTTTATTTACTCTTTATCATTGGCCATGTTCTACTACTCTTCTTACAATTTATAAAGAAACAAAAAGTAAAAAATGGACGTTCGCTTCATTTATTATTCCAACTATCATCGGTGTTGGCATGACGATGTTAACAACTGCTATAGCGCATTTGTTTCATTTAATTTAATACACAAAAAATTCGACTGATACTTCAGCCGAATTTTTTATTTAGATAGTAGGCGTAAAACCTAAGTCTTCAATTTTATTAACTAAGTCATTAATCGCTACTTTGGATTCGTCAAACGCAACGTTAGCTTCTTTGTTTTCTAATGACACATCCACATTACTCACGCCATCAATTTCTGACAAGCCTTTTTCAATACGAGCAGAACAATGACCACAGTTCATGCCTTCAATTGCTATTTTCTGTTTCATGTTACTCACCTCTTCTAATTAGTTAGTGTAAGAGTATGGCTTTTTTTATCGACTGTCAAATAAAAAAGCCCCTTTAAAAGGAGGCTTGTTTTATTTTATGGGTAAATACGGTGTAATAAACGTGGGAATGGACTTGCTTCACGAACGTGTTCAATTCCACATACCCATGTTACAGTTCTTTCTAATCCTAGACCAAAGCCAGAATGAGGAACAGCACCATATTTTTGTAAATCTAAATACCATTCATAGTCTTTACGATCTAAACCATCTTTTTCGATTTCGGATAATAAATACTCATAACCAATGGCACGTTCACTACCACCAATAATTTCGCCATATCCTTCTGGAGCGATTAAGTCGGCACGAATCACAACGTCATCTCTTGTTGGATGTGGTTTCATGTAGAATGGACTCATTGATTTTGGATAGTTCAAGATGAATACTGGTTTTTCAAAATGGTTGGCGATAAATGTTTCATGTGGTGAACCAAAGTCATCACCCCAAGTAATATCTTCAAATCCATTTTGTTGTAATAATTCCACTGCTTCATCATAAGAAATACGTGGGAATGGTAATTCTGTGTATTTTCTTAATAAGTCTTTATCACGTTTTAAAACGTCTAAAGCATAGTCACAGTTTTCTAATACTTTTTCAATCATAAATGCCACATATTGCTCTTGAATTTCTAAACTTCCTTCTTGGTCAACAAAAGCCATTTCAGGTTCCATCATCCAAAACTCAGTTAAATGACGACGGGTTTTTGATTTTTCAGCACGGAATGTTGGTCCAAAAGAAAATACTTTTCCAAAAGCCATTGCTGCTGCTTCAAGATATAATTGACCTGTTTGTGACAAGTATGCTGGAGAACCAAAATAGTCTGTTTCAAATAATTCAGTTGTTCCTTCTGGCGCGCTACTTGTTAAGATTGGTGGGTCAATTTTAATAAAGTTACGATCATTGAAGAATTCGTATGTTGCACGAATTAATTCATTTCTTACTTGCATAATGGCATGTTGTTTTGATGAACGTAACCATAAATGACGGTGATCCATTAAAAAGTCTGTTCCATGTTCTTTTGGTGTGATTGGGTAATCATGACTTTCTCCGACTACTTCAATACCTTGTATACCAATTTCATACCCAAATTTTGAACGTGTATCTTCTCTAATTTCACCCGTTACAATAACTGATGTTTCTTGGTTTAAACTTTTTGCTAATTCAAAGACTTCTTCGCCTACTTCATTTTTTACCACAACACCTTGGAAGTATGCTGAACCATCTCTTAATTGTAAGAAAGCTATTTTTCCACTTGAGCGTTTATTGGCAACCCATGCACCAATTTTAACAACTTCCCCAACATGTTTTTTTGAATCAATAATGTTTATTGTCTCCACTTTTGCACCCCACTAATTTTTGTATTAAATTCGTTTACTATCAATGAATTCGTTTATTTGTCTAATGGCTTGAGTTAATGTATCCATATCTGTTGCATAACTCATTCTGACATGATGACTTGTTCCAAACGCTTCACCAGTGACAACTGCAACATGTGCTTCTTCAAGTAAGTCATTCACCCAATTCGTTACATTATCATACCCACACATATCAAGTGTTTCTTTGATATCTAAATATAGATAAAAAGCCCCTTGAGGTTTTTCTACACGAACCCCTGGTATTTCTTGAACTATTGGGAAAATGTCATTTAATCGTGTTTCAAATGTTTGTCTCATTTCCTCCACGATAGCTTGACTTCCACTTAATGCTTCAATTGCTGCATATTGACTCACAGCTGCAGGATTTCCTGTTGATTGTGACATCACTTTAGACACTTGAGACACAATCTCTGGTTGACATAGAGCGTATCCAATACGCCAACCTGTCATAGAATAGGTTTTAGATACCCCATTAACCACAATTGTTTGCTGCTTAATTTCATCAGACAAACTCACAATTGATGTAAATACATTACCATTATAAACTAGTTTCGCATAAATATCATCGGCAATTATATAAATGTTATTTGAAGCTGCCCACTCCCCGATTTTTTTCAACTCTTCTGCTGTATAAATCGATCCAGTCGGGTTTGATGGTGAATTAAGAATGATTGCTTGTGTTTTGAGTGTTCTAGCTTGTTCTAATTCTTCTACTGTCACACGGTAATGGTTATCCTGTGTTGTCTCGACAAATACTGGTGTTCCATCTGCTAATTCCACTTGGGCACTATAACTCACCCAATATGGTGTAGGAATAATCACTTCATCCCCTGGATTTAATAACGTTTGAAATAACGCATAAAGAACAAACTTTGCACCGGATCCGACAAATACTTCATTCATCTGATAAGTAACACCATAATCTTCACGTGTTCTATCTATGATAGCTTGTTTTAATTCAGGTAAACCTGTTGCTGGCGTATAAAAACTTGATGCCCCGTTATCAATTGCTTTTATCGCTGCGTTTTGTATTGATTTGGGTGTTGAAAAATCTGGTTCCCCTATCGATAAATTAAGAACTTTTACACCTTGGTCTTTTAGTGCTTTGGCCTTTGCTGCTGCTTGCAATGTTGCTGATTCTTTTAGACTGCTTACTTTTTTTGAAAACCCCATTTTTTCATCCCCTTAAATTTTTAATGCTCCTTCTTCAATCTTTCCAGAATAGAAATCAACTAAGTAATAAACCAAATGGTCATCTTTACTTTCAGCTGTAATTTCCCATACAGGTTCATCTTTAAACAATCCTAAAGATACTTTTTTTATTTTCTTTGTCTCCTTAGTATCAAGAACCGCTTGGATAGCATCATCTTGGTTAATCCCTTTATTAGCATAAACAACAAGAGCCTCCTTACCATTTTCAGGAATCATGACTATTTTTTCTTCGTTCTTGTCGTCTTTACCAACTACACTATATGTATTTTCCTGTCTAGTAAACCAATAAAACTCGTCAACTTTATTGATATGACCTAAATTTTTGGCAATCTCTACTGCTTGGCGCTTAGTTGAACGGTATGTTGCAGTTGACTGATACATTATTACACTTATAATGACAATAATCGCAATTAACGTTATCGTCAAATATTTTATGACTCTGTTTTCACGCATGCTTCTATCCCCCATTTGTTGTTTTAAGTAAAACTCTTTTTTCTAAAAACAATTTACTTTCTTTCAATAACTCTGGCAATGTTACCGTTTGAATTGATAATGCTTGCGGCAAATAAGAACAGAGAATGTCGCTGTAACGGCTATTGACCAAACGATCATCTAATAAAACTAAAATCCCTCGATCTTCTGGACTGCGCAACAATCTTCCAATTCCTTGTCTTAGTTTAATCCCTGCTTGAGGCAATGCATCCTCATAAAACGGATTTCCTCCTTGTTGTTCAATGTATTGATACCTTGCTTGAACAATCGGACGATTTGGTGGATCAAATGGCAGCTTCGTCATCACAACAATATCGATCGACTGATGACTAAAATCCATGCCTTCCCAAAAACTATTTGCCCCTAAAATAATACACTTATTTCCTTGATTAATCTTTTTCAGTATTTTTTCTTTTGTTCCTGATATCCCTTGAGCTAATACTAACACATCTCGTTGATTAAAATAATCTGTTAACTGCTTATGTACTGCTTCAAGTAATTGATGAGATGTAAATAAAACTAGCATCGTTTGTTCATGCGTTTCAAATAATTTTTTAACCGACTGACTAATTCGTATTGAGAAATCATTTGTCGATTTAATCGAATGATAGTTTACATCATTTAATAAAAACAAACAGGCTTGATTTTTATAGTCAAATACTGATGGCAATGTTTTCTTCTGCACATCTTCTAAGCCAAGTTTACGCTCTAAAAAGTTCGAGTCATTATCTAATTGAAGACTACCACTTGTGTAAATGATTTTTTTAGCTTGGGTGTACCAATTATATTGATTAATAGATAAATCCGAGAAATTAATCATAGATAATATCACATGCTTTTTTTTCGCACTAATCCATTTGACTAATGTTTCATCATAATCATAAAAGAATGATTTAAATAGTTGATACATCTCAATCACATGTTCCACTGTATGAAAGAATTCTTTTTCATTTAGTGATAACTCTTTCTTTTTCTCTAGTTTCAAGTTTTGTGATAACTCACTAAGCTCTCGTAACATCACATTAATCTGTTGGATATATCGTTTAACAACTGGAACTTGCTTAAAAAAAGCCTGTACATCAATCAGCTGCTCCTCTTTTTTATGAAACAAATCAAAATACGTCACCATGCTTTCTTCAAGCCAATCAATTGATTCCCTTAACTCCTTGCAGATGTCACTCATCATCAAGGTATTTTTTTGATGTTTATCATGTGTCTCTCCAATCATCATTGAGACTTCAATCAAGTGATTCAATTCAAATTCAAAAGAAGATAACGACAGTTGTTTAGTTGATATCGTTTCAATTAAATTAGGGAGTTGATGTGCTTCATCTATGACAACCGTCTCGAAATCTGGTAAAAAACGTTCCTTCTTCTGACTGTCAGAAAATAAAAACGAATGATTGACGATAATAAAATCAGCAAATTGACATCTATCTGTTAAGTAATGATAAAAGTCTTCTTCAAAAAAGATAGAGGATTCAACTAATTCTTTTTGCCCAGTATGTTGAACTTGTTGGTAAAACACATTGTTCTTAATGACATTGACTTCATCCAAATCTCCTGTATTTGTCTCTAACAGCCAAACTAATATAGCCATCTGACAGATTGCATAACTTTTTTGTCCTAATGGTAAATCCAATGTTTGCCTAAAGGCATGTAAACTTAAATAATGAGAGGTACTTTTTACCACGACACCTTGTTTTGAAGTCTTAACTAAATCATTTAATAAAGGAATATCCTGATATTCTATCTGATTTTGTAATAAAATCGTGGAGGTCGAGATAAGCTTTTGTTCAGGTTTCTTCTCAAATGTTAAAGGATATAAATAACCCATTGTTTTTCCAGTGCCTGTTTCAGCTTCTATAAACAAGTTTTTGCTTTTATTATCTTTAGTCAAAAACTGGTGGATATCCTCAGCCATTTCTCTTTGCGTATTCCTTAAAATATTCAGTTTACTTGAAAATGATTGCGCTACTTCTCTATCCTGATAGCGATATGCTCTATCTTTTTTCTTAATAGCAATGCCATCTAAAACAACGATTCCTTCTAAGTCATTCTGTTTAGTCTCATAAGCTTCGTTTAAGACCATACTAAAAATAGCTTGATTATTAACCCCTAAACTAACTGACAACAATTGAAGTGTCTCCTTCGTTACTAAAGGTAACGTTCTTAATTTATCAAGCATCTTAATAAAACCTTGTGCTGTGACATAAGCATCACTTAATGCTTGATGAGGATTAGTATGTTCTATAGACATTTCTGACGCCATATCGCTCACTCTAAAGCCATTAGAAGTTGGAAATAACACTTGAAACAACTCCACTGTATCAATACAGGGACTAGTAAGTGGTGAGACTCCAGCACGAACTAGCTCACTATTCAAAAAATTAAAATCGAAAAAGACATTGTGTGCCACAAATACACAGCCATCAAGTAATTGTTTAATCGTAAAGGCAACATCTTCAAAGTATGGTGAATTTGCCACATCTTTATTTGAAATACCTGTTAATTCCGTTATATGCTTAGGTATTGAGCGTAGTGGATTAATATCAATCGACAGTTGATTTACAATTTGCTGATTCTCGATAATTACACAGGCAAATTGAATAATTTTATCTGTTTGTTGATTCGTGCCAGTTGTTTCAATATCAACAATGGCAAATAAATTGGTTGATTCCATTACCCCAATTCCTTTCCTTTTTTACTTACCTATGTATTATACTATATTCTATTAATAAGTCATCAGATAAAAACACTATAAAAAATTATCGGTTTCGTCAATAATTTTTTATAAATGGAAAATCTATTCTATCATTTTAAGTTAAAGCATTGATTCTAACGTATATTGAATTTACTTAAATCCTTTATGAAATCTACCTAGAAATTTTTGGTTATATTCATTGGACTGATAAACTAGGAATCTTTTCAGAGATTCCTTATTAGGGTTTTGTTCTTTTCTCTTTTTATATTTTTTTAATTTCTTATTAAATATCTCAATTAACTTAGTTGAGTAGATAGTTTTTCTTATTGAAGAAGGAAAGTTATAAAAAATTAATATAGTAGGGTTAATGAATAATGTAATGACTCGTGGATACTGTTTTTTTCCATTTATCTGTTATAAAAGTTACTTGTTTAATTTCTTTTTCTTTTGATACAGTTTGTCTCTTCAAAGGAAGATGAGTATCGTCCATAAAGATGACTGAATATTTAGCTTCTAACGATCTTTATTCCAAGGCTAAAACATTTATTTTACTAATGTTGTAAATGGTTTGTGATGTGTAATAATGACCATACATTTTTTCAATTAGATCAGAGATTTCAGACATCGTTATTCTTTTTTGATACAGTTGAATAATAGTCGTTTTCAAGGAATCATCCATTCTTTTATAGGCTGGTAGTGTTTGTTGAGAAAATTCACCATTTCTATGTCTAGGGATGATTAAATTTAATTCCCCATACTCTGTTTTAAAAGAGCATAAGTAATTCCCATTACAGGAATTACCTGAATTAAAACCAGCACGATCATATTTTTCATAATCAAGAAAAGCAGTCAGCTCTAGACGATGAAATAAATACTCCAAATCCTCTTTATTGATTAGTGTTTCCATCATTTCTGTAGTAAAATTATTCAGGAGAAAAACCTCCTATAAAATTTCTGTGTCGTAACCTTAATTTTACAGAATGGACTTTCTTTTTTTCTACCTTAAATTTTTGTTTACACAAAATATTTTATGCTATCAAATTATCAGATAGGTTTGTTTTAAACATCAAACTATGGTTAAATATAATTATGTTAGTTTATCACTTTGTATATAGAAAGGTATCTAAGGCATATGAAGCATTTGAAAACAATTGGATTTAGTATTATTGTAATTTGGATTATTGCATTATTTATAACCTATACACCTAGCTTCTTTTGGTTTGCCTATCTTTTTATTTCAGCGCTAGCAATGCTCTTAGCGTGTACTCTTATTATCTACTTAAATCCAGATATTTATTATGACATTACAAAGTTTTTTTCAAATATATTTCGTCAATCAGTTACTGATTATATCAATGACAATGATGATGATAACGAAGATGACTATTATATTGTTCCTAGTAAAAGAAAAAAAAGAAAAAAACGTAAAAAGAAAAAACATTATGATGTTACCTCTTTAAGGCAAAGAAAAGATACGCATTCCGATTTTATGATTATTAATACATCTTCTGCCAATATCAGACACAAAGAATATTTGCATACAACTATTCCAGAGATAATAAAGCCAGAAAAGCAACAAATACTATTTGAAACAATTTTAAAATTAAAAGAAGATCGATTCTTCTCTAGCTTATATGCTGGACTAACAGAAGATGATTTAATCAATAACTATAATGAGTACCGTTATCGTAAAATTTATGAGCTTTACGATAACATTATTCCTAATACTTATGCCAAGATGCTCTATGATCCAAAATCACATACTAATAGACTGAGCATATTTATCCCGAATAAAACAAATCAAGACTCTGATTTTAATTTAGGTTTTATTTCAATTGAGGACAGCTATAAATCAGATATTTTAATCAATAAATACACAAATATTCAAGTTATTCCTACTATTTTAGGTGGAACCTACAAAGAAGTATATAAAGATGATGAGAATAATATTCGTGTAAAAACAGACTTTACACCGTACGAACTCACCGTATCACTAGCTTTCTATAATATTTAACGGTTCAAAAAACTAGAAAAGACCCATCTTACATGTTAGTATTAAGATAATCTATTAGAAAAGGATGGATGAATACTATGAAAATGGCTCATACATGTGTAAGAGTAAAAGATTTAGATGCTTCCTTGGATTTCTATAAAAAAGCATTTAACTTTGAAGAATCTCGCAGAAGGGACTTTCCAGAAAATAAATTTACATTAGTTTACTTAACATTGCCAGGAGATAGTTATGAATTAGAATTAACTTATAATTATGACTCTGAAGCATATGATTTAGGAAATGGCTATGGACATATTGCTATTTCAACCGATGACTTAGAAGGGCTACATGCTCAGCATAAATCTGAAGGATTTAATGTTACTGAATTAAAACATTTACCTAATGTTCCACCTTCTTACTACTTTATTATTGATCCAGATGGATACAAAATAGAAGTTATTCGCGAAAAATAAAAGCTCTTTGTCAACTACTGTGGGTAATGGTTAATACCTTAGAATTGAAGATTTAGAAATCATTTAGTTGTTTTGACTTTATATCAAATTGTGTCAAGGAACAATATTATTGATAAAAAAATCTCGAAAATGACATAGACTTATTGGCTATTTACCAGGACTGATGAATTAAATTGGTAAGATGATGATTGTGAGATGACTCTCACAATCATCTTTTTATTATATGTATTGAAAAACACCTGCTATGCGGGTGGTTTTCAATACATATAATAAATAAGCAACAAAAGCCAATAGACTTTCGTTGCTTAAGTAAACTTAATTTTATTCATCCACATCATTTGACGTAAAGCCTTTTTATGACTACAACAAAAATCACATTGATAGAATTTAAACTATCAACACGATTTAGTGTACAATAAAAAAAATATCTAGTATAAAAATACTAGATATTTTCAGCTCCGGCAGTAGGACTCGAACCTACGACATCATGATTAACAGTCATGCGCTACTACCAACTGAGCTATGCCGGATTATTACTATTAAATTATTTTAAGTCTATACTCCGGCAGTAGGACTCGAACCTACGACATCATGATTAACAGTCATGCGCTACTACCAACTGAGCTATGCCGGATAATAATTAATATAAGCACGGCAACGTCCTACTCTCACAAAGGGAAACCCTTCACTACCCTCGGCGCTAAGAAGCTTAACTTCTGTGTTCGGCATGGTTACAGGTGTATCCTTCTTGCCATCGTCACCGCACTTATATATTATTGAGTAATTGCTCACTCAAAACTGGATGTTAAAGTTATCTATCATCATAATTGTCCACCGCTTATTTTGGTTAAGTCCTCGACCGATTAGTACTAGTCCGCTCCATACATCACTGTACTTCCACTCCTAGCCTATCTACCTGATCATCTTTCAGGGGTCTTACTTCCTTAAAGGAATGGGAAATCTCATCTTGAGGGGGGCTTCACGCTTAGATGCTTTCAGCGTTTATCCCGTCCATACATAGCTACCCAGCAATGCCCTTGGCAGAACAACTGGTACACCAGAGGTATGTCCATCCCGGTCCTCTCGTACTAAGGACAGCTCCTCTCAAATTTCCAACGCCCGCGACGGATAGGGACCGAACTGTCTCACGACGTTCTGAACCCAGCTCGCGTGCCGCTTTAATGGGCGAACAGCCCAACCCTTGGGACCGACTACAGCCCCAGGATGCGACGAGCCGACATCGAGGTGCCAAACCTCCCCGTCGATGTGAACTCTTGGGGGAGATAAGCCTGTTATCCCCAGGGTAGCTTTTATCCGTTGAGCGATGGCCCTTCCATGCGGAACCACCGGATCACTAAGCCCGACTTTCGTCCCTGCTCGAGTTGTAGCTCTCGCAGTCAAGCTCCCTTCTGCCTTTGCACTCTACGAATGATTTCCAACCATTCTGAGGGAACCTTTGGGCGCCTCCGTTACCTTTTGGGAGGCGACCGCCCCAGTCAAACTGTCCATCTGACACTGTCTCCCACCACGATTAGTGGTGCGGGTTAGAATGGTCATAACACAAGGGTAGTATCCCACCAGCGCCTCCATCGAAACTAGCGTTCCGACTTCTACGGCTCCTACCTATCCTGTACATGTGTCACAAACATTCAATATCAAACTACAGTAAAGCTCCATGGGGTCTTTCCGTCCTGTCGCGGGTAACCTGCATCTTCACAGGTACTAAAATTTCACCGAGTCTCTCGTTGAGACAGTGCCCAAATCGTTACGCCTTTCGTGCGGGTCGGAACTTACCCGACAAGGAATTTCGCTACCTTAGGACCGTTATAGTTACGGCCGCCGTTTACTGGGGCTTCAATTTTGAGCTTCGCTATTGCTAACCCATCCTCTTAACCTTCCAGCACCGGGCAGGCGTCAGCCCCTATACGTCATCTTTCGATTTTGCAGAGACCTGTGTTTTTGATAAACAGTCGCTTGGGCCTATTCACTGCGGCTGAACTTGCGTTCAGCACCCCTTCTCCCGAAGTTACGGGGTCATTTTGCCGAGTTCCTTAACGAGAGTTCTCTCGCTCACCTTAGGATTCTCTCCTCGACTACCTGTGTCGGTTTGCGGTACGGGTCATTTGTTTCTAACTAGAAGCTTTTCTTGACAGTGTGACATTGAGACTTCGGTACTTTATTTCCCTACTCATCACAACTTGTCCTTATAGATAAAAGCATTTGACTCTTATCAAGACTTGTTGCTTGAACGTGCACTTCCAGTCGCACGATCTCATAGCCTCCTGTGTCCCTCCATTGTTCAAACAAAACAAACGAGTACAGGAATCTCAACCTGTTATCCATCGCCTACGCCTATCGGCCTCAGCTTAGGTCCCGACTAACCCTGGGAGGACGAGCCTTCCCCAGGAAACCTTAGTCATTCGGTGGACAGGATTCTCACCTGTCTTTCGCTACTCATACCGGCATTCTCACTTCTAAGCGCTCCACCAGTCCTTACGATCCAGCTTCAACGCCCTTAGAACGCTCTCCTACCATAGAACCAAAGGTTCTATCCACAGCTTCGGTAACATGTTTAGCCCCGGTACATTTTCGGCGCAAGGGCACTCGACTAGTGAGCTATTACGCACTCTTTAAATGGTGGCTGCTTCTAAGCCAACATCCTAGTTGTTTGTGCACCCTCACATCCTTTTCCACTTAACATGTATTTTGGGACCTTAGCTGGTGGTCTGGGCTGTTTCCCTTTCGACAATGGATCTTATCACTCACTGTCTGACTCCCGGATATAAATGAATGGCATTCGGAGTTTATCTGAATTCGGTAACCCAAGACGGGCCCCTAGTCCAAACAGTGCTCTACCTCCATCATTCTCAAATCCGAGGCTAGCCCTAAAGCTATTTCGGAGAGAACCAGCTATCTCCAAGTTCGTTTGGAATTTCTCCGCTACCCACACCTCATCCCCGCACTTTTCAACGTACGTGGGTTCGGTCCTCCAGTGCGTTTTACCACACCTTCAACCTGGACATGGGTAGGTCACATGGTTTCGGGTCTACGACAACATACTCATTCGCCCTATTCAGACTCGCTTTCGCTACGGCTCCGCTTCTTCAGCTTAACCTCGCATGCTATCGTAACTCGCCGGTTCATTCTGCAAAAGGCACGCTATCACCCATTAACGGGCTCTAACTTCTTGTAGGCACACGGTTTCAGGTTCTATTTCACTCCCCTTCCGGGGTGCTTTTCACCTTTCCCTCACGGTACTGGTTCACTATCGGTCACTAGAGAGTATTTAGCCTTGGGAGATGGTCCTCCCGGATTCCGACGGAATTTCTCGTGTTCCGCCGTACTCAGGATACTCATAGGTGTGTTGTCAATTTCGTCTACGGGGCTTTTACCCGCTACGGCTGACCTTTCCAAGTCGATTCGACTATCCACAACAGCTACCACAGCTGAGTCCTACAACCCCAACAAGCAAGCTTGTTGGTTTGGGCTGTTTCCGTTTCGCTCGCCGCTACTAAGGAAATCGATTTTTCTTTCTCTTCCTGCAGGTACTTAGATGTTTCAGTTCTCTGCGTCTACCTTCTAATAGCTATGTATTCACTATTAGATAATATCCTATAAAAGATATTGGGTTCCCCCATTCGGAAATCTCCGGATCATAGCATACTTACTGCTCCCCGAAGCATATCGGTGTTAGTCCCGTCCTTCATCGGCTTCTAGTGCCAAGGCATCCACCGTGCGCCCTTATTCACTTAACCTTTTCTAACCTGACGGTTAGCTTGTTTTTTATTAATGACTAACTAGCGATAGATAATCATTAATACATTTCACAGTTCTTTTTAAAGAAACTGTTCAACGCGGTGTTCTCGGTTTATGTTGATGTCTAACTTCAACTATCCAGTTTTCAATGAACAATTCGTTTGATGATTACTCATCAATGGAGCCTAGCGGGATCGAACCGCTGACCTCCTGCGTGCAAGGCAGGCGCTCTCCCAGCTGAGCTAAGGCCCCTAACTATTTTAAGAGTAGACCTCTCAAAACTGAACAAAGTAAAGACAAAATGTGTTTTCCGTAATTATCCTTAGAAAGGAGGTGATCCAGCCGCACCTTCCGATACGGCTACCTTGTTACGACTTCACCCCAATCATCTATCCCACCTTAGGCGGCTGGCTCCAAAAGGTTACCTCACCGACTTTGGGTGTTACAAACTCTCGTGGTGTGACGGGCGGTGTGTACAAGGCCCGGGAACGTATTCACCGTGGCATGCTGATCCACGATTACTAGCGATTCCGGCTTCATGTAGGCGAGTTGCAGCCTACAATCCGAACTGAGAACAGCTTTAAGAGATTAGCTAAACCTCGCGGTCTCGCAACTCATTGTACTGTCCATTGTAGCACGTGTGTAGCCCAGGTCATAAGGGGCATGATGATTTGACGTCATCCCCACCTTCCTCCGGTTTGTCACCGGCAGTCTCGCTAGAGTGCCCAACTAAATGATGGCAACTAACAATAAGGGTTGCGCTCGTTGCGGGACTTAACCCAACATCTCACGACACGAGCTGACGACAACCATGCACCACCTGTCACTTTGTCCCCGAAGGGAAAGGTCTATCTCTAGAGTGGTCAAAGGATGTCAAGACCTGGTAAGGTTCTTCGCGTTGCTTCGAATTAAACCACATGCTCCACCGCTTGTGCGGGCCCCCGTCAATTCCTTTGAGTTTCAGCCTTGCGGCCGTACTCCCCAGGCGGAGTGCTTAATGCGTTAACTGCAGCACTGAAGGGCGGAAACCCTCCAACACTTAGCACTCATCGTTTACGGCGTGGACTACCAGGGTATCTAATCCTGTTTGCTCCCCACGCTTTCGAGCCTCAGCGTCAGTTACAGACCAGAGAGTCGCCTTCGCCACTGGTGTTCCTCCATATATCTACGCATTTCACCGCTACACATGGAATTCCACTCTCCTCTTCTACACTCAAGTCCTCCAGTTTCCAATGACCTTCCTCGGTTGAGCCGAGGGCTTTCACATCAGACTTAAAAGACCGCCTGCGCTCGCTTTACGCCCAATAAATCCGGACAACGCTTGCCACCTACGTATTACCGCGGCTGCTGGCACGTAGTTAGCCGTGGCTTTCTGGTTAGATACCGTCAAGGTGATAACAGTTACTCTATCACTTATTCTTCTCTAACAACAGAGTTTTACGATCCGAAAACCTTCTTCACTCACGCGGCGTTGCTCGGTCAGACTTTCGTCCATTGCCGAAGATTCCCTACTGCTGCCTCCCGTAGGAGTCTGGGCCGTGTCTCAGTCCCAGTGTGGCCGATCACCCTCTCAGGTCGGCTATGCATCATGGTCTTGGTAGGCCATTACCCCACCAACTAACTAATGCACCGCGGGCCCATCCATCAGTGACACTTAAAGCGTCTTTTATGATTTCACCATGCGATAAAATCAATTATGCGGTATTAGCACCTGTTTCCAAGTGTTATCCCCCTCTGATGGGCAGGTTGCCCACGTGTTACTCACCCGTCCGCCACTCATTTCTTTTCGGTGGAGCAAGCTCCGGTGAAAAGAAATGCGTTCGACTTGCATGTATTAGGCACGCCGCCAGCGTTCGTCCTGAGCCAGGATCAAACTCTCAATAAAAAGTTGATAACATCTTACGATGTTTAAGCTCATTTTTTAAAACTTGCTAGCAAATTATATTCACTAAATATGGTTTGTTTCTACATAATAGAAACGCCCTACACATTTGGTTCGTCTTACTTTGTTCAGTTTTCAAAGGTCTAAATATCATTGCTGTAACAACTTTTATATATTATCAACAAAATAATATTTTGTCAATGTTTTTTTATTATTTTTTTAAGTTAAAATAACAAGTTGTTTTGACAACTTCTATATAATACAACTCCTATTTGATAATGTCAACAGTTAATTTAAAAAAGGCACTCCACTAACATTAAAATCTTGCAAAACCATTCTTAATGTCGCAGGCTCTTCCCATAAAAACTCAGAATTCAAAGAATAAAAATCAATACATTCTTCATCTAGACTAAAGACAAAGAGTGGCAATTTCTCATTTTCAATATTAATATTAGTTAACTCTACTAAATCCATAGCACCTGAATCTAACCCAGCAGACTGAGTCAATTTCTCTAAAATACATGCTAGACTTGTAAAACTATCATTAATTGTAGTTTGAATAAAACTTACAGTATCATCTGTTTTTTGTACTAAAAATTTTTTATGACCATCTTGTAGATTAAGAATGACTGTCCCAGCTACTCTAGACTGTTCCAATATTACACACCTCTTATTTAATAGTTATAATAAATCGACAAATGTAATTGTAACATATTTTCAGAAATATATCAGTTATTTTCCGTAATATCCTCTAAAAACTCATCAACCCAAATTGATAGATTCTTATCAATACTTTCAAAACCGATATTTTTATAACGATTTGTAAAATATTTTTTTTTCTTAAATAAAATAGGTGGTGCATCTTGAAATACACGTAATGATAAACTAATTTTTTTAGTGTATTCATCTACATCAATAACTTGAACTTTAACTTTTTGACCTACTCTTAAGTCATCTTCTATATTTTTTATAAAACCATGTTTAACTTCTGAAACATGAATCAATCCTTGTTGATTGTCTCCTAGCGAGACAAATGCACCATATGTTTGAATCCCTGTAATTTCCCCAATCATTATATCACCTATTTTGACATTCATTCTCTGAACCTCCTAAGTATATTACTGTTTCTCATTTTAACATAAATAAAACAAGCTATTAACTCTTCTGTGACTAAATAATAAAAAAATCACTTAATCAATAAAATTAAAACTTTATAATTTAAAATAGGCTGACCCAAAAGTGTCTAAAAAAAGATTAAACGGAACAAAATTATTTTTGATTTTGTTCCGTTTTTTGACGAAAAAATAGCACTTTCCTTTATAATTAAGGTGTCTAATCAGCTAAAAAGGAGTTTTTTATTTCTTCTCGATACTTTTTAAATGTTTTTGAAAACAGTAACAAACTATTTAAATTGTGTCGGTTGATTCATTTCTTTTATTCTTAAGGTGTTGAAAGAGCGGTTAATATGTTGAATGATATGAAATCGATCTGTGATGATTTCGCGTTTGGAAAGACTGTTTTTAATAGTTGACCGTAACTTGCATTCATGTCCATGACCAAAATCTTACTTTTAGACGTGATTTTCTGGAATACTTCATAAAGTAAGAAACCAACTTATGCAATCTTTTATCAGGTAAGATATCGATTATTTTTTTAGATGCCGCATCAGCACAAATAAAGCTCATTCCAGCATGACAATCAGAAGTAGAGCTAAACTCATCTACACAAAGAGCCGTGGGCAAGAAATTAACATTCGGTTGCTAGTTATTAGTAAATGATACTAACACACGTTTAACAGTATTTTCAGAGACACTGTGGCATTCTGCGATTTTTTTACGTGATTGATTCTCTTTTAAGTCAAAGGCAATTTGGTATTTAATCTGTTTAGAAATGTGACAATAGTCATCTACTAGAGAAGTAGAAGCACTGAAAGTTGATCCACAGTTTTTAATCTCTGTGAAGTTTCAGATAAGTTGGGCGACGTTCAACTTCAGGCAATTGACTAATAGTTTGATACGTTCCGTTTTTAACGGATTGATAACATCCACATTTCTGGCATTGCTTATCTTTATTCTCTGATCTTCCTGTCATCATGTTAACTGAGCGGTTGTTTCTCGCTTAATGAGACAATCAATCCCCATTAAAAATAAGAGAATCATCGGTTAAATTGAGTAGTTTTCTTGTATTATTATTCATAGGGGTATTATTCTTTGTAATGTTAGTTATAGTCGACTTAATTTTACCAATAAGAATGCCCCTTTTTCTATGCCTAAAACAAAAAATCGTGTTGATAGAATTTAATCTATCAACACGATTTAGTGTACAGCCAAAATTTAATCCATCAGTCCTATTTGACAAAGACCCTATTTTCATAGGGCCATCACCTGTTAACAAATGATTAACGACGGATTTCTTTAATTCTTGCTGCTTTACCATGTAATGCACGGATGTAATAAAGTTTCGCACGACGAACTTTACCATAACGGATTACTTCAATTTGAGCAACACGTGGTGTATGGATTGGAAAAGTACGTTCCACACCAACACCGTTAGAAATTTTACGTACAGTGTAAGTTTCGCTAATTCCAGCACCACGGCGTTTAATTACAACACCTTCAAATAACTGGATACGTTCACGACTACCCTCAACAACTTTAGCATGTACACGTACAGTATCACCAGGTCTAAAAGCTGGTATATCAGAGCGTAATTGTTCTTTTGTAATTTCTTCTATTAATGGATTCATGTCCACATTCTCCTTATTCTAAACACTCATATGCATATGGCACAGCGGAATGTTGTAATAGATGAGCCATTTGACTCACTAAATTATAATAGCATAATTACTCTTTTCAGTAAAGGGGCTAAATACTTTTTTCTTCCTTTTTCACTTCTTCAAGTAATTTTTCCATTTCTTTTGTCATTTCAAGTGATTCTAACATATCTGGTCGTCTTAAAAAAGTTCGTCTTAACGACTCTTTTAATTGCCATTCTGCAATTAATTTGTGGTTACCATTTGTCAGAACATGAGGGACTTCCATTCCTTCATAATTTGCCGGTCTTGTATATTGTGGGTGTTCTAAAAGTCCAGTTGAGTGGGAATCTGTTTTGGCAGACTCATCATTACCTAACACTTCAGGTAACAATCTAACTGTCGCATCAATCATCACCATCGCACCAAGCTCGCCACCTGTTAATACGTAATCACCAAGGGATACTTCATCTGTTACTAACGAACGAATTCTTTCATCGTATCCTTCATAATGACCACAAATAAACACTAAATGTTCTTCTTCGGAAAAATCTTCTGCCATCTCTTGATTAAATGGTTTTCCTGCTGGGTCTAGTAAAATGACGCGCGGCTGAGTCCGTGCATCTTCTTTAATAAATGTTAAAGCATCATGAATTGGTTGAACTTTAAGTAACATTCCTGCTCCACCACCATAAGGATAGTCGTCTACTTGTTGATGTTTGTTGGTAGAAAAATCGCGAAAATTTCTAACATGAACATCTAGCAACTCTTTGTCGATTGCTTTACCTAAAATTGACTCTGTTAGTGGACCTTCAAACATTCTTGGAAAAAGAGTTAAGACATCAATTCTCATCGTCAATCAACCCTTCTGGAATTTCAACCGTAATCTTTTTATCTGTGACATTAACGTCTAACATGACTGACTCAATGTAAGGTAAAAGTATATCTTTTTTACCGTGTTGTTTGTGTTTTACTACCCATACATCATTAGCTCCAGGAGATAGAATTTCTTTCACTGTTCCTAACAATTCACCTGTTTCATCTACCACTTCACATCCGATTATTTCGTGATAATAAAAGGCATTTTCTTCTAACTGACCTACTTCGTCTTTTTTAACTTTTAAAATACCATCTCGATACTTTTCAACATCATTAATATTAGGATGATTTTCAAAGCTCACGATATCAAAGTTTTTATGCTTTCTATGTGATTTTATCGTTAGTTCTGCTACATCTTTTCCCTCTCGAAAGAGATATAAGACGTTTCCTTTTTTATATCGTTTTTCAGGAAAATCTGTTTGAGAAATTACTCTGACTTCACCTTTAATTCCTTGCGTATTCACAATTTTCCCAACATTTAAATACTCTGTCACGTTTATTCCCTCATTTCTCATATTCATTTTACTTATTGTAACATTTTGATTTACATTACGAAACATAAAAAAAAAGCATTGACATGACTTGTCAAATGCTTTTTGATATTAATTATCTTTAATTTGTACTGATTTAATTGAGGCTCCAGGGACTTGAGGTGGTATTGAATATGTCAATGCAGGTGTTTTGGTCAACGTAAACTCTACTAATGCGCCTTGCTTAAACTTTTCTTTGTGTTTTGTTTTATCAAATATTGTTTTATCTACATTCAATACTACACCATTTGAATCTAAAACGTCATGGATGGATTCAGGATCATTCACCGCATCAACTGACTCAAATGATAGAATGACTGCATTCTTATCTATCACTGGGTCACTGATTAATCTACCTTCAAAAATAGGATTGCTTTCATAGTTTATTTCATTCGTAGTAGACGTTGATATTTCAACTGTACGTTTAGTAGTTTGACCTTCACTTGCAGACGTGCTTAATCCAGAAGAACATCCAGATATGACAAACACACTACTAAGTAACATACTACCTATGACCATTTTTTTCATTTTACCCTCCCATAATAAACTAGTTTTTATAATACAATTCCATGATACATCTAAAATACATATTTTTTAATAATAAAGTATGAATTTTATGTTAACTTACTCTCTAAATATTTTTTTAACAAGACATCGAATTGTATAGAATATAGGAATTGCTAGGAGCATTAATGGTATATACACAACAGCTAATTTTATATTATATAAATTAACTAACGAAAAAATTCTATCAAAAAATGTAAAAAGACACAAGAAGAATAATAA